>CAZDOO010000052.1:0-41227 GCA_964507045.1 uncultured Verrucomicrobiota bacterium | reverse complement strand
GCCGCTGAGCGCATGAAAGCGTTCCCGCGCGCCGCTGATTCCTTCAATGGCCGTTGCTTCCGCCTGGCCCGGCCGGCGCAACGTTCTGCGACGGGCCTTCTATTCTTTCTGCTTATGAGCACGCTGTCCGCCACCTCCGCAGGTTCCCTGCAGTTCTCGAAACTACCCAACCTTCCCGATCCCGAAGGATTCGCGGGGAGCTATGCCGGCGTGGCAGGAGGCCATCTCATTGTGGCGGGCGGGGCCAACTTCCCCGGCAAGAAACCGTGGGAGAATGGGAAAAAGGTCTGGTATGACACCGTCTTCGCTCTGGAGAAGCCCGATGGGCAATGGAAGGTCGTCGGCAAACTGCCCGGCCCGTTAGGTTATGGGGTGTCGGTCACAACTGACGACGGTGTGGTGTGTATTGGCGGGAGCGATGCGGAGAAACACCACGCGGAAGTCTTCCTGCTCTCGCTTTCCGGCGACCGGCTGACGACGAAAAGCCTGCCCAGCCTGCCGGTGGCATTCGCCAACGGCGCCGGCGCGCTGCTCGGTCAGACTATTTATGTTTTCGGGGGCTCGGAACAGCCCGGCGAAAGCGCAGGCCTCAACCGGCTCTTCGCTCTTGACCTGAAAGCCGCGTCCGCGCAGTGGCGCGAACTGGAGCCGTGTCCGGGAAAGCCCCGGATTCTGCCGGTAGCCGCAGCAACCGAGGGGGCATTCTATGTCGTTGGCGGCGCCGCCCTGGAACAGAACAACGGCAAGACGACCCGGATCTATCTTCGGGACGCTTGGAGCTACCGTCCCGGGTCGGGGTGGCAACGGCGCGCTGATCTTCCAAAACCCGCGGTGGCCGCGCCGACGCCCGCGCCGGTGAGCGGGTCAACCTTCTACGTCATCGGTGGGGACGACGGGTCGCTGGTTGGCTTCCAGCCCATTTCACAGCATCCCGGCTTTCCCAAATCTGTCTTAAGCTATGACGCGCGCAAAGATGTCTGGATCGTTGCGGGCGAGGTAGCTGCCTCGCGCGCGGTACTGCCGACGGCCTTTTGGCGGGAACGCTGGGTTCTGCCTAATGGCGAGGCCAAGCCGGGAGTACGCTCGCCCGAGGTTTGGTCCTTTATGCCCGCAAAGTAACCTGCACAGCCATTCGTGTTTATCCGCCTGATGAAAACCAACCGAGTCCCAATGGTGCACAGCGCCAGCCTGCTGGCGGTTTGCTTGTTGATCGCAGCGCTTGCCGATTCGGCCTTCGCGGCGACGAGGACATTAACCAACCAGACGCTTTTTGCCCGGGGGCAGGACGGGTATCACACCTGGCGCATCCCGGCGCTCGCCGTCACCGCCCAAGGCACGGTGCTGGCGTTTGCCGAGGGACGAAAGCACTCCCGCGGGGATGCGGGCAAGATTGATTTGCTCGCGAGGCGCTCCACCGATAACGGGCAAACCTGGGACGCCGCGCGCCTGATCTGGGCGGATGGCGACAATACCTGCGGCAATCCCAGCCCCGTATTTGACCGCAACACCGGAGTCCTATGGCTCCTCATGACCTGGAATCGCGGGGAGGATAAGGAGCATCAAATTGTCGACCAGACCAGCAAAGACACCCGTCGCGTCTATGTCACGAGTTCGAGCGACGACGGCGCCACTTGGACCAAACCGCGCGAGATTACCGCTGACGCAAAGCTCACCAATTGGACCTGGTATGCCACCGGCCCGGGCGGCGGCATTCAGATCGCCAACGGACCGCACCAAGACCGCCTGGTGATCCCCTGTGACCACATCGAGGCTGGCACGAAGCGTGGCTATTCGCATGTGATCTTCTCGGACGACCACGGAGCAACCTGGAAGCTGGGTAATTCCACCCCGAACGCTGGGGTCAATGAATGCGAAGTTGCAGAGTTGGTCGTGGGCCGGCTGATGCTCAATATGCGCAACCATGATCGCGCCAGGAAAAACCGGCAAGTGGCTATCAGCGAGGATGGAGGCTTGCACTGGAAAGACCAACGGTTCGACGAGACGCTAATTGAGCCGATCTGCCAGGCGGCTATCCGGCGCTTGCGCTGGCCGGAGAAAGACAAACCGGGGGTCATTCTCTTCAGCAATCCCGCCAGTCAGAACTCGCGCTCCAATCTTACCCTGCGCGCAAGCTTCGACGATGGCCGGACCTGGCCCGTTGCGCGGGTCCTGCACGCGGGTCCCAGCGCCTATTCCGACCTTGCGGCACTGTCCAACGGACAGATTGCCTGCCTGTTCGAAGCCGGCGCGACCAACGCCTACGAGTCCATCGTGCTCTCTCGCCTCATGCTGGATGACCTCAGCCCCGCACCTGCGTCAAAGTAGGAGCGCGATGAAGCAAAGAGGCGGAGTGGTTACTAACGAGCCAGCGTCCGCACCAGGGTCGCCGACTGCGAGCCAGGAAGAATCCGGGGCATACTGGCGACCCTGGCTGGTGGTGGCGCTGCTCTGGCCGGTGGCCTGCCTGAACTACCTCGACCGGTTAATGATCACCACGATGCGGGACTCGATCAAAGCCGGCATAGAAATGACGGACGCGCAGTTCGGGCTGCTTACTTCGGCATTTCTGTGGGTTTACGCTCTCTTGAGCCCGTCGGCGGGCTACCTGGCAGACCGCTACAGCCGCAGCCGGGTAATCATCGCCAGCCTGTTTGTCTGGTCGGTGGTCACGTGGCTGACCGGGCACGCCACCACCTTCAACCAACTGCTGATAGCACGAGCACTCATGGGCGTGAGCGAGGCGTGCTACATCCCTGCGGCATTGGCCCTCATCACTGATTATCACCGGGGCCCCACCCGGTCGTTCGCCACTGGCCTGCACATGAGTGGTCTTTACGCCGGGGCAGCTCTCGGTGGATTGGGCGGCGTGCTGGCTGAGCATTTCAAGTGGCAAAGCGCTTTTAACCTCTTTGGCGCCGTCGGCGTCGGCTACGGCGTGTTACTGGTGCTGGCCTTGCGGGATACTGCTGCAGCCGGATCGGATGAAGCCAGCGCACCGCCTCCGGAAAAGGTCACGCTGGCATCGGCCTTGACCTACTTGAGCCGGCAAGGGTCCTTTTGGGCCCTCTTTGGGTATTTTGGACTGGTGTCAATCGCCAACTGGGCGGTCTATGGCTGGCTGCCAACCTACATGGGCCAGCAGTTCCAGCTTGGGCAGGGCGCAGCCGGCATGTCCGCGACTGCGTATATCCAGATTGCTTCGTTTGCCGGGGTCTTGGCGGGCGGCGCCTGGGCCGACCGTTGGGGTCGGAGCAACCCGCGCGGCCGGGTGTTTGTGCCGCTGATTGGGTTCTGCGCTGCCGGGCCGGCCCTGTTTCTGTCTTCCTCAACGACCGTGCTCTTCGCGGCGGTTGCCGGCCTGCTTGTTTTCGGGCTGGCGCGCGGTTTTGCTGACGCCAACAATATGCCGATCCTTTGCCAGATTGCACCCGGCCGTTATCGCGCTACGGGCTACGGCATTCTGAACTTCATCGCGTGCGTCCTTGGCGGGGTTATGACCTATGTAGCGGGGGCGCTCAAGGACGCCAATGTGGGGCTGGAGAAAGTCTTCCAGTTCTGTGCCGCCGGCCTGATCGTCGCCGGGCTATTGCTGTTGCTGGTGAACCCGAAATCGAACTTGGAGCAAGCCTGAGCGGTTCGGCGCTTGGCTTGTCAGGCCCGAGCTGCTGCTATCAACTCAAGGTCCGGCCCGGGATGAAGCGGGGCATGAGCAACTGCTGGCGCGGGGGCGGGTTACCGCCGGAGGTTAAATCCAGCACCACCCGCGAGAGTTTTTGAGCGAAAGCTTCCGGGTCTACCCGGTAGCGGGCGACCGAAGGGACAACATCATCCAGGAAAGAATCATGATCCCGGGAGATGAGCGCTGCATTCTCCGGAAACCGCAGCCCCCGCTGGATCAAATACCCCAAAGCAGTCAGCGCATGCCGGGCCTGCGCGACCAGAAAGGCCGTTGGCCGCCGCTCCCTCGCCAGCAAGCGATCGAGGCTGGTGCAGATTCCTTCTACCGTGCCATCGTGCCGCGCCACGATCGTCTCCACGTCGGGGCCCGCGGCGATGCCACCTGCGACAAAACCGGCTTCGCTCTTAAGGTCGCCAGCGGCGGCGATCCGCGGAGCGAGCAGCGCCACACAGCGGTGGCCCCGGGCGACAAATCGCCCAATGGCATGGCGGCAGGCGGCCGCGTGGTCCCGATCCACAGCGGGAAGCCGCATTCCTTCGTAAGGAGACCCGGCAATGACCGCCGGGAGCTTTCGGGCCACGAACCACTCCTGCATCGGACGGGTCGAAAGCACCAGCACCCAGGCTGACGGGCGAGCCCGAGTGGTCAATTCTTCCAGGCGCCGTTGCGGCCGCACCGCGTATAACCCCGGACGGCACAGAACTTCGAGCTGATGCTGCTCTCTGGCCAGGACCTCACGCAGTTCGTCAATCCAGAACAGCAGCCGCGGCTCGACAGCGGATAACGCCACCGGCAGGAGCAGGGCCACGTCATGACCGGTGACGCCGTGGAGGCTCCGCGAAACTCGCTCGCTAAGCACCCGACCGCTGCAAGGACGGGTCCGCAGGATCCCTTCTCGCTCCAGCAATTCCAATGCGGCGCTGAGGGTCGGCCGGCTGATTCCCATCTGCCGTGACAAATCCCTCTCCCCTGGCAGTCTCTCTCCGGCTGGGCGGGATGCAAAATGCTTGCGCAGAACTTCGGCGGTTTGCGCCACCAACGTAAGCCGTTTGGGCAGCTCTATCATTTGCCCCATCCTGTTTCCTGCCCTCCTCCGGGGTCAACTGCAAACTGGCCAAACGTATTTACCAGTAGTTAGCAATTGCCCGCTCGCGCCACTAAAGTCAAATTGCTGCTATGACCAGAACGATACGGCTATTTGTCCGAGCCGCCGCACGCAGGGTAGTGGGTTCTGAGCGTCCACCAGCGCCAGGCACCCCTCACCCCCGCCAAAAAACCTTCGCGGACGAAACCCCTGGAGCAAACACCCGCCGGCATGGGTTTACTCTAATCGAGCTCCTGGTGGTGATCGCCATCATAGCGATCCTGGCAGCCCTGCTGCTGCCGGCTCTGGCCAAGGCCAAAACCAAGGCGCAAGGAATCGGGTGTCTCAATAATCTGAAGCAGATGCAGCTAGGCTGGGTGTTTTATGCGGATGACAACAACGACCGGTTGGTGCCGAATGCGGTAACCAGCGACCCGAAGTATTCCTGGGCGGCCGGCGACCTGCGAAATGCACTGGAGGCAACAAACGTGGCGTTCACCACGGGCGCGCTGCTGGGACCTTATGTCAAAGTGGCCGCCATTTTCAAATGCCCGGCAGACCAGACCACCAGCAATGGCAAGCCGCGGGTGCGCAGCCAGTCCATGAACATCTTCTTTGCAGGAAGAGGCAATGATAAACCTTATTCGGCGAGGGTAAACGAGTCCACTCATTACTTTTTTGCGAAGGCGAGCGCCATCATCAAGCCGACCGGCCTATGGGTCTTATGGGATGAAAGCCCTGGCACCATTGATGACTGCGAAGGGGTGGTGGATGTCAGTGCTGCCTATCAATCGAGCAAGCTGTTGGTCAATTCACCGGCCAGCTACCACAACCGGGCTGGCGGTCTCTCCTTTGCAGACGGACACGCGGAAATCAAACGCTGGGCCGGGCCAGGAGTCTTTGAGGGGAAATACAACGCAATCGGTGATCGGGACTACGATTGGCTGGCCGCGAGGACGACTTATGCGAAGTAATCAATTGGTCTGCTTGGCGGGGGTACTGGCTTTGGGGCTGCTTATGGCAGGCTGCTCACGGAAGAAAGACGCTTCCATCGCTGTCAACTCTGCAGCCGACCCGGCGAATCAGAACGCCACACCAGCATCAGTGGAAAACGAGGTGCCTTACATCCGGGATTTGCAACTCTCGGTGGACGCCTATCAAAAGATTCACAAGCGGAAGCCGGCCAGTCTTGAGCAAGTGGTGAAGGAAGGCTTCCTTGCGTCGCTGCCGCCAGCCCCGCCGGGCAAGCGCTTTGCCCTGGATTCAGCGACGGCCCGTGTCAGCGTTGTCCCGCAATGATTTCGAAAGGCCGCTACAGCTTCAATAGAACCAATGTCCCAATAGCGAATGGCAGAACAACAATCCAACAAATCGTATGAATACCAACATAAAGTCCCCCAATCCGGTCAAGCTCGCACATCTGCCAGCTTGCCCGCTTCGCCTTCAACATCTGCTGGTTGTCGCGCTGGTTGTGCTCGCGGCCATGCTGGCACCACAATCAACGAAGGCAACCACCTACTATTACGACAACGACTCCAGCAATCCCGGCTTTGGCATGGCGGGAGGCATTTGGGCGGCGCCAACTGCCGGCCCCATCCCCGGCTGGACCATGGATGCCACGGGCTCATCCGTTCCCGGAAGCATCACGACTACAACATCTGACCCTATCAACTTTGGCAATGGCGCAACCGGCCTTGGGGCCGGGACGATCATGCTTAGCGGCCCATTGAGTTCCAGCAACATCACCTTTGCTTCCGGGTCCGGCGCAATCGTTCTCTCCGGGGGCACGTCCCTGACGTTGCCGGCAACCGGAACCATCACCGTTAATAACAATTCCGACACCATCACCACCCCTCTCGCCGGTGCGGGCACAGGCCTCATTAAGGCGGGCACAGGCAAGCTAACCCTGTCGGGAGAAAACACAGTTGCCGGCACCGTGACAGTGAGCGGCGGCGAACTGGTGCTCGAAGGCGGCTCGTTCAACCTTGGAGCAAAAGCGCTCAACGTGGCCAACAGTACTGGTCAGGTGGCGGTTGTCAGTTTCGTGAACGGCAGTCTTACCAACTCGGTCTCAGACAATATAGGGACCGGCACCAACGCCGTCGCGGTGGTCAAGATGAGCGGCGGTAATTTCGTCAAAACTGCTGGCAACTTTAACCTCGGTCAGGCCAACGTCGGCAAAACGAATTATGCCGCCTTCCTCATGTCCGGTGGCTATACCCTTCTTAGCGGTGAATTCGGTATAGCCTATGGTTCCTCCAGGCTGGGCTACGTGAACCAAGCCTACGTCAACCTCTCGGGAGGCTATTTGACCTCCAGTAACTATGTCACCGTCGGCCGCGAGGGAATGGGGGTGCTCGATATCTCCGGTGGCACATTTTTCCGGCCCACCACCGCCCTTAATAAGTTCTACATGAACCGCTCGGTGGGCAGTTTCTCGCAGCTCACCATACGGGGCACCGGCACGCTGGATATTGAAGATAACGTGGGTTTGGTGTTCGCAAACAGTAGCACCGACAGTTACGGCTCCGGCGTGGCGAACCTCCTAACCGGCGGCACCCTTATCAGCCGGGTGGGAATCGCTTGGAATGGGGGCGTCATCACCTTCGGATATTTCAACTTCAACGGCGGCACGCTGAAGGCGAACGGTTCGTCCACCACATTCTGGACGAATGGCTGGACAGCGTGCTACATTTACAGTGGCGGCGCGACGATTGATTCGCAGGCCAACAATATTGCTATTGGCCAACCGCTCCTTGTTCCCCCGGGCAATGGTGTGATCTCCATCACCGGCGGTACCGGATCCGGTTATCTTGCTCCGCCCGTGGTCAGCATCAGTGGCGATGGCACGGGGGCCACGGCGGTTGCTCAAATTGACTCCAGCGGCAGCATTACGAACGTCCTCATCACCAACCCCGGCATCAACTACAGCACCGCCTCGGTTACCTTCGTTGGGGGCGGCGGGACGGCTAGCGGTTGGACGGCCGCCATCGGTGCGAACGCGACAACCGGCGGTTTGACCAAGCTCGGCTCCGGCACCCTGACCTTGTCTGGTGCCAGCACCTACCAGGGACCCACGCAGATCGGCGCTGGAACGCTGGCGATCGCCGCCGCGAATTATCCGTCCTCGAGCGCTCTGACCCTTAGCAATGGTGCGTCCTTGAGTCTCGATGTGACCGGCGGCTACAGCACGCTCGCGACTCCCGCCCTGACCCTGGACTCCAACAGCTCGCTCATGCTTGACTACGGCACGCTGGGCGGAAATCCAATCCAACCCGCCCTCAGTGATGTCTCCATTAACACAGGTACCGCACTCACCGCTCGCGGCACGAACATCGTCATCAATCTCTCCGGATCGGGCTTCGTTGCCGGTACGTTCAAGGTTATTAAGTACTCCGGCAGCATCGGCGGCAATGGCTTTGCCGCCTTCAAGATAGGCACCAAGCCCTCCGGTGTCCCCGCGGCGCAGTTGGTCAATAATACCACTGAAGGTTCGATTGATGTAGTCATCCCGTCCGTCAATACCCTCACCTGGACCGGGACCAACGCAAACTGGGACATCAATACCAGCTACAACTGGCTGGACGCCTCAATGTCACCAGCGCGCTATAACGAATACGGCACCACCAATGTTTACGGCGACATCGTGACGTTTAATGACAGCCTGTCCGATCCCTCCATAACGAACATCAACCTAACCACGACGCTGCGGCCTACCACTGTCAACCTTACAGCGTCTGGCACCTTCTACGCCTTCTCCGGTCCAGGCAGAATCAGCGGCGGGAGCTACGTGAATGTCAGCGGCTATGCCCCCGTGGCGTTCAGCACCGCCAACGATTACACGGGTGGCAGCACGCTCGCCGCGGGTACGGTTCTGGTGGGGAATAATTCGGCCCTTGGCTCCGGCCCCATCACCTTGGCCGGCTCGGTCTTGTCCCCGGACAGTGCGACACCCCGTGCTCTAACCAATGCGGTCAGCATCTCAGCGGATTCGACCTTTGGTGTTGACGCCACAAGCGGGGCCCTGACCTTGTCAGGTCCGCTCAATCTTGGCGGCACCTCGCCGGCGTTGACGGTGAACAATCAACTCGCTCTGACCGGCGCGGCCTCCAACGGTGGAATCACCAAGTGGGGGACGGGAACGCTGGCCTTTGACAATCCGGCCACGGCACTTTCCGGCGTGACCACCGTCTTCGGCGGAAAGGTCGTGCTCGCTAACGGCACGTTTAACGGCGCGTTCAGCATAGCGCCCACCCTTAGCCAGACCGGAGTGGTGGAGATTGTCAGCGCGAATGTCACAAATACGGCCGCAAACAACATCGGAGTCGGTGCTGACGCTGTCGGCGTGATCAAGCAAAGTGGCGGCACCTTTGTCGAATCGGGGACCCTGGCGCTGGGCAACGGAGCGTCCTCTTCAGCGGCCTATCTAATGTCCGGTGGGTTTGCTTACTTCGGTGGTGATACCCGGCTGGATAATAACGGTGCGGTGGGCCTTATCAGCCAGTCGGGTGGGACGATGGTTTCCGTAAACTACGTAACCATCGCCCGTGACGGTGGGCTGGGGGTGTATGACCTCTCGGGTGGCTTGCATTTTCGTCCTACAGATGCGTCTCAGCCCTTCTACCTCGGCACGCGCGCCGATGGGGGCAATGCCCAAGTCACCATTCGCGGCTCCGGCACCCTGGAAATCGAGGACTCCTACGGTCTGTATTTCGACCGCGCCGGCACCCGCACCTACCAGATGGTCGGCATGGTAAACATTCTAACCGGCGGCACGCTCATCAGCCGTGTCGGCTTACCGTGGGGCAATTCGAACGCCTTGAGCATCGGCTACGTCAACTTCAACGGCGGCACGTTGAGGGCCAGTGGCAGTTCGACAAACTACTGGTCCGGCTGGACCGCAGGCTATATCTTTGGCGGTGGGGCCACGATTGATTCGCAAGGCAACAGCATCACGATTGGCCAGGGGCTGCTGGCCCCTACGGGCAGCGGCGTGACTTCCATCACCGGCTTCAGCGGCTCCGGCTTCCTGTCGCCGCCGGTGGTGATCATCAGCGGCGACGGCACGGGCGCCACGGCGGTTGCGCAGATTAATTCCAGCGGTAACCTCACCGGCATCCTCGTCACCAGTCCTGGCGTGAATTATACCTACGCGTATGTCAGTTTAAATGGCGGCGGCGGCAACGGCGACGGCGGGACGGCGAACCTCGCCGCTAACGCGACCAGCGGCGGGCTGCGCAAGCTGGGCACCGGCACTTTGCGGTTGGACGGTGTAAATACATATCTCGGCACAACGCTGGTGAGCGAAGGCGCGTTGGGCGGCACGGGATCATTTGCCGGCCCGGTGACTGTTGCCTCCGGCGCAAGCCTCATTCCTGGCGACTCCATTGGCACTTTGACCATCAACAACAATCTCACACTCAGCAACGGGTGTTCGCTCGTATTCGAGGTTAACAAGGATGACCTGAGCAAGGACCTCGTGGCAGGCGTTAACAATGTTACCTACGCAGGCTCGCTTACCGTGACCAATATCGGCGCAAATGCCTTAACTGGCGGCGAGACGTTCCAGTTGTTCAGCGCTTCCGGCACCAAGAGCGGCAGCATCACGAACATCACTATCCTGCCGGCGACAGGTGCGACGGGCACCTTTAACGCGACCACCGGCATCCTGACCATCAGTGCGCCGTCCTACCCGACCACCCCGACCAACATCACGGTCTCCGCCAGCGGGGGGAACATCAACCTGAGCTGGCCGGCAAGTTACCTGGGCTGGATCGCACAGTCCAACGCCGTAAGCGTGGTAAATTTAAATGGCTGGTTCGACATTCCCGGCTCTTCCAGCACGACAAGCCTGGTTATCACCCCCAGCGCAAGCCAGACAAACGTATTCTATCGGCTGCGATATCCTTAAGCGAAGCGGCGAAGTTTAGTAACTATGAGGACGCGGGCTGGCCGGGATTCTTGGCCAGCCCTGCCCCGCTCAACTTAGAACAGATTGAGATTGCAAAACAACACCTATGACAAGCCCAGCAGTGCCGGCCTCCCCCGAAGTCATGCTGCCGAGCCAATAACCGCCAGGGTGGGTGCACCTGTCCTTACAAGGAAACGCCGGTCGCGCCTGCGTGTTTGCGCGGCCCTCGGCGCGTTAGCCGCAGGTTTCATTCTTCAGTCTGCGAATTCCACCTCGGCCTCGACCAACTTGTTTATCAGCGGGCTAGGAGGCTACAACACCTACCGCATTCCCGCCCTGTATGAAACGACCAATGGCACGCTGCTGGCCTTTTGCGAGGGCCGCAAGAACTCATCAAGCGACACCGGTAACATCGACACGGTCCTGCGAAGGAGCTATGATGGCGGACTGACCTGGACCGCGCAGCAGGTTATTTGGAGCGACGGGACGAACACCTGTGGCAACCCGACGGTCGTGCAGGATCGCACCAACGGCCGCATCTGGCTTTTCCTGACTTGGAACAATGGAGGGGACACACAGACGGAGATCGGAGACGGCACTAGCCTCGACGTGCGCAAGATCTATTCCTGTTTCAGCGACGACGACGGCGCGACCTGGTCCACGCCAGTCAACCGCTTCGCCGAGGTTCAGCCAGCCACCACCCGATGGGACGCAACCGGTCCCGGGCGCGGGCTTCAGATGGTGAGCGGGCCTCGTTCCAGTCGGCTCATCATTCCGGCGAATCGACGCAACATCCAGAGCGATGACCACGGAGTAACCTGGAGCCAAAGCACCTGGCTTCCCAGCGGGTCGAGCGAATCACAGGAGGTTGAGATTGCTGACGCCGTGCTTCTGCGGAACGACCGAGCAAGCGGCAACAATGCGAATTATAAGGCCCGGGTCTTCTGTCGCAGCGAAGATCAAGGCGAGTCCTGGGGCGCGCTGGAAGTGCGAGAGGATCTGACCTGCCCGGTGTGCATGGGTAGCACTATTGCTGTAAATTTCCCCGCCGGTCTGAACGGGCGGGTGCTGGCGTTTTCCAATCCCTCATCCACAACGCGGGATCACATGACGATCAAGTTCAGCCTGGACGACGGCGTCACCTGGCCAATCAGCCACGAGGTCTATTCCAGCTCTTCGGCCTACTCCTGCCTGTCACCCATTGGCACCAACGAAATCGGCCTGTTCTACGAGCGCGACAGCTACGGAAAGATCACGTTCGAAAAGTTCTCCCTCAGCCAACTCCTGCCGGCAGGCCAAACCGTAATCTGGAGCGGCGGAGCCAGCCCCACCAACGGGTCCTGGCAACTGGCGGCCAATTGGGCCTCAAATGCAACTCCAACATTCAGCAGCGGGTTGGACGTGGTGTTCTATGCCGTTGGCGCCGGCAATTTGACCAACGCGATCGGAAGCAATTGCACCGTTCGCTCCATCATCTTCAACGCCGACGCGGATGCCGACGCTAGCATTTACCTGGCCGACAATGCCAATGCCCCGACGGCAAACTGTGTTCTGACTCTTGATGGGGCCGGGCGCAGCGCCACAAACGTCGTCGCCACCGGGGCAGCCGGCAATTTTGTCGTTGGTGTGGGTGGAGCGTCCGGATTCGGATCAATCGTCCTGGCCGACAATCTGGTCGTTAATCACAGCGGCAGCGGCGAAGTGAGATTTGACCGGCCGATCTCAGGCTCGGGAGGTATAACCAAGAACGGCAGTGGTCGCCTGTTCTTAAGGCAGAGCAATCTCTACACCGGGAGCACGGTGATCAACGCGGGAGTTGTCATCACCGGTGGCAACACAGGCGGGTTTGGCGCCGCATCCGGCAGTGGTCCGATGTATCTTAACGGGGGCACCATTGCCAACAGCACGAGCGCCAGCCGCCCCATCTATAACAACGTTACCCTGGGGGGGAATTTTGCATTCGGGGGCGTCTCTGGTTATGGGACTGGCCTGCTAACTCTCTCCGGATCGTTCGACCTCGACGGCGCCACGCGCCTGGTTACGGTTAACAGCCCGGTGACTATTTCCGGAGTGGTAAGCAATGGGGGCCTGGCCAAGAGCGGCGACGGCATGCTGACGCTCACCGCCAGCAATACCTACGCCGGCCCTACCACCATATACGCGGGCATCCTGCAGCTTGGTGAAGGCGGTGGGTCTGGGAGCCTGGCCCCGTCCGGCACCATCGCGATTGGCCCAAACGGTGCGCTCCAGGTTAACCGCACGAACAGCCTGGGCTCCTTTTCCAACAACATCGTCGGAACCGGTGCCCTGGTCAAAACCAGCACCGGCGAGGTTGGTTTGACCGGCACCAACTCCTTTTCCGGCACGCTGGACATCCAGCAGGGCAAGATCGCCCTCGAAGGCGCGGCATCCGTTAACGGCGCGCCGAGCGTGAACCTGGGGACGAACGGGATCCTAAGCCTTGGCGCTGGTTTCATAGGGGGCACCGCCATGATCGGCAGCATTGGCGGATCGGGCCGCATCGATCCCGCCTACAGCCAGGGCGCAGGAGTTCGCACGCTCCAAGTGAATAACAACAGCGACGCTCTGTTCTCCGGCTCCATCCTGGACGCCACCTCCGGACGCGTGCTCGGGTTGACCAAGGCCGGCAGCGGCACCTTGACCCTCTCGGGGGCCAACTCCTACAGCGGCCTAACAACTGTCAGCAACGGCACGTTGATCGTAAGTGGTGCTATCAGCAACAGCACCGTTGTGGCAAGGGCAGGAACAACTCTCGCGGGAATAGGTTTCCTCGGAAGCCAGGTCACCATCGAAGCCGAGGGCACCCTGGTGCCTGGCCCATCGCCCGGCACCCTCACTATCGCCAACAGCCTCACCCTGGCTCCTGGCAGTTTCACCAGACTCGAAATCAACGCCACCAACGGTCTGAGTGCCCGGGTTTTGGGGTTGACGGGTGTGAACTATGCCGGAACCCTGGTACTGACCAACCTCGCCGGTCCGGGAACACTCACCAGCGGGCAGACCTTCCAAATCTTCGGGGTGGTGCCAACGGCCACCGGGAACTTCACCACCATCACCAGTCCTGACGCTCCCGGTGTAGCCTGGGCTTTCACCCCTAGCCTCGGCCGGCTTACCGTGCTGGCCACCACGGCGAACTACCCCACCAATCTAAGTCTCACCGTATCGAATGGAGCATTGTCGCTGACCTGGCCTGTGACGCACCTGGGCTGGATCGCCCAGTCGAACACCTCAAGCCTGGCAAACTCCGCGGGTTGGTATGATGTTCCCGGCTCGTCGAATTTGGTCGGGCTGACCATCAGCCCCAGCACCTCCCAAACCAATGTCTTCTACCGGCTGATCTCGCCATGAGAATGGCTGCTCTCCCGGTGAAACATACATGACAAGAATTCTCGCCTGCATCCTTGCCCTTGCCAGCGGGTCTGCCCTCGCCGATCCATTCCTGGAAAGAACCAATCTCTTCGAATCGTGGACGGGAGGCTACGGCCTTTTCCGCATCCCCGGCGTGGTTGTTACCACAAAGGGAACGGTTCTAGCCTACTGCGAGGCCCGGCGCAGTCGCAGTGACTGGGCGGAGATGGACGTCCTGATGCGGCGCAGCACTGATCAGGGCCGCACCTGGGAGCCGGCCTGCAAGATCGCCGACGTGCCCGGACCGAAGCCCAAGAATCCGGTGCGCCCCAACGCCAGGACTAACGAATTCACCTACAACAACCCGATTGCAATTGCCGACCGCGACGGCACCGTGCATTTCCTGTTCTGCCTCGAATACATGAGGTGTTTTTACCAGTACAGCAAGGATGATGGGCTTACTTGGTCTCGGCCTGTCGAGATCACCCAGGTATTTGAGGCCTTTCGGCCAAGATTTGACTTCCACACCGTGGCCACCGGGCCCGGGCACGGCATCCAGTTGCAGAACGGGCGGCTCCTTGCACCTGTCTGGATCTCGCTGGGACAGGGAGGTGGCAATCACTCGCCCAATCTCAACGGTTCCATCTACAGCGACGACCACGGCAAGTCGTGGCACGCCGGTGACCTCGCAGTGACCGACAAGAACATCGTCTCCGCTTCGAACGAAACTGAATTTGTCCAATTGGCAGATGGACGTGTCATGCTATCCGTGCGGGCAGGGACGAAGGACAACCACAGGGTCTTTGCGGTCAGTGACGATGGCGCGACCAAATGGTCCACGCCGCGAATCGCCAAGGAAATCATCGGGATCGGATGCATGGCTGGTTTCGTGCGCCACTCGCTGACTCCGGCCTCAGACCGCAATCGCATCCTCTTTTCTCTCCCCAACCCACGGGATGGTTCTGCCGAACGGAAGAACCTCTCCCTCTGGATGAGCTATGACGAAGGGGAGAGCTGGCCAGTGTGCAAGACGCTTGAACCTGGCCCTTCGGCCTACAGCGATCTCGCCGTCCTGCCGGATGGCTCCATCCTTTGCTTTTATGAGGCCGTCAATCCGAATCGAGAACCGACCTCGCCCTACGGATTTCTTACGCTAGCCCGTTTCAATTTGGAGTGGCTGAGCGATGGCAAGGACAAGGGCAGATAGCATCCTCAGGAGCACTCAATGAAACCTCTTTGCACTCTCACATCTTTGGTCCTCCTGGCAGGCGTACTCCCGGCGGCAGAACTGAAACCGGCAAACGCCGAAAATGCCATCACGACCTCAGGCAAGGTGTTTCTCGGGGAACCCTCGCTCAATATCCAACAACTCTTCACTGGTCGCGGAGCGCGCGATATCATCACGACGCGGGCCGGTAATGTCCTTGCATTCCATGGCAAACAACTGCGGGAGAGCACAAACGGCGGGGTGACCTGGAGCCCGCCGCGGGAGATTGGCCCTGATCCCGACGGTTGCGCCCTCGTCAACGAAGCCAACGGAGAGGTGCTTCTAGTCCACGCCGACAAAGGTTACCTGTGGAAAAGCCGCGACAACGGTAGCACCTGGACACGAGAAACCATCAAGATTCTTCCGAACGGATTCGGGCACGGCTCTCCCGATGGGGTGCCGTTGAACGTCGGCGCCTTCCAGCCGGGGATCACGCTGCAATTCGGCAAACACAAAGGCCGGCTGCTCATGCCCGGCCGGATCTTTGGGCCGAAGAATTCCAACGATGTCGAATGGCGCCCCTACCATTACAACGCCGCGATGTTCAGTGATGACGGTGGCGCAACCTGGCAGGTAAGCGCGCCGTTCCCGATCCTTGGCTCCGGCGAAGCTGCATTGGCGGAGCTGTCCGACGGCCGCATTCTCTACAGCTCGCGCGAGCACATGAGCGTCGGGAACCGCTTCTTCGGCTGGAGCTACGACGGCGGGGCCCTCTGGATCGAGGCCTACCAGGACCCGACGCTGCCCGACGGCGCACGCGGCACTTCGTACGGCTGCATGGGCGGACTGATTCGCCTGCCCATAAACGGCACCGACGTTCTGCTCTACAGCAACCTTGATGCGGATGGCGGCAAGATGCCGAAGCGGGTTGGTGGCTCGACCAACGTTGGACGTGAACGCGTCACTGTCTGGGCGAGCTTTGATGGAGGCAAGACTTGGCCGGTGAAGCGACTGGTTCACCCCGGCCCCAGCGCCTACTCCAACCTTGGCGCCGGTCGAACCGGAACCCCGAGCGAGGGAAAGATTTTCCTGCACTACGAAGGCGGCGAGAAACACTGCTACGAAGGGGTCTATGTGGCCGTGTTCAACCTGAGCTGGCTCTTGAACGGACGCGAGCTGCGGGAGGTTCTGTCGCAGTGAGGGCTGCCGCCCTGCCCGTTTCAGTCCTTGGCCAGGCGGTTAGGGGCGGACCAATGAACCCTCGCGATATACAGGCTGGGCTGGCCGGCAGGCGCAAACCGCAGGCAATCAACCACCCAGGTCTCTTCCGGCGTCACGTTGCACACTCCGAAATTGCCAAAGGGTTGCCCCAGGTTGGGCAGCAAGATGCGTTCGGTCTTGCGTTCGACCACCAACCGCTCAGGGTCCACTCGCGCGAGGAACAACGGCGCGCGATGCCGAAAGACATTATCATTGTTTGCCCCGCGCCGGGTGTAGGCCAGGTACAGCCCCTCCGAGTGCGTTACCCAGTGCTGTTGTGTGTTGTAGCTTCCCAGTTCCGACCCGTCATCGAAGCGCCATGGCTTGGGCTGGCCAAAGTGTAACCCGTCTTTGCTGATCGCCACATAGCCGCGCTCATCGTTGCGGAGGGTCAGGTAGAACTTGCCGCCAAATCGTGTCAACGACGGCTCGCCCGCGCCCTTGCGGGACTTGGGACTAACGTTGGTGACGGTCAGTTCGGTGCCGTGCTCGACATAACGCAGGGTGGTGCCGTCAAACGAACACCTTACGACGGTGGAGTAACCGTATTCGCCACCAGGCGCTCGGAAATAGATCGGAAGCAAAACGTCACCATTGGGCAAATCTACTCGCTGGGTGCAGCCGGCCCGCGCAAAATGGAACTTCGGCCCCGGCGGCACGGCCAGCTGCTGCCAAGAGCTCCATTGGCGGCTCTTGGGATCACACACCGCGTAAGCCGTGTGGCTGACACTGCCAACATTCCGGCGCTTCACAGGGTCCAACCAGAAGGTCGCGCCGGTTACTAATACCTTTCCCGCCCGATTGTGCAGCTGCGGCGTCATGTCCACCGGCACTTCCAGCAGGTTGTTGGTGTGCACGTGGCGGTCCAACGACGGCAGCAGTTCGGGTCCCTGCCAGGTCTTGCCCAGATCGTCGCTCCACAGGGCCGCCAGACCGTGGTACATGTGAGTGCCCGCCTGGTCCAGCTTTTGGAGGGTAATGACTACCGCAGGCACCGCCGACGTGCCGGGCAAAACTGCTGCCCGAGCTTGCATCCAATCCGTTCCATCCCGCGGCGCCTTCAATGGCGTATCGAGGGTAATCGAACGGACAAGGGTGTCGTCGGCCACGACCCGAGTCGCCAGCAATCCTTGCAGGAGCAACAGGAGCCAAGAGTTGTTGAGTTTGAACATAGTTACAGACTGCCTTGATGGTCCCTTATTGAAAGTATCAGGCAAGCGACAGTGGGTCTCTCATGGTTGGAAAGCCGCGCGCCATCCCGTTGGTTGTTATCTTCTCGTCACGGTTCCTGATACAGGCAGAATCGGAAGAAAAGGCTGGCTGGTGCGCCGGCAGGATATGGCACCGCCTGGGTGCGCATATAGAGGCCATCCTCCAGTGAAGTGAGTTCGGAGGTTCCGCCTGCCGCGGCCCACTCCGCAAGGCTTTCCGAACTTTCCAACCGCAGTCCAAGCCAGGGCGCGAGGGCCCGCTGCCGTGTGCTTACCACCACGGACGTGGCGTCCGGGACCACGCCGCACTTGGGCGTGGAGAACTCCCCGAGCGGCTCCGAGCCAAGCGCATACTCCAGCAGGTCCGTCCACCCGTCATGGTCGGCGTCGCCCCCTCCCAGGACCGACAGCGCGCCCGCCTCGGTTCGTTCAAAACCGTCCGGGATCAGGTCACCATCCGCGTCGAATTGCGTGTATTTGCCAAGGAACTCAGAAGGCGCAAGCACGCGTGGGGTGATGCGCACCATATCAATCTCCCCCGTAAGGTTCCGGGTGGACGAAGCGCCGAACCGGCCGATGTTCAATGGCTGAGCGTTGGCCTGGCTCTCGGTGGTACCGTCCGCGCCGCTGTTGCTCAGCGTTCTGTCCAGGTAAAGCCGCAGCACCTTGTTGGTTGGGTTTGTGGCATCGCGCACCGCCGCGACGTGGTGCCAGTTACCGTCATTAACCAGGTTCGTGGTGCTGATGTTTGGCTCGATCCGGGTGTCTGCTACCAGGAACCGAACCTTCCCGCTATCCACCCGCAGCCACCAGGATGGCAGCTTGGTGCCATAATCCTTCGCCACAAGCGCCCCCACCTGGGTTGAGCCGAGCGGAACCCGGAACACTGCTTCGATAGTGAACGAGTTTGTGGCGCTGAAATCAAAATGGTTCGAGGTGGCCAAATCACTCATCTGCAGCCCCCCCGTCCCGTCGAATTGCAACGCCGTGCCTGACCCAAAATTCGTCGGGCCGGCGGTGTAGAGAAACGCCGCCTGGGCCGTGATGTTGTTGCTGTAGCCGGCCGGGGCGACGTCCAAAATCGCACCTACATTAGTGCTGCAAGACAGCCCCGCCGCTTGCTCTTCAAAGGTCCAGAAAGCCGGCGCTGGCTGTTCCGCGGGGGGAGGAGGCGCATCCAGCCAGGCTTCGTTGAAACTGTAATAGGCAATGGTCTCGTAGGCCCCTGACACGCCCTTCTCACAGAGCAGTCCAATGCCGCCGGCCGCGTCGCGCACCAGGTCTGAATAGGCCGATGGGCCGGAATACACCGACTTGGGCCCCTCCCACGAGGCAGCCTCGTCCGTGGACGACCAGACCGAAAGGTTCACCCGCGCGCTGGAGTTGTTTGGACAGGAGAACAGAATGCGGTTCGCAGCAGCCCCTTCATCCGTGGCACGCAAACGCAGCAAGCTGCCCTGCACCATGGGACAGACGAAGCCGGTATTGTTGGTAAACGGCGCGGCATAGCTCGACCCGCCGTCGGCCGACCAGGCTTCCGCACGAGTCCCGCTGGCGGTCCCGTTCTGGTCCCGGGAATTGCAGTACAACCTGGATCCTTCCAGAGGAGACGGGGCCACGAGCTCCACCACCTCGTTCTCATTGGGGTTGGTGTTGTTTGCGCCAGCCATGATCGCCCCCAGTTGCCAACTTGCTCCGTGATCATCGGAATAAACAATCTGGTTGCCGTATACTCCGTTGGTCGTCCTGTAATCACAGGGCACGACCAGGCGCCCTGCCTGGCTTCCCCGCTTCAGTTGAATGCCGTGTCCAGGGCCGGTGGCATACCAGCCCCAATCAGCTAGCTTGACCTGGGCCGTAATTTCAATTCGCGTGGACCACGTCAGCCCGTCGTCCGTGCTGACGGTATGGAAAACCCGATCGTTGTTCCGGCAAAACAGCAGGTGAATCGCGCCGGTCGTCTCGTCCACCACGGCCGTCGGATTGCCGATCGTGATGGCCGCCGTGCCCCCCTCCTCCTGCACCAGCGTCCTCGGCAACCAGCTGGCGCCGTTGTTGGTCGAACGCCTCAGAACAATGTCGATATCCCCCGCGTCACCTGACGATGTCTTCCGTCCTTCGCAAAAGGCCAGCAACGCTCCGTTCGTCGTCCTGACAATCGAAGGAATGCGGTAGGTGTTATACCCTTCCTGGCCCGAAACAAACACACTTGTTTCAGAGAACAAAGGGGTCTGCTCTGCTGCGCCATTTCCCGCCAGCAGGAGGGCCGCGACGCAGAGCTTCCGGAACTGATTTTGCATGCACTGCCAGCCTACAGCTTTCATTCCGGCTGGCCAGCCAATCGTAGTGGCAAAGCCACCAGACCAGTTTGGAAGATACGGAATTCCGCTCTACCTGGGCGCTGCCAGCCCACGCACTTCCTCGGCCGATAATGCCCGTTCCCACAGCCCGAAATCAGCCAGGGTCGCTGCGAGACCTTCCCGGCCGCTGAAATGCGGATTGCCGCCAACGGCGCAATCCTGCGCGGCAGTTTTCGCCGCCGCGGGCACAGCGCAACTCCCGGCCGGTTCGCCGTCGAGATACAACGTGAGCGTCTTCCCTTGCTTGACCGCCGCCACATGACACCAGCGTCCCGTTGGCAGGGTGGTACCCGGGGTGGCAAAAATGTCGCCGGCTTCCATCCGCGCATGTAGCTTGCCATTGGCCAGCGACAATCGTAGCGGGTCATCCCGGTGAGCACACCACGCGCTGAAGATCTGGCCGACCCCTCTCGCGGGCACCGCCTCAACTCGCACCCGCACCGCCACACTGACATCTCCTTCCGGCCACTCCGGCACCGAATAAACGAGCATCTGCTCCCGGCCGTTCAACCGTGTTCCCTCCGCGCTCCGTTCGCTGAATTTCACTGACAGCGCTTCGCCGTATTTCAGCGGTTCCCCGCTGCGGAGCGAGTCCCGCACCAGTTCTCCGGAGGGACCAGGCTTGGGCTCTGGCGAGATCACCGAGGCCGGGGCGTCCGCTGCCAGGGTGAAGGTGGCCGGCGGAACATCCGGCACCGTCTCGCCCTTCGCGCCGATCGTTACCACCCGCCACCAGCGCTGGGCGCCGGCTTGCGGCACCGGCACGTTCAGGACAACACGGCCTCCCGGAGGGCTATTGGTGGCGCAGACGATGTTAGCGAAACGCGGGTCTGTTGCGACCTCGACCCGGTAGCTCAGCCCGCCACCCCGCTGCGGACACCGCCACCGGAACTGCACCGCGCCGGCCCGTATCCGCTCGCCATCGCGCGGTCGTTGCGTGAGCGCAGGTGGCGGGGGCGGCTCCACGGCCGGCAGCCACGAACGGTAGCGCGTCCCGGATGCGCCCGCGCTCGCAAAGTCCACCAGTCGCAGTGTTTTGCCACCCTCCACAGGCACCTCCACCACCAGCCACGGCCCACGTTCAAGCGCGGTCCAAGGCCTTCCCGGTGAAACTATCCGGGCTTCCCGCAACCGCGCCAGGTCCACCGCTGGGACTTGATCCTCGTCGAGCGTCCCCTCTGCCTGGTCCCACGCCAGCAACACGGGTCCACAGTAGAGCGATATTTTGCCCATTGCCTCGCTGGCGCCCGATACCGTCCGGAGCGAAAAGTCGAATTCCAAAGTGATAGCGTCACCCGCTTTCCACCGGCGCCGCACCTCCAGGTACGACCCGGCGACGGCCTGTGTTGGACCGCCTTTGAAATTGGCCTGCACCCGCGTGTTGGCGGACCATGCCGGGATCCGCAGCCGTAAGGTCCATTCCCGCTTCCCGCTCTTCGTGATCAGCACCCGCTGTGAAGCGCTCCGCGGATAATCTCGTTCCTGTTCCAGACCGATTTCCTGCCCATCGCAGGCCACCTGGAAGGTGCCTGGGAGGTAACTGTTCAGCACCAACCCGCCCGGACCAGACATCAACGCCCAATCCCTCAGCGCTGCCAACACCCGCGGCCCGTTTGCCGAGCAGCAATTCAGCTCCGGCGTCCCCGCCCGCGCCTGAAACACGATTGCCTGCGCGCTGGCTTCCCGGGCTCCATCCATGGGCGTGCTGTAGGTCCACCAGCTACCGCTTGGATGCTGCGCCCCCAGGCCGCCGTTCAACGTGGACAGTTCCAGCTCGTCGGCCGCCTGCGGTTCCCCCGTCAGCTTCAGGTAGTCCACCGTCAGCGCTATCCACGCCACGGTGCAACAGGTCTCAATCGCCGTTGGCGCGTATGCGTTGCCGGTGGCCTGTTCCCCGGAACTGAACGCCCCGCTGTTTCGCCGGTCCCAGCGTCGGATGCTTCGCCAGTGGTGCATGAAGGCCGCCCGATATTGGGGCTCACCCGTGATCCGCCACAGTTCGAACAGGCCCTGCAAGTCGTGCAGACTTTCCCATCGCGGCCGCGGACCTTGAAAGAACTCCCGCCCATCCAGCCCCGCTCTCAGGTAGTCGCCCGCGCTTTCCCAATCCTTTTCCACCTCCCGCGCCATCTTCAGGTAACGATCATCCCCTGTTTCCCGGTACAGCATTGCCAAGCCGGTCAGGATCGACATGTTCATTTCGGGATCCCCTGCGTCCAGTACCCGGCGGCCAGTATTCAAGTAAGTGGCGCACACCAGGTCCGCCGCTTTCCGTGCGGCTGCCAGCGCCGGCTGGTCTCCGGTTCGCTCGTGCCACAACAACAGAGCGGCAATCGCGTGGTAATGACCCCAAAGGTCCCAGTTCTTCAGCAACCGGTCCTGTCTCGGGAACGGCCCCAGGTAGCCGTCCGGGGCCTGGGTGGCAATTAAGCCGGCCACCACGTTCGAAACCTGCCCAGACAGGCGCGGATCGTCCGTCATCTCCAACACAGGAATCGCCGATAGCAGATACTTTCCTGCAAACTCTCCCGCCCACTTCACGAGCCGCGGCTCGGGCTGACGATCGCGCACCCGGAACATCTCCAGCAAACCCGGGTTCGCTTGGGGCGCGCGCAGCAGCCAGTTCTGCACATTGGCGTCCACGCGCTCTCCTGCCAACCCGGCAAACCGCATTTGCGCGCGCGGCAGCGTCTCGAACTCCGGCACCGCCGCGCCGGCGCAGCCCAGCATCAACCCCGTTGCCACCAGGCAGGCGCCCGGACGCAACCACGCTCGCCCAGCCGAGCGCCTCCTTGTCTCAGGCAACCCTTTGTTGACTGGACTCAGCACGATTCTGTGTCGCAACAATAGGTCAATCATGCGCCTAAGGTTCTACCTAAGATTGTGTTGGGCTACCAGCCGGTTTACGATCGGCTAGCGCCTCAAACCGCCATTGATGTCCGCAAACGACACGCCCAGGATAGCTTGGGCGATGAGGATGGTGGAGCCGAGGGGGTTCGAACCCCTGACCTCCTGAATGCCATTCAGGCGCTCTACCAACTGAGCTACGACCCCATCCGGGGCGAGGAGAAATGTATGGGTCTGCCCAAATTTGTCAAAGCCATTTAGCGCACTATTTTGCGCTTTGAACTATCCGCCCCGGACTCTAGCCTGCGCGGGTGAACGAGACGGTACCGAGCGTGACGGTAATCATTGCCGCCCGACCCGCCCAAGCCGGGGTCATCGCCGTTGTTGCCAGCCGCGCCCTGGATTACCCCGCCGACCGGCTGGAGATCATCGTCGCGCGCGGGCGGCAGCCGTCCGTCCAGCGCAACGCCGCGCTGCGGGCCGCGCACGGGGAGGTTATTTATTTCCTGGACGACGATTCGGCGCCCGAGCCCGGCAACCTGCGGCGGGCGATGGAACATTTCCGCAACCCGAAGGTGCAGATGGTGGGCGGGCCGAACGTCTGCCCGCGCGAGGCGCCGCCGCTCGAACAGGTCTTCGCGCGCGTGCTGGCGAGCTGGCTGGCGTTCGGGCCCAGCCGCGCCCGCTATGCCGCCGTGGGCCAGGTGCGCGCGACGGGCGAGAAGGAACTCATCCTGTGCAACCTGCTCGCCCGCCGTCAAGCCCTGCTGGACCTGGGCGGGTTCAACGAGGCGCTCTATCCCAACGAGGAGAATGCGCTCATGGACGAGCTGCGGCAACGCGGCGGGAAGCTGATTTACGATCCGGCTCTGCTCGTGCGCCGCCGGCCGCGGCCCAGCCTCAAGTCGTTCGCCCGGATGCTGATGACTTATGGGCGCGGCCGGGCCGAGCAATTCCGCCTGCACCCGACTTTCGGCTCAGCACTGAACTTCGTGCCGCCTCTGTTTTGCCTGTATCTGCTGGCGCTGCCGTTTCTGCTGGCGTTGACGCTCGGCGGAAGACTCTGGCTGGCGCCGCTGGGGTGCTATGCGCTTGCCGTCGTGGCGCAGGGGCTCGCGCTCGCGGCGGCCGGCCAGGCCTGGCAAAGCCTGGCGGCAATGCCGCTGATTGTGCTGACGCATATCCTCTATGGCTTCGGCTTCTGGCGCGGACTGTTCACGCCGCTCCGGCCACCGGGGCAACGCCCAACGGTCGAGGTGGTGCTGGAAACGATACAGGTGGCGTGATGCGTGGACGCATCCAGGAATCCATGAATCCCGTCTGGACGAACGCCATCAAGAATTGCGTGGACCCGCAGCGGGCCAGGCACTTCTACGACCTGCTGACGGCCACCCCGGCCGTGGCGGAGGTGCAGGCGTATTCGGCGGAGCAAGCCCGCGTGCTGGCAGCGCTGTTCAGCGGGTCCCTGGCGCTGAGCAACCTGCTGGTAGCGCGGCCGGATTGGCTGGGTGAGCTGGAGGCGGGGGCCCTCAGGTTTCCCCGCCGCAAGCAAGGCCTGCGCACCGAAGTCAACCGCTGGCTGAAGCCGCTCCTGACCGCTTCCGACCTGGGCGCGGCGCTGGCACGCCTGCGGGCGTTCAAACAGCGCGAGATGCTCCGCATCGCCGCGCGCGACCTGGCGCGGGTGGGCAAGCTCCCGGATATCATGCAGGAAATCTCCGACGTGGCGGATGTCTGCCTGGATGCAGTCTGGCAGGTCTGCTGCCAGCAGCTTGCCGGGCGTTACGGCCAACCCTGCCACCAGGATGCCGGCGGGCGCTGGCAGCCGACCGCCGGCTGTGTCCTGGGCATGGGCAAGCTCGGCGGGCAGGAGCTCAACTACAGCTCCGATGTGGACGTGCTGTTCGTTTACAGCGAGGAGGGGAGTGTGTTCAAGCAGTTGCCCGCCGGCAGCGAAACACCCCGCCCGGTGCTGACGAATCACCAGTTCTACAACCGTCTGGCGGAGGCCTTCATCGCCGAAGTGAGCCGGATGACGCCCGAGGGCGCGCTGTATCGGATTGATCTGCGCCTGCGCCCCGAAGGGGACGCGGGGCCGCTCACCCGGTCGCTCGCCGGCTACGAGAATTACTACGCGCAGTGGGGCCAGACCTGGGAGCGGATGATGCTGATCAAGGCGCGCGGCGTGGCGGGCGACAAGACGCTGGCCGCGGAGTTCCTGGAGCTGGTGCAGCCGTTCCGCTATCCGCGATCCATTAACGAAAGCGTGCTGCGAGAGGTCGTGGCCATGAAGGACCGCATCGAGCATGAAGTGCTCAAGGCGGACGAGCTGGACCGCAACGTAAAGCTGGGGCGCGGAGGCATTCGCGAGATCGAGTTTGTGGCGCAGGCGAAGCAAACGCTGCACGCCGGCCGGCAGCCGTTCCTGCAAGGCGCCCAAACGCTGACGTGCCTGACCAAGCTGGTCCAATACGAGCTGCTCTCCAGGGACGAGTCACAGCAGCTTGCGTCAGCCTACAACTTCCTCCGCGACGTGGAACACCGCCTGCAAATGGAGGAGAACCTCCAGACGCATACTATCCCGGCCAACCCACAGGCCCAGGAGCGCCTGGGGCGCCTGATGGGCTTCGCGACGCTGCCGGAGTTTGACGCCGCGCGCCGGGACCACACCCGGCATGTGCGCCAGATCTTCGACCGGCTGCTGAAGACCGATGCGGACGAAGCCGAGGCGCCGTCACCATTCCCGCGCCAGTTCGAGGACGCCGAGACGGAATGGAAGAAGCTGCTGGCCGAACACGCATTCAAGGACCCGGACAAGGCGTTCCGCGTGCTGCGCGAGTTTGTCGAAGGTCCGGGCTATGTGCACGTGTCGCCGCGCACGAGCGAGCTGGCGCATCAGGTATTGGAGCGGCTCTTCGCGCTGTGTCCGCAGCCACTGGGCAAAGACGCCGCTCCGAGACGTCCGCACTCTCCCAAACCCGGACGTTTCAGTGAAACGTCCCCACCGGCAAAGGTGGTGCCGCTTTCCGATCCGGACCGCGTGGTGACGCGGCTCGATAGCTTCATCAGCGCCTACGGGGCGCGGGCCACGCTCTTCGAGCTGTGGCACAGCAACCCCTCGATCTTCGAGCTGCTGGTGCTGTTGTTTGACCGCTCGGAATTCCTGGCCGAGCTGGCTATTCGCACCCCGGACCTGGTGGACGAGTTGGTGATCAGCGGCCGCCTGCGCCAGCGCAAGTCGGCGGGGGAGACGTTGCGGGACCTGCGGCACGGGCTGGGCGACGAGGACCAGCAGTTGTGGCTGCGCCGGTATCACCACGCCGAACTGATGCGCATCGGCCTGCGGGATATTCTGGGCCTGGCGGACCCGGAGCAATATCTCACCGAGCTCTCGAGCCTGGCCGAGGCTTGCCTGCAATACGCGCTGGAGGTCGTCATGCGCAAACACCAGCTCACAGCGCCCCCTTTTGTAATTATCGGGCTCGGCAAGCTCGGCGGCGCGGAGATTGATTACGGTTCGGACCTGGACGTTGTGTTCGTCGCCGACTCGAAGACCAAGGACCCGCCCGCACTGGGCCGGCTCGCGCTGGAGATGATCGAGTTGGTCTCGGCGCGGACCGAGCAAGGCGTAGCGTTCCGCACCGACGCCCGCCTGCGGCCCGATGGTGAGAAGGGGCTGCTGGTCAATACGCTGAGCGCTTACGAGGAGTATTATCGGCAGCGCGCGCAGCTTTGGGAGATTCAATCGCTCACGCGCACGCAGGCGGTGGCCGGAGACCTCAAGCTGGGCGAGCGCTTCCAATCGCTGGCCGCGGCGCTGACAGACTTCCGCCAGCCGGCATTGCCGCTGGCGGCCTATGCGCCGGACTGGAAGCAGAAGATTCATCAAATGCGGATGCGCATCGAGAAGGAACGCACCCCGGCGGGCAAAGATGATCTGGCCATCAAGACCGGCAAGGGCGGCCTGATGGACGCGGAGTTCATTGCGCAGACGCTGTGCCTGGAGAACGGCTGGCAGGAGGCCAACACCTTGCACGCTTTGGAGCGCGGACGCGCCGCCGGCGCGCTGCCAGACGCGGAGAAGCTCATCGAGAACTACCGCCAGCTTCGGCGGCTTGAAGGCATCTTGCGGCGGTGGAGCTACGAAGGAGAAACCGTCCTGCCGGACGATCCGGCTCCCTACTACCGCGTCTCGGTTCGCTGCGGCTTCCCCACCCCCGATGCCTTTCGCCAAGCCCTCGCCGGCTGGCGCTGCGCCATCCGCGAGGTGTACGCAAAAGTGTTTCCGCAAGGATAGCTGCCGGCCTTTACCCCATAAGGCTCCTCACCAGGCTCTGCTCGGTGTCCCAAGCACCCCAAGCCGCCATAGAGCCATCCGAATGCCGTGTACAAGGGGTGCCCAAGGGATGCTCACCGGCCGCTCACGCTTCAGCAGCTTGTGCTCCCGGGGTGCATCCGGTGTGTTCCCCTTGTACACAGCAGGAGACACTGAAGAAGAGGCCTTGGCTGGGGCTGTCTGCGAGTTCGGCGTTTCGGGTTGTGCCGGCTTTGTAACTACCGTCTTTGCAGGGACTTGCTGCTTGCCGGACGGGGACGGGGACGGCACGATCGCGCTGAATACGCTGTCTTGGGTCTTCCAGCCGTTCTTCTGTTGGCAGGTGACGATAAACACCTTCTGCCCGGGGCGGGGCTGGCCAAACCGGGCGCTGTAGAGCGCCATGATGTCGCATTGGCCGTTGGTGACCGGCCCCAACAGGCCCAGGTAATAGGCCCGCCGGCGCTTCATCCGGCCGGCGCTGCACGGGGGTTGGCCGAAGACCATGATGTCCTCAGTCACCGTCCCGACGCTCAGCCACAGCCGCACCCCGGCTTCCGGGTCGTTGACGATGTCCAGTTGGGTGACGGGGTTGGGGCTGAACACGACAGGGGCGGGCGGTTCGTCCACCGCCCCCTGGCCGATGCAGCGCAGGGTGCTGTTGATTTTGACGCACAATTGCTGGCCGCTCAGGTGCGAATACTGGCCGAGCGACGGCTGGCTGGGAGTGGTTTGGGCGGCCGCGACCCAGCGCAGGCGCTGGGCTTCGGTCAGCTTCAGGCCCCAGCCGCGCGAGGCGGACCCGAAGGCTGCCCGCATCCAGCTTTGCCGTTCGGATTTGGGATCGCGAGGCACGGTGCGGGCACGGGCGCATTGCCCGAATGGCGAAACGTAAAAGACGGTGGTTCCAAGTCTCCCGGTGCGGGGGGTATCAATGACTTTCATCGGTGATGACCTTTCTCATATCGGCTGGGAGGGCCGCCCCGCCGCCAGCCCAACGCTGGCCAGCCGCCGGAGCCGCCATGCCTCTGCAGCCTCAGGCTCAAGCCTACCGCCAGGGCCAGAGCGGTCAACGATAGACTCGTAGGCGGCCGCACCTCGCTGGGCGCAGGCATGAAGCCCAGGCAGGGCGCAAAAGCAAATTCTTATCAACTCTGGCGCAAAACTCGTTTGGCGGACAGAAATGTCCGCGCTCCCCGCCGTGACGAGCGGCCCGGCTTGGGCGATAATCCTTGCTAGGAATTCGCCGCGCTGCTTTCCTATCCCCATATGAAAACCGGCGGACTTAGCCAAATCAACCGCGCACAAGTCCGTGCACAGTCCTTGTCACAACAATACTGTTCGGCGACTTCGAGCACATGAAGCCTCTACACCCAGTATGGAAGAGCAAGCTGGCTATGCTGGCTTGGATGATTAACAAGGCAATCGACAACGGAAATTACGAATTGTCCATCGAGGCGGTACGGAAAGCCGCGGACGCCGAGCGAGTTATTCAGTTTGTGCGCGATAGCCTGCCGACACATCGCCTGCTCGACCTCTCGCTTCTCTCGCCGGACGATGAGGCCGCTATCAATCACTGGTTTCTGGGCCTGAATGGCAATCACGACATTCATGTCGAGAAGAGTGGGCTGTGTCTGTTACTTGCCTGGACGATTGAGATGATGCAACACGCTGGAGACCCGGGCGATTTTCACTGAGATACTATGAGCCTTATTGACTCCCTGTTCGGAGGCAGTTTTCAAAACGCACCACGCGAGAAATGGGAGGAAATCATTGACACCATTCACGCACGTCTGGCCGAGGAGCGCCTGGTGTTCTTCAATGCGTGTGTCGAGATTTTGAGCATGTTACCAGACGTGACCATCAAGAACCGCACTATGACCCCGCGCATCGAGTTGGCGATTACAGTTTATCAGCTTCATTTCGTTCGGGAGGTTATCGCTGCGCGAGAATACGTTCGCCCTGAAGACGGCAACTCATTCGTGAGCACGCTTTACTCGAACGCTTGCCGTTATGGCTCAGTCATCGAACGTAACGAGTGCATTCGTCGATATTGTCCTCGAGAGGATGATAGCCAGAAGGGCAACGAGATTTTCTTGTTCTATTCCGACATCGCTACTCACGTCACCGGCAATGATGCTCCTCTTAGAGAAACGTTGCTCCTCAGTGATGCCACCGCTCGTCGATTTGCCCTTGTTTCACGGCTCGCCGTCGCGACGGCATTTGGCGACCGAAAGACCGTTGAAGAGTTGAGAGAGGCACACGCGAAGAATTGCAAATGAGGCACACGTCGCCGAAGAAGGCCACTGGAGCGAACGCGGGTGGGCCACGTCAGTTGCTAAGTTGGATGCCTTGGGCCGCCCGCATCGATCAGTTCTGGCGTTAGAAGTCTCCACCACCAAATACTATGGGAACGATCATCACCATTGTCGCTGTAATCGCGGGGCTTTTCGGCCTCGGCGCGTTTATTTCTTCCAACAAATCCAGCCCAAAAGACCGGGCAGCCGAAGCCGCCGGTGCTGCCGCAGGCGGAGCCATGTTCGCAGGTGGTTGTCTGTTTCAGCTTCTCATTGCCGGTCTGATGGCACTTGGCGGCCTTTGGTTACTCTCCAAGATCTTTGGACATTGATATGCAAGTAAGGGATTCTGATATGGCTGACTATTTGTCAACGGGCAGAAGCAGTTAATTTTCGACAGGTGCATCGAAATGGCTTCGACTGAAAGCGGTCAGGAGGTGAAGCGGTGGTGGGGGTGATGTTTAGTTACCCGGCGGTTGGTAGGCTGATATTCGCGAGTTGCCCGGGGCATGCGCCTCAGGCCGGTTCGCATTTTTTTGATTCACCGCGGCCGTATCCTCACTCTAGGGTCGGGAGTCGTCCTCCGGGGAGGCGTCCCATAACGCGCACGAGGGTTGGCCACCGTACCGACCGCTTCACCACTTGGCGGCTCTCAGGATGATGTGAGCATTGCTATTATTGGATTCGCACCTCCGGGTTGGGGTTGTTACAAGTTGGCTACGGCTGGGGGGATAGGGCTCTGCAGGAGTGCAACCTGAGCACCCAGTGCGTCCGTTGTTTGCAGGTCACGCAAGCCCCGGTCCCGCCCGTGCGGGATCGGGTTTTTGGTCTTGCTCCTGCAAACACGGTTCCAAGCGAAAAACTCATCGTTCCCTCCTCGACGAAGTCGCTGTTATCTGTCGGCGGGCTGGGCGGCTGGTGGGGGTGGGGGGCTGGGTGTAGCAAGATTGGGTGCGGAGCAAGGCCCAGACGAAGCCGCAGAGTTCGCGGGCGACGGCGACCTTGGCTTTGTTGCGGGGCAGGCGGCGGGCCAGCAGGCGGTTGAAGCGCAGGTGGAGACGGTTTTGGGCTTTCCAGCTCAAGGCGCAGACTTCGGGGGGCTGACCTACCTGGCGGCGGGAGAGTTCCTTGCTGACTTTGGGAGGCAGGAGGTAGTGTTCGGCGCATTCGGTTAAGATCCAGCGTTGGTGGCCGTTGCCACAGCGGGAGATTTTGCCCAGCCGCTGGCGGGGGCCGCTGGAGTCCTCGGTGCTGACCAGGCCGAGGTAGGTCATGAGCTGGCGCGGGTGGGCGAAGCGGTGGATGTCGCCCAGTTCGCTGACGGTGATCATGGCGGCGACGAGCTGGAAGCCACGGAAGGCCATGAGGGCGAGGACAGCGGGTTTAAGGCGCCAGGTTTCCAGCAAGTTGAGCATGGAGTCTTCGAGGCGTTGGACGCGTTCGTGGGCCGCATTAATGCCCTGGAGGTATTCCTCGAGGATAGCCTTCATGGCGGGGTGAGGCAGGACCAGTTCGCGCAGGTAACGCATGTGGGGCTGGCTCCAGTTGGCCTTGCCCTGGTAGCGGTAGCCGTGGCGCAGGAGGAAGGCCTTGAGGCGCAGGCGGCAACGGCGCAGGTCATCGACGGCATCGGTGCGGGCACGGCACAGATCGCGGATGGCCTCGTCGGTGGGTTCGGGGATGTAGACACCGGTGAGCTCGCCGGCGCGCAGCAAGCGGGCGATGGTGCGGGCATCGCGCTTATCGGTCTTGAAAGGCGAGCCGGGCTGTTTGGGGATCAGCGATGGGGCGGCGACCAGGCAGGGCAGCTTGAGTTGTTGGAGGCGGCGGGCGATGCCGAAGCCGCAGGGCCCAGCCTCGTAAGCGACTTCCAACTGGGTGCCGGGGTGGGCGTTGCGGATGCGGCCCAGGGCGACTTCCAGGCGGCCCAGATCGTTGGTGATGGTGCCGTAGAGCCGGATCTCGCCCTTGGGGCCGGGTTGAGCGATGGCGAGGGTGATGGAGTCTTTGTGGACATCGAGTCCGAGATAGAGTGTAATACTTTGCATGGTGTGGTTGTTAGTTCGCATTCATACGATGAATCAGAACGCTACCGCGCTTCGTGCACGGCCGTTCTTGCGGCTCGGCCCACTCGGGCAACCCGCGACTAAAATGAACGGCAACCACACCCCTCTTTTCAACCCTGTAGCTGACCAGGCGGTGCGCGCCGTCAGCCATAAGGTCTAGGCTACTAGCGCGCATGAAGTTCAAGAATCCCGCCAGCATCGTAGCAAAGTTAATCGTCGCGGGCGTGCTTTTCGGCGCGTTAGCTCGCCATTCGTATGATTATTACGCATTGCTGCGCTGGGTTGTTTGTGGCGTGTCTGCATTCGCCGCTGTTCGAGCGGCAGCCGCCCACCAGACTGGCTGGCTCTGGGCATTTGCTATTGTTGCGTTGCTTTTCAATCCGGTCATTCCGGTTCATTTGAAGCGCGACACTTGGGCATTTATAGATTTTGGCGTCGCGGTGTTTGTACTTGTTTCCATTGCTTTCACCGATCGGCAGCTGCCACCACCATAAGTGATACATCCAAACAGGTTCTTCGATGGCTCGCGGTATTACCGGGAGCTATGCTTGCCGGCATTATTGTTCTGTTTCCGGTCCACTGGGCTGCCATGTTTATCCACTACTTTGGCGGCTCGGCAGATTCATTTATCACCACCGAGGACGGCAAAGGTTTATTGCAGGCGATGCCGCTCGAATCGCTTGAGAGATTTATGGACGCACTATTTGTTCCCGGCGCTGTCATAGCCGCAGGCGCTCGTATCGCTCCGAGATTTCACTTTGCGACTGCCATCGCAGTTACGGTGCTCCTTGTCGGTTCGTTGATTTATCTCTTTGCGAGTTTGAGCTCTAGCGGCAATCGAATCATTGACTCTCCATTCAGGATTGTCGTGACGATTATTCTGTGGCTCGCCAGCGTTACCTATGCACTCTTCTATGCACGCCAGCTTGACAAGGCGGCCTAACGAACAAAGATGACATTGACCGGAGCGCGCGCGCCCAAGTGGAAGTGCAAGTGTCATCACTATTTACACTTCCTGGGCGTGTTGATAAGGGGCTTCCATGTCGCGCGAAGTGGATCGCCCAGCGCTTACCCATGGACAGTTGGACCTACGTTTCCAACCTGCTCAATGAGCCGCCACCAACGCATCCGGCAGCTCTGGAGGTGTTACCGCTGTGTCATTAGTGCGGACTGACAGTTGCTTGCTCTTGCTGGCCGTTTCCGACCTGGGCCAGGGTCCGCCTGCACCTGCCCGCGGCCAATGTGCGCCCGGACTGCGTACCCCTCCTGCCAAAACGCCGTCCCCCAAGGCCAACACCGCCCAAGAAAACGGCAAAGGTTGCCGGTTGCCATCCCGGCACCCCTCGGTCAATATGGCACCATGCTTGGTGAGCCCCAAGAGCCAATTCTCCCTCACCCGCGCAGCGCCGAGTACGCACTGGCGCGCAAAAAGCAAATCCATCCGTCTGCGCTGGATCGGTGGCCAAGCCGCGCGGCAGGTCGTGCAGCAAGCCTCGGCGCCTGGAAGCCCTTGGACCGGCATCTTCACGAACACGCCGCCCACCGCCATCACGAACACGCTGAGCCTGTCGAACGCCGCTGCCGATGCACGGGTCTTACCGGATTCAAATCCTTCCTTGGTTGAGCCAAGGCGGGACAGGGGATCGAAGCGCGCAGGCGGGCAGGCCAGAAGCCAATCAGTCAGCAGTCATGTCAATGACACGGCCCAACAGGAAGAATTTGCGGTCGGGGTACCAGAGCACCGGCTGGCGGCGGACGGTGAAGCTGGAGTAAAGCGCGAGGTCGAGGCGCCCGTTGCTGCCCGGCCTGCCAAGGCTCACACCTTTGTGATCCATGAAGAATCTTGGTTCGTCGAACCACACGGGCTGGTCGGCCCCGGCCTGAAAGCGGCCCGGCACCAGATACACCGGCCGGCGATGGAAGCCGGTGTCGGTCGGCGTGTAGCCTTGGTAGTGCCCGTCGTGGTTGTGGATGAAGAGCGCGTAGCGGCCGCTGGCCGCGGTGTTACCGCCCACATCGTACATCGGGCAAGGCGAAAGCGGGTGAAGCAGCGGCTGGCCGCCGTCCTTGCGCAGCAGGCGGCGCGGCTGCGTCCAGGTCTCACCGAGGTCGGCGCTCACACTCCAAAACGGGCTGCCCGAAGCTGTGCGCATCACGCAAAAGAGGCGCCCATCCGGCAGCTTCACGATCGTGGGCTCCTGGCAGGCGCTGACCTCGGGATGGCCCGGGAATGGCACGGCGAGGGCCTTCTCGTTCGCGGCGAACCAACTGAGCTTGAGCCCCTGCACCTCCGGGGTGTCGTCCACGTTTTCGAAGCGCATGAACTCGACCCGAGCATCGGCGGAGATCCAGGACTTGGTCGGATTCTTCCGGACCGCAAAGCTGGTCCAGCGGGTGAACCCGGCGAAGTAGCGGCCGTCCTTGCCGAGCCGGAGCGGCTTCTGCCAGCAGAGCATGTTGGGCGGCATGTTGGTGTCGGGATTGTCGCTGATGCTGCGCGCGACGGGAACGTTTTGCGGCTTGGACCACGTTCGGCCGTTATCGTCGCTGCACACGCCGTGCAGCCAGCCGGTATGGTGAAAAAAACAGTCGAACTTGCCGATGTGCTGGCTGTAGAGCACATAGATGCGCCCCAACTTGCTCACGAGCGGGTAACCCCAACTGGCCATGTGACCGTCGCCCGGCTTCTTCGGGCCGGCAATGATGCGCGGCGGGGACCAGGTCTTGCCCTCGTCCGTGCTGCGGGCGAAAGCGATGTGCTGGTCGGGTTGCGCCTCCGCGGAGCTTTGGGTCCAGACCGCCATCAGGGAGCCGTCTGGTCCGTCGAAGACCAGGAAATGTTCGTTGCCGGTGTCAGTCACATTGGTGTCGGTGACCGCGGGAACGAAGACCACGAAGTCCGGCTTGGTGACGTTGAGTTCCGTTTTGATCCGCTGCTGCAGCACGGCCGCTGAGGCGATGAAGTTGGTGCTGGAGATAGCGGGAGCGGCAAGGCTGCCGGTGGCGGCACTTAACAGCACCAACACAACCCGGAGCACCTGGGAACAGGACTGACGCATGATGGAACGATACTCCGGCAGGTCAGGGCACAAGGCAAGCCGACAGACCTACTTCCTGGGTGCTTGCTTGGCCGGGGTCACAGGCAGCGCATCGTTGTAGGTCACAGAAGCTCGCTTGTCGTCAAGCCGCGTAATAACAATCCCCGCCTGGCCCACGAGAGCCTTCTCAATGAGTTTCCCCGCCTCTTCCTTCGCACCCGCTTTCGCTTGCAGCGTGATCGGGTGGTGGACGGTTCTGACGCGCGAATCAATAACAAGCTCCAATCCGGTCAGGGTGCGGTAGATCGGCAGAATCTGGGAAACCTCGGCATTCGTGAAGTGGATTGAGCCGGGCGCCGCGCCGACCTCAGCCGCGAGAGCGCAATGGGCCGCGACCAGCCATCCCAACGCAAGCATCAGGGTTATCTTCATAATGTCCCAAGTACTGGCGGCAGCAAGGGCGGCTTGTCAATGCCTCCGTTGGGCCACTCCAAACACCCGCTTCGGCGCGGGCAAGGACGCAAATCTACGAATGTGCGGAACCGACCCCTTTCCAACTGAGACATCACCCGTTCCTGGCAACCGAGCAATCCAGTTTCCATTCCCCGGGAAAGGCAACCCGCCGCTTTCCGCAATTCGGGCCCTCCGCAGGAACCCGTGCGCCAGCACCGGATTGCCGTTCCCCCCGCTGATCACCCGCGCAGCACTCAGTACGCACGGGCGCGCCAAAAGCAAATTCCTATCAGTATTTGCTTTTGCCGTTAACAATCCGGTGGTGCTGTTAATAGTTGCAGCTTCCGAACCGCTTGTTATCGACCATGTCACTGTTTTTTCGGTAGCCTCAGCTGGCAGTACAGATGCAAACATCTGCAGAGTTCCGCCATAAGTTGTTATGGTCGTCGCATTATCTGCTCCGGTCACTGTTATGCCGGTTACTTTAACTGAAGTCCAGCTTACCGTAGCTGTTCCGCTGATTGTAAACGGTGCAGCAGCACTTATGGTATAAGTTGTATCATAAGCGTAACTCACCCGCGCAGCGCTGAGTACGCACGGGCGCGCCAAAAGCAAATTCCTATCAGTTTACATTCCATATCCGAGCTTTCAAAGCTGGCGCCCTTGGAATCCGTAAGTTCGTATAACATGCTCACGCAAATCAAGAAACTGTCAAAAGCAACAGGGCACCTCCGAGAGTTGGTTGAACTCCTCCATCGGTTGTGGTGTGAAGATGCAAAAGGCTTCGAGGCTTTGCTTATCCAGTCCCACACGAGCTGGGCAAACAATTATATGATCCCTTGCGCTTTACGCACCCTTATCACGGAAAGAAATGATGGGAAACTAAGAGAAGTGCTCCGCAGGGTGTGTGATTCTTCGAGCGCTCCGTTCGACCAGAAGCACCTCTTCTATTTCGTGTCTGCGCTTTGGGGAGATGAGTGGGCACAGCAGTTCGAGCGGGATTACTTGGACAGAGAAGTGCAGAGAGTATCTAGGTCAGGTTCTGGGCTTTCGTCCCTCCTCCTGGCCTTGCGCTGCGGAGCCATGCTCGGGCAATATAGTGAGCGAGCTGATCTGGAACGTTTACAGTCTTGTCTTGCGAAAAAAGGGGAAGGCAAGTCCGAGTGTATTGCCATGGTGGAAGCATTACTAGAATTCCATCAAGCTGGGTTCGAAGGGTTGACAAGGAGACTGCGATTGGCAGCTGAGGGGAACAAGGTCTCGCATTTTGAGGTGAAGGCGTGCTTCGTTCTAGGTGCGGCGTGCAAGAGTGAGTATGCACCACTGTTTCTCGAGCTGTTTCAAAGAGTTAGTCGCAACGACTGGTGGAGCAAGAACCTGCGGAATCGGGCTCTAAGCAGTCTTGGCTACTGCACCGCATTAGGGCACACCACACTAGCGGCAGTTGAGCAACACTTGGCCCGCTATCGGATGAAGATGGCTAGCTGGTGGTTTGGAGATAGATGGACGGCTGATCTGATCGCAATATGTGCGGTGCTGTGGAACCGAGGCCGACCTCTGGGTCAGACAGTAGAAGAGGATCTGCGTTGCATCGCCGCCGGTTCGTACAAATGCAACGCCGAGTACGCAATCGCACTACTTACGCTGAAGAACCTCCAGCTTCCAGAGGGAGCCAGGTTCTCAAAGGAGGATTATTGTGTACGATTCTCAGTGGATGCTCTTCAATATGATGCGGTATTAAACTTCTCTTACTATTGGAGATGTAAGCAATCCAACATAGGCCAGTAGAACCTGGAGGCGCTGGTCGCGGACCGACAGCCACGGCGTCGTTGAACAACCTGCCAGTTTACGATATATGAACTCGACACGCCAACCAATACAAGAAGCGTGCCAGCGAAACATGATGTGGCGCTGGAATAGCTTCTCGCCTCACCCGCGCAGCGCTGAGTACCTGTGGGCGCGCAAAAAGCAAATTCCTCTCAGTCAGTAATCCTGCCCCTGAACCGGGGTGCAAGGCGCGTTTGAATATCGGTCAGTCATCGCCGGCTAGGCCGCAAGGCCGGAACGCGAACCGTCCTGGTTCGCAGCGCGTCCCTACGGGTGACCCCTTTACGGCCCGACCTGCTTCGCGCGGTAGAATTGCTGCGCCGCCGGGTTCGTGAGCCCGGTAATGGTCAGAACCGGGCCGCTCTGCAGCAAGCGTTCCAGTTCGTGCCAGTCTGCTGGCACGAGATTCGTGGTGGACTCGACAGCGTAGGTCGCACCGGGCACGCCATACATCGTGATGCCAAATTGCGGATTGGCGGACACGGACAAAGCCGGTTTGCTCACGATGAGGATGATCTGACCGTTGGCCGTAGCCGCCGGGACGACCTGTCCGCTGCCGCGCCTGGGGGTGCACTGGGTGATCGTCAGCGGCACGATGGCTGAATCCAGATTCGTGATCCCCTGGAAATTCAGATAGGCCAGAACATGGTTGGTCGTCGGTATCGCCGCGGGGTTGAGGGTGAAGGCAACGGGATAGCCGTTGGAATTCGCCGTGCCCAGCACCGCCGAAACCACTTCGGGCGCAACGGGCGTCACCCCCAGAATCTGGAGATACGAATCATCCGTTTGCAGCGTCAACGTCAGGTTTGTCAGGTTCAGAACGGTCTCCAAAGCAAACGGCACTTGAGTAGGCTCGTCTTCAAGGGCATTCGTCGAGCCAATGGCAAACACGACTGGCGGCACGCCATGATTGAACACACTCACCTCTCGTGAAATGGCTTCCACACTGCTGGCCAAAGGCGCTCCAGAGTTGAATATACTGACCTCCCGCGAAACGGCCTCCACACTGCTGGCCGAAGGCGCTCCAGAGTTGAATACGCTGACCTCTCGCGAAATGGCCTCCACGCTGCTGGCTGAAGGCGCTCCAGAGTTGAATATACTGACCTCTCGTGAAACGGCTTCCACACTACTGGCCAAAGGCGCTCCAGAGTTGAATACACTGACCTCTCGTGAAATGGCCTCCACGCTGCTAACTAAAGGCGCTCCAGAGTTGAATATACTGACCTCTCGCGAAATGGCATCGTTCGTTGAGGTCTGACCCGACACGGTCAGTTGCGCAAACAGTCCCGTCACCAGCAGCAAGCACTGCCCAAGCCGCACCGGCCTCCATTTTATGCCTGGTCGCATTGGGCTAGTTCAGGAATGATCCAATCTCAAGGCGGCACGTTTCACGGCATCACGGCACGCGCCTGGATGACCGTGTGGCTTAAGGGCCAGGGCCAAGGCGTTACCAATTGCCATTGGGCCAAATTAGCATCCCCGCTGACGAAGCTGGCTGGCAGGACCGTTTGCCCGCTCACGAGCGACTTGATATAGACGTTGACCGTTCCGTTGGTGGGAAAGTTGGAGGTCTGAAGCCCAATCGTCACCGGGGCGGTGGTGGCTATTGCCAGATCATCTCCGCCCACCCCCGCTACCTCTGCTTTGGGATCAATTGGAGCGGTCAGATTCGCGACCGCATTCGAGATCGTCATCACTTGCACGGTCGGCGCGTTCGCCGCCGGCCAGATCGTCAGCGGAAAAGGGGAAGCAAGAATCGTCAGCGGGTTCGCCGCTGGGGTTAGTCGGAGGTTGAGACCGGTCGTATTGGTCGCTTCGAGGCGAATGCGGCCAGCACTACCTCCCACCGAGATTGCACCACTGCCGAGAAGTTGGCCTGCAACCAGCCGGATACCACCTCCGGCAGAGCCGCCATAACCGCTCTGGAAGTAACCATTGGCGCTCACAGTTCCGTTGATGGCTATCGTTCCCGAAGCAGCAATGAGTATGGCGCCTCCACCGCCATAGCTGCTACCGAAATAACTAATGCTACCGCCGGAGCCTCCCATTAATGGAACTATTTGCTGGTTCCCGTAAAGATTGCCTGTGGCGTAATCGCCGAATTCTTGATAACCACCACCAGGACCAAAACCCATCATACCGAGAGTTGCCCCCCTGAAACCTCCCGGGCCTGGCTCCGCCGGGGTAATCCAATTCAGGCTGCTGGTTTGCCCGTCGAGGCTGATGGTTCCATTGTTCGTCACGTTTCCACTCACCAGCCAGACCACGGGCGCATGGGTGGGGTGGTTCACGAACGTGACCGCCGCCCCGCTGGCGATGTCCACGGAGGAATACTTGAATACCACCGCCCACTTGTTCGGGTCGTAAATGCCATTCCCCGCGTGGGCCGCGTTGCTGTCGGCCCAGTTGCCCGTCACCGCCTGGCTGAGGTCAATCACCGTATTGCTGCTGATGACGAGCGCGCCATCCGAACCGTCGCTTGGTATGTCGAGTTGCGCGAACAACGACGGCACAAAGGCCGGCATGGCGGCAGTGAGTATCAGGGCGACTTTGATTTGTGTTTCCATGGTTGGTTTAGTGATTGTTCAGTACGCTACTCGGGGGAGGAAGAATTGGTTCATTGCTCTCATCACGGTCGCATAATAAAAAGGCGAGCCAGCCTGTCAATAATATGTTATTGTCGGTTATTCTGACACTTCTGATCCAAGCCTGCGGCGTGCCGGCGCCAGTCCTCACTTTCTACACTCATGGCATGTGGCCGGCGACGCCTCGACGCCGAGATGCGGCCTGACCCCAGAGGTTGAGGGGTGAGGGAAAGGCTGAAGCTGAACGCTGAAATGGCGGTCGAACAGCTATTTCTTCTCGGCCTTGAGCTCCGGTAGCAGGGGCATCGCTTCCAGAACGTGGCAGACGGCGTATAGATGCCGGGAGTACCAGTCCTCCCGGTTGGGGCGAGGACGGCGCTTGTTGACCGGTTGGAACATCGTGCGGAACAGGCCGGGCTCGGACTGCATGCAGGTGAGGGCGTTGAAGCCGGAGAGGGCTTTGCGTTTGGCCTCGGGGTCGCCGGTGGCGACGTAGAGGCGGGTGCGTTCGCCGATTATGCGAGCAGAGCGAGCCAAGCTGAAGTCCTGTAAGGACGATGAGATAATAGCCCAGCAGCGCAGCGCCGCCCTGGGATACGGACGCAAAATGATTTCCTCTTTCTTCCCTTCCGGTTTTACGCGCCAGAGGCGCGCAAAACCGGAAGGGAAGAGTTAGGTGGGGTGGCGCCTTACCCAGGGCGGCAGCTGCGGCGGCCTTGCCCTGGGCTAGTAACTTGCTGCCCCTGCGGGGCGCCGGAAAGAGCGTTGTGGGCTTGACCTTCAGCTACATCCGGCCGCGCTGGCGGTTGGCCTCGTAAAGGAAGACGGCGGCGGCACTGCCGACGTTCAGCGAATCCACCGTCGGCGGCATGGGAATGGCGGCGGCTTCGTCGCAGGCCGCGAGCACGGCCGGGGAAATGCCGTAGCCTTCACTGCCAAAGACGATGCAGCAATCGCCCGTGAGGTTGCACCGGGAGAGCGTCCGGCCATCCGCGTGCGGATGGGCGGCGATGCAGCGAATGCCCCGGTCGCGCAGGTCTCGCAATGCCTGGGTCAGGCTGGCGCTCTCGACAACGGGCAGTTGGAAGACGGCGCCCATGGAGCTCCGCACGGCGCGGCGCAAAAAGGGGCTACTGCAGGTCTCGCCGACGACCAGCGCCTGCGCGTTCAAGGCCGCGCAATTGCGGACGAGCGCCCCAAGATTCTCGGCGCTGGAGAGGCCATCGGCGGCGGCCAGGAGCCGCGGCTGCGGACTGCGCGCCACAACGTCCGCCAGCGTGGGCAGCGGCGGAACCTTTCCCACCGCCAGGAGACCTTGATACATTGAGAAGCCGGTAAGCGTCTCCAGCAGCGCCTTTTCGGCAACGAACACCCGGATATCCTCACCCCGGGCTTGCAGGAGGGGTTCCAGCTCCCGCGCCCATTTCTCGGGGAGCAGCACAGAAAGGACGCTGAAGTTGCTCTCCAGCAGGCGGCGCACGACCTTCTCGCCTTCGGCGACAAAGATGCCCTGCTGCCGATGCTCCGCCTGCCGCCGCATCGTGCGGTAGGGCTGGAGCTCGGGCAAATCAAAGGACTCGATCCGCTGGGGGTGATGCATTGGGGAGCGGCGAGCGTTTTGTGCCCCACACTACTGGGAGCGCCGGCATCCCTGCCGGCATGGTGATCCGGAGAGCATTTTTTTCTCGACAAGATTTTCTCGGTAGAACATACGAACA
>CAZDOO010000051.1:0-42699 GCA_964507045.1 uncultured Verrucomicrobiota bacterium | reverse complement strand
TGCACAAACGCCCAGTTTTTGGCGTTTCGCCTTTTGAATTTCGGAACACCCTCCGTTGGGGTTGAGGCTTATTATGCACGGTCTTCCCAGGGTAGCTCGTGCCTCGCAACCCTGGGCTAAACGATGCAATCCCTGTGGGATTGGCCGGCCAGCGCGGCCAAAGATGTGGGTAATGCTCAGTCCAAAGGAGGAGAGGCAGATCGGTCTAGTCGGCGGGTAGCAGTGCCAAGCTGCGCCCCTGCCCGGTTGGGTCGCAAAAAACACTTGCGCTGGGCCGGTCGCGGTCTAGGCTCTGGCGGTATGCAAGAGGTTGGGGTAAGTTGCTCGCAAGTGTCGCCGAACTTCGGTCTCCCGCCAAGGGTTGTCCTGCCCCCCTGCCCCAGCCCGGCCCTCAACAATCCACCTCGCACGACTATGAAGACAAGAGGACTCTGCAATAGCATCACATCCCTGCTGCTCGCCTGTGGTCTTGCCGTCTGCGGCGTCGCCACCGTCAGCGCCCAGGACGCAGTCTATGCCGCGCGGGTCGCCTCCGGCAGCGATACAGTTTGGGACGCTCCCTTCTACTGGATTGACTATGGTCTCTCCTCGCCCTACAGCGTTTCGACCTGGAAAAGCAGCGCCGCCGATCCTGTTGGCACTCCCACCCGCGCCGGCTCATACTCCCACAGCGCCCACAACCTTTCCGTGGGTGAGGGCTATGGGCTGGTCCATGTCAACGGCACGCAGGCGGGCGCTGTCTACGAGGCGTACGTCACCCAGCCGCATTACCAATTGGTTCCGGATATCATTATGAACGTCGGGTCAACCAACTGCGACCTGGGCGGGGTTTTCGGCGCGACCGCCGACGGCGGTTGGACCAACACCACCGCTTTTCAAGCGGCCTACTCGCTCGACCAATGGGCACGGGTCTGTTACCTCACCAACCGGCCCGGCGTCACCCAGCCGCACGTTGATTTCAAGTATGTCAGCGGCGGCAGCAGCGGCAGCGGCTATGACCGCACCTACGCGGACTGCGTGCGGTTCCACCTGATCGTCGCCGGCTCCAACGCTCCAGCCCCGGTGCGGATCACCAGCATGGCTGGCACCTCGATGGCCTACACGAGCGGTTCGGGCGCGCGCTTTATCCTGCTCAAGTCCGCCAGCCTCGGGACCACGCGGAGCGGTTGGGCGCGCATCGCCACCAACTCGGCCACGCCCGGCTCGTTCACCATTCCACCGGTGGGCACAGCGGCGCCTGTCTTCTACACCATCGCGAGCGAATAGCGCTCCCCGCCGCCTCGCCGCCGCGGGTATCCCCGGTTGAGTTTCTCGTGCCGACTGGCGGAGATTCCCGGCTTTCCTCCACGGTGCGCTCCGCCTAAGCTGAGGCGCCTGAAGAAGTTTATACAGTTTTGCGCGGTCCAGTGTCTATTAGGGTGAACTTGTGAACGTTGCCGAACCAGCCGGCTGGTGCGAGGCCCTGTATCGCGCGAAGGCGTCCGAACTCATTCTCTATGGGCGGGCGCTGGGCTTGTCGCATGGCGAAGCGGAGGACGTCTTGCAGGAGACGTTCCTGGCGCTGATGCGGCGCCCGCAGCCGCCGGAGGTGCCGGAGCACTACTGCGTGCGGACCTTCCGCAACCGGGCCTTGAACCATCGCCGCAGCCTGTGGCGGCGGCTGACGCGCGAGCTGGAGTCGCGTCGGTGGTTTGAGTGGTCGCCGGGGGAAAGCCCGGCGGAGCGGGCGGCGATGCGCGAGCTGGCCGCGCTCTCGCCGGACCAGCGCGAGGTGATCGTCCTGAAGCTCTGGCATGAGCACACATTTGAAGAGATCGGCGAGCTGCTGGGCGTCTCGCCCAACACCGCCGCGGGCCGCTACCGTTACGGCCTGCAGAAGCTGAGATTGCGCTTGAAAGGATCATCGTATGAGCGAACTGAACGAGTGGGAGAGACAATTGCTTTCCTGGACGCTGCGCCGCCCCTCGGCAAGGCTTGAGCGGCGAATCTTCGCCGCCGCGCCGGCGGCGATGGAAGCGCTGCCGCCGCTGCGTTTGAATTGGCTGGCGCCGGCGCTGGCGGCGCTGGTGCTGATGGGGGTGCTGGTCAACGAGCGCTGCGGGCCGGCGCTCTCGGCGGCGGGCAACTCCGGCCCGCTGGTCGCCCTGATCCTGAGCAATCAGAGCGCGGCCGCTTACCTGCCCGGCAGCATCCAGGCCGAGCGCAACAATCTGCCGGCGGACACTTTTGTGTCCCCTTCCGCCCGGGGCGCGTCCGCCCGGTTGTCTGCCATCTCCCCAGCCAAAGCCAATGACTAGCGCCAAAGCCCCGGCGAACCCGCCGCCGCTATTCCGCCGGATTGATTGGCTGACTTTCCTGGTCACCTTCGCCGCCGTCGGGATCGGCTATTACCTGACGCTGGCCCCGGAGCTGACGCTGGAGGACTCGGGCGAGCTGGCTACGGGTTCCTATTACGCCGGGATTCCGCATCCGCCGGGCTACCCCTTCTGGACGCTGTATACCTGGCTGTGGACGGTCATCGTGCCGTTCAAGAACGTCGCCTGGCGCGTGGCCCTGGGCGAGGCCACCGGCGGGGCGCTGGCCGCGGGGCTGCTCGGCTTGCTGGTGTCCCGGGGCAGCAGCCTCCTGATGGAGGGCATCGAAGACCTCAAGACGATGGCGGGCCGTTGGGAGAGCGCCATCTGCATGGTCTCCGGGTTCGTGGCCGGGACGTTGATCGGCTACAACGGGTTCATGTGGAGCCAGTCGGTTATCGTCGAGGTCTACTCCTTCGGCGTCGCCTCGTTCATGGTGGTCCTGCTCTGCCTGCTGCGCTGGGTTTACGCGCCCCACCAGCGGCGGTTCCTCTACTGCGCCCTGTTCTTCCACGGCCTCTGCTTCACCAACCACCAGACGCTGATCGTCGCCGCCATCGGCATCGAAGTCACCGTGGCGATGGCCGATTTCCGCCTGGGTCGCAGCCTGTTCCTGGGCAACAGCATCATTTACTTGTGCGGGTTGCTGCTGACCCGCCGTCACATCCTCACCGGCCTGGAGCAGAACTCGGCGGTGTTTGTCATCTTCAACGTCGTCGGCGTCTGCTCAATCCTGGCTTACCTGGGATTCGTCTTCCTTACCGCCGTCCGCACGCCGCAGCCGGCCCGCGAGCGGGGCCTGGAACTCGGCCGGGATTTGCTGCTGGCGGCGTGCTGCGTCGCCGCGGCGGGGGCGCTGGGCGGGCCGGCAGCGACGCTCATCTGCGCCCTGGCGGCGCTGGCCGGCTTTCTGGCACTGGCCTGGGTGACGCGCCGGCTGGGGCGGGAATGGCTGGTGGTGCTGCTGTGCGGCCTGGCCTGGCTGCTCGGGGCCGCGTTCTACTTCTACATGCCGCTGGCGGGCATGACCAATCCGCCCATGCAGTGGGGGTATCCGCGCACGGTCGAGGGTTTTATCCACGCCTTCTCGCGCGGCCAGTACGACAAGGCCAATCCGAGCGATGTTATTCATAAGCCCCTCGTTTTCGCCGCGCAACTGGCCGGCCTGGGCCAGGGGATTGTGGATGAGTTCAACTGGGTCTATGTGTTGCTGGCCCTGGTGCCCTTCCTGTTCTTCCTCAAAATGCAGCGGCGGGAACGCGTCTGGCTCGTCGGCATTACCGCCATCTACCTGTGCCTGGGCGTGCTGCTGCTGATCCTGCTCAACCCTCCTGCCGATCGCGCGGCCCAGGAGCTGAACCGCGTGTTCTTCACCGCCTCGCACACGCTCATCGCCCTGCTCGTCGGCTACGGCCTGACCCTGGTGGCGGCTTACATGGTAACACACTACCAGCAATTCCGGCCCTGGGGGCTGGCCGGCGCGGGCGTCGCGGTGGCGCTGGCCATCTACTCGCTGGCCGAACTGACCGAGACGACATTCTTCGGCGAAGGGTCCGATGTCGGTTTTGGCGCGCTGCTATCCTTCATTGGCCGCGCCGTATTCAACCAGCACCAGTACGGCCTGCCGGTGTTTGGGGGGCTGATCCTGATCGGCATCTCAGCCGGCTGCCTCGCCGCGCTCGCCTTCCGGCGCGAGCGGGCGCCCTTGGGCCTCACGCTCGCGCTGTTTGCCCTGATGCCCCTGCACCCCATTCTCACTCACTGGTCCGATAATGAGCAGCGCAACCACTGGTTTGGCTACTGGTTCGGCCACGACATGTTCACCCCGCCGTTCCAGGACGCGGCCGGCCAGCCGCTCTACCCGGAGATGACGCGCAACGCCATTCTGTTCGGGGGCACGGATCCCGGCCGTTTTTGCCCCACGTACATGATCTTCTGCGAGAGCTTCACACCCCCCGCCTGCCAGCCGGCGCAGGACCGGAGCTTCGACCGTCGCGATGTCTATATTATCACCCAGAACGCCTTGGCTGACGCCACTTACCAGTGCTATATCCGCGCTCAGTACAATCGCAGCACGCAGATTGATCCGCCCTTCTTCCAACAACTCCTCCGATCCACTGAGGAGCGCAAACAGGATTACCAGACCAACTGGCTCGCCCGGACGGCCCTGCCACTGGACCGGTTCTTCGGCGGCCTGGGCGCGAACGTGGAGAAGCAGCGCCGCACCGCTACCTCACGGTTCACCACCGGCGACTTCATTGACTTGCCCGCTTTTGCCGCCCGGCTGCGCCCTGGCCGGCAGCAGGACCCGCTCTCGAAATACCTTTACGAGAACCTCAGCGCCGACACGCAGCGGCGGCTCGCGAGCCTAGACCGCGAAGCGGACTTGCGCGCCAGCCTGGCCCGGGACCTCAACCGCCTGCTGGAACGCGACCTGGAGTGCCGGCAGGCCCTGGCGGCAAGGCAGGCGGAAAAGGCGGCGGTGGAGCAGGAAATCGCCAACGGCAACACGTCCGACAGCTTGCAGCAGAAGCGGCAGCAGTTGGCTGCCGAGATCGCCCGCCTGTCCCAGACCAGCCCGCTCTACGAGCCGGAGCGCTTCGCGCAGGTGCGGCTCTCGGAGTACCTGAGGGATTTCATCAAGGAGAACCCGCAGAGCTGGACGCGCATCCGGCTGAACCGCTTGCTGCTGGAGGCGGCCTACCCGAAGGAAATCGCTCGCAGCCCGGGCGGCGTTTACCCGGATCGCGAGATCTACATCCCGACCACGCCGGACGCAGATCGCTGCTATACCGAATACCTGGCGGACGTCGCGCGCCGGCGCGAGCTCAACCAGCTCGAGCCCGGCGAGGACATAAGATACTTCGGGAACAAGGCGCAGCTTTCCGGGCAGGTCGCGATCATGAACCTCAACGCGCTGATGGCCCGGGTGATCTTCGACCGGAACCCGAAGAACGAGTTCTTCCTCGAGGAAAGCATGCCGCTTAAGTGGATGTATCCGCACCTGACACCCTTCGGGATCATCATGAAGATCAACCGCGAGCCGATGCGGGAATTGAGCGAGGAGGTGGTGCGGCGGGATCACGAGTTCTGGGCGCGGTATTCCGAACGGCTCATCGGGAACTGGATCACCTACGACACGAGTGTGAAAGAGATCGCCCAGTTTGTGGAGAAGGTGTATCTGCGCCGCGATTTCAGCGGCTTCCAGGGCGACCGGAAGTTTGTGCGGGATGACCAGGCGCAGAAATCCTTTTCCAAGCTGCGCAGCTCGATTGCCGGCATCTATGCCTGGCGCGTCAGCGACCCGGCAAACCCGGACCCGGCCGTGCAGCAGCGGATGATTAAGGAGGCGGATTTCGCGTATCGGCAGGCATTAGCCTTTTGCCCCTACAGCCCGGAAGCGGTGTTCCGCTATGTGAATCTGCTCCTCAGCTTGCAACGGCTGGATGACGCGCTGCTCGTTGCCACCACCTGCCTGAAGCTCGATCCCTACAACCTCCAGGTGCTGGACGTGGTCAAGAACCTCACCGCGATCAAGCAGCGGCAGCCCAAGGCCAATCCCCAGCAACTAACCTTGCCCCAAATGGAACGGGCGGTCCGGGACAATCCGAGCAACTTCCAGGCGGCGTTTAACCTCGCTTCGGGCTATTTGCAGGTGCAGGAAGCCGGGCGCGCCAGCCAGGAACTGGACCGAGTGTTGAATCACCCCCTGGCCGGGGTCAGAGAATGGCGCGTCCTGCTCCGCGCCTATGCCAGCTACGATAATCTCGACGGGGTGCAGCGGACGGTGGCGAAGCTGGAAAAACGGGCACACGCCAACCCGCCGGATTTCAACGCCGCCATCGCCCTGGTCGAAGGATACCGGGATATGCAGCAATTCGACGCTGCCGCCCGCACCCTGGACCAGGTCCTGGACCATCCCCAAGCCGATGCCCCCGCCGTTCTCCAGGCCGCCATGCAATATGCCGCGCTAACCAATCATCAGAAGTTGGAGGTTGCCCTTGACCGGTTGACGAAGCTCGAACCGGACAGGCCCGAGCACTGGTACGACCTCGCCGCCCTTCGAGCCGCCCTGGGCAAGTCCCCAGAGGCCCTGCTGGCCCTCCGACAAGCCATCGAATTGAGCAGCCAACGGCTGAAAACGGACCCCAAAGCGCTGGATCTGCGCGCCAAGGCCCTGCAAGACCCCCACTTCAGCGCACTTCGCCAATTACCGGAGTTCAAGCAAGTGACTGCGCCGAGGTAGCGCAGCGCCCGCCGCGAAGGTCCTGATCACCTGCGGGAAATCAGAGTCATTTCAGGGCATTGGGTCATTAGCCACGCTTACACATCGCGCTCTCGGAGAGAAAGCCGAAAGTAGCCAATTCCAACAGGAAACCGTTGCTTCTGGCCATTTCCAGACCCCCCTTCGGTGAGACAGCAGTAAGACAGCAGAGAGACAGAGGCCCGACCCCACCCCACTGCCGGCCAAAAGGTGCAGCATTAAGAAGCATTGCTTATTCATGTGCCTATGCTGAAGGTCCGGCTCCCCCGGCCGCGACATGTTCCAGCGCCGCTTCGCTCTCCTTCGCTGGCCGCCACAAAGACCGCTGCCGGCACATCCAAGTTGCAGGGCAGCCGGCTATCCCCTATTCTGACACCATTGAAATTGTGGATCGCATAGCCATTTATTATGAAACGAAGCAACGCGCACACTGAACCGCCGCCCGCCACGCCCGACCCGGCGGTAGCGGAGCCGCTCGTGCCGGTCGAGGCGGCGTCAGTGACGCCGGAGCAACTCAACGAACTCAAGGAGCGCGCGGCCAAGGCCGATGAGAACTGGGACCGCCTGTTACGCACCACTGCGGATTTCGATAACTACAAGAAGCGTGCCGCCCGCGAGAAGCAAGAGGCGATCAAGTACGCCAACGAAGGGCTGCTCCAGAAGCTCCTGCCGGTGCTGGAGAATCTCGACAACGCCCTGGTGGCTGCGCGGGCAGCCACGCCCGCGGCGGGCCAATCGCTCCACGAGGGCGTCAATATGATCTCCCAGCAACTCAAGACCGTACTGGCGGAAGCCGGTTTGGAAGAGGTGGATGCCACCGGCCAACCGTTCAACCCCCACCTGCATGAGGCGATTTCCCAGAAGGAAGCGCCGGATGTACCGGAAGGCCAGGTGGTGCACCAACTCCGCAAGGGATACAAATTCCGCGGCCGACTCCTGCGCCCCGCCAGCGTCGTCGTGGCCAAGCAACCCGCCACCTAAGCCATGGCCAAACGCGATTGCTACGAAGTCCTCGGCATCGAGCGGACTGCGGACCCGGATGAGATCAAGAAAGCCTACCGCCGGGCGGCGCTCAAGTATCACCCGGATAAGAACCCCGGCGACAAGACGGCCGAGGAGAAGTTCAAGGAACTGGGCGAGGCCTACGAAATCCTGAGCGATCCGCAGAAGCGGGCCCTCTATGACCAGCACGGCCACGCCGCCTTTGACCGCCGCGCTGGCGGCTACGGGGGCGGTGGCTTTCACGACCCATTTGACATCTTTCGCGAGGTGTTCGGCGGCGGCGGCATCTTCGAGGACCTCTTTGGCGGCGGCAGGCCGGACCCGACCCAGCCACAGCGCGGCAACGATCTGCGCTACGACATGGAAATCGCCTTCGAGGAGGCCGCCCATGGGTGCGAAAAGGAGATCACGGTCAACAAGCCGGACGTGTGCGACACTTGCCAGGGCTCGGGCGCCGAAGCCGGTTCGCGGATCCGGATGTGCCCGGACTGTGGCGGCCGGGGCCAGGTGCTCAACTCGCGCGGGATTTTCAACATTGCCCAAACCTGTCCGCGCTGCCAGGGGGCCGGGCGCGTGGTCGAGAAGCCTTGCCACGCCTGCCGCGGCCAGGGGCGGCGGGAGCGCGCGTCAAAGATCAAGCTGCGCATTCCGGCCGGGGTGGACACCGGCTCGCGCTTGCGCTCATCCGGCAACGGCGAGGCCGGCTTTCGCGGGGGGCCGCCGGGTGATCTGTACGTCGTGCTCCACGTCCAGCCTCACGCCATCTTCCAGCGGGACGGCGACGACTTGCTGTGCGAAGTGCCTGTGAGCTTCGTGCAGGCGGCGCTCGGGGCCGAGATCGAGGTCCCGACGCTGGATGGCGCCGCGAGCATCAAGATTCCGCCGGGCACGCAGCCGGGAACGATGTTTCGCCTGAAGAGCAAAGGCATCAAGAATGTGCAGGGCTATGGCTGCGGCGATCTGCATGTGCGGATAGGTGTCGAAGTGCCAACCCACTTGTCCTCGCCGCAGAAGGTGAAACTCCAGGAGTTCGCCGAGCTATGCAGCGGCAAGGAAAGCCCCATCAGCCAGAAGTTCTTCGAGCGCGCCAAGCGAATGTTCCAGTAGCCATAAAGTTATGAATGGATACGGGAAGCATTGATGCGAATGCAACCCAGCCCAGCATTACCCCGCCAACCCATCGCTCCCTCTCCCATGCATCGCTTCTACGTGCCACCGGAACAATGTCAGGACCCGAGCCTGTGCCTGACGGGATCCGAGGCGCATCACGCGGCGCACGTTCTGCGCCTTCGCAGCGGGGAGCGGGTGGTGGTGCTGGATGGCGCAGGCCATGAGTTCTTGTGTGAAGTGCAGGAATCACTCCACGGCCAAACCAGGCTGGCTGTCATAGAAAAGCGCCGTCATCCTGCCCCCGGCAGCCGGATCACGCTGCTGCAAGCCGTGCCAAAGGGCAAACTCATGGAGACGATTATCCAGAAGGCGACCGAGCTGGGAGTGTCGCGAATCGTGCCGCTGCTCTCCGAGCGGGTCGTCCCACAGTTCACCGGCAAAGACGCCGCTCACAAAACCGACAAATGGCGGCTAGTCACCGTGGAAGCCATTAAACAATGCGGTTCCCCGTGGCTGCCGGAGGTCGAGCCTCCGCTAACCCCAGACGCGTTTCTTGATCGCAGAGAAGCGTTTGAGCTGCCCCTGCTCGGGTCGCTCGCTGCCGGCAGCCGGCCAGCCCGAGAGTACTTCGCCGCATTCCAGGCAAAGTGCGGCCGAACGCCCCGGTCCGTGTGCGTCTGGATCGGCCCTGAGGGTGATTTTACTGCGGCCGAGACGGAATCCATCAAGTCTCAGGGCGCTTTGCCGATCACGCTCGGCCCGCGTGTTTTGCGCACTGAAACCGCCGCGCTCTATTGTCTCTCCATTCTGAATTACGAATTGCAGTCGCCTCCCGTCAGCCCACTTGCCGCTGGATTATCCTGAGAGACTTGGACCGGACGCTGATTTTCCGCCCCGCCGTCTGCTGAGGACCGCTACATGCGCGATTGAACCAGCACTCGAAACGACCGCCCTAAGTGCTCCGGATGCGTCAGGGTTTGAAACTGGCGCAGGCGTTCCGGAGTCCATTCTGCGAAGCTCCCGCCGGCTTGCCAGGTCCGCGCGACAACGCCGGTCAGGAATTGAGCCTGAGTGAGCAGGCCATCCGTCTTCAAGCCGGCCGCTTCTCCGACCGCCTGAAGCGCGGTAAAGTTGACATGCGCCGTAATATCCTGCTCGCCCGGACACGCCAGCACGTCACTGCTCGCCTGATGGCGGCAATAGGCCCGCAGCGTGCCTCCCTTTCGCTCCGGAATAAGCAGTTCGTCCGCGGTCAAGCCATAGTCCATCGCGAGCAACTTGCCCTGCTGCAAACTGCCGGCCGCCTCCCGCCACCATTCCTCCGCGCCGGGGCACAGTTCGAGGCTGAAACCATCAGGCAACAGCGCCAACAGGTCCGCTCCAAAGAGCCGTTCAACCTGCGACACGCCAAAAGCGGCCTTCGGATTTGCCCTCCCCGTGCCCCCCCCTATGCTCGCCAGGCGCGTCCAAACAAACTGTGTCCCCTGAAGCGTCACCCCCCATTCGAACCAAGCCTGTTTGTTGGCATCCCAACCCAGCCGTTGCACTGGCAGGGCATCCAGAAGCTCGTTGGAGAAGATTATCTCCCGCACCGGCGCCGCATTCGGAAGATTGCGCGCCGCCTTTCCAATCTGCGGGATCTCTCCAAGTCTGCCCGCCCAGCGCACGGTGGTGCCGAACGCACCCAGGTGTTGCTGCTGCCAGGCACGCCGCCGGTCCGACGGTTCAACCACCCAATACTGCAGCCGCTCGCACAAAACCGGACAGTACCGGCGCATCCATGTCAGAATGTCGGCGGCCAGCCGGCCGGAGTGCGCGCCCGCCTCCACAATTCGCACTTCCTCTTTCCCTGCCCGCTCGCCTTGCGCGAACCAGTCAGCAAATTGCCTCCCCAACAAGTCGCCAAACACGCTCCCGACACTGACGCTTGTGTAGTAATCGCCCTGCGGCCCAATCTTGTCCTCTTCTGTTTCGTAGTATCCACAATTGGGACAATAGAGCGCGAGTTCCATGAAACGCGCAAAGGGAATGGCGCCTTGTTCTCTTATCTCGTCCGCAATTCTAATGGCGGCCTTGCTCAATCTATTGGACTTGGTGCGAATTTAGCTAACAGTGCCCCAGACGATACGGACGTTTATGGCAAAAATCGATGCATTCTTCAATTTGATGTTCGAGCAAAAGGCTTCGGACCTGCACCTTTCCTCGGGCAACAACCCCATGCTCCGTGTGAACGGCGAACTGCATCGCGTGGACCATCCGCCGCTCGAGAATGACGACCTCAAGAAGATGCTCTACGAGATCGCGCCGGAGTATAAGATCAAAGTCTTTGAGGAAACCGGCGACGTTGATTTCGGCTATGAGATCCCTCATATTTCCCGTTTCCGCGCCAACTTTTACAACCAGAAGTATGGCATCGGAGCGGTCTTTCGCCAGATTCCGACCAAAGTTCTGTCGTTCGAGGACTTTGAAAAGTTCGACGCGCCCCTGCCCAGCGTGCTGAAGAAGTTTTGCATGCTCCACCGCGGCCTGGTTGTGGTCACCGGCCCGACCGGCTCCGGCAAGTCCACCACGCTCGCCGCCATGGTGGATTATGCCAACAAGAACCGCCGTGACCATATCATCACTGTTGAGGACCCCATTGAGTTTGTCCACGAAAGCAAGAACTGTCTCATCAATCATCGTGAAGTCGGCGTCCACACGAAGTCATTCGCGTCGGCCCTCCGCGGCGCCTTGCGCGAGGACCCGGACATCATCCTGGTGGGCGAATTGCGCGATCTTGAGACCATAGAACTAGCCCTGGTGGCGGCCAGCACAGGCCATTTGGTATTTGGCACCCTTCACACCCCCAGCGCAGCCAAGACGGTGGATCGCATAATCGATGTCTTCCCCGCCGAGCAGCAGAACAAGATCCGCGCCACCCTATCCGAAGCCCTCAAGGGCGTCGTGGCCCAGAATCTCTTCAAACGGATTGACAAGAAGGGCCGAGTGGCGGCACTCGAAATCCTCGTGTTCACCACGGCCATTGCCAACCTGGTGCGGGAAGGCAAAACGCACCAGATTCCCGGCATGATCCAGGTCGGCAAGAAAATCGGAAATCAGCCTCTGGACGATGCGATCATGGAACACCTCCGGATGAAGCGCATCTCGCCGGAAGAAGCCTACGACAAGGCTATCGACAAAAAGAAATTCCGCACGTTCCTGCCCCACCCCCCTGACGAAGACGACAACTGACCCTTATGCGCCGCCCCGAGCTTGACTATATCCTAACCACCATGCTGGATTCCCAGCCGGAGGTGTCCGACCTGCTGTTCACGGTTGACAAGCCGCTGCAAGTGGAATCGTTCGGTGAATTGAAGGCTGTCACGTGCGACCCGCCGATTCCGAAGCTCACCCCCTTTCAGACCGAGCTGATTGCTCTGAACTTGATCGGCGACAATCTGTGGCACATTGGGGATCTGCTGCAGCGCGGCTCCTGCGATACCGCTTACACCCTTACTGACAGAGCGCGCTTTCGTATCAACATCTTCTCCCAGCGTGGCAACTGCTCGATCGTCCTGCGCAAGCTCAACACCGCCATCCCGACCCTCGACTGTCTGCATTTGCCGGAAATCATTAAAGAGATTCCCCGCGAGAAGACGGGCCTGGTGCTCGTCACAGGCGCGACCGGTTCCGGCAAGTCCACCACCCTGGCCGCGGTGCTCCACGAAATCAGCCATACCCGGCCCGTCCACATCATCACTCTCGAAGACCCGATCGAGTTCATCCACCCCCATGACGTGGCCACCTTCAACCAGCGTGAATTGGGCACCGACTTCGACAACTTCTCGCATGGCCTGCGAGCAGCCCTGCGCCAAGCCCCCAAGGTCATTCTCGTCGGTGAGATGCGGGATCGCGAAACCATCAAGATCGCCCTGAGCGCCGCGGAGACAGGCCACCTCGTGCTGAGCACCTTGCACACGGTGGATGCGGGCCAGACCATCAACCGCATCCTGGGCATGTTCGAGACCGAGGAACAGGAGCAGCTCCGCGCTCGCCTGGCCGACACGCTGCGCTGGGTCGTCAGCCAGCGATTGGTGCCCAAGGTTGGCGGTGGCCGGTTTGCCTTGCTGGAGATCATGGGCTCGAATCTGCGCATCCAGGAAACCATCCGCCTGGGTGAAACCGAGGGGAAAAGCTTCTACGAAATCACTGAAGCCAGCCAGCCTTTCGGGTGGCGCACGTTTGATTTCTCCGCGCTCGAAGCCTACCAGCAAGGCAAGATTACCGAGGAGACCGCCATGCTCTACTGCACCAAGCGCGGGCCGGTCACCCGCGGGATTGACAACATCAAGAAGAGTCGGGGGGAATCCACACACCACATGAATTCGCTGCGCATGAGAGCCTGCCAGGACTCGATCAAGCCCAGCGGCCCCCCGCTCCCGGCAGCAATCAAACTCAAGTAGCCTATGGCAACCAATTTCGATTTTATCAGCGCAACCGACAAGCCCGCCCTGCTGGCTTTCTCAACCCCGGAATGGCTGGAGGCCACGAGGACCGCCTTGACGGAACTGGGCTACAAAGTCCACACCGCCGCTACCCATACCGATTTCCTGATTCGCTTCAGCCAGATCCATTACCAGGTCGTCATCCTTGAAGAGCTGTTCGCGGCCAACGACCCGAGTGAAAACCTGACCCTGCAGGCGCTGCAAGACATGCCCATGAGCCAACGCCGGCATGCGACCATTATCCTGCTGGGGAACTCGTTCCAGACGTTTACCCCGCTCCAGGCCTTTCAACAGAGCGTTCATGCCGTGATTAACAGCTCCGAGCTGTTCCTGCTCAAGCAGCTCATCGAGAAGGCGGTCGCCGACAACACCCTCTTTCTACACAGTTACCGCGAGGCCCAAACCCGAGCCTTCTCCAATGCCGCGAAGGCAGAGTCGTGATGCACGTCCCTCAATACCTGCCGCGACGCCTAGCGTTGATTTAGCCTAGCCGCCAGAGGCCCCTTTCCATCATACTCGGCGCATGGTCCGTGTGGATCAAGCACTAGTCGAGCGTGGACTTTGTCAAAGCCGGGAAAAGGCCAAGTGTGCGGTCATGGCCGGGCGGGTCAGCATTAACGATCGTCTTGCACGCAAGCCCAGCGATCCGGTCAAGCCCGCCGACACGCTCATTCTCCTCACACCCGACAAGTATGTCAGCCGCGGCGGCCTGAAGCTGGAACACGCGCTGAATCATTTCCACCTCGACGTTGCGGGCCGCACCGCCATTGACCTCGGCGCTTCAACCGGCGGCTTTACCGACTGCCTGCTGCAACGCGGGGCGGCCAGAGTGTACGCCGTGGACGTCGGCCAGGGCCAGCTCGCCTGGAAATTGCGCCAGGACCCGCGTGTGGTGGTGATGGAGAAGACTAACGCGCGCAGCCTGACCCGGGCGACATTTCCGCCGCCTTTTCATCCGGCAGATATTGTGGTGATTGATTGCTCCTTCATTTCCCTGCGAAAGATACTGCCGGCGGCGGTTGCATTGCTCGGTCCGTGCGGTAAGATCGTCGCGTTGATCAAACCACAATTCGAAGCCGGCAAAGCCGAAGCCGACCGGGGGGCGGGCGTAATTCGCGATCCGGTGGTCCACGAGCGCATCCTGCGCGAACTGGAGGAGTTCGTGGCTGATCAGGCGGCTTTGCGGTGGTGCGGCATCACCGAGTCGCCCATCCTCGGCCCGGCGGGTAACCGGGAATTCCTCGCGTTGATTGAGAACAAGTGAAGACCTTTGCTGACAATATCAAGTGTGTCGGACTGATTGGAAATTCTACCAAGGTGTCCGCCCGGGACACCGTGAGCCGGGCAGCCCGCCTGATCCGTGCTGCTGGCCGACAGGTATACACTGATGCCGCCACCGCACGGCTTGCCCACCTGAAGGCTGCGATCTGCCCCGACACCACGGCTATGGCGCGACAGGTGGATTTGCTCGTGGTCCTGGGCGGTGATGGCACGCTCCTCCGTGTCGCCCGCGAAACGGCCGACTCGCGCACACCCATTTTAGGAGTCAACATCGGCGGCCTCGGCTTCCTGACCGCCGTCCCTTCCTCGCATCTGTCTGCCGCCCTCAAGTGCGTGTGGAGCGGCAAGTTCAAAATTGAGTCACGCGCCCTGATCCAGGCTTCCGGTCGTTGCTGCGGGCAGTGGATCACTCGGACCGCTCTCAACGACATTGTCATCGGTCGCGGCATTGCCTCCCGCCTCATTGAACTCGATGTCAGCGTGGATGGCGACCCGCTCACCCGCTATCGCTGCGACGGACTCATTATCAGCTCCCCCACCGGTTCGACGGCCTATTCCCTATCCGCCGGAGGCGCCGTGGTCTTCCCAACCGCGGACGTCTTTGCCCTCACTCCCATTTGCCCGCATACGTTGTCTAATCGTTCCTTGATTCTGCCTCTAACCGCCACGATTGCTGTCCGCGTTATTAGCCCCAAGCCGGCAACTATCTTGAGCGCTGACGGCGAGGTGGTCAGCGAGCTGAGTGAGGGTGACCGAATCACGATTCACCGGGCGCGGCGAACGGTGCGGCTGATGCACCTGGCAGACAGCTCTTTCTGTGAAACCTTGCGGGTCAAACTCCATTGGCGCGGAGCCAGCCTATGACCCGGCTTAAGGATATCGCCCAGCAGGCGGGCGTGGCGGTCATGACCGTCTCCAAAGCCCTGCGCGACGCACCGGACGTTTCCGCTGCCACCAAGGCGCGCCTCAAACTGCTGGCGCAGCAAATGGGCTACGTTCCCAACTCGACGGCCCGGGGCTTGCGCACACGCCGATCAAAGCTTTTCGGCCTGGCCATTTCGTCCATGACCAATCCCATCTATTCCCGCATCGTGCTCGCCATCACCGAGGGCGCTTACGAGCTGGGCTACGATGTCTTGCTGGCGCACACGCTCAACCTGCCGGAGCGTGAGGAGGCCTGTATTCGCCAGTTTCTATCGCGCCGCGTGGATGGCTTATTCATTGCCCCCGTGTATCGCCTGGGAACCGAAGCCCGCATCTATCAGGAGCTGCTCGCGCGTCGCGTGCCCACCGTCCTGCTCGGTCATGCCGCGCCTTTCTGCAGCCACTGGGTCAGCATCGAGGCCGACGACCTGCTGGCCAGCTACGCGGTCACCCAGCATCTGCTTAAACTGGGGCACAAGCGCATCGCATTCCTCGCCGGGCCTCCCGCCACCCCCTGGACCCAAGAGCGCTTCGAGGGTTATCACCGGGCTTTGCGCGAAGCCGGCATTGAGTTGGACGATAAGCTCGTTTTCCAGGCTGGCCGCACCATTGAGGAAGGCGCCAAAGCAGCCTTGCAGATGCTTAATGAATCCTCCGATGCCACCGCCGTTCAGGCGGTCAACGATATCGTGGCCATCGGCTGTGCCGAGACGCTGCTGCACCACGGCCTCAGAATCCCGGAGGACTTATCCGTCGCCGGCTTCGGGAACATCCTGCTCGGACAGCACTTTCGCGTGCCCCTGACCACGACCCGCCAGCCAAAATGGCGATTGGGCTCCGCCGCGGTTCGCGCCATGCAGGAACTGCTGCTTGGCCATCGTGCCGAATCCAAGCGCCTGCCCGCCGAGCTTATCGTCCGGTCCAGTACCGGCACTCCACCTGCTACACACCGACTCAGGCACTCAAAACAGTGACCTGAGATTCGTATTATGAAAAAGGCCCTTGCCATTGTACTTATTGTGCTGGGGGCGGGCGGTGTCTTGTGGGTGGCTAAAGGCTGGACACCCTGGCGCCTGGAACCAAAAACCGCCAAGTTCAACACGGACGCGGATAACCTGATCCTTGGCATCCAGCAATACCGGGAATTCGTCGGCAGTTACCCCACCGGCAACAACCTCAACATTGCCAAAGCCCTCCTCGGCCGGACCGATAAGAGAGTCCTCATTCTGACCGTGCGCAAGAGCGACATGAATGACAAAGGCGAGATTCTCGACCCGTGGGGCACACCCATCCGATTCTACTTCTCCGATAATGAGGTCATGATCCGCTCTGCCGGCCCAAACCGGGTGTGGGAAGACAGCGTCGTCACCACCGCAGACGATCTTTATCGGACCGCACCCACGACAAAGTGACCCGTCGAGGAGGCGGGACGAAGCCCGGGGCTTGCGGCAGCATTGGCCAAGTGCCCCTGGCGGGTCAAGCATCCCTCGGCGGGTTGCCCTGCCCCGCAAGCCTTGATGCTGGCCACCACTCTGCCAGGCTTGCCTCGAGCCACTTTCGGCAAGCGGTTCCGCCAGCACCGGTCGCCACTATGCCCTACGCGCCGACCAACTGCCGCAAAACGTACTGGAGAATCCCCCCATGCTGGTAGTATTCAATCTCGATCGGCGTATCCACCCGGCAAACCACTCGCAGCGTTTCCACTTGGCCATTTGCCCGCCTCACACGCACAGCTAGCTCCTGCTGGGGTTTGAGCCCCTGCGCCAACCCCAGCACGTCAAACGTCTCCGTGCCGTCCAGCTTCAGAGTCTGGGCGTTTGTGCCGTCTTTGAACTGCAGCGGCAGCACCCCCATGCCAACCAGGTTCGAGCGATGAATCCGCTCGAAACTCTCGGCGATTACGGCCCTCACCCCCAGGAGCGCGGTCCCTTTGGCCGCCCAATCGCGGGAACTGCCGGTGCCGTATTCCTGGCCGGCAATGACTATGAGCGGCGTGCCCTCCTTCCGGTAGGCAGCGGCTGCATCATAAATCGAAAGGGCCTCACCCGGCGCTCCGTGGCTGCCTTGGCCCGCAAAGCATCGGGTCACCCCCCCCTCTGTGCCGGCCACCATCAGGTTCTTGATGCGCACGTTGGCAAACGTCCCGCGCGTCATCACGCGATCGTTGCCTCTGCGCGAGCCGTAGCTGTTGAAATCCTCGGCCGTAATGTTCCGCGCCATTAGGTATTTCCCAGCCGGGGAGCTCTTCTTGATGCTGCCAGCGGGCGAGATGTGGTCCGTTGTCACGCTGTCGCCAAAGATGGCGAGCGGACGCGCGCCCTCCAGATCGCGAATCTCACTGGGCTGGAGATTGAAGGCCTCGAAAAACGGCGGCTCCTGAATGTAGGTGCTCTGGGCGTCCCATTGGTAAACATTGCCGCGGGTGGCAGGGATTTCATTCCACCTCGGGTTTTGCCCTGCGAAATCGCGATAAAGCTCACGGAAGACCTCTGGCTTCAGCGCCGCCTGCATCTGGTCGCGCACCTCCTGCAAGGTCGGCCAAATGTCCTTCAAGTAAACACCTTTGCCATCCCCCCCCACGCCCAGTGGTTCGCAGCTCAGGTCAACATCCACCCGCCCCGCCAGCGCAAACGCGACCACCAGCGGTGGCGACATGAGAAAGTTCGCCTTCACGCTCTGGTGTACCCGCGCCTCGAAATTGCGGTTGCCGGAAAGGACTGAGGCCACAATCAGCTCGTGCTTGCCAATAGCCTCCTCCACCGCCACCGGCAAAGGCCCGGAATTGCCGATGCAGGTCGTGCAGCCGTAGCCGACCAGCCCGAAACCGAGCTGCTCCAAGTACCTCAACAAATCCGTCTGCCTGAGGTAATCGGTGACCACGCGGGAGCCTGGCGCCAGCGACGCCTTGACGAGCGGATTGGCGCCCAGCCCGCGTTCGACCGCCTTCCTGGCCAGCAGTCCCGCCGCCAGCATTACCGATGGGTTGCTCGTGTTCGTGCAACTGGTAATAGCCGCGATTACGACGCTGCCGTGGCCAACCCGCGCTTCGCAGCCCACCGCCGGGAAGGTTTGACCCGCTTCTTCAGCAGGTCGGCCAAAACCGCCTTCTTTGACCGGCCGGGCAAGCGCCGCTAGGAACTCCCGTTTGAGATGCGGCAATTCGATTCTGTCTTGCGGCCTCCTGGGGCCTGCCACACTCGGCACGACGCCCCCTAAATCCAGCTCCAACTCCCTGGAATACTCAACCTCGCCCCGCTTCGGAATGCCAAACAACCCCTGCGCGCGGTAATAATTCTCGTAAATGCGGCAATGCGCTTCGCTGCGGCCGGTCGCCCGCAGGAAGTTCACGCACTCCGCATCAATCGGGAAGAAACCCATGGTGGCCCCATATTCGGGGGCCATATTGGCGATAATCGCGCGGTCCACCACCGGCAAGGCGGCGGCTCCTGGACCGAAGAATTCAACAAATGTCCCCACGACCTTCTCCTTCCGCAGCATCTGGGTAACCGTAAGCGCCACGTCCGTCGCCGTGACGCCTTCCCGCAGCGCGCCGGTCAGATGCACGCCCACCACGTCCGGCGTGAGGAAATAGACCGGCTGGCCCAGCATGCCGGCTTCGGCCTCAATGCCACCGACTCCCCAGCCGACGATGCCCAACCCGTTAATCATTGTCGTGTGTGAGTCCGTGCCCACCAGCGTGTCGGGATAGAAAAGACTCGCTGGTTGCTGGCCGAAGGTTGAGGCACAGGACAAAACGCCCTTCGCCAGGTACTCCAGGTTCACTTGATGCACGATGCCAATCCCCGGCGGCACCACCTTGAATTTCTCGAATGCCTGCATGCCCCACTTGAGGAACTGGTAGCGCTCGCGGTTGCGCCGGAACTCCAGCTCCATATTGCGCTCCAGGGCATCCGCTGTGCCGTGGTAATCCACCTGCACCGAGTGGTCCACCACCAGATCCACCGGCACCAGCGGCTCGATCATCTTTGGGTCTCGGCCCAAGCGCGCCAGGGCCGACCGCATTGCTGCCAGGTCCACCAGCAGCGGCACCCCCGTAAAATCCTGCAGCACGATGCGCGCGACCACAAACGGGATCTCCTCCACCCGCGGCGCCCGGGGCTTCCAGTTTGCCAGCGCGCGAACGCTCTGCTCGGTTACGCGCCGGCCGTCGCAATTCCGCAACACCGACTCCAGCACCAGCCGGATTGATACCGGCAACCGGGAAACCGGACCGACGCCACTCTTTTCCAGTTGCGGCAGCGCGTGCAGCGCGCCGCTCCGACCGCCTCCAAGATCAAAGCTCTGTAGCGTGGTAAACTGATTGTGTGCTTCGTTCATAAACTGTTACTAAGCAACCATATAATCGGAACCTGATAGCAGACAGTGGCGTCTCAAACCGCGGTGGTCAAGCAGCCGCCCGACGCCATTCCTGTCGGCGACAGCCCGAAATCCGAACGCGCGGCCCGGGCTTCAGAATAGATAGCTCAGGCTGAACAGATGCAGATTCAAACCGCCATTTCGTGCTGACAAGCCTGCGTTGGACATGTGCTCAAAGCGGTAGCCGAGCCGCCAGTTCCTGGCCAAATTCAAGTTCAGTCCACCGTGGCTTGTGAACTGCACGGACGTGCCGAAGTTCCTGGAGCCGAAATCATCCCTGCTTAGAACCGTCGGGCTGGCCCCCGCTTCCAGCGACACAGGCACTCGCTTCCAGTATAGCACTACGCTCGGACCGGCCGACCAAATCGCGGCATCGTTCACCTCATTGCCCAGCCAACCGGCCAGGATATCCGCGCGGGTCTGCAACTGCCACCCTTTGCCCAGATCCAGAACCCACGGCAAATTCCAGTTTGCAAACACCTGCACCTTGTTGAAGCCTCCGCTGGCATGGTTCGCCGGGAAGCCTGCAAGCACGCCCACAGACTCCAGCCGCACGTCCTCCGCCCGACCTGCGACCGTCCCTGACAGATGCCAGACCATCACCCACACAGCTATAGCAATCCACCGACACCCTTTGTCAGGAATATCCATGTGGGCGCACACTACCATATGTTGCCACCGCAGCACAAGCTGCCACGCGATCACAGCATCTCTCACCGAGCGCGCCGGGGGCAGCAAACCGGCATAGGCACCCTCATCCATCAGGCGGGACGGCAATGGGATGGAACTCCAGGCCAGTGACAAAGTAGCGCCGATTCACAATTGGCAGGGCGTCGGATTCTTTCCACCGCCGTGAATGTGCGCGCCCTCAGCAAAATGCATTTCTGCGCTGCTTTGTCCACAGTCAATCGCCCCAATCCCCCTTTATAGCCCGTCGGCCCATTCTGCGTCCTGCCCAGGTTAGCCATCTTAGTTTGCAGGCCGCCTGCCCCGACGTGGCGCTATCGCTAATCACTGCCATCAACCTCAGTTACTTCGGCAGCTAATTCTGGAATGGGCTGCTCGCACGGCTCCAGCAGCCGCCACCGCGCTGCCTCACGCTTGCCCCTCCATCCTACCTCCATCATGCCTCCATTATACCTCCATCCTACCTCCATCTAGGAATGGAGGTAGGATGGAGGTATAATGGAGGTAGGACGGAGGTGCAATGGAGGGACCAGCTTGTAGTTGCGAAGGCATTGGCGGCATGTCTTATTTCTGGACACAATGCTCGCCTAAGCTCTAACAATGCGTTTTGAATGGCGAGCGCACGTAAAATCCCTTCAATGCAGGACCAGTGAGAAAGTCGGCTCGGGAACTTGCAGGCCCCGGTTGGACTGACTTTGTCAATGGCTCCGGATGGAACTCCAGGGACAAGGGTAAATCTCTTGATTTGCAGCGCGCTCTCTGTTCTACTGGTCCTAAGCGTGAGCGTATGAACCTGGGTAGCACTGCTGCGTCGGCGACCGAACTCTCTCCGAGCCAGCGCAACGCCTTACTCAGTTTGCTGGCGGATGAGGACCCCGCCGTTTACCGGACGGTCCGCGAGAGGATTCTCTCCTGTGGCCCGTCGGCAGCCGAATGGCTGCGCCCACATACCGTGAGCAACGACCCCGCCCTGCGCCGTCGCGCGCAGCAGATCGTGCTTCACTTTGACCGCCAGGCCGCCGACGATCACTTCCTCGGCTTTTGCCTCAGGCATGGCGAGGAATTTGACCTCGAACAGGGCGCCTGGCTATTCGCCTTGACCCAGTACCCCTCGATCAATGTCGGAGCCTATCAGGCGATGCTTGACAGCTATGCCAACGAACTCCAGAGCCGGTTTGATCCCGGTGCGGATCCGCAGACACTCCTGGCCACCATCAACCAATATCTTTTCGGCGAACTGGGCTTCGCGGGCAACGAAGAGAACTACTACGACCCGCAGAACAGCTACTTGAACTGTGTGATAGACCAGCGGCAGGGCAACCCGATCAACCTATCCCTGCTATATCTACTGCTGGCCCGGCGGCTGCGGCTTCCGGTTGCCGGCATTGGCCTGCCCGGCCACTTCATTTGCCGCTACCAGTCCAGCGCGGCGGAGATCTTCATTGACCCGTTCAATCGCGGGAAGCTGCTTTCCAAAGCGGATTGCGTGCAGTGCCTTGCCATCGCGAACTGCCCCCGGGGCGATGATTACCTTGCGCCCGTCACCTCCCGCCGCTTCCTCCTGCGCATTTGCAGCAATCTCCACCAGATTTATCAACGCCGCGAGGCAGCCGTCGAGGCCATGCGCCTTCAGCGCTACCTGGTCGCCCTGGCCCGGTAGCCGCGTTTCCACGCCTCAATCCGGTAACCCTTGCCATTGGCGCCGCGCCACGTACGGGTCAATCCGCACCAGCAGCCAATACGCCCAACGCTGCTTGAGCCGCCGCCAGATCGTCCGCGACCGCCGCCATTCCTCGCGGGTGACCTGCCGGCACTGCGTCAGCGCCTGCGCAAATAACTCCCGGGCCTGTTCCGCCATCGCGTGCTGGTCAAAGCGGACCATCAACTCGTAGTTAATCTTCAAGCTGCGTTGATCCAGGTTCGCCGACCCCACATAAACAGCATCATCGGCGATGATCAGTTTTGCATGCAGCACTTGCGGCTGGTATTCGTAAATCTGCACTCCCGCCTTGAGCAGGCGGCGGTAGAGACTCTGCCCGGCCAGTTGCGACAACCGCACGTCGGACTTGCCCGGCAGCAGCAACTGCACCGTCCCGCCGCGCCGCACCACCCGTGCCAGGTCCCGCCGAATTCGCCACGTCGGCAAGAAGTACGGCACCATGATCTGCACGTTCGCCGCCCGCGCCAGATCGCCCCGCAGCGCTCGATTGATCGGGCTGTGTCCACGCCCCGGACCGTTCAGGAGCAGTTGCTCGTTCGGAACCTGAACCGTTTTCCTGGCGGTGGACCGCCGCACGCGCATGAAGCGCTTGTGCTGGAAATCGGCGCGCGCGAACATCTCCTCAAACGCGGCGGCCAATTGCGGCACCAGCGGCCCGCCCAGCTTCAGCCCCAGGTCGAACCATCCGCTGGTCACACCGTCGCCGTCGTACTCGCGCGCAATGTTGAACCCGCCCACAAACGCCACCCGCTCGTCGCAGATCAGCAGCTTGCGGTGATCGCGGATTCCCAGCCGCTCCAGCGCAAGCGGATTGAACTGCCGCACTTCGCCTCCCGCCGCGCGCAACGGCTCCCAGAAGGCCGCCGGCAAGCTGATCGAGCCGAGCGCGTCCACCAGCACCCGCACGCGCACGCCCCTTTGCCGGGCGTGGACCAGCGCCTCGCGAAAGCGCTCCCCCAGGTAGTCCGCCGCATAGATATAAACCTCCAGGCAGACGGACGCTTGCGCCGACTCGATGGCAGCCAGCAGCGCGGGAAACATCTCCCGCCCGGAACGCATCCAGTTCCAATCAGCAGCAGCAGGCTCGGCTGGCATCCCAACCAGCTTATTGTCCCGCAGGTATATTTGCAATTGGGCGAATTCATCTTTAACTTGTCCCCAACCGAAGCATCTTATGTTCGCCAGACGCATGCTGATTCTGCTGAGCGCAGGCTGGTTCTGCCTTGCCGGCCTTGCCGCATCAGCCGCCCACACCCAGGCGCGCCTGCTCCTGGCCGCGGAAACGGCTAAGCCGGGCGACACGGTACTGGCCGGGGTGAAGCTCCAGATGGACCCCCGCTGGCACACCTACTGGCGGAACCCCGGTGCGTCCGGCATGGCAACCAGGATCGAGTGGCAACTGCCCGCCGGCGTCACCCCGGGCGCTATCCAATGGCCGGTCCCGGAGAAGCTGCCAGACGATGAATTCACCACCTACATTTACAAGGAGGAAGTCGTCCTGCTCGTGCCGCTCAAGCTGGCGCCGGATCTCCGCGCCGGACCATTAGCCCTTAAAGCCAATGTTTCCTGGCTGGAGTGCGAAGTGTCCTGTATTCCCGGCCAGGCCAGCGTGCAAGCCACACTCAACCTCGGCACGGAAGCTAAGCCCTCCAAGGACGCCCCACTCCTCCAGTCCTGGCAAGCCAAGCTGCCCAAGAGCGGCGACGGCTTGGCCGCCCGCGCCGTGTGGGAACACTCCGCCGCCACCAACTCCCGTCCCCTGGTCCTCGAATGGGACTCCGCCGTCGCGGCCAGCGCAGCGGACTTCTTTCCCGACGCCAGCGAGGAATTTGAGGTGCAGCCGGCCACGGAAACAATTGCCGCCACCCCAGGCAAGATCCGCCTGCGCAAGGAAGTCAGGAAGCTGGAAGGCGACTGGCCGCAGCGAATCTCAGGCCTGCTCATTCAGCAGTCCGGAGCCGTGCGCTCCGCCTACGAGGTCAGCCTGCCGATCCAACACCCCGCCGTCGCGGGCGAGATGCTGGGCCAAACCTCCTCGCCAGGCGCTGTCGCTCCTTCACTTTGGAAGATGCTGCTCTACGCCTTCCTTGGCGGGCTGATCCTCAACATCATGCCCTGCGTCCTGCCCGTCATTGCCCTGAAAATCCTTGGCTTCGTCGGCCAGGCCAACGACGATCCGCGCCGCGTCCGCCAACTGGGCCTGATCTACGCGCTCGGCGTGCTGGTGTCCTTCCTGGTGCTGGCGGGCCTGGTAATTGGCGTCAAGGTCGCCGGACACAAGGCCGGCTGGGGAATGCAATTCGGCAACCCCCAATTCCTCGTCCTGCTCACGATGCTGGTAACCTTGGTGGCGCTAAACCTCTTCGGCCTGTTCGAAATCAATCCTGGCGGCCGCATCCTGAATGCCGCCGGAGCCCTGTCTGCCAAAGGAGGTTCCGCCGGCGCGTTCTTCAATGGCGTCCTGGCCACGATCCTTGCCACGCCCTGCACCGCCCCGTTCCTGGGCGCCGCACTCGGCTTCGCCTTCAGCCAACCGCCGGGCATCATCATCCTGATGTTCCTGGTCGTCGGCCTGGGGCTCGCCGCCCCATACGTGGTCCTGAGCTGGCACCCGGCGTGGTTGAAGTTCCTGCCCAAGCCGGGCGCGTGGATGCAGCGGTTCAAGGTGGCGATGGGCTTCCCGATGCTGGCCACGGCAGTCTGGCTCTTCAGCCTGACACCCCTGCATTATGGTCGGCGCACTCTCTGGCTGGGCCTCTTCCTGGTCATTCTGGCGCTCGCCGCCTGGACTTACGGCGAGTTTGTCCAACGCGGGCGTGCGCGCCGCGGACTGGGCCTGGCAGCCACCCTGGTGCTGCTGATCGGCGGGTTCCTTTACACTGTAGAGGGACAATTGCGCTGGCGTTCGCCAGTTGAGGAAAGCTCTCTGCCGGGCTCGCTGAAGGAAAGTCCTGACGGCATTGACTGGCAGCGCTGGAGCCCCGCCGCGGTCGCCCAGGCCCGCGCGCAGGGCCGCCCCGTCTTCGTTGATTTCACCGCCGACTGGTGCCTGACCTGCCAGGCTAACAAGCGAATTGCCATAGACGTCCCCGCCGTTCGGGCCAAGCTCAAGGAGAGCAACACCGTCGCACTTCTGGGTGATTACACGCGCCTGCCCGATGACATCACGGCCGAGCTCAACCGCTACGGCCGGGCCGGGGTCCCGCTGGTGCTGGTCTATCCGCGCAAGGCCAGCGAGCCGCCACTGGTGCTGCCCGAAGCGCTGACACCCAACATCGTCCTCGATGCCCTCGAACGCGCCGCGCAGTAGTTCGGTTGCCCTGTGACCGCGCAGCCGCCGCGTCAGCCGGCGGCTACAAAGGGTCGGCGAGTCCTGCGCATCATCAGCGGCCCAGACTTGGGCAATTCCCGGCGTCCCAGTTGCGCGCGCGCCTAACGTGTGCTTCCTTATGGGCAAAGAGTATAAGCACAACCGAACATCAAGAGAAGCAGTTATGAAACATGCATTAGCACTATTCGCCCTTCTTGGGCTCGTCTGCACCGGAGTCGCAGCCGCCGAGGTTGGCAAGACCGCGCCGGACTTCACCGCCACCGACATCAACGGCAAGACCCATACACTCACCGACTACAAGGGGAAGGTCGTGGTGCTGGAATCCTACAATCTCGACTGCCCCTTCGTCCGCAACCAATACCGGAGCGGCGCGATGCAGGAGTTGCAGCGCGACTTGACCGCCAAAGGCGTGGTGTGGCTGGTGGTAAACTCGGTCGCGCCGAAGCACCCCAGTCATCGCAGCGCCGAGGCAGCGAAGAAGGAATGGGCCGACCAGAAGATCGCCGCCACCGCCTGGCTCGACGACAGCTCAGGCAAGGTGGGCAAAGCCTACGGCATGAGGACCACCCCGCACCTGTTCGTCATTGATAAGGCAGGCATCCTGGCTTACCAGGGCGCGATTGACGACCGCGCGGCAACGGACGGCGACCCGCGCACCGCCCGCAACTACGTGCGCGAGGCCGTCCAGAAGCTGCAAGCCGGGGAGATACTCTCTGTGTCTCAGACCAAGCCTTACGGCTGCGGCGTCAAATACGGCAATTAATCCGCCCGCCGTCAAAGCTTCGCGGGGATGCCCAATAGCCGGCGGGCATTCCCGGAGCGGACCACCGTCAGATCCCCCTCACTCAAGGCCGACTCCTGCAGCTTGAGCAGCGCCGATTCGAGGTAGAAGAATGGCGCGTGCGAGCCGAAGACCACGCGCTCGGCAGGGACCTGCTGCAGCAGGCTTGCCACACCACCCACGCCCTCCAGTGTGGCAATATCGAAATAGACCTGCCCCGCCGCCGCCAGCCTGAGCAGCAAGGCGGGCTTCACGCCGCGGCACCAATTCAGCAGAACCACCCGCAAGCCGGGCCGGCTGGCGAGCAGCGTTAGCAAGGGAGTGACGTCCACGTGCGGCACTCGCATGAGCGGAGGCTGTGTGCGCTCGTCCTCGATCATAACCACCAGTTGCACGATCAGCCCGCACCCGGCCGCCAGGTCGAGGAGCCGCGCGAAGGCCGGATCGTCCAGCTTGTAGCCGTGGTAATTCGGATGCAGCCGGATCCCCGGCATCCGGTGCTGCTCGTGGCAACGGCACAAGTCCTCCTCCCAGGCAGGCAGTGTGGGGTTCACCGAGCCAAGCGGCACCAGCAACCCACGTCCCTGCTTGCGACACTCCTCCGCCAGCCGCGCATTGACCGCCCCAAGGTCCTTGTGCAGCACGCCCTCAAAACTCCCCGCCCATGCTTCCTTGACCCCTGCTCTTCGCAGCTTGGCCGCGAGTGCGGATGTTTCATCCAGCGGCAGCCGACGGCAAGGCCAGCGCCCGAGCGAGACATTCACATCCACCAGCCTCCCCTGCCCCGCCGCCTCTCGACTTTGAGCCGGCAGGCCACTGGCCGCCGCGGCGGCGTCAAAAGACAAGCCGCTGGCCGCCGCCGCCAACCCAGCCGCCGTCGTGCGCAGAAACTCCCGCCGGCTGAAATCACTCATGTATCCCACATGACTCATTTAACATCTTTAACCGCCTTCCGCCTCAGTATCGGGGTTAGCAGCCGCTTCAGGTTCTTACCCAGGATCAACCTCTTCGCCGCGTCAGAAATACTCGCCCCGAGCACCTTGCCGAGCTGGGACGCGAAGCTCCGCCCGCCCGCGTCGCTGCCATAGAGCACCCTCTCGGCGCCCAGCTCGCGCACTGCCATTTCAGTCATGCCCGCCATTGGATCGGTGCCGCACAGGTCGGCGCACACATTCCGGCAATCGCGAAAGGCGCGGGCTCCCTGCTCAAAATCTCCGCCCAGGTGTGCCCCAATAAAGCACGCCTCCGGATGCCGCCGCGCCAGCTCCGCCAAGTCCATCGGCGTGGATTCGCCCGGCAGGTTGCCGGTGGCCTTGAGATAAGTGTGCTGCAGGACGGGCACCTGGAGTTCCGTGGCGCGCTTGACGATTGGGTCCAGCTCCGGCGCGCTGCAACGCCGCGCCACCCACAGCTTCACCCCCACCATCGGCCCGTCGCGCACGCACCGGTCCAGCTCCGCCAGGCTCGCCTCGACGTGATTGGGCGTCACGTAAACGAAGCCGAAGGCCCGGTGATGCCACCGTTTCAGCGCCGCGAGGACTTCGTCATTCTGCTGGCGCATATCCTCCGGGGTCGGATCGTAAGACCAGCGCATGCCCATGGAGACGCACAAGCGCTCAATCCCCAGCCGGTCGGCATACGCAATAAGCTGCGCCATCCGCTCATCCGGCGTGCGCCCAGGCACCCCCGACAAATGGCAGTGCGCATCCCAGATCATCATGCGCCGCAATTATGACATTTACCCCGCAAAGTCAACCTGACGCCTGACTCCGGGGATAGCGATAAGGACGGGCAACACGCGTTCCGGGAGCACAGGTTCAAGCGGCAAACTGGCTTTTCAACGCCCAGAGGCCGAGCGCGGGATTGCTGATGTAGAAGACCTCCTCGCCGTTGGCCAGGCGGTTCGGGCCGTCCTTTAACCGCTCCGGGCGGTAGTGCTTGAGGGCGGCGTCCAGGTCGCCCGGTTCGAAGCCGACCGACCGGATGGCTTCCCGGCTCATGCCCGGGCCGGGACAGTAGGTGATGCGGAAGCGGCCTTCGCTGGACCCGTGGATGAGATGCGCGGCGGCGCTGCGGTTGTTGCGCAGCTCGGCATTGGCCTTCACCGCGGCCAACGTCGCCGGCGTGCCCCGATAGCCATACTTGCGGATGAGCCGGTCAATCTCGGCGTCCTCGCCAAACTCTTTCAAGCCGGGGGCCAGGACAATCAGCTCGCCGCCGTCAGCCATGGCCATGCGGGTGCGATAGATCGCTTTGTTCCCTAGCCACGTGCTCTTGAACTCGTGCGGGTCGAGATAGACCAGGACCTTCTTCAGGGGCCGGTCGAGCTGGTCCAGGTTGACCTTCTGCGAGAGGCGCGCGCCCAGCGTAAACGTCTCCATGTCGTCGCCCACATACAAACCGCGCATGGTCATGCCGCTGCCCGCTTTGTCCTTCTCCATCACGGTGAGGACATAAACGATGGGCAGCTCGCGCAGGAACTTCTCCACCCCGTAATTGAAGAGCCGGCGCACCGGCGTCTCGATGCGGCCCATCATGCGCTCCATGCCGTAGGCCGCGCCGAGGAAGTGCGACTTGTTGATGATGTCCGAGCCCCCGGCGCCCACTACGATGTTCTTCGTGTAATTGGCCATGCCCACCACTTCGTGCGGCACGATCTGCCCGACCGACAGGATGAGGTCGTAGCCGCCAAACAACAGCTGGCTGACCTCGATGCGCACGCTGTAATCCACCAGCCCGCCCGACCACTCGCGAATCAGCTTGCCGGGCACCTCGCCGACGCGGCGGATTCCCTGGCGCCAGTCGTGCACCTTGAAGCGAGCCAGCGGAATGCCCGGGCCGAACATCATCCGCAGTTGCGCCTCGCTCATCGGCGAGTGCGTGCCCAGCGTGGGCATGATGTCCACCCTGGTCGTCGGAGAAAGCAGCCCGTAAAGCAGGCGTGTCAACTGGCCGGCGTCGGAATTGAGCCGCGTATGATCGGGCGGCAGAAGCAGCACCTTGCGCAACGGCCGGCCAAGGACTTTCAGCGCCTGCGCCAGCGCCTCGCGCTTCTCAGCCGTACTGATGTCGTCGCCAAAGCCCCCGCGTGCAAAATAGGTTGCCATAATTCGTATCGGCCGTCAGGCAGACTATCGCCCGGCATCCGCCAACAATCCAGTCGCCGCTCAGACGCCGCTGAACGCGCTAAACCCGCCGTCCACCGCGATGACCTGCCCCGTCACAAAGCCCGAGCCTTCGTCGCTCAGCAACCATAGCAGCGTGCCAACCAGGTCTTCCGGCTTCCCGAAATGCCCTTGCGGCGTATGGGTGGTGATCGTGTTACCGCGCGCCGTCAGCGAGCCGTCGGGTTGTGTCAGCAGGCTGCGGTTCTGGTCTGTGAGGAAGAAGCCCGGGGCAATGGCGTTGACGCGCACGCCTGTCTTCGAGAAATGCACCGCCAGCCATTGGGTGAAGTTGCTCACGCCTGCCTTGGCCGCGCTGTAGGCCGGGATCTTGGTCAAGGGCTTGAAAGCGTTCATCGAGGAGATGTTGATGATATTGCCCCGCCCCTTCTGCACCATGTCCTTGCTGAAGACCTGCGTCGGCAGGAACGTGCCCAAGAAATTCAGGTTAAGCACGAACTGGATGCCCTCCGCTGTCAGGTCATAGAAAGTAACCACGCCTTCTCTCTTCGCCGTAAGATCTTCGCGCGTGAGGAACTCCTTCGAGGTTGTGCCCTTGGGGTGGTTGCCCCCGGCGCCGTTAAGGAGAATATCCACGGGCCCGAAGGCCGCTTTGACCTGCGCATGCGCCTGCTCGATGCTGGCCTTGTCCAGCACGTTGCAGGCAAACCCCTTGGCGACACCGCCCGCCTTGACAATCGCATCAGCACACTTCTGCGCCATGTCCGGCTTGAGGTCGAGGATGGCGACCTTCGCTCCGCACTGCGCCACCGCGTCCGCCATCATACTGCACAGGATGCCGCCGCCACCGGTGACGACAGCCACCTGGTCCTTTAGATTCACTTGAAATGGTATAGTCATAAGATTAGTTCCTGTCAAACGCCGCCTGCAGGCCGTCGGAATCCGGCGGGGGATGCGCCGCCAAGTAGGCTTCAAGGCGCTCGATCAAGGGCGGAATGTTATGGTGTGCCGTATCCCAAACTACGTGCAAGTCCACGTCATCATAGTCGTGGACAAGGATATTCCGCATCGCCGTAATCAGCTTCCATGGAATTTCGGGGAAAGCGTGGCGAGCTTCAGTCGAAAGCCTCCGCGACGCCTCTCCGATGATCTGGAACTTGCGATTGACCGCCTCGTACTTCTCCTCGTTCGCCTTGAACTGGTCTAGCGAAACTCCTGTCGTAAAGCGACGGATCGCCTTCGCCGCCAGGAGAATGTCGTCAAGCAGGGCGTTATCCTTGGACATAAAACGGCAGGGCAGTCGAGAGAACCGCGTGCTTGCGATAACGATTCTTGCTGCTCTCGATGGCCCGACGGCTTACTAAGTCCACGGGCCGCCCGAACATCTCCGCTAACCTCTCCTGCATCTCCGCCCAGTCGAACAACGTAGGGTGTGCGTCGGGTTGCAGCGTGGCCAACAGATCTACGTCGCTGTCCTCGCGAAAATCCTCGCGCAACGCCGAGCCGAAGATTTCCAGCCGGGCGATGCCGCGCTGCCGGCAGAACCTCTCCAGCGCCTCACGGTTGACTCGCACGTTCATGGCGGCAGAATCGCAGCAGACAGGGCAGGCGTCAACGCGGGTTTTTTGAGGTCTTTCAGGCAACGCCGCAGCCGAGAGCAACAGTCTGAACGAAGGCGCCCCGCTCTGGCGGGAAATGAATTCCCTGCTGGCCAGCCGGGCGGCACTGGATTACGCTTTGCCCAATGACGAATTCCTTGCCCCGGCCGGAAGTAATCATCACCCACGAGAGCGATCTCGATGGGCTGGTGTCCGGCGTGCTATTGCAGCGCCTGGCGCGCAAGCTCTTTCATGCCGACGTTCGCCTCGAAGCCTATAACTACCATAATTGGCGCCAGCGCGACCTGCGCGAGAAATCGGCTTGGGTTGCTGACCTCACCTATGAGCCGCGCATGGACCGGCCGAACTGGGCCATCATTGACCACCACGCCACCGACATTCCTCCCAAGAACGCGTTGTTCATCCACAGCCTCAGCAAATCGGCCAGCCTCCTCTGTTACGAGCTCTGCCGCCAACAGGGCCTCGGCTCGCCCGAGCTGGACCGGCTGGTGCATCTCAGCAACGTCGGCGACCTGTTTCTCGAAGACGACCCGGACTTCATCCTCGCCTGCGACTACGCGAACCTGGTCAAGAGTTACCAGTTTTGGAACCTCCACGCGCTGGTCAACGGGCAGATCGAGCAGCTCCTCAATAATCCCCTGCTCCGGGTCATGGAGGTCAAACGCAACATCGAGGACCCGCTCGGGTTCGCGTGGGCCCGGGAGAACGTAAGCGAAATCAGCCCGCAGGTGGGTTTTGTGGACACCGTCATTGGCAACAACAACCTCATCGTCCATCAACTCCTCGAGCAGAAGGCGACGAGGTATGCCGTGCTGCTGACGCTCTTCCGCCGCACCAACGGCGTGGTCATCGCCAGCCTGCGCAGCCGCAACGGCGAGGCGCTGAAGGTTGCGGAGAAACTCCAGGGCGGCGGCCACGCCAACGCCTGCGCCGCCACCCTGCCCCGCTCGGTCAAATCCATCCCCGATGGCGTCAACTACCTGCGCCAGGTGCTCAACCCGAAGAAGGAAGAGCCCTTGAACAGCCTGGAGGACATCTTCGCCTCCATTGACCGGTCACAGAAATAGCCGGGTCGCGCAGCGGTGGTTCATCTCTGCAAGTTGCCCGCTGGCTGATACCAGCGCCCTGCGCGCGCGCTTTTCTTCGTTGCCGCCCCGGGTTGCCTTCCCTAACATCGCGCTCGCTTATGGCGCTGCCTCAATCAATACCTTTGGCCTCAGGGTCCCGTGGCGACGGTCGCCTCCCGGGCCAACTGCGCCCCGTGCGCTTTCAGAATCATGTTGCCCCCTATGCCACGGGCTCGACGCTGATCGAGTGGGGCAACACGCGCGTCATTTGCGGGGTGACGGTTGAGGACAGCGTGCCCCGCTGGATGAAGGAGCAGGGCGTCACCGGCGGCTGGATCACCGCCGAGTATTCGATGCTGCCCTACTCCACCCTGCAGCGCAAACAGCGCGATATCACCAAGGGCAAGATTGACGGGCGCTCGCAGGAGATTCAGCGCTTGATTGGCCGGGCCATGCGCACGGCCATTGACCTGGACAAGCTGGGCACGCGCACGCTTTGGGTGGACTGCGATGTGTTGCAGGCCGACGGCGGGACGCGCACGGCGGCCATCACGGGTGCCTACGTGGCGCTGGCACTGGCCATGCGCAAGCTGGTGGCGGAAGGGCGGCTGCCGGCTGACCCGATGCGGCGCGCCGTGGCAGCCGTGAGCGTCGGCATCGTCGCGAAACAGGCCCTCCTGGATCTCTGCTACACGGAGGATGTGGCGGCGGAAGTGGACTTGAACCTCGTGATGGATTCGGCCGGCGAGTTTATTGAACTGCAAGGCACCGGCGAGGAGGCTACTTTCAGTGAAACGCAATTGACGCAGATGCTCGCGTTGGGGAAGTGTGGCGTGCAAGAGCTGCTGGCTGCTCAGCAGGCCGCCCTAGCCGCCCAGTAAGCCCGGTGAAGTACCTGCATCTGATCTGGAGCAACCTGAAGCGGAAGAAGCTCCGCACGATCCTGACGCTGCTCTCGATTGTAGTGGCGTTCATTCTGTTCGGTTTCCTGTCCGCCATCCGGCAGGCCCTCGCCGGCGGCGTGAGCATGGCCGGTCAGAACCGCCTCATCACCCGGCACAAGGTTTCCATCATCCAGTCCCTGCCGGAATCCTATAAAGCGCGGATCGAGCGCATCCCCGGCGTGGCCCTGGCCACCCATGAATCCTGGTTCGGCGGTGTTTACCAGGACCAGAAGAACTTCTTTCCCCAAATGCCGGTAGTGCCCGAGGAGTATCTGGACATGTATCCCGAGTTCCTTCTGCCGCCGGAGCAGCAAGCCGCCTGGCTGGCGACCCGCACGGGGGCCATCGTCGGGCGCAAGACGGCAGAGCGGTTCCAGTGGAAGATCGGCGACCGTATTCCCATCCAGTCCTCCATCTGGACCAGGAAGGACGGAAGCCGCCTCTGGGAATTTGACCTGGTGGGCATCTACGACGGGAGAGACAAAGGAACGGACACAAGCTTGCTCTTCTTCCGTTATGATTACTTCGACGAAGCGCGTGTCTGGAACAAGGGCCAGGTGGGGTGGTACATGGTTCGGGTGAAGGACCCCGCGCAGGCAGCGCAAGTCGCCCGGCTCGTGGACCAGGAGTTCGAGAATTCGGCGGCGGAGACCAAGACCGAGCCGGAAGGCGCCTTCCTGCAGGCCTGGGCCAAGCAGATTGGCGATATCACCCTGATCACGGCGACGATCCTGAGCGCGGTGTTCTTCACCATTCTCCTCGTGTCGGGCAACACCATGAGCCAGGCGGTCCGCGAGCGCACCGGCGAGTTGGGCGCGCTCAAAGCCATGGGCTTCACCAGCACGCAGGTGCTGGCGCTGGTGCTGGCCGAGTCCTGCTTGCTGGCGGTGCTCGGGGGCGGCCTCGGCCTGGGCTTGGCGTACATGTTGATTGCGCGAGGCGATCCCACGGGCGGCATGCTGCCGCTGTTCTTCTTTCCGAAGGTGGATGTGCTCATCGGCGCGGGGCTGAGCGTCGCCCTCGGAGTGGTCGCCGGCATCTTCCCCGCCCTGCACGCCATGCGGCTGCGCGTGGCCGACGCGTTGAGAAGGATGTAGGCGCGTATGGCCGGGCCCATTAACTGGTTCTCGCAGGTCGCCTCGGTGACCAAGTTCGGCCTGCTGAGCATCCCGCAACGGCGTGGCTCCGTGGCGGCGGCGGTGATCGGCATTGGCGGTGTCGTCGCCGTGCTCGTGGGGGTGCTCTCGATGGGCGCCGGGTTCCAGCGTGCGATGACCGCCTCCGGCTCGCCCGACTCCGCGATTGTCTTGCGCAGCGGTGCGGACAGCGAGATGGTGAGCGGCTTCCTGCGCGAGAGCACTCGGTTCATTGCCGATGCCGCTGGCGTGGCACGCACCGAGGACGGCCCCCTGGCGTCCGCCGAACTCTACGTGATCATCAACCTGCCCAAGCGTTCGACCGGCACGGACGCCAACGTGCCGATGCGCGGCGTGGAACATCCGGCGCTCAAAGTGCGGGACCATCTCGAGATTGTGGCGGGGCGAATGTTCGAGTGGGGCAAGAACGAAGTCATCATCGGCGTCGGCGCCGCCAACGAGTTTGCGGGGCTCGACCTCGATGCCAAATTGGTGGTCGGGCGGCGGGAATGGCCCATTGTGGGGGTGTTTTCCGCCGGGGGCGGGACCGCAGAATCGGAGATTTGGACCGATGCGAGCGTGCTACAGGCCGCCTATAAGCGCGGCGACACCTTTCAGTCGGTGCACGTCAAACTGGCCTCGCCCGGAGCGTTCCAGGAATTCAAGGACGCGCTGACGACCGACCCCCGCCTAAATGTTAAGGTGCTGCGCCAAAGCGAGTATTACGCGGAACAGTCAACTGCGGTCACCCGCCTCATCCGCACGCTCGGCTACCTCATCGCCCTCCTGATGGCCATCGGGGCCGTATTTGGAGCCCTCAACACCATGTACAGCTCGGTGTCGGCGCGAACCCGCGAGATCGCGACCTTGCGCGCCCTGGGATTTGGCAGCGGGGCGGTAGTCGTGTCGGTGATGATTGAATCGCTGGCACTGGCGGCGGTCGGCGGGGCAGTTGGGGCGATACTGGCGTATGTGACCTTCAACGGCCTCCAGACCTCCACGATGAACTGGAACAGCTTCAGCCAGGTGACTTTTGCCTTTGCAGTGACCCCCGAACTGCTCGCGCAGGGAATTGTGTGGGCGGTCCTCATCGGCCTGGTGGGCGGGCTATTGCCGGCCCTGCGCGGCGCCCGAATGCCCATCGCCACTGCCTTGCGCGAACTCTAGGCGACCGCTTATCGCTGCGCCGGCGGCCCGGAGTTGGTACCACCGGCCGTGTTGGCAGCCGGGGCCTGTTGCTTCTTGCTCGCGGCTAGCTTTTCAAAGTGCTTCAACCCCATCACCAGCCCCGCCGCACCCAGCACCAGGACCAGGCAGGTGATCACGGTCCAGACCAAAACCTTGCGCGGAAGCAGCGGTTCCGCCGGAGGGACAGCCAGAAGCAGTTCGGTCTGCTTGCGGCACCGAGGGCACTGGGCCAGCGTGCCAATCATTTCGGCAGAGAACTCGATGGGGCCGCCACATTGAGTGCAGGCGCCCGTCAAACGCTTGGTGCGATTCATTGTGCTGCTCAAACTTAGCGGAACGCCTGTCCAGCGTCACGCCATCACTGCCACTTTTAGCTTGGCGCGGCTTGCGAATATCGGAATGATTACCCGCCAATGCAATTCCTTCGCCGCAAGTTTGCAGGCTCGCCGGAGTACGCGCGCATCGCGCCGTTCGTGGTCTTTGTCGGGCTCACCGCGCTGCAAGGTCAGTTCGGCGAGGGCTCGCGCTATTGGCTCTACGCGCTCAAGACGCTGGTGGGCGCCTGGCTCATCTGGGAGATGCGGCCATTTGTCGAGGAGATGCGCTGGAAGCTCAGTTGGGAAGCCATCGTGGCAGGGGTGGCGGTCTTCGCCGTCTGGGTGGGTCTGGACGGCCTGTATCCGAGACTTAGCGAATTAGATGGCGGTTGGAATCCGAACAAGCACTTCGGAGAAGGTTCGGCGCTGGCCTGGGCCTGCGTGCTGGTCCGGATTGCAGGCTCGTCCATTGTCGTGCCACCGCTGGAGGAAGTTTTTTACCGATCCTTCCTGTATCGGGTGCTCGTGAAGACCGACTTCCGGGCAATGCCGCTGAACCAATTCCACGGCCTCTCATTTTTGGTCACCTCGACGATCTTCGGGCTGCTGCACCCGGACCGCTGGCTGGCGGGCATTCTCTGCGGCCTGGCCTACCAATGGCTGGTGATTCGCAAGAACCGCCTTGGTGACGCCATGACCGCCCATGCCATCACCAACTTCCTGCTCGGCCTCTGGGTAGTGTGGAAAGGGGTATGGAACTTCTGGTAATTTCGGGGGTTTCAAATCCCCGCGAACCTGCTCTTATTAGCCGGTGCTGCCGTGCCTGATTTACGAAGATGAGCATTTGCTGGTGGTCAACAAGCCCGCCGGCCTGAACACGCACGCGCCGAGTCCTTACGCCGGCGAAGGCATCTACGACTGGCTGCGCCACCGGGAGGCTCGATGGGCGAGCCTGGCCATCATCCATCGCCTCGACAAGGAAACCTCCGGCGTGATGGTCTTCTCCAAGACGGCACTGGCCAACCGTTCTCTGACCGCACAGTTCACGGCTCGCACCGTGCGGAAGCAGTACCTGTTGCTGACGGACCGGCCGGTTCGGCAGAAGGAATTTGTCGTCAAGAGCGCGCTGGTTCGCGCTGGCGACAGATACGTAAGCCGGCCCTTGCATCCAGGCGGGGAGACGGCGGAAACGCGGTTCAGGGAATGCAGAATGCAGAATGCAGAATGCAGAAGTAGTGGGCTTTGGCGGATGCTCGAAGCTGAGCCGCTGACGGGGCGGACGCATCAGATCCGGGTCCATGCGGCGGAGCGTGGTATTCCGATACTGGGCGATACGCTCTACGGCGGCACGCCGGCGCCTCGGCTTTATCTGCACGCGGCGGAACTGAGGTTGAAGCACCCCGCGTCCGGCAAAGAAATGACCTTTCGCGCTCCGATAGATCACGCCTTGCCGGGTGGCGCGCTTTGGAGCACGGGTCCCCTGCCCGGCGCGGCTCTGCGCCAGGCGCTGGTTGACGCTGATGACACCAATGCCTATCGGCTCATTCACGGCGCGAGTGATGGCCACCCGGGCTGGTACGTCGAGCGGCTGGGCGACTATCTGCTGTCCCAAAGCGAGCGGGCACTCACCCCGGCGCAGCAAGCGGATCTGGCACGACTGGCAAAGGCACTGGGCGCACGTGGGGCTTACCACAAGCGGCTGACCCGCCAGGTGGGCCGAACGACCTCCGCCGAGGCGTCGCCCCAGCTTGTGCTCGGGGATGCCGTCCCGGAACGATTTGCGGTTCGCGAGAACGGCGCGCAGTTCGAACTGAGCTTCTGCGAAGGCTACTCCGTGGGCTTGTTCCTCGACCAGCGCGATAACCGCCGCCGTTTGCTCACCCGCCATATTGCCTCCGGCTTCCCCCTCCTCCCGCCGCAACCTGCCACCCGGCGATGGGAAGTCCTTAACACCTTTGCCTACACCTGCGGGTTCTCTGTCTGCGCGGCGCGGGCCGGCGCGCGCGTGACGAGCGTTGACCTCTCGAAACGCTACCTGGAGTGGGGCCGGCGCAACTTCCGGCTGAACCAGCTCGACCCGGCGCAGCACGAATTCATCTACGGCGATACTCTTGAGTGGCTGCGCCGGCTGGCGAAAAAGGACCGCCACTTCGACGTGGTCCTGCTCGACCCGCCCACCTTCTCCCAGTCAAAGCAGTCGGGAGCGTTTCGCGCGGAGAAGGACTATGACCGCCTGGTCGCTGCGGCGTTGCCGCTGCTCACCGAGGCGGGGGTTCTGTTCGCTTCGACGAACGCCGCCGGCTGGCCACCCGGCGAATTCCTGGCCGGGATCGAGCATGCCATCCGCCGGGCACGCCGGCAAATCGTCCAGCGGCACTACGTCCCGCAGCCCCCGGACTTCCCGGTCTCCCGAGCCGAACCGGCCTACCTGAAAACGGTCTGGCTACGCGCGTGCCTGCCGGTTGTCGGCGGTTGACGCACGGCCCGCATTCGGCTCCCGCGGCCACCCGCGAAGAGGCATGCCGGCAAGGTCAAACTCGCCATGCCCGTTTGCTTGCTCTCGACGGTCAGTCGCTCATCAACCTTCTGACTTTGCTGTTTCCATTGCCCCTGGGTTGCGGTATCAATCCCGCCCGACCAAACAATGAACCGAGCCGTTTTTCTCGACCGTGATGGAACGATTATCGAAGAAAAGAACTACCTTAGCCGGGTGGAAGATGTGGTGATCTTCCCCCAGGCTGCGGCGGCGCTGGGGCGCCTGTGCCGGGCTGGGTTCAAGCTGTTTATCGTATCCAACCAGTCCGGCGTGGGCCGGGGCTATTTCACACTGGCGGAAGTCGAAAGAGTAAACCATCACCTCCTCCGGGAGCTTGCCCGTGAACAGGTGCAGTTCGAGAAGGTCTATATCGCACCCGAGGCGCCTGACGCCCCGAGCCGAGGCCGCAAACCCTCGCCGCAATTCCTGCTGGACGCGCGCGACGAGTTCGGTGTGGAACTGGCGCACAGCTACATGATTGGAGACAAGCTAATTGATTTGGAATGCGGCTGGAACGCGGGGATAAAGCAATGCCTGCTTGTCCGTACCGGTTACGGGGCGGAGTTGGAACGCACCGCCGACAGCAAACTGGCCACCGCTGTCGTCGTGGACGACTTGCCCGCAGCGGCCCAGTGGATACTAAGTCATACCTGAACGCCTGCTTTTCCGGCGGGGACGTGCCTGGGAGACACTGCGGCACGAAAGTGCTGCGATCGAAGTGCGCGTGTACACGCCCGGGGCAACATCGTATTTGAGGGAATGGCGCTGAGGCCCAAGCGGCTGGCATAGATGCAGCACCGCATTCTGGTCCCCGGCAGCAGAAATTGGTGCGCTTGCCCTGTGTAACTGCGACCTGGACAGGCCCCGCTGCCCGGCCAGGCGCGTAACCAGCGCTTCGTGCTTGATTCCAGGCGAAATGTTCTTCCAACTTACCAGCCATGATTACTGATTATACGCATACGTTTCGTTCGGAGTGGCGCAGTCTGCGTTCTGGACTGGCCCTGGCTGCTGCTCTTCTCGTTGGAAGCAGTCTGGCTTCGGTGCAAGCCGAGCAGGCAACCACCCCCACGGCTGCACCGCCGTCCACCAACCGGTGGGAAACCACCGCCGCGGTCGGTTTCACCTTGACGCGTGGCAACAGCGAGACCCTGTTGGCCACTCTGAGCCTGGATACCAAGCGGAAGTGGGACCGCAATGAAGCCGGCTTCGGCATCGCCGGCGGCTATGGCGAAGACCACGATGTTAACAACACCGAGTTCGTCAATGCCTTCGGCCAGTACAACCGGCTGGTGACCGAGCGCTTCTATGGTGGTTTGCGGGCGGACTTCAGCTACGACGGCATTGCGGACCTGAGCTATCGCGTGACCATAAGCCCGCTGGCCGGTTATTACTTGATCAAGGAAACCAAGACCACGCTGGCGCTCGAAGCGGGGCCGTCGGTGGTCTTTGAGAAGTATGAAGGCCAGTCGGAAGACACCTATGCGGGTCTCCGGATCGCCGATCGCTTCGAGCACAAGCTCTCCGCCTCCACCAAGCTCTGGCAAAGCGCTACGTATATCCCGCAAGTAGACCGGTGGGCGGATAAGTACGTCATCACCTTCGAGGCGGGCATTGACGCGGCCATCACCAAGCAATGGAGCCTGCGGGTCGTCTTCCAGGACATCTATGACAGCGAGCCTGTCTCCGGCAACGACCACAATGACATTCGGCTGATTGCCGGCACGGCTTACAAGTTCTAGCCTGCCGCCACGCCCAACCGGGACTGGCTCCCGGCCGGGTCACTTGGCCATGCCCGATGGCGCGAAGAGAGCGCTATCGGGCATTCTCGTTCCCGGGAAGACAAAGACCAACGCCAGTCTCGCCAGGCTAAGCTTTGACTCCCCCCGACGGCATAGGCGTTTCGCGGTTTAACACTCGGATGTGCTGGCGGATGGCTTCTACCAGCGCGTAGGGGTTGGTCTGGTCCAACCGGCGCAGGACGCATTCCCAGCGATAGGCGAGGCTGCCGGCCGGGTCGTACTTGCAATGCTTGAAGAGCGTGTCGAACGCCCGGCGGCGCTTGCGGTAATCGCCCTGGATATGCAGGAACTGGTCGCGGAACGCGTCGAGGTAGGCGGTGGCGAATCCACGCGCGTCAGGCATGAACCGGTCGCGGGTGTTGGCGGGCCGCGCATAGTAGTCGGCAAAAGTCGTCAGCGGGAGTTGGTACTCGCCAAAGGCGCCGCTGTGATCGCCCACCATGAGTTCCACTGGCAGTCCATCGTCGCCTTCGCGCACAACCTCGTCGCCATCATCGAAGACCGGGCGCTGGCCATTCTCGAGCGCGCGCCCCACAATCATGCTGGAGGCCGCAGCGTGGCCCAACAGCTCGGCCAGCTTCATTCCGTAGCCGGGGCGCGCAAACATCTCTACGGCGAGCTTATCCGTGGCCACGCCGGGCAGATACTCGCGCTCGAAGTAGATGGTGCGGATCACCTCGCCCCGGAACCGGGCGTTGGTGCCGTTATAGACCTCGCTCAGGCGATGCATGATAACGCGGCGCGTAAGGTTCATCCCCAACTGCCGGCACCCGAGGCGCCGGTCCAGCCAGAAGTCGGTGTAGTCGTCGCTCTCCTTGATGGACTGCAGCAGGTCCTTGCCTTCGTCCAGGTGCTCCCACACGCCCCACTTCTGGAGGCGCATAAAACGCTTGATTGACACGCGCTCGCTGCGCGAGCGAAACTCCGCCAGGTAAACTCCCCGCCGGCCTTCTTTCTGCGGCCGGTCAAGCGACAGGGATTCCGGCAGGCAACTCACGTTCACGTACTCCAGGTCGCCATGATCGCGGATGAGATTAAAGATGATGCCCTTGGCTCGCGGGTCGCATAGCCGCTGCAGTTCCGCGTCCTCGGGATGGCTGGCCGCTTCATCAAAAACAGGGTCAAAGAGAAATTCGCCCTCCTCGAAGCGCCCGCCCGGCAGCCACTCGACCTGCAGGAAGAACTCCGGGCTGAGCCCGCTCAGAGTCTGCTCGGTCTGCGTCTCGTTGCCTTCAAGAAAGAGCGTCGAAAGCATCCGCTCGCTCCAGGCCTTGTTGCTGCAGTCATCGGTCCGAAAACCCTCGTGCACGGCGGACCGAAAGTGGGCGCAGAGCTCCCCGAACTTCGCTCGCAGTTGCTCCGGCGGCAGTTGCGCGTAAACCACCCCGGCAAACTGGCGCGCGCCAAATCGCCGCAGGTCGGCGGCAAAAAAGTCCACCTCCGGCCGGCCCAGACGGTTGCGCAGCATCGAGTGGTCGGCGATCTCCCGCAGGTGCCTGGCGAGGCTGTCGTTGTCCAGCTTGGCGAGGCCTTCGAATTCCTGGCAGGTCAGCCAGCGGGTGCCGGTCAGCCGGTTGTAGTAATAGATAGGCAATTCGCGGATGCTTACCTTCGAGGCCAGCACCAGCCGCTGTTTGGCCTCGCGCGTCTTGGGCAGCGAACTGAGGCGCCAGCATTCGCCGCGATGCTTGATCGCCTCCCGCACCCGGCGGTCCGCCACCGAGAGGAACTTGATCCGGCGCTTGGACACCAGCCCCTGAAGAAGTTCATCCGCGTGCCAGGCCAGATCCATGCGTTCGGGGTTGGGCCGGATCAGAATGGAGTCAGGATCGAACACCAGATCCACCGACTCGAGGGAAAGCCGCTCCTCTTCCTCCATCGCCAGCGCGGGCAGCCCCTCGCGGACGCGCGCGGCGTTGACGCGCTCAATAAAACCCACCCGCTGCAGCGCATGCACGCCGGGCAGTTGGGTCCAGAGCGCGCCATAAGCCGGAAATACGGTCCCAATTCGCGTTATCTGCCGGCCCGCTTCATCCTTCGCGAACGGGTGTGGTCCAATCAGTTCCAATTGCATAGCGCACCAGGGTTCAGACAGGGAAACGTTAAACGCAACAACCCCAAAAGACCAGCCGAAACCCCCAGCCGCGCCCGCCCCGGGCATATCCTGGCACGGCCACCCCATCATAAACGGGGAATTCGTCAATTCCTACGGAGGGTGTTCCGAAATTCATAGCAAGTGGCGGTACTGCAGGTACTTGAGCGCAAAAAATGAGGGTGGGAGGGGCAGCGCAGAACAGGGTAGGCTCCAAGGGATAGGCACAATCAGTGGTGAAACTCTTGCTGGACCGACACCGAATGCACTTTCACGGTAGCACTGCGATGACCTGCCGAGCACGAGAGCCGCTTTCGACCCTGATGCATTTCAGCCAATAGAATCAAGGATGGCAGGTTTGAATTTCGGAACACCCTCCTACGGGATTGGTTGGCCCGGGCGGCCCGGAATGCGGACCAGGCTCAGGCCCGGACAATACCCCCTCTCTGCTGGCTTACCTCACCGTTACCTCACCGTAGAACCTCTAACTTCAAGTTAGAGGTTCTACGTGCTTTGTAGAAACCTTTTGTGTCTCGCATACGTCTTATGATGGCATGAGCA
>CAZDOO010000050.1:0-42726 GCA_964507045.1 uncultured Verrucomicrobiota bacterium | reverse complement strand
AGAACTACGATATCCGCCAGAATCTAGCCAGAGGTGCTACACGTGACGCTTACAAACGATCAGCAGTAGACAAACAAGTATTCGAGCTTTCATTGGCGGTTCCTTTCAATATGGGGCGGTTGTGCGCCCTGGCGCGGGTCGGGCGCGCGGCGGGCCGGGTTGGGAAACTTTCATGTCCGGTTCTCAGGGAAGGGAGTGCCCGCAGTGGCACTCCCTTACCCGGCGGTTCAAGTTGAACGCGGCCAATGAGGTGCGCCTTCCCAGGTAGTCGTGAGGGGCAACGCGGGTGTGGCTGCGCTGCCCTAGGAAAATGCGCACGCAAGAAGGGTCACGCGGTAAGGCTCTCACCGCATCGCTAACGTTCATAAAAGATGGTTGCGGGCACCGGTGATTGTCTGCGGTGTGGGATTTAGAGCGTTTCAAAGGGCCAGCAGTTCGAATTTGTAGCCAAGAAGGGAGAGCACCACGTGCGTTGCAGTCGTCACAACGAGAATTACTGCAACAGTGATAAGCAGAATCTGCCGGGGAGGCAATCGCCTTAACGGAAGAGCGGCTAGTCCTAATATGATCAGCCACTCGATAAGCGAATACAAAGCCGAATACTGGCCTCCTACGGTGTGTGACCTGGTGAAGGGCTCATGCGTTATGTAGTAGTAGTGAGAATACGGAAATACTAACTGCGGTAAAAACAGAAGCAGACTGGAAAGAGGTTGCGGCAATAATCGCCCCAAGAACATTGCGACGCCACCGGAAACCGTGAGCACCAGCAGCGGGCTGGAGGCTACGAGAACCGCACGGGCGTAAGCTTGTTGTTGAGTCACGGCCGCACTCCTTCTACCAGTTGAGTGAAATCGGACAGAACATTTGAAACACTGAAAACAGTTGGTCACCAAAACTGTGATCGTAGTGGTACACCTCCGGCCGGTAGCCGTAGAAATAGGCAGGGGGGACGGGCACCTGCCACCCTGGAACCTCGCGGGGCCTGGAAGGTTTTTCCACGTGAACGGCGTCAAGCAGCCCAGAAATATACGAATTGGAATTGTAAGTTCCGATGCCTTGTTTGGGAAACGGCTCGTAGGTAAGCTGGTCGCAGTAGTTGGCATCGTACTGCAGTAGCCTTTCGATTAGAGTATCCTCGTTCGCGTATCGGGATGGGATCGATAACGGAATGCTATTAGGATGAGGACCGACATCTGAATTGCGGTTCAGGTTGCTTACCAAAAACAATTGATAATTTGGCCCCGCACCGATTGTGCAGTAAGCGCGCCGCTGTTCGTCCCTGTTTGGGAAGCGGGGATCACTACTCCACCTGCGTTGGTTCTCAGGCGTGATACGAAGCAGGGAATGATACTTCCGATCCCGCACCAAGTGGTCCTGCAACGCTACTTCAAGGCCGCTAGGGTCGCTATTCTCGACTGGATTGGCCTCGGCATACAGGTACTTGTGAAGGCTCGGAGGGTCGGTCTGTCGCCCCTCGAACGTATCCATCGTGTGAAAACGTCCGGTGCTCGGATTCATCCAGCGGGCGTAAGACGCCTTTGGCGCCAGCAGCGAGACGATCAGCAGCAGACAAACAAGTATTCGAGCTTTCATTGGCGGTTCCTTTCAATGTGGGCCGGTTGTTCCTCCCGGCGCGGGTCGGGCGCGCGGCGTGCCGGCTTGGGCAGCGGGCAAGCCCACCTGGGGACGTGGTGCCACAGGGTGTATCTGTGCGATGTTCCCTTGGCCGAAATGGGTGATATGGTCAGGCATTGGGCGAGGCGGGACGGTTGCCTGTGGGTCTGCGCCGGCGGGTCCCGTTCCGCCGGACCGCGCAGCAGTTCCGAAGGGCGGCGGGAGCAGCGCGGTATCTTCTCCTATGGAGGCGCTGAGCGCCGATTCTGTTCTCGCGAGCTGCGCCGAGCCGGGGTCCGTTTTGGCGGCATAGGACCTGGACAGGTTCCGGTGGGTGCTGGCGATGGCTGGGTCTTCCGGGGAAAGATGCCTGGCGCGCTCGATGTCCGCCCAGCTCCGGCCATGCTCCTGTTCAGCCTTCATGACCCAATGAGAGGAACGGATAAAGAGCAGCGTACCAATGACTTCGCGCCTGGAAAGGTTCCGGAGCTCGTTGCCCGATAGTTGCTCCCGTTTCATGCCTTCCTGGTCCAGGTAGGCAGTATCGTCCTCGGTCACCCAGACCTTGTCCACCGCGGTCGTCTCGATGTTCATACGATAGCCCGGTTCCTGCCAGCGAAGGAATGTGTGCTTGCCGACATGAACCAGATGGACCGGCAAACCAAGACGCTGGCCGATGACGACGTAGATGAGCGGCATTGACACGCAGGAACCTTTCATGGTTCGCAGCAGGCCTGCCAGAAAGATGTTGTTCGCGTCGGCGTAGAGTGCCCTCATCTGCAACGGCGTCAGCTCATGCTGAGCGAATTCGCGGCGGTAGGTGAAACCCAAATCAATCATGGCGCCGCAAAAGATCGCGCAGCGCGTATCGGGGGCGTTTGGATTCCTGCCCTTGGACTTCGCGACTCCCGCCCTCCTGGTCATTTCCCGCTGGACCTGGTGAGTCATTGCATCCAACCGGTCCAAATATGCCGCGCGGGTCAGGGTCGCAAATTGCGGCACATCCTCCGCCACGAGCCAGTTCGCCAGTGCGAGGTCAATGTCTTTGTCCGGGCAACTGAGCATCTTCTCCAACTCGATTTCGGCTTGTGAGCGTGGCGGGAACTGGCGGAATTCGGTTCGTGCGGAAACGGCCGTATCCGCAGGGATGGCACTACTATTTGAGGAGGCTGTCGATTTCTCCGATTGGCCTCCCGGCCGATTCACAAACCGGGCGCAAGCCCAAACTGCCGCGATGATCAGCAAGACCCCAAAGACAAGGATACCTGCCTGGCTAACCGAGCTTTTCCTCGCTTGAGAGGCGTTCGTAGGTGACAAGCTGTTCCAGCGCCAAATCATTTTTTGGTGTCACACTTGGTGCATTGCTTGGCGTGTGAGTGCTCAAGTGTAGTCACCCGCTAATCATGCCCGTTGTTTAAAGGAGGGACGACAAATTCGACCGCGCCTGGCACCATTATACCGGCACCAGGCATCTTGGAGATCGCTCGCCACTGTCTTCCGGCCACCGAGTCCTTAAATAGGATCTCATTGCATTGAGAAGCAGCCCCTGCAGCAATTCCACTTTCGTTCAGGAATTTGCGCACTGCTTCCGCCGTCGTAGAAGTCGCAACTATCCGTCTCACCGCGCTATTAACCTCGTCTGGTGTGTCTAGGCGCGTGGCTTGCTTATAGCCATCCAAATCCGCCAGAACTTTCTTCACCTGCGGTAGTATTTCATTCCACAACTCTTTCATTACTTGCATCTCGAGATGTACCGACTCGAGTTTGGCCTCCGGTTTTAGAGTTCGGAAATCTACAAGACTGTGTTTCATAAGAATGAGCAAGTCGGCAAGCGAACACCTGGGCTCCCAAGCGACTTCTTCACCGACCAAAGACTTCTCCATCGCCTCCGTGGAATCTCGCACGCTCATCACCCAGCACGAATCGGGCTGACGCCTGAAAAAAGAGACGTTGACGCGCTGCACTTCCCAGAAGTATGCAACAGTTTCAACCCTCGTCGGCGAGGTGCTAACCCTTGAGTGCTCCTCCTTTGGCAATACCTCACCGAAACACGGAGTACACGTCATGGTTTCGATCAAGGCAAGGCTCGTAAGAACAACCGTTGCAAGTTTCATTTGCGCCTCACGGATTTAGTAACCACACATTCAATGGCAGGCTACCTTTCACATGATGATCTCGGTAGTCGCTTCGGAGAACGCCGCTATGCCCACTCGTGGCAAAAACTGCACATTGTTCGCCCTTTAATCTGGATGCTACGAAGTTGTTCAGTGCGCCGACACTTTGTAACGTAACGTCAGGTGCTCCCCATGTCTTCGCTAAGTACTCCTGCATCTTGCGAGCTTTAATGATGTAGTAGCGATTATCCCCCGGCTTACCATTATAAGTGTATTCTACTCTGTTCTTGTTCGCATCTGGAGCATCGCGTGGTATCCAATAACTGGTTCCGCTGTGATTTAGTCCCCAGCTCACGCGAGTGGCACAGGAGTTTTCGTTGTGATATAGATAGGCGATGCCGCCACCCATGTAATTCCACGCGTCTGGACTTGTGGGGTACGATCTATAGTTGGGATACACAGACCAGAATTTCGTGGATCTTGGCCGCTTGGGAAATGGGCGGACGATAGGCAAGGGTGCCGCTGCCGTGGTAGGCAAAACCTGCGCCAGCAGCACGCTGTTGATATTCATAACCCCCAACATTCCAACGGTCTCATATTCATTACCGCTCGGATCAACATTGTGCACGGGATTATCTGCGGCGTAAAGGTACTTGTGCTGCGAGACGGGTTCTTCCTGGTCTCCATCATAACTGTCCATCGTCCAGAACCTACCGGTGGCGGGGTTCAGATGGCGGGCTTGCGATGTGAAGGGTGCCAGCATCAATGCCAGGAGCAGGGTTAGGCACACTGCGATATATGGCTTCAGTTTCATATCTCGTTTCTGGGTCGTTGTTCTTACCGCTTACTTCCTTGCTTGGCGCACTTGATGTCAGAGGAGTTCATAACAGGTAAGCCGTCTGGCCGAGGTTGAACCTGACATTCGTAGTTGCCTCTTCCCGCGCTGGTTGCGAGGGTGCGGGCGACATAGCTGGAATAGTCGCATCCCTGACCGAAAGCGAACCGGGCGTGTTGAGGTGAAATAGACTCGCAAAACCACGCCCCTGTGTTGACCGGAAAAGCAGTACGAGGCGGGCAAGCTGTTGGGATGTTCAGTGTGATCGTAGCCGAGCTTTGCTTCGCTTGAGAAGTGTTCGCAGGCGAGAAGCTATTCCAGCGCCACATCATTTTTCGCTGGCACGCTTCTTGTATTGGTTGGCGTGTCGAGTTCATATCATCACGTGATAGATCGCGCCCGGGTACTCCACTCGCATGGCGCGCGGCATGAGCCCCAGCCTGTCAGGTTGCCGCCCAACGTCAATTACCAAAAAACAACACTCAGGAACAGCGCCGCTGCGAATCTACGGTTTGACCCCTTTTTTCCTTTTAGAGAGTCGGTCCAGGTAGCCGTCGCACTGCGTATCACTGCTGGCGCCACTGTGCTTCTTTGAAACAGTCCCCTGCGCCTTTGGTGGCGATGCTCTCTCTATCGGAGCGAAGCGTGTCCGGGCGCTTACCGAAGTTTGAACGTGAGCGCCGGCGTGGTCGCGTTACCGCCAAAGTAGTGCACGGCGACGCCCGAAGGCGAGACGTCGAGCCGGCCAAATCCTGCGGACAAGGCGAGGTAGTAACGCGTCATGGCCGGCTTGTATTCATCCAGAAGCTTCGCGCCCTCCGCGTTCTTGAATTCCGTCTTCTGGCGCTTTCCGTACTCGGCCGGCTTGTCGGCAACAACCTCGGGTGTGGCGAGATTGTCCTTCATCCAGACGCTGTTCACGATCAACTGCGTGATGCGGCCCGAGTCCGTGACGCATTCCTGGAACTCCAGTTGGTGCGAGTGACCGGCGAAAACAATCACGTCATTCTTGAGGAATACCTCGCGCATCTCGCGGCGCAGTTTGTCGTCCCGGCCGAAAAGGAACCAACGGACGGAAGAGTCATCCGACGGGATGACCGGCCCGTGCGTGATGATGAACTTGTAACGCGCGCTGGCGTGTTGCTCCAGCGCTTTGCGGATGCCTGCCGCGTCCGGGGCGTTGAAATCCACGAAGATGAACAGGTCCGGCCCCTGCATGAATGAAAAGTTCACGGACGGGATCGCGAAGCCCATCTCCTTGGACAGCCGCCCGGGCATCATCCTGCAATAAGCCTTCGCCGCGCCCGTGCCACGGATGTCGTGGTTCCCTGCGACGGTAAGGAAGGGGGTTCCGCCGAAAACCTTTTTGAAGTAGTCGAGCGTGTCGTTCAGCATCTTCTTGTGCACTTCGGGATCGCCGCAGTCGCCTTGAATCAAGTCGCCCATCTGCATGGCGAATACGGTGTTTGCCTGCACCTGCTTCGCGGCCGCCTCGATCATGCGCGGGCAGCGCTCCGCCCACATCTCGCCGTTGCGCGCAAATTCCTCACGCTGCACCTGGTTCAACCATGCGACTTTCTCATTGTAGTGCGAATGATAAACGGATGCCGGTGCCTTGTCGTAGTGCGTATCCCCTAGCACCACGATAGAATAACTCGGCCCTTTGTGATTCGCAGTCGGAAGCGGCGTGGAGCGCGGTCTCAGGTGGTTGGGGTTATTGTCCGCAAGTATTTCCCCTGCACCCCATGCGAAAATAATAAGCAATAATACGATATTCTTCATGCCGGTGTCACGCTGATTGATTGATGGCATGAATGCCGGCGGACGCGCAACAAAGTTCCTAAGTCCGCCTGCATTATGCGCAGTCGCAAAACGATTGCTTCATAAGACCTCCCGGTTATGAACAATCCTGGATGGGCCGCCCTGTCATTGCGGCCAATGGGTTCCCATTCGCGGTTTTCCGAGCCATTTCACCACCACGTCCGGATAATCAGTGAAAAGGCCGTCCAGTTCCGCCTGGGTCAGGAGGACTGCAAGGGCGTCGTCCATCGAGTCGGCAAACATCGGCAGATTCTCGACGCGCAGGAGATAATTGGGATGCACGACCAGCCCGGCCGCATGAGCTCTCTTGACGAAGTCAGTGACCTTCCAGTCAGTTTTCGAGTTGCCGGAGACGATCGCGCCGAGTTCCGGGCCGATGCCATCGGCGAACTTCGCCAGTTCCGCCATGCCCGCGGTTGTGAGCCAGGCATCCTCGTTGCCGCCGGACGTGCTCTTCCGTTTCGCTTGCAGCAGCAGCAGCAGGCGTCCCTCCCAGCCCAGCTCCGTTCGCATGCGTTTCACCTCGTCGGCGTCGAAGCACTGGACCCAGCACGGATCCTGTTTGGTCGCGTAGCCGTAACGCCGCAAGATCGGCAGCACGATGCGGCTGATGTCATGGCCTTGTTTCCGGTGCCACGCGGGTTGTTTGATCTCGGGATAAATCCCCGCCGTGTGGTGGCGGGTCTTGTTGAGCCCCTGGATAAGCTGCAGCTCCTCCTCCAGCGTCGGAACCTGGAACGCTGACCAGCCCAAAGGAAAACGATTGGGATAGACCGCCTTGCCGGTCTGCGCATTGACGCGTTCGTTGGCGTAGAGCTGTTTGATCTCTGCAAGGGTCAAATCCAGCGCGTAGTAATGCCCGTCGGCCCGCTTGCGATCGGGAAACCGCCGAGCCACGTCGGTGGTGGTCTCCAACTCGATGTCGTGCATCACAATGGGCACATCGTCCCGGGTGAGCACGACGTCCTGCTCCAGGAAATCCGCGCCCATCGCGTGGGCCAGCACTTTGGCTTCGAGCGTATGCTCGGGAAGATAGCCGCAAGCGCCGCGATGCGCGATCACGACAGGCTTGGAGGTTTGGGCAACCAGGCTCGGAGCCAGGGCGCACAGAAGGGCAGCCAGTATCGTTTTCATCATTTCTCAACCCATCCGACAATTAACGTTGCTTCGAATCACACAGTCCCGGCCCTGTCTGAGCGGACCGCCGCCTTTCTGCCAGCGTCATCAGACCCGCCTCTTCCCCCCGCGCTTTACGGGCGCCGGGGCAAGGAGGCGGGCCGTCTTCTCATCAGTCACAAGTCCCTTCAACAAGCCGCCGCGAATCGCGGCGGCGATGGCCGCCGAACGATCGCCTCCGGCCAGAATCCCAATGACCAGGGGAATCTTGCGGACTTGTTCCAGGTCAATGCTCAGGACACGGTCGCGCCACGGCGAGTCGCACTCCCGGCCGTGCCTGTCGTAGAACCGGCCGCAAATCTCCCCCACCGCGCCGCAAGCCTCCAGCTCCGCCACGTCGCTCGCGCTCAACACGCCCCGCAACTCAAAAATCGAATTCCTGACCGGCCCCACCCCGACCAGGGCGGCGTCAGCTCGCGTCATCTGATCGTGCACAGCCTGGATCTGGGGGAGGGCAAGCAGCGCGTTGCGTGTCTTGCGGTCGGGGACGAAGGCCGGCGTGTTGAACGCGTGAAACCGGCCGCCGCTGCGAAGCGCCAGGATTCGGCCCAGCTCGAAGGCGTCTTCCGATCCGATCGTCGAGTCAATGCTGCCCATCGCCTGCAGGACGGTAAGACGGCGATTCTTGTCATTGGGCACAAGCTGCACCAACTCCCGCACCGTCCTTCCGCCCGATACGGCCACCACCGTTCCCGGCGCCAGCAACCCCCCCACAAAGGAGGCCCCAAAGTGTCCGACCATCCGCCGCACGTCCTCGTCCTTCGGCGCGTCCTGCAGCGTGATGACTGCAACCCACTTCAAACCCCATTGCCTGCACAGTTCGCGCTCGAGCGCGCGGTTGCGAGGCTCGTAGTCCTCGACCGAGATGTGCACAATGCCCCGATCGCGGGCCGCGGCGAGCAACCGCGACACCTTTGCCTGAGACACCTTTACAAATCGGGCCACCTCGCTCTGCCCCAACCGGTCAAGATAGTAGAGGCGCGCGACAAGCCGGACCTGTGCGTCTGAAAAACGACTCGGCATGCCAATTCAATTATCGAATGAACGCGCCGTTTGTCCAGCGCCGTCGTGCGCCGCAAACTGCATAATTATTTAGGCCGGATTATGCCATTCATCCTCGACGCTACCACAGGGGCGTGTTCCAATGTAAACATAGATAATTGCACCAAACTGTTTATGCAATACCTCGACATGGCTCCCGCTCCGGCATCGCTGGGCTCGGAATTCCCCTGCCGGCAGACCCGGGCGGAGATCAATCGCGGCACGATGCCGCGGGTCGGTCCCGGCAAGCCCGGCCGCATCACCGGCCGAGGCCCCGCGGGAGCCCGCAAACCAAGTTCCACACCGTAATTGCATACGGAGAGATTAACAATGTCCACCATGCCCCATAAACAGAAGGCCTTGGGTATGCACCGCAGGATGTACGCCATCAGGCAATACGAGGAGACGGTCAAATACCTGTTCTTTGAAGGTATCATGCCCGGCACTATCCACCAAAGCAGCGGACAGGAAGCCTCGGCGGTCGGCAGTATTTACGATCTGCGCACCGACGACGTGATCTATTCGACGCACCGTCCCGCCGGACACGACATCGCGAAGGGCGTGTCCTTGAAGTCCATGATGTGCGAAATGTTCGGCAAGGCGGAAGGCTGCTGCCGGGGCAAGGGCGGGGCCATGCACACCGGCGATTTTTCCGTCGGCGTGCCGCCCGCAAACGCCATTGTCGGCGGAAATATCCCGATCGCGGCGGGCACCGCGCTCGCCTTCAAAATGCGGGGCAAGGACAACGTCGCCGTTTCGTTCATGGGCGATGGCGCAACCAATGAAGGCTCCTTCCATGAGGCCATCAACTTTGCCGCCGCGTGGAAGCTGCCTGTGATTTTCGTCTGCGAAAACAATCTCTATTCGGCAACGACGTCCATTCACCTGACGACGCTTCTGGAGAATCCCGCCGCCGACAGAGCGCCATCCTACGGCTGCGCCGGCGAGATTGCGGACGGCAACGATGTCATGGCGGTCAACGAGGCGATGGCCCGGGCGCTGGCCCGTGCCAGAGCCGGCCAAGGCCCCACGATTCTCGAAACCAAAACCTACCGCACCTACGGACATTCGCGCAATGACGCCTGCGGCTACCGTCCAAAGGACGAGGAAGCCGCCTGGCTTGCGCGCGATCCCGTAAAGCTCTTCCGCCGGCGTATCACCGAGGCTGGTTATGCCGACGACGAAGGATTGAAGTCTATCGAAGCCATGGTCGACGCCGAGCTTGAGGAGGCGGTTAACTATGCAAAAAGCGCACCCTTCCCGCCGATCGAGTCGGCGCTCGCGGACATCTACGCTGATTGAGGAGCCTGAATTATGGGAATGATGTCAATAGCCGACGCGCTCAAAGCCGCAATCGCCGGGGAAATGCGGCGCGACCCGTCCGTGTTCTGTCTCGGCGAGGATGAGGATATCCCCGGGGGCATGGGCGGAGCGTTCACCGTCACCAAGGGAATCGGCGACGAATTTGGAAGAATGGAGAATGTCGGGGGCACCGTCACCAAAGGGCGCTGTGTCAATACCCCCATATCCGAAATCATGATCGCCGGCGTCTGCGTCGGCGCCGCGATGTACGGCATGCGCCCCGTTGCCGACCTGCAGTACTGTGATTTCCTGTTCTGCATGATGGACCAGCTCGTCAACCAGGCGGCAAAGATGAGATACATGTCGGGCGGCGCGGTTTCGGTTCCCATGGTAATGCGCTGCCCGTCGGGGGCAACCAATCGCGGCGCGCAGCACGCCCAGAGTCCGGAAACCTATTTCGCCCATGTTCCCGGTCTCAAGGTGATCTGTCCTTCGACTCCTTACGACGCAAAGGGCATGATGATTTCGGCCATCCGCGACAACAATCCGGTGATTGTCTTCGAGCACAAGCTCCTCTATGGGGGCAAGCGCAAGGAAAAGGATGCCATAAACGCGCTCGGCGAGGTGCCGGACGGCGAATATGCCATTCCCTTCGGCCAGGCGGCAGTGCGCCGCAAGGGCAAAGACCTCACCATCGTCGCGAATCTCCTCATGAGCTACAAGGCGCAGGAAGCCGCCGCGCAGCTTGAAAAAGAAGGCATCGACGCCGAGATCATAGACCCGCGCTCGCTTCTTCCCTTCGACTACGAAACTGTGGCTGAATCGGTCAAGAAGACCGGCAAGCTCATGATCGTTCACGAAGACAACTACAATTGTGGCTGGGGCGCGCAGGTCGCCTCGTGGTTTGCCGAAAATGAAATATTCCTCCTCGACGCACCGATAGTCCGCGTCGCCGCGCTCGACACGCCGGTTCCCTTCTCCCCCGTCCTTGAGAATCATGTCATTCCGTCGAAGGACCGGATTGCCGATGCGGCGCGCAAGCTGGCGAAAATGTAGAATGTGAGGCTTTAGAATGATTAAGCAGATTACTTTGCCAACCGGCTCGGGACAGACTACCGACGAGACTACTGTCACCAGGATCATCGCCAGGATCGGCGACAAGGTGAAACGCGGCGACGTTCTGCTCGAGGTCGAGAGCGACAAGGCGGTGCTGCCGATTGAGAGCTTCGCCAATGGGTATGTCGTTCAGATACACGTCAAGGAATTGGACAAGATAGACGCGGGCTCGCCGCTGATGGATATCGGAGATGAAAGCGACCTCGCCGTCCTGTCCGAAGGCGTGTCCGAACCCCGAATGACTGAGCCTCCGACCGCGTCCAGCCCGACAGGCGCCGTCGCGCCGATCACTGGCATCGCGGCCGGAGAAACCAGCCTCACCGCCTCCCCCGAGAGCGCGCCCGAACCCCCAAAGACCGCCGCTCCGTCAATGCCAAATGCGAAAAGGCTCGCCGCCGAACTCGGGGTTGACCTCGGCCAGGTCACGCCATCGAATGGGATGTTCATCAAGGCCGCGGATGTAAGGTCCGCCGCGCCAGGGCCAGGGACGGTCGCTGCCGAAGCCGGCAACTCCATGGATCTGCCGATGCCTCCCGCCAGAAAATCGCTTGCCCGGCGCTGGGAGGAGAGCGCGAAGATTCCCGCCTTCTCCGTCTCAATTGATGTGGGGCTTGCCGCCGCGGACAGGCTGATTTCGGTTCTTGATAACGGCATCGGATATGCCGAGATATTCATGCTCGCCACGGCGCGCGCGTCCGCGAAGTTTCCTCCTGTGCGCGTTGTGTATGAAGACGGCGGACAGAAGTTGTCCCCGGACACCGATATCGCGCTGGCCAGGTATGCCGAAACCGGCACGCTCTCGATGGTCGTCAAGTCCGTCCAGTCAAAAGGGCTTGCCCGGGTTGCTGCCGAGAATGCCGCGAACGCCGCCGCCATCGGCAAGAGCGACCCTGCCCCGGCCGGCGGTTCGCACATCACACTTCACGACCTCTCGGCATTTGGAACGACAGCCTGCGCGCCGCTCATCGGGCTCGGTCAGAGCTGTGCGCTCTCGCTCGGCGGAGTCCGCACGGTTCCCCGCTTTGCCAACGGGGCGTTTGTTCCCGAACGCGTGCTGACGCTAACCGGATCATTCGACCAGCGCCTGTTTGAAAACAATGCCGCCGCCGCTTTCCTCGGCACCATCAAGGCGTATGTCGAGGAACCCGGGCTCATGCTGTCTTAATAGGAGTTTATGAACAGGTGGAACCCCTGCCGTCACCACAACCGCAAACCCGCGGCCTTTCCGCGGATTCCATGCTTGGTTACTAACGCGCTGCAGTAATGACTACGCTATTCGTCGTTCGACACGGAGAGACGGACAACAACAAGCTGCACCGCTTTATCGGCAGCACGGACCACCCGCTGAACGAGCGGGGCCAGGCCCAGGCGGCGTGTCTGCGGGAGCCGATGTCCAACGTCCGCATAGACCGGATATATTCAAGCCCTTACAGGCGCGCAATGATGACCGCCGAGCAGATCAGGGCGGGACGCGAGATTGACATCGTCCCCCACCGCGGCCTGTGCGAGATTCACTGCGGGGAATGGGAAGGGCTCAACCGCGCCGAAATCGAGGCGCGCTGGCCTGGAGTGATTAACCTCTGGCAGTATGAGCCCGACCGGCTCCTGATGCCCGGCGGCGAGAGCTTTGAACAGGTCCAGTCGCGCGCGGTCCAGGCCTTCGTTGACATCGTCCGGCGCGAATCGGGGCGCGTGATCGCCCTCACGTCGCATATGCTGACCATACAGCTCGTCATGTGCCGGCTGCTCAACGTCCCGATACGCGAGGTCTGGAATATGGTTCGGCTCGAAAACACCTCCATAACCACCATGAAGATCAGCGAGAACGGCGACTACGCGATCACCAAATGGGGCGACGACGCGCACCTGCCCGAAAGCCTCAAAAATCCGTATGTCAAAATTGCCGGCTTCGTCACGCCGAACTTTAAAGCGGTCCTCGATATTTCCGACGTCGAAGGCATGCACCACTTTGACCGGTTTGCACTCTGAAATTACTGGAAGGAGAACAACTATGTCCCATTTGCTTGAAGGCAAAATCGCGGCAGTCACAGGAGCCGGCCAGGGCATCGGCGAGGCTGTCGTCCGCAAGCTGGCCGAATACGGGGCCTCTGTGGTCGTGACCGACATAAACGCCCAGAAGGGCCGCGCGGTCGTGGAAGACCTCCGTGCCGCCGGCCACACCGCCGAGTTCAAAAGCTTTGATGTCACGGACTTCGCGCATGTGAAAGCAAATGTGGCCGCGCTGCGCGGCGTCTTCGGACGCATCGATATCTGGGTGAACAACGCCGGCATCACCGGCGCCACCCCTGTTGAGCAGATCACCGAAGCGGATTGGGACCGGATGCAAACCATTGATCTCAAGAGCGTGTTCTTCTGCACGCAGGCGGTCTTCGAAATCATGAAGGAGCAGAACTACGGCAGGCTCGTTCACATCTCGTCCATGGCGGGCGAACGCGGCGGGCGGTCGTCGAGCGCCGCGTATTCTTCCGCAAAAGCCGGGGTTCTCAACCTGTCCAAGTGCTTTGCGCTTGCCGGCGGGCGGTACAATATCACCTCCAACTGCGTCTGCCCCGGCAGGACGCTCACCGCGATGGCGCAGGGGCTGAGCTGGCTCACGGACCCGAAGGACGCGCCCGAGTTGACCATTCCGCTCCGCCGCCTGGGAACCCCCGAGGATATCGCGAACGCCGTCCTGTTTCTCTCCTCCGACCTCTCCAGCTATATCACGGGGGATGTCCTGGACGTCAACGGCGGCCTGTATATGAAATGAACTGGTCCGCCAAAACCCGCTGGAGGGCTGTGCGCGCATAGCAGCCCGGAAGAAGGGGCTTTCCATGTCATCACCGGCGCCCAGAACCGAAGCCTCCCGCCCGGCCGCTGCCGGGCACAAGTGGCTCCTGCTCCGGATCTTCGAGCCCGCCCCCCCGGCGGAGGTGATCCTGACCGACCCGGACGAGATCCGGACCAAACACAAGCACTGGGAACGGCGGATCATCATTTCCCTGATCGTCGGTTACGCGATGTTCTACTTCGTCCGGAAAAACCTCAGCATCGCCATGCCGGTAATGGAGAAAAGCCTCGGCGTGACCAAGGCCGACCTCGGGCTGTTTCTCACCCTGCACGGCGTCGTTTACGGCGTGGCCAAGTTCATCAACGGCTTCTTCGGCGACCGCTGCCATATCCGCACCTTCATGGTCACCGGCCTGTTCCTTTCGGCCGTCGTAAACGTGTTGTTCGGTTTCAGCTCGGCGGTGGCGGCGCTGGGCTTCTTCTGGATGATCAACGGCTGGTTCCAGGGAATGGGCTTTGCGCCCTGCGCGCGCGCCTTCGCCCATTGGGTGCCACCCAACGAGTTGGCTACCAAGATGTCCATCTGGAATGGCTCGACAAACCTCGGCGCCGGGCTGGTGGTGGTGATGTGCGGGTACTTGCTCAGTTGTTTCGGCAACTGGCGGCTCTGCTTCTTCGTGCCCGCGGGGCTCGCCTTCCTGTGTTCGCTGTTCCTTTGGTTCGCCTTGCCCGATACCCCCCAGTCTGTCGGCCTGCCGGAGGTGCGCGGTTCCCACTTGGTGCCCACGACCGGCGAGAGCGACGACTGGAAAGCCGTGGCCGTCAAATGTGTCTTCAGCAATCCCTACATCTGGCTGCTCGGCGTCGCGAACTTCCTCGTGTATACGATCCGTTACGCTATGCTCGATTGGGGACCCACACTGCTCACCCAGGCCAAGCATCTCCCGCTCACCAACGCCGGCTGGATGATCGCCGGATTCGAAATCTCGGGCATGGCCGGCGCCATGATCGGCGGCTGGCTGACCGACCGCCTGTTCGGCGGGCGCGGTTTTCGGTCCTGCGTGGTCTATATGGCTCTGGCCGGCGTCTCTGTGCTCCTGTTCTGGAAGGTGGCGGGCCAATCCCCTTGGCTCAACACCCTGTTCCTCTGCCTCTCCGGCTTCTTCATCTACGGACCCCAATGCCTCATCAGCATCGCCGCCGCGAATCTCGCCACCAAACGCGCCGCTGCCACTGCCGTTGGTTTCACCGGTATCTTCGGCTACGCCAGCACCACCTTGTCGGGCTGGGGCCTGGGCAAGCTCGTCCAAACCTGCGGCTGGGATGCCGGCTTCATCGGCCTGCTCATCGTCGCCGCCGCCGGCACGGCTGCCTGCGCCCTCGGCTGGCGCGCCAAAGCACACGGCTACGGAGACTGACGCTATGCCCTGGTGTCCAATCTGTTCGGACACGGCGGAGGAGCCCGGGGGATGAATGACGGGTTAACCCGGTTGGATAAGCGCGACCACGGCGGCCCCACCCTCACATGGTTCCAGCTTGGATTTCGGGTTGTGCTGGCCCCGCAATAACCACTACGATGAAAAAGAACCCAACCAAACGCAAACAACCTCTGGAGTGTGATCGCCGCCGACCAAACGCCTGGCGCCCTGTTTCTCAACGATACCCCTCTGGAAGCAGTGCCGCCATCTCCTGCCCGTCGCCTGCCGAAGAAGAAATCGCGCTCCATTCAGATGTCAGATGGTAACGGCGCGGTCGAAACAACATGATAATTGGCAATGCCGTTGCAATATTTCAAGCGATGATTGCTCGCAGGCACTATCTTTCCCGAGTCAAGAAAGCCCTGGGCCGGAACCCGGTTGTGGCGCTGCTTGGAAAAGGGGTGTATTTCGGCCAGAAAGGGTAGACACTCGTGATCCTGCTCTGCGGTGGTGACAAACGCACCCAGGACCGCGACATCCGGCTCGCCCAGCAATACTGGAATGACTATCAACAACGAGAAAGCAAGTAAGCTATGAAAGCCGCTGTGAAATTTGAAACCGTCCTCAAAGACCGCCTTTCCGATTCCGAGCAGGCCGCGAAATACCTCACCGTCTGCTACGAGGAGGGGCCGGAGGTCTTTCTGCAAGCCCTGCGCGACGTGGTGGAAGCCCAGGGTGGCATGACCCGCGCCGCCCGCCTGGCCGGCCTCAACCGCGAGAGCCTCTACCGCCAGCTCTCCCGCCGGGGCAACCCCAGCCTCGCGAGCCTAAACGCTGTGCTGGCCGCCCTCCGCCTCAAGCTGCGCTTCGCCGCCGGATAACACCGGGAACAAATTGCCGTCTGACGCCCGCCCGTTGCGCTTTCGTTCCATCGGTCCTGTCAGTCCTATCCGAAAAGGAAAAGGGGTCAGCCATTAGGGCATTTGTCCAACAGCAAACAGCGTTGCCGTCCGATTCTTTCTAAGCCGTTATTTGCCGCAGGTCTTCAGACGAGCTCTGCCGACAGACACGAAACTGCGTTTTCGTCGTTCGAATCGGAACACCGACCGAGCAAGTCTCATTGTCTACACTTGCGAGGCGTGCGGGTAGGGCTGGAGCATGTTGCGCAAGCTGCGGCTCGAGTATCGTGGGGATTTCGGGGGTTGCCGACTGTGTCAATCGTGAGAAACGGCGCTTGCATGGTGCAGGAAGGAGTGGGGCTGGTCACGCTACGCGATCTGCTGGGCCACCAGCAGATCACCAGCACCCGGATTTACATCCACCTGACCGCGCAGGACCTGCGCCAGGCGACCGACAAACATCCGGTCAGCAAACTGATCAAGCGGGTGAAGCAGTTGCTGCCCAACACCAGGCTTCCGTCCCATCCGTCCCATTGGTCCCTTGCGTCCCTGCCGTCCCTTGAAATCTGAAATCAACAGAGCCACGCCGCGTCCATGCGGGGAACAAGTCGATCCTGGGCTGCCTTTCGCGAGCCAGTTCATCCTGACCAGGATGACAGCAGGTAGCCGAAGGTCGCCGGGGGGAGAGGGGGCGGCGACCTCCGGAAACCGGCGCCTTTAACCCCACCACCCCGGATGGGGTGGCAGATCGTCCCGGGTGCCAGGCGTCTTCTGCATGCGGGTCGGTTCTGCCACCCCTGCCGGGGTGGAACACCCTTTACCCCGCTTACCGGTGGTCGTTTTCCCCTGTCACCCCGAAACGACCGACCGGCTACCATCTGCCAACCCTGCCGGGTTGGTGCGGGGCGTAACCGGCCCGCGAGATGCACTCGTTCACACCCGCGGTTGCCGAATCTTGTTGGAATGCGGAGGGGATGCGGCCTATGCTGCATTAATTCTGAGCCGCATGCAGTCACGCGCACGAGTGAAATCCGCGGGTACCTTGCAGAAAGACGGCGCGAAGTCCGTCACTGCCAGCCGCCCTCCCAGCGAGCGAGTTCGCCGGCGCTATCCCTCGCGACCGCTCCGCCCCCACGCGTTCACCTTGATCGAACTGCTCGTCGTTATTGCGATCATTGCCATTCTGGCGTCGCTGCTCCTGCCGGCGCTGGCCGGCGCCAAAGACCGCGCGTGGCGGACGCAATGCCTCAGCAACCACCGGCAACTCCTGCTCACCTGGACCTTCTACCAGCATGACCACCAGGGCAGCCTCCCCTCGAACGTCCGCGGCACGCCGCCCACCGGCACCGGGCTCAACTGGGTCGAGAGCACCGTTCACGGCGCCACCAAGGGATTCACGGATACGGGCGCCTTCACGGATCCGAAACGCGCGGCCTTCGCGGCGTATTGGAAGAACCCGGCTGTGTATCGGTGCCCCGCCGAACGCTCCATCTACACAGTGAAGGGCAAGCCCACTCAAAAACTGCGCAGCTATTCCATGAACGATTACCTCAACGGCGGCGCCCAGCAGTACGCCCCCGTCCCGCCGGTCTTCTTCTACAAGCGCGACTCCGACCTCCGCCGCGCCGCTCAACTCTTCGTGTTCATCGAGTGCGAACCGTTCAGCGTCTGCTACACGCCCTTTGAAATCCCCCCGTCGGATGCGAAGACTTTCTTCACCGCCCCGGCCGGATTTCACAGTGGTGGACGCGCAGGGGTCATTTCCTATGCGGATGCGCACGCGGAAACACACCGCTGGGTGAGACCGGGCGTGCGCCCGGTTAATCCCGATATTGATCCCCACCCCTCTCCCAGCGATCGTCGCGACGTTGTTTACCTGCGCGCGCGGTCGCATCACCTGCTCTTGCCTTGAAACCCCTGCCGGGCCGGATCAGCCCTCCCGCCGACCCCGGCGCATCTTCTCCCTGACAAAACGGGGCCGAGCGATTATGTTACAATAGCTGTTGAAGCGGACGAACGCGGGTCAATGGCCAGGGCGAAAGTAGCCCATGTTCGCTCGCCGATTAGCCGAAAATGGGGGTGGGACAACTGCAGAGAGATTATGAAAACGCTCGAAACGCTGGAGACGCACCTCAGAGACCGGGAGGTTGCCGAACGGGCCATGCACCTTTGGGAGCTGGCGGGCTATCACCATCACCGTGACCTGGAGTATTGGCTGCAGGCCGAGTCAGAACTCGGGGCGGCTCTGCCACCGGCTCTTGCGGAAGAGTCGGCTTCCAGGCCGGATCGGGAGCCCGCTGCTTCCGAACAGTTTCCTGAGGCGCTGGCGCCGGCATGGTGACCGCTGAAGTGAATCATCCCGGGACCGGGTAAGACGGCACCAGGCCCAAGGGCCGCCGGATAGAACGCGGCCAGAGCGACGGTGCCCTTAACTGCGGTGCCGTGTGCTCGCACGTTCCCGCCTTCAACCAGCGTTGCGAGGAGGAGCGTGGGCAAGCCGTGCCACGTAGGTGCCATCCACGCCGTCCGCAAATGGCAACAGCTCGCGTGTTCGGTCCAGCTTGAAGTTTGAGTGCCCGGCCAGAAACTCGCTCACGACATCGCCGTTCTCCTCCGATTCGAGGCTGCACGTGCTGTAAACGAGAGTGCCGCCCGGCTTGAGGAGCGAAGCCGCCTGACGCAACAATTCCAGTTGAGTTGCTCGCAGCCGCCCGACTTCTTCCGCGCGAATCCGCCAGCGCAAGTCCACCCGCCGCCGCATGACACCCGTGTTGGAGCAGGGGGCGTCAATCAGGATGCGGTCGAAGCGGGTTGAGGGCTGCGAGCCGAGGGTCGCGGGCAGGAGAGTCTGGACACAGGTGACGCCCAGGCGGGCGCAGTTTTGGCGGATCAACTCCAGGCGGTCGGAGGTGGTGTCGTGGGCCAGGAGGCGGCCTTCGTTGCGCATAAGCTGGGCGATGGCGGTCAGCTTGCCGCCGGGCGCGGCGCAGAGGTCGAGAACGGTTTCGCCGGGCTGCGGGTCAAGTTCGCGCACCGCGAGCAAAGTGCTGGGGTCCTGCACGTAGAACAAACCCTGCTGGAAACTGGGCAGTTGGCTCAGCGGCGGGTGCGATTTGAGCTCGAAGACCAGGTTCTCTTCGATCCAATCCCGGCGGAAGAAATCATACTCCACCCCTTCATCGCGCCACTGGGTCAGGAGCTTGCCGGGGTCGGCTTTCAGGGTGTTGACGCGGGCGTATGTCTTCGGGGGGGTGTTATTCCACTCCATCAATTGCGCGGCGCGGTCCGCGCCCCAGCGTTTCAGCCAGCGGTCCGCCAGCCATTCCGGGTGCGAGTAACCGAGGTGCGGCTGTCGCGTTTTCAGTTCGGTCAGCAGGGCCCGGGTGGCGTCGAACTCGCGCAGGTAGCCCCGCAGGACGGCGTTGATGAACCCCGCCTGGGCGTGGAGGCGGTGCTCTTTGGCCAGCTCGACGGTCTCATGGACGGCGGCATGGTTGGGAATGCGATCGAGCCAGAAGATCTGGTAGAGACCGAGCCGCAGGAGGTTGCGCAGCGCAGGCTTGAGCGCGCGGGCGTCGGTCTTGCGGGCAATCAGCCAATCCAATGTTGCCTGCCAGCGGATGATGCCGTAGGCCAGCACCTGGCACAGGTGGCGATCGACGGGCGAGAGCCGGGTCTGGCCCAGCGCCGCCTCGAGGCCATCCTCGATAAACTCCCCGCCCGCGCCCCGCTGGAGGAGGCGCAATGCAATTGTTCTTGGTTTCTCAGCGCGCACAGGGTTTAATTAAGTGGTTCTGGGTGGCGGACGCGAGCGTTAAGATACATTATGCGAGAAGAATTTGAGAAAATGGCGGCGGCGGGCAAGCTGGAGCGGCACTACATCGAGGCGCTGGTGCAATTAACCAACACCGGCTTCTGCATGCACCGGAGCTGGGGATTCGGACGCATCCGGACGATGGACCCGGTTTTCGCCCGCTTCACCATTGACTTTGACAGCAAGGCGGGCCACACGATGGACTTGGCTTTCGCCGCTGAGTCGCTCAAACCCATCGCCAAAGACCATATCCTCGCCCGCAAAGCCTCCGACCTGGATGGTTTGCGCAAACTGGCTGCCACGCAACACCTGGAGCTCGTCAAGCTGGTGCTGAACAGCTATGGCGGCAAGGCCACGGCGGACCAGGTCCAGCAGGCGCTGGTGCCCGATGTCATCGGCGCCGATTGGAAGAAATGGTGGGAAGCGGCCCGGCGCGAGCTCAAGAAGGATGGCCATTTTCAAGTGCCGCTCAAGAAGAGCGAGCCCATCATCTACCAGGTGAAAGAGGTTTCCTTGCAGCAGCGGCTGATGGACGAATTCCGGGCCGCCAAGGGGTTGAAGGCCCGCATTGTCGCCGCCAACGAGCTGCTCAAGAGCGCCCACGACCTGTCGGACAAGAGCGGCGCGGCCACGGAAATCGTGGTCCTGCTCAACACTGAAATTGCCAGCCACCAGCGCACCCAGCCGGCCGTGGCGCTGGAGGCGGTCTTCATCCGGGATGACATCCGCGAGGCGGCGGGCTTGCTGGCCGGGGAAGGGGAAGCCACCGCGGCCTCGATTTGGGCTCAGCATTCCCAGCCGGCGCCGGTGCTGGAACAGCTCCCGGCCGCCAAACACCGCCGGGCCCTGGAGTCCTTTAAAGCCGCCAATCCCGAGACCTGGCACGAGGTGCTGCTGGTGGCCTTGAACAGCGCTTCGGCCAGGCTCTGCCGCGAACTGGCCAACCTCCTGATCGCCGCCGGCAAGATCGAGCAGCTCAAAGAAGTGCTGGCGCGCCTCATCAGCCAGCACAGCGCCAGCAGCGAGCTGCTGCTCTGGCTGGCCAAAGAGCGCAACGACTCCTTTGCCGACATCCTCGGCCCGGAAGTCTTCCGCGCCATGCTCACCGCCATGGAGCGTGACCAGTTCAACGAACGGCGCTCCAACCGGCTGCGCGATTACATCCTCGACGACCAGCAACTGCTCGTGGAGCTCATCGGCTCGGCCGACCTGGAGGTCATCAAAGACCTGACCCGGGCCTTGCAGCTCTCTCCGTCGTTTGACGACATGGACAAACGGTCGCTGCTGGCCCGCATCGTGAAGAGTTACCCGGCGATCCAGGCCCTGATTTCCGGCGAGCAAACCAAGCAGGAAGCCACCCTAATCGTCTCGTGGGACAGCCTGGAGCGGCGCAAGAACGAATACCGCGAGCTGGTGGAGAAGAAAATCCCGGCCAACTCCAGGGAAATCGCCGTGGCCCGCAGCTACGGCGACCTGAGCGAAAACCACGAATACAAGGCGGCCAAGGAAATGCAGAAGCTGCTCATGCGGCGCAAGGCCGACCTGGAAACGGAACTCGTGCGCGCCCGCGGCACGGATTTTGTCGGCGTCCGCACCGACGTCGCCGGGGCCGGCACGGTGGTGCAAGCAACCGATCTGGCGACCAGCCAGCCGGAGTGCTTCACCGTTCTCGGGGCGTGGGACTCCGAACCAGAGAAGGGGATCGTGAGCTATCTATCGCCTGTGGCCCAGGCGCTGATCGGACACAAAGTCGGCGATGAAGTCGAGTTTGAGGTCCACGGCGTCGTCCACCGCCATCGCCTCGACTCCATCCAGCCCTACAAAACCGCGTAGCCGCCGACGGCAAGCCGGCGCATTCTTCTCGCTCGCGCTGGCAGCGCCGGCTCACGTCGGCGGCTGCCTTGGCAGGAGTCAGGCCTTGCCGCCAAAACTCACGTAGTCATCCACGTCCAGCAAATCGAACCAGGTCGAGATGTCCTCCCGCCTGGGCGCGATCTTGCGATGCAGCTCGTGGAAGAATCCTCGCGAACCGATGTCGGCGGGCGCGCGTTGCTCCTGGAAGGCCGACCAGGCGGCAATTTCCGGCTCCGTGCGCTTGTGCTTCGCGTTCTTCTGAATCCACTGGAGCACTTCGGCGTCGCCCTTGCCCGCGGCTAGCTGCTTCCTGAGCGCTGCGGGATCAACCCCGGCGAAGGTCAGGAACCGCTGGTCCAGCGGACAGGCGTAATTATACTCGCCGTTCTTGCCGGCAAGCGCCGCGCGGCCCTTGTCCAGCATGCGCGGCAGGATCACGTAGCCGCCCAGCCGCACCCGCGGGCTGCGGGGTGGACGCTGAGTCAAATCAGGAGCATTCTTCAAGGCCATATAATTCAATCTGGTTGATCTTCCATAACCTGGCACAACCGGCCCTCACCGGAGCGCCTCGCATTAGCTTAACATGCCGCCGAATCGGCCGAATGCAAGTGCCGGCTGGTGCCTGTCCGAGCAGCCACCGTCAGGCCCGCCAGCCACCCGATTCGCTCCTTGGAAGGTGTTTGGCCACCCCGCCCCCCACAACTCACAGTTCCGCATCAACTCTGAGATCGGTCGCATTGTGCAAGTCGCCAGGATGCCACCCCCCCCCGGCGTGCGGGTATCTTGCCCGCTTTCTCATGCCGACAATCAAAGCGTGTACAAGGGGTGTACAAGGGATGCTCAAGGGCAAATCCGGTGAGCATCCGGTGAGCACCCCTTGTACACCCCTTGTACACACTATGTGGAGAGCTTTGGCGAAGCTGCTAAACCCGATGCGGGCAGGTTTCTGGCAGGGAGGGCGAAGATGGAGGATCGAGGGTTGTGGCGGCTCAAATTTTGAGTTTTTGGGCCAATTCGTGCTTGCTGCTGGGCGAGGATTCGACGGATGGCCGGGCAGAAGCTCAGGCCAGGGAACAATTTAGGGGGGGTACCGGCCCGGCCAAACCGGGGTCAGCGCCTGCTGCCTGGGGGGACCGTCAAGCCGATCGCTGGCGCAGCCGGTAGACGAGAAACATTTCGTCCCCGTGCCGCCGGGCAGAATGGCACTCCAATGGCACTGCGCGGGGAAGGGTGCCCAGGCCCAGGCCGTCCGCAATGGTGGGGGCAGTGCGGCCGCCGAAGATTCTCGGGCAGACGGTGAGGTGCAGTTCGTTTACCAGGCCGGCGCGGAAGAGGGCGTCGTTGAGTTCGCCGCCGCCCTCGCATAAAAGCCGCTTGACGCCCCAGGCACGGTGCAGCCAACGGAAGGCGGAGCGAAAGTTGATCTCTGTCGCGCCGCAGATTCTGACTTCCGCGGCAACCGCGCGGAGCCGTTGGAGCCGGCGGGCAGGCGCGCGGCGTGTGGTGAGGATGATGATCGGCGAGAAGGCGCGTTGAAAGACGCGGGCCTTCGGGTCCACGCTGCCGGTGCGGCTGACGATAATGCGCAGGTTGAACTCGGCCAGGCCGCGCCGTTGGCGCAGGCGGCGGTAGTGCGCCGGTCCCGGCCCCAGGTTGACGGGGTTTAAATCCACGGTGCGCGCGCCGGCCATGACGGCGTCGGCGGTGGCGCGGAGTTCGAGCAAATGCCTTTGGTCGCGTCGGCTGCTGAACGAGGAGACGGTGCGGGTGGTGTTGGCGATCTTGCCATCCGTTGTGATCGCCATGTTGACGAGCACAAAAGGCAGCGAGGGCGCGGGCGGCCGGGCAAGGATCGTCTTCTTCATAAGATGAGCATCGCATCGCCGTAGCTGAAAAAGCGATAGCGTTCGCGAATGGCTTCAGCGTAGGCGGAGAGGATTAGATCGCGTCCGCGCGTGCTGTTCGGCGCGGCAAAGGCGCTGACGAGCATGAGGAGGGTTGAGCGCGGCAGGTGGAAGTTGGTGAGCAACGCGTCGGCGATCTTAAAGTCGTAGGGCGGGTAGATGAAGATGCGCGTCCGGCCGCGGCCGGCGGCAACGGATGCCGGCGTCGGCTTGCCGCAGGATGGAGACGCGCCCGCGGATTGCGCGGCCAGCGCCTCCAGCACGCGGATGGATGTGGTGCCGACGGCGATTACCCGGCGGCCCGCCGCTTTGGCGTCATTGATGGTGCGGGCGGCTTCCGCGCTCAGCTCGTAGCGTTCCTCATGCATCGGGTGCGCGGACAGCGTTTCGGCTTTCACGGGTGCGAAGGTGCCCAAGCCCACGTGCAGCGTGAGAAAACAAACTTGCGTGCCGCGCGCGGCCGCTTCGGCCAGCAATGCTTCGGTGAAATGCAGTCCCGCAGTTGGCGCGGCAACGGACCCGGCGGGACGCGCAAAGACGGTTTGGTAGCGCTCCCGGTCCTGCTCCATGTGCGACACATCCTCACGCGCGATGTAAGGCGGCAAAGGGACTTCTCCCAGCGCCTCCAGTTGGTCAGCAACGTTGCTCGCGCCCGCGAAGCGCACTCGGCGATGCCCCTCGGCATTGGTTTCGAGCACGATCGCCTGCACCCCGCTGGGTTGGCCGCGCAGATCAAGGACGTTGATGTGCGTGCCCACCCGTGCCCGCTTGCCCGGTCGCAGCATGACCCACCAATCATTGCACGCGTTCTCTTCCAGCAGCAGTATTTCAAACTGTCCGCCTGTCTGGGCATTCGCCCCGCGGAGACGTGCGGGGATTACGCGCGAGTCGTTGAGCGCCAGCACATCACTCGGCAGCAGGTAATCAAGCAAGTCGCAAAACCGGCGATGCTCAACGCGGCCCGAATCCCGATGCAAGACCAGCAGGCGCGACTGGTCGCGTTGTGGCGCCGGCACCTGGGCAATCAGCTCCGGCGGCAGCTCAAAATCAAAATCCGCAGTTCGCATCCGGGCACAGCATTATTCCAATGTGCCAGGGTTACAAGCGAACATGGTGCCGGAGCCGGAATTTGCCGTTTTTGCCCATCCGGCAAGGTCGCGACTCGCCACGGTTCACCGGCTGCCCACAGCCCAAAATCCGACATGAGCGGGGTAGAATCGCACTTTTACCAATGAATACAGGGGTTTTTGCCCTAGAAAGGGTTACTCACCGGGGGCGGGAAATTGTGAATAACTTTTTAATAAATCCTGCGGAAACCTATTGACGCCTGTGGGGCAAGGTGTATAAAAGTGGGGCGTAGTGGGGCAGCGGGGTTGGGCTGTTCTGCTGTGAATAAGATGGAACCGAACGAGACACTTGCGCCGACGATCTACAACTCACGCTATGTGCATGGGGTGGACGAGAAGCGGCGCGTGGCAATTCCGGCCAAGTGGCGACCGGCTGAGCCGGGCACGGAGTTGACAGTCGTTCTTTGGCCCAAGGCGAAGGAAGGTCCGTGTCTTCGCGTTTTGCCGCCGGAACAGATGGCGAAGCTGATGCGGGACGTCAATGCGATGGCCAATAGTGAGCCTAACAAAGTGATCCTGAAGCGCTTCCTCGGCAGTGAATCGGTGCAGGTGACGCTCGACAAAGCCGGACGCATTTGTCTGCCGGAAAAGATGGCGAGAGAAGCCGGGATCACGGACGAAGCGGTGCTGGTCGGGCTGCTCGACCGATTCGAGATCTGGAGCCCCGAGCGTTACGAGAAGGTGAACGCGTCACTCGCGGTTATGGCCCCGGAAGCTCTCAACTGGATGGAATGATTTATGAGTCTGCTACGATTGCTGACTACCTGCAAGACCCTGGTGAGTGTGCGGGACATGGAAAGCCGTTACCGGCTGACCACCCAACGGTTGCTGCCACATTTTGGCCCGGCGACAAATCCCTTTAGCAGCCGGGCGGAAGCGGATTCGGCTCCAACCCCCGCTCTCCACAGAGGCGCGCCAGCCGGGACGGTGTCGCCAAGTGCCGGCGCCTGGGGCTGGGTGCGCGGACTTCGGCAGAAGACTTCCACGTTATGGAGTGGCGGGAAGGCGAAACTTAGCGGGCGGGCGGCGCATCCGCGCAGCACAGTGGTCAAACCGGCCATTTCGCAGTTTTCGAAGCCGCCAGTGCAAGGGGAGTTGTCCTTGGACCGGGTCAAGGTGGTGCGAAATGATTTGAGCGAGGCTGACGTGGAAATTGTTCCCGCGAAACCGAAGGCGGCGCCGGCCCTGTTGGCCGTCGCGTCCGAGGGCGAAGGCGAAAGCGGCTGGGGATGGACGATGCCCCGGATTTTTCACGCGGGCAAGCGGTAAGTCAAAGCCGGCCGATGAAAGGTGCCAGCCTACACACACATACCGGTGATGGTGGCGGAAGTGCTGGCCGCGCTGCGGCCGATGTCCGGCGGCCGCTACGTGGACGGAACTATCGGTGGAGCTGGACACGCGGCTGCCATATTGGCCGCGAGTTCGCCGAATGGATGGTTGTATGCGTGCGATCGCGATGGCGCAGCAGTTGAGGCGGCGAAAGTCAGGCTGGCCGAGTTTGCGGGGCGATTCGAGCTGCGCCAGGCGAATTTTGCGGGCCTGACGGACTGGATTCCGCCCGGGAGCTGCGACGGGGTGCTGTTGGACCTGGGTGTCAGCTCGCCGCAACTGGACGAAGCCGGGCGCGGCTTCAGCTTCCAGCAAGCCGGTCCGCTGGACATGCGGATGGACCGGCGGCAGGCCGGCACGGCGGCCAGCTTGGTGAACGAGGCCAGCGTGGAACGACTGGCGAGCATTTTTTGGGAACTGGGCGGTGAGCGTAATGCGCGGCGGTTTGCGCGAGCAATCGTTCACGAGCGTGAACACCGCCGGTTTGAGACGACGCGGCAGCTGGCGGAGCTGATTGAGCAACTGGCGCCGCGCCACGGCAAGAAAGCGCATCCGGCGACCCGGGTGTTTCAGGCCGTGCGGATGGCGGTGAACGACGAAGTTGGTTCTTTGCAACAAGGCCTGGCGGAGGCGCTGATGCTGCTGAAGCCCGGCGGACGGCTGGCGGTGATTACCTTTCACTCGCTGGAGGATCGCCTGGTGAAGGATTTCGGGCGCGCGCGGGCGCGGGATTACACATTCACCGGAGGAGTGGATGTTCCGGAGCTACGTGAGCCGCGCGCGCCTGAGCTGCAATGGGTGCAGCGCAAGGCCATTCGGCCCGGCGAAGCGGAAATCGCGGCCAACCCGCGCAGCCGCAGCGCCCAGTTACGGGTGATGGAGAAGGTGAGTGTCGGGTGAGGCGGAGCTAGTGTGGAACTCAGGATGATATGGCACGGAATAGACAATATCAGTCAGCGGCAATTCGGTTCGGGCCGGCGCTGAAGGCATTTCTCCTCTGCCTGCTGATTGGGGGGTCGGGCGTGGGCTATGTCTGGCAGAAAGACCAGATTTCCCAGCTGGGCCGGGAGATCAAGAAGCGCGAGGTCCGCCTGCACGAGCTGGAATACCAAAGCGACAAGCTGAGGAAGCAACTCGGGACCATGCGTTCGCCGGCGTTCCTGGAAAGGCGTATTCAGGAATTGGGCCTGGGCCTGGCGCCGACGCAACCCCCCCAAGTGTGGCAGCTGGCTGAGCCAGCGCCTGATTTGCGCGGTCCGGAGAACGAGAGACAATACGCGGCCCCGCGCGAGGCGTGGGCCGAGCCCAGAGGCTGAGCGAATGCAATGAGAATTTTGCCGCCGCCCGCGACGCCGTCGGATGAGGAACCGATCGCCGCGGGCGGGCGGCAGACTAGCCGGATGAAGCATAGAGAAACGAGCAAGAACCGGAGCACGATTTGCCGCCGTCCGTGACGCGGTCGGATGAGGAACCGATCGCCGCGGACTGGCGGCGACTTTCAAACGATAGACGTAGCAAACGGGCCAATTGAGCCGGACGGTTTTGAGATGGCGAAGCAACTGCAATATCGAAGGTTGATGGTGCTGGCATTGATGCTGGGCGTGGCCCTGGCGGCGCTGGGCTTCCGGCTGATTGACCTGCAGGTGCTGCGCTACGAGGAACTCAGCACCAAAGCGCGGCGCAACACCCGCCGCGAATTGCTCCTGGAACCGCGGCGGGGCGATATTCTCGACGCCAAAGGCAACATGCTGGCAACGAGCGTGTTCGTGAAGACGGTTTGCGCCGATCCGGCGCTGATCGGCAATCGCCGGGTGGAGGTGGCCCGGGCGGTAGCGCCGCTCTTGCAGATGAGCGAAGCCGAACTGGTTGAACGACTCAAACCGCGCTTGTTGCGCAATGAAAGCGGCAGTGTCGTTACCAACCACTACGTCGTGCTCAGGCGCAAGGTTCCACTCGAAACCTGGCAAAGAATTCAGACGACGATGACCAATCTTTCTTTTGGCGTGGACGAGAAGCTGTTGACCCGGGGCGAACGGGCCTTCTACCGTGATTTGCGGCGGGGGGCAATCTATGTCGAGAAAATGGACGACCAGTTGCGGGTGTATCCGGGCCAAGCCTTGGCGGCGCACGTTCTGGGATATGTCGGCATGGACGAGCGCGAGGTCAACGGCACCCGTTTGCTGGAGACCTCCGGCAAGGATGGCATCGAGCGGGTGTTCGACACCAAACTGGCCGGAGTGCGCGGTTGGCGGGTGACCGAGGCAGACCGTCCCGGGCGCGAGCTGGTTCCCCTGCGGGAGCAGGATGTGGAGCCGCGCGACGGTTTCAACCTGGTTCTCACCCTCGATTCGGTGGTGCAGCATATCGTCGAGACGGCCCTGGCCGAAGCCGTGGAAAAGCACTCGCCCCTAAGCATTTCGGGAATCGTGGTTCGCCCGCGCACGGGAGAGATTTTAGCCCTCGCCGTGCTGCCGAATTTTGATCCGAACAATCCCGGCAGCGCATCGCCCGACGCGCGGCGCAACCGGGTGGTCGCCGACGTGGCGGAGCCCGGATCAACTTTCAAGATTGTGGTGGTTTCGGGCGCCCTCAACGACCGGATTGTGCAGTTGAACGATACCTTTGATTGCGAGCACGGCCGTTTTCATTTCGCGGGCCGGGTGTTGCACGACCACGAATCATATGGAGTGCTCTCCACGGAGGGTATTATCACCAAGTCGTCGAACATCGGCGCGGCCAAGATCGGCATCCGGCTGGGCAATAGCCGGCTGCACGATTATATCTGCGACTTTGGCTTCGGAACCCGGACCGGGCTGGGGATGCCGGGGGAGGTTGCCGGCATAGTGCACCCGCTGAAGAATTGGAGCAAAGTCTCGATTGCCCAGATCCCGATGGGCCAGGGCATTGCGGTCACGAGCCTGCAAATGACGATGGCCATGTGCGCCATTGCCAACAAAGGGATGCTGATGCGTCCGATGATTGCGGACCGGCTGGAGGATCGCGATCACAACGTGGTGACGAAGTTCCCGCCGCAGCGCGTGCGGCAGGTGATCAGCGAAGCCGCCGCGCGGCAGATGGTCAAGGCGCTTAAGACCGTAGTCTCGCCCGAAGGCACCGCAGCCAAAGCTGCTTTGGCGCATTACACCGTGGCGGGCAAGACCGGCACGGCTCAGAAGTCTGGCGGGCCGAGCGGCTATCTCCCGGGCAAGTACTATGCTTCGTTCATCGGCTTCTTCCCAGCCGACAGTCCCGAGATTTGCATCGCGGTGATGATGGATGAGCCGAAACAAGGCTATTACGGCGGACAAATTGCTGCCCCGGTGTTCAAGCAGATCGGAGAGCGGGTGGCCAATTATTTGAATATTCGGCCGGAAGATAACGAAGCGCCGCAAGCGGCGGGCGCCATTGCCACCTATAAGGATGATCGTCCCCTAAGAACAGCTGCCGCACGATCGCAGTGAAGATAACCCCGCAATGAAAGGCTAACATGAATTCGCTACCGTTCATTCCCCACCACTTGTTCATCGCAGCCATCGGCAACGATGGTCGTGCGGGCCAAAAGCCGCCCCGTCCCGAACCACGGTTTGTCGGGCCGGCTGGCCGGACTGACGCCGTTGCCGTGGAAGTGCTGGATAATCGGCGGCCACCTCAGGTGGGCATGACTCGCCCATTGCGGACGGCTGGCACCCTGGTAACGACCTAATCGGCAACCCCTGGTTGCTGACGGACTGGATGGATGGTTTGGATGGAACCTCGCTCATTAGGATTCATTGCTGCGGCCTGCGCCGGGAACCAGTCAGGTGGTTCGCCCGAAACGCTCGTCCGCCGTGTATGCACGGACTCGCGGCAGACGCAGCCGGGCGACGTATTCCTGGCTTTGTCGGGCGGGCGGTTCGATGGACACGACTTTCTGCAGGAAGCAGCAAAGAAAGGCGTCGTCGCTGTCGTCGCGGAGCGCAAGCGATTGTCGGCGGGCTGGAGCGGTTGCCCGGCGATCATCGTCGATGATACCCGCATCGCTCTCGGCCGGCTGGCGGCGCAGTATCGTGAGGGTTTCTCGTTGCCGTTGGTGGTAGTCGGCGGGTCAAACGGAAAGACCACCACGAAGGAACTGATCGCGGCGGTGCTGAGGCAGAAGCATGCCACGCTTTGGAGCGAGGCGAGCTTCAATAACGATATTGGCGTGCCGCTCACACTGCTGCGCCTGGAAAACTCGCACCGGGCGGGGGTCCTGGAGGTGGGCACGAATCATCCGGGCGAGCTGTCGCCATTGGTGAAGATGATCCGGCCGAGCTGCGGCGTCATCACCTGCATCGGCCGCGAGCATCTGGAGTTCTTTGGCGATCTGGCGGGTGTGGCGCGGGAAGAAGGCTCGCTGGCCGAAATGCTGCCGGCGGCCGGCAAGCTGTTGGTGAATGGCGACGACGAGTGGGCGCGGTGTATTGCGGAGCATACGCGCGCCAAGGTGGTGCGAGTGGGGCTTGCGGCGGGCAACGACTGGCGTGCGCGGAGTCTGCGTCCCGACAAACGGGGTGTGAGGTTCCTGGTGGAGGGGCTAAACCCCGATTTTGCGGGCGAGTATCGGATCCATTTGTTTGGCCGACATCAGGTTGTGAACGCTTTGTTCGCCATTGCGATCGGGACCGAGCTTGGACTGGACTACGCGGCGGTGGCCCGGGGTTTGGCCGAGTGCCGACCTCCTAAGATGCGCCTGGAGCTGTGGGAAGCCGGCGGGGTCCAAGTGCTCGATGACGCCTATAACGCGAACGCGGATTCGATGACAATGGCGCTGCATACGCTGCGGGAGCTGCCATGCAAAGGCCGGCGGGTAGCGGTGCTGGGCGATATGGCTGAGCTGGGCGCACACAGCCAGGCCGCCCATGAAGAAGTTGGCCGACGGGCGGCAGAATTGGGGATCGGCCAATTGTTTGCCATCGGCATGATGGCGCCGGTGATGGCGCGCGCCGCGCGGGACGCGGGCCTGAACCGGATTTTTGAATTTGCGGACGTGGAGACTGCGGCCGCGGCAGTGAGTCGCTTTGTCAGGAACGGAGACGTGGTGCTGTTGAAGGCATCCCGCGCCACGCGGCTGGAGCGGATCGGCGATGCGTTGCGAGCCCGGCAAGCTGTGAGAGGAAACTGAGTGTTTTATTACTTGAGCCAATACTTGTTGGCGTGGTCCGCGGGCACCGAGTGGGCTGACCGGCTCTCGGCTTTGCGACTCTTCCGGTACATTACCTTTCGCAGCGCCGGGGCAGCCTTGACCGCGCTGCTCCTGAGCTGGTGGCTGGGACCGAAGGTCATTGTCTGGCTCAAACAGTTGAAGTTCGGCCAGGAATACGCGGATAAGGCGGAGGCGGGCGGCGGCATGGCCGCGCGCCTCTTGAGTAAGAAGGGCACGCCCACCATGGGGGGGATTCTAATCATCGTGGCGCTGAACCTGACGACGCTGCTTTGGGCACAGTGGAACACGCTCGTGCAATTGACGCTCCTTTCGGTCGTGGTGCTGGCTGGCCTGGGGTTTTATGACGACTATGCCAAGATTAGCCAGCAGAGCAGCGGCGGCGCAAAATCGTGGGTCAAACTTGGCGTGCAGACTGCGCTGGCCTTGTTCATTGGGTTTTATCTGTGGCACATGCCGTCCACCCGGAAGCTGGTCACGGAGATCATGGTGCCATTCTGCAAGTATCCAGTCCTGACCGGCGTCGGCATCGCCGGCCTCCTGCTAACGGTGCTGACCATTGTCGGCAGCTCCAACGCAGTGAATTTGACCGACGGGCTCGACGGGTTGGCGATCGGTTGCACCCTGATCGTTTCCTTTGCATTCCTCGTCCTGACTTACCTGGCGGGGCACCGAATGGCCTCCGCCTATCTGCAGATTCCGCATGTGGTCGGCGCAGGCGAGTTGACGGTGTTCTGCGCAGCGATGATTGGCGCCGGCCTGGGTTTCCTGTGGTTCAATTGCCATCCGGCGCAGGTGTTCATGGGCGACACCGGTTCCCTGGCTTTGGGCGGCGCGCTCGGCATCGTTGCGGTCCTGATACACCAACCCCTCGTCCTGGTGATTGCGGGCGGCGTGTTTGTGATGGAAGCGGTTTCGGTGATTCTGCAAACGGGCTGGTATCGCTACACGAAGCGACGTTACGGGACCGGCGCACGTGTATTCCTGATGGCGCCTATTCACCATCATTTCGAGAAGAAAGGGTGGTACGAATCACAAGTTGTGATGCGGTTCTATATCCTGGGCGTGCTGTGCGCTGTGCTGGCCTTGAGCACCCTGAAGATCCGGTAACATGCTCGAACTGGAAAACAAACAGGTTCTGGTTATCGGGCTGGGACGTTCCGGCCAGGCGGCTTGCGAGTTTCTTTGTCGTAGCGGCGCCAGAGTCACGGGCGTGGATCGGGCCATTAGCCAGCGGCTGCAGCACGGGGCGGACAGGCTGCGCCCGTTGGGCATCGAGGTTGCGCTCGGGGTCTCGGCGCCGCCCGCGAGGGAGTTCAGCCTGGCGGTGCTAAGCTCGCCCCTGCCCCTGAACACGCCGCTGGTGGAAGCCGTTCGGCGGAGCAAGGTGCCGCTTATCAGCGAGCTGGAACTGGGTATTGAGCAGTCTCAATGTCTGAGCATCGCTGTGGCGGGAACCAACGGCAAAGGAACGACAGCCGGCCTGATTCAGCGGGCGCTGGCATCCAACCACCGCAAGACCGTGTTGTCCAGCCACCGCACACACCCCGTCTCGTCGGTAATCGAGCAAACGAAAGACTTGGATTACCTGATTCTGCAGGCCGATTCGTTCCAATTGGAAATCACCGAGTCTTTCCGGCCCGCGGTGGCCGTGCTGACGAGCTTGGCTCCGGACCATCTGGATCGTTACGGCACGGAGGAGGCTTACGTCCGTGCCATCGCCCGTCTGTTTCGTAACCAGCAGGCCTTCGATTGGGCGATCGTGCAGAGCGAAGCCTTGGCCCGGTTGCGCGAGCTCAAGTTGCCGGTGCCGGCCAAGACGATTACGTTCAGCGCGGAGAATCCAAGCGCGGACCTTTATTGGGACCGGGGGGTGCTGGTCAGCCGCATTGCCAATTGGTGCAGACCGCTGTTGGACCTGCAGCATTGCCAGCTGCGTGGCTCGCACAATGCGGAAAACCTAATGGCCGCGCTGGCGGTCAGCCGTGTCTTGCGGCTTCCGCTCGATACCGTGCTGGACTCGATGAAGACCTACGTTCCCGGGCCGCACTGTTTTGAGATGGTTGCGGAAATCGGCGGCGTTCAGTTCATCAACGATTCCAAGGCGACCAATGTGGATGCCGCGTGCAAGGCCCTGCGCGCGGCGAGGCCAGCCCCCGTCTGCGGCGAGCCCAATCTCTGGCTCATCGCGGGCGGCAAGGACAAGGGCCTGGACTTTCACGCCATCGGTCCGTTGCTTTCGGAGCGGGTCAAGCATGCTTTTTTGGTCGGCGAAGCAGGCCAGAGAATGCGGTCCGCGTGGAGCATTTTTACTCCTTGCACAGTGGCGAGTTCGTTGCTAGAAGCAGTAGCAGAAGCGGCGAAAAATGCGACTTCAGGCGACGTAGTTTTGCTTTCACCGGCTTGTTCGAGCTGGGATCAGTTTCGAAACCATCAACATCGCGGTGAAGTCTTTTGCCAAGCAGTGAAATCAATAGGTAGCGGTGTCCGCGAGGGCGCCCACAACATAAATGGTAGATTAGCGACGGCGCAGCAGTGAAACACAGCAAGAAAATTACGAATCTTATTCTGAGTCCTTCCCGGCGAAGAACCCGGAGCGAAACGAACGAACCATCAGTCAACATCTCAATACCAAGGCGCAATAGCGCCATCTGAACATGAACAATCAAAACCCACTAATTCCACAAGGCTCTGCTATGGAGCAGAAAAACAAGGGACGTGCCCGCGTGAAGATCGCGGTCTTTTTCGTCTTAGCGGTTCACGGCATCGGTCTAATGGCCCTGCTCATGCAGGGCTGCGGGCAATCGAAGGAGCCAGCGCCAGCGCCGGAGATGACCGAGAGCAACTTGCCGCCGGCGTTTGTTGAGCCTGCCCCGCCGCCGGCGACGACCAGCACCCCGCCAGTCGTGGCTGCCGCTCCGGTGGTGCCGGAGATGCCCGCGCCCCCGCCGGTAGTGGCGGCTGATGCCACAGAATACTCCGTTGTCAAAGGAGACTACCTCGAAAAGATTGCCAAGAAGTTCCACGTCTCCGTAAAGGCTATCACGGACGCAAACCCCGGAATTGAGCCGACGAAGCTGAAGATCGGGCAGAAGATTCACATCCCCGCGCCGACCACTCCGGGAGCATCGGTTGTGCCCAGCGCGGCGCCAGCCGAGACTGCAAGTGCCGGCGGGGAGCAGGTTTATACGGTGAAATCCGGAGATACGCTTATCCATATTGCCCGGCAGTTTGGCACGACCCAGAAAGCGATCAGTGCTGCCAATAACTTGAAGACTACCAGTATCAAGGTCGGCCAGAAGTTGAGGATTCCGGTCAAGGCATCTGCGCCCGCGGCTGCACCGGTGGCGCCAGTTGAACCAATGCCGACAGTTCCGCCCGCACCGGCTCCGTCTGCGCCGACTCCGTCCGCGCCGGCTTCGACCGCCCCGCCTGGAGCGTAGCGGTCTTGGAGCCCGTCCGGGTAATCGCCACCCGGCATTGAACGCTCCTTCCAGCAAATGAAAGTGGCCGTCACTATCTTGGTTACCTGCGTTGCTGCCTTGCTCGCGCTGGGGATGGTGATGCTTTATAGCTCGAGCATGGCGCAGGTGGGAGCGCGTTACCTGACGATGCAGCTAGTCTGGTGCGGGCTCGGTTTGGCCGCCTGCGTGGTGACAACCCTGCTGGATTACCGCCAACTCAAACGGTTCTGGTGGGTGATTCTGAGTATTGCCTTGTTGATGCTCGCATTGGTTTTGGACAAACACGTCGGCGCCAAGATTAACGGTGCGCGGCGCTGGTTCAGCCTTTGGGGTATGCATTTCCAGCCTTCGGAGTTTGCCAAGATCGCGCTCATCATCGCATTGGCTTGGTACGGCGAGCATTACCAGCGCCAGATGCCGCTGTGGAAAAGGGGAGTGCTTATTCCGGGCCTGCTGATTGGGGTAACCGTGGGTCTGATCTTCGTGGAGCCGGATGTGGGCAATGCGTTAGTGCTGGCCACCGTGAGCGGCATTCTGCTGCTTATCTCGGGCATACGCCTGAGGTACTTTCTGCCACCGGTACTTGCTGCCGCGATCGGAATCGGGCTCTTCATCTATTACAACCCGATGCGTTCCGGGCGCATCTACTCCTGGCTGCACGTCGAGGAGACCCGGCGGAACACGGGCCTGCAGGCCTATGAGGCGATGGTGGCGCTCGGCAGCGGCGGCCTCACGGGCAAGGGGTTGGGCGACGGACGCCAGAAGCTCGGCTTTGTGCCGGAGCACCATACTGACTTCATCTTCTCCATCATCGGCGAGGAGCTTGGCCTGATCGCAACGTTGTTGGTGGTGGCGGCTTTTGTGGCCATTATCTTTTGCGGTGTCTATATCGCAATGAACGCCGCGGACACCTTCGGCATGCTGCTCGGCTCGGGGATCACGTTTCTAATCGGCCTGCAGACCTTTATCAACATCGGCGTGGTGACCAGCGCGTTGCCGAACAAGGGTCTGCCGCTGCCCTTCATCAGCTATGGCGGTTCCAACCTGCTGATGATGCTGATCAGCGTCGGCCTGGTGCTGAGCATTGCCCGGCAGGTGCGCGAGCCGGATGCAGCCGCACGAAATGTGCTCACGGGAAAGGGGCTGACAAACCCCTTTGCCCGACGGGCACAGCTTCAGCCATGACGCCTCCAACCAAGCCCCCAATCCGATTGGCTATCGCCTGCGGCGGTACCGGCGGACATCTCTTTCCTGGCCTGGCGGTAGCTGAACAGCTTCTGCGGCGTGGTTGCGCCGTGATGCTGCTGATTTCCCCAAAGGAAGTCGACCAGCGGGCGGTAAGAGGAGTTGCGGGCATAGAACTCGTGACCCTGCCGGCGGTCGCTTTGACACGCGGCGGCGAATGGGCTTTCCTCCGCGGGTTTGTCCAATCCTATCGCGCGTCAGCAAGGCTCTTCAAATCGCGTCCGCCGCAAGCGGTACTCGCAATGGGCGGATTCACAGGCGCGCCGCCGATTCTGGCAGCAAGGCGGGTCGGGGCGCGGACGTTCCTCCATGAATCGAACACGGTCCCCGGCCGGGCTAACCGATGGCTGTCACGGGCTGTGGACGGCGCGTTTGTCGGGTTCCCTGCGGCTGCCAGCCGCCTGCGCAATCGTAGCGTGACTGTAACCGGCACACCAGTGCGCGCATGTTTCCAGGGCCGCGAGGCGTCAACTTGCCGGGCCCAGTTGGGTCTTGATCCGGCCCGGCCGGTCCTGTTCGTGATGGGCGGCAGCCAGGGCGCCAGCGGAATCAACGAACTGGTGCTCCAAACTTTGCCGTTGCTCGGCAGTCGCGGTTCCGAGTGGCAGTGGCTCCATCTGACCGGACCCGGCGACGCGCAAAAAGTGGCCGCGGCATACACCGCGTTGAAGTTGAAGGCAATTGTCCATCCATTCCTTGCGGAGATGGATGTGGCGCTCGGGGCGGCGACCGTTGCGGTCTGTCGCGCAGGCGCCTCATCGCTCGCGGAGCTTGCGGCCATGCGCGTGCCTGCGGTGCTTGTCCCATACCCGGCAGCGACCGACAACCACCAGTTTCACAATGCCCGCGCGTTTGAGGCCACCGGCGCCGCTTGCTTGCTGGAGCAAAAGAGCGCCACGCCCGAAATGCTGCTGCAACTGCTCTTGGATTTGGTTGAGAAGCCGGCGGTGCAGGAGAAGATGCGGAACGCTCTGGGGCAGTGGCATGCCCCGCACGCGGCTGAACAGATTGCCGAGGCTATGCTTAGCGCTCTGGGGGCCAAAGCCAGCGAAAATTGCCGGGCTGATCGCAAATCCGCCGCATCCCTGGTTTCCGGTGCCGCAGATACAGAGTCAAATCCAGGAGTGTCCGGGCCGACGCAACTCAGCCGGACAGTTTTGTGCAACCCGGCGCTGCCGGCTGGGGGGGGTGCATGAACCAGCGCGTCGCCATTCTGGAGCAAGATCCTCAGGGTTTGGCAGCGGCGGCAACGGAATTGGCGCGACGTGTCTCGCCGGCAACGGCAGTTCGCTGCCACGAGCCGCTGGCCAGACACACGACCTTGCGAGTCGGGGGGCCAGCGGATTTCTACGTGGAACCGGCTTCGGAACAGGATTTAGCGGCGGTGCTGGCTTATTGCCATGAGCGCGCCCTGCCGTTTTTGATTCTTGGACGCGGCTCAAATCTCCTGGTCAAAGATGGCGGGTTCCGTGGCGTGGTCATCTGCCTGTTGCACGCCCATTTCAGCCGGATTGAGGCAGAGGGCGACCGTCTGAACTGCGGGGCGGGCGCGAGACTCAAGGCCGTCGCGGCGGAAGCCAGGCGGAACAGCCTGGCGGGGCTGGAGTTTCTGGAGGGCATTCCCGGCAGTGTCGGCGGCGCGTTGCGGATGAACGCCGGGGCGATGGGGGGCGCGATGCTGGAGGTGGTCGAATCGGTTCGCCTTATGGCTTTCGATGGGAAACTGCAGGAGCGAGCAGCCCGGGAACTGACGGTCACATATCGCAGTTGTCCAACCCTCGAGACGCACATCGCCGTGTCAGCGGTGCTGCGCGGCCATTCGGGCTCGCGTGAGGCCATTGAGCAGCGCATGAACGAGTATAGCCGCAAGCGGTGGCAATCCCAGCCGGCCGCGCCAAGCGCCGGCTGCATCTTCAAGAACCCTCCCTCGATCCCTGCCGGCAAGCTGGTTGACGACTTGGGGCTGAAGGGAACCCGCGTGGGTGGAGCGTTGGTATCGCCGGAGCACGGTAATTTTATTGTCAACGCTGGCGCCGCCACCGCCCGCGACATGCTGGAGTTGATAGAACTTATTAAGCGGCGTGTTCGGGCCGAGCGCGGCATCGAACTGGAAATGGAAGTGAGAATTGTTGGAGAATGAATCCCGTACGCAAGCAACTTAACATCACCGTAATGTTTGGCGGGCCGAGCGCTGAGCGCGAGGTCTCTTTGCGCTCGGGTGCGGAGGTGGTCAAGGCGCTCCGTTCGCTCGGCCACCAGGTTAGTGAGGTGGATCCGCGGAACGAGAAATGGAAGCTGCCCAGAGGAACGGACGTGGTCTTTCTCGCGCTGCACGGAACCTACGGGGAAGATGGCACCGTCCAGCGCCGGCTGGAAGAGTTGGGCGCAACTTATACCGGCTGCGATCCCGAGGCGAGCCGCATCGGGTTTGACAAGTTTCTGACCAAGCAGCGTTGTGTCGCGGCGGGGGTTCCGACCGCGCGATTCCTGCTGGTCGAATCGGCTGCGGCAAGCTGGCCGATGGGTTGGAATCCCCCTGTGGTGCTGAAGCCCGCCCGCCAGGGTTCGAGCGTCGGGCTGCAGTTCGTCGAGCGTGTCTCGGATTGGGGCAAGGCGCTGGCCGAAGCGATGCGCCACGACTCGCAGGTTTTGATGGAGGAGAAGATCTCCGGGCGCGAATGCACCGTCGGCATCCTGGCTGACAAGCCCCTGCCCCTGGTTGAGGTCCGGCCCAAGACCGGTATTTACGACTACCAGACCAAGTACAGCGCCGGCACAACCGACTATCTTTGCCCGGCGCCGTTCGACGAGGCGACGACCGCGCGGATTCAAGCGGCGGGCATCGGTGCTTTCAAGGCGATTGGCGGTCGCGACTATTCGCGTGTGGATGTGATCGTGCGGCCGACCGGCGAACCGGTGGTGCTGGAGGTCAACACGTTGCCGGGAATGACGGAGACCAGTTTACTGCCCAAGGCTGCAGCCGCGGCCGGAATTGGCTATGCGGAGCTGTGCCAGCGGATGGTGGAGTTGGCGCTCAAACGGAAACATGTGGTTCAAGCGTAAACCAAAGAACCGGCGCCTGGGACGCGCGCAGGTGCTGGATGTGAAGTTGCGCTCCAGCCAGGTGCGTGCTACGCGGGCGCGTCTGGCGGCGATCGCTCTCGGCACCGGGTTCGCGCTGGTCTTTGGCGCTTATTTGCTCTATCGCGCCGGGGGCTGGGTGCTTGATCGATTCGTGTATGAGAACAAGGCGTTCGCCATCCAGCACGTTGACGTGCAAACCGACGGCGCAATTTCGGTGGATCAACTCCGTCGCTGGGCAGGCGTCAGGGTCGGAGAGAATTTGCTGGCGCTGGATCTGGCGCGAGTGAAACGGGACCTGGAACTGATTCCGCTGGTCCGGTTTGTTTCCGTCGAGCGGATTCTGCCGCACACCCTGCGCGTTCTTATTACCGAACGTGAACCCATCGCCCAAGCTAACGTCCCCCGGCCTCGACCGGGCGGGGGAGTGGCGGTGGCGGTCTATCACTTGGACGCGGAGGGGCATGTCATGTTGCCGCTGGACCCGCGCCAACGCGATACGCCGGCCAATTCGTCCAGCGATGCACTGCCTATTATTGGCGGCGTCAACCCCGGCGAATTCCAGCCCGGCCGCTGCATAGATGCTCCCCAGGTCCAGGCCGCCCTGCATCTGATTGAGGCTTTTGAAGAATCACCGATGGCTGGGCTGGTGGATTTGAAACGCGTGGACGTTTCTGCTCCTGAGGTCCTGGTGGTGACGACGGGGCAGGGCAGCCAGATAACTTTTGGCCTGACCGATTTGGAGCAGCAGTTGCGGCGCTGGCACGCCATTTTTGAGCGGGGCCAGCAGACTAGTAATGCGATCGCCACGCTGGATTTGGCCGTTACCAACAACATTCCCCTTCGCTGGCTCGAGGCTAACGCAGTCGCACCCGCTGCCCCGAAGCCAGCCAAACCCCTTCGCCCCAAGAAGAAGCATGTTTAACAGCTCATCCATCATCGTCGGACTTGAAATCGGCACCTCCAAAGTCTGCGCCGTGGTTGGCGACCTGGGCGCCGACGGCGTGCTGAATATCGTCGGCTTGGGTCAGGCCCGGTCGCGCGGGGTGCGCAAAGGCGAAATCGCCGACGCGCCCCTGGCCGAAGAGGACGTGCGGCACGCCATTGTGGAAGCGGAGCAAATGGCCGACGTCGAGATTCGCAGCGTTTATCTGGGCGTGACCGGCGGCCATCTGCGTGGCTTCAATAACCGTGGCGTGCATCCGGTGGCCTCCGCCGACCGCGAGATCACGGAGGAAGACGTGCAGGATGTGATCCGGAACGCCAAGACGATCAACCTGCCCGCCCAGAACCACGTCGTCCACGCCATTCGCCAACATTTTCTCGTGGACGGCCAGGACGGGATCACCAACCCGGTCGGCATGCTGGGCTCGCGTATCGAGGTGGACGTGCATGTGGTGCATGGGAATCTAAATCGGCTGCAGAACGCGATTCGCACGGTTAAGGGTCTGCAACTAGAGGTGGACGACATCGTGTTCAACGGCCTGGCCTCCTCGCTGGCGCTGCTCACGACCGAGCAGAAGGAGCTCGGCTCGCTGGTCATTGACATCGGCGGCGGCACCACCGACTACGTGGTCTATGCGAATGGCATCATCAAGCACACCGGTGTGCTGGCGGTGGGGGGCGACCACATCTCGAACGACTTGGCTTACGGCTTGAAGGTGCCGCTCAGCCGTGCCGAGCAGTTAAAGCTCGAGCACGGCTCCGCCATTCTTGGCGAAACCGACAAGGGCCAGACGTACACGATTGCTAATGAGCACGGCCTGCCTCTCAAGACCATCAACCTCGAACACCTGCGCCGCATCATGTCGGTGCGGCTGGAGGAGATCTTTCAGCTCATCGGCCAGGACCTGGAGCAGGCCGGGGCGCTGGATTACCTGCGGGCGGGCGTCTTCCTCAGCGGCGGCGGGGCGCGTATTCCGGACATCGCCCGGCTGGCCGAGCAAGTCCTGCAGATGCCGGTCTCGCTCGGCAAGGCCAACTCGATCAGCGGGCTGAAATCAGCCCTCGATCAGCCGGAGTTTGCGGGGGCCATTGGGTTGGTGAAGTTCGGTTCCTTTCAGCAGCGGAAGCGCTCGACCAGGTCGTCCCTGACCGAGGGTATCAGGAGCACCTTGGACCAACTCTTCCGTCGGGTTTGACCATTCAGAGAAGTCCCATGACTGCAAATGCACAGAACGAAACGACCGTGGGAACGGCCGCGAAAAGCATCTCCGTCAAAGTGTTTGGCGTCGGCGGGGCGGGCATCAACGTGATGGCGCCGCTGCTCAAGTACGCCTTGCCCGGCACGCCGGACTTGTTTGGCGGCGATCCGCTCAAGGTTGCCATCCCCGGGATACGCTTCGTGGCGGTGGATACCGATGCCCGGTCACTTGCCGCTTCCGGCGCGCTGGAGCGGGTTTGCCTGGAGACGCAGCTTCTGCGCGGGCTGGGCACCGGCGGCGACCCGGAGCGCGGCCGCGCGCTGGCCGAGGAACAGTTGCCGAAGCTCAAGCAGCTCTGCGAGGGGACGGATGTGGTCTTTATTCTGGCCGGTCTGGGCGGCGGTGCGGGCACGGGCATCGCCCCAGTGCTGGCGCGCGCGGGCAAGGAAGCGGGCGCCTTGGTGCTCGGGTTTGCGACGATGCCCTTTGAGTGTGAAGGCAGCCGCCGGCAGCGACTGGCCCAGCTTGGCCTGGCGCAGATTAAGGCCGCCGCCGACGGAGTCATTTGTCTGCCCAACCAGAAGGTGTTCAAGCTGATTGATGAGAACACCAGCGTGTTGGAAACCTTTAAGCTCACCAATGACTTCCTGGCGACCGGTGTGCACGGTATTTGGCGTCTGCTCCTGCAGCAGGGGCTGATTGAAATCCATTTCACCGATTTGGCGGCGCTGATCCGGGATCGGCACTCCGAAAGCACCCTGGCAGTGGCCGAGGCCGCGGGACCAACACGATCGCGCGAGGTAATGGACAAACTGCTGGCGCATCCAATGCTCGATGGCGGCCAGGTGCTGGGCGAATCGGGAGCGGTGCTGGTGAGTTTGACGGGTAGCCCGGACCTGACCATGGCCGAGGTCAACCGCGTGATGGAGCAGGTCAATCGCCATTGCGAGCACGCGCAGGTCATTATGGGGGCCGCCATTGACGAGGGTTTCAAAGATCGCTTGGTGGTTACGCTCATCGCTGCGCGCAAGCAGGTGCAGCCCGAAGCGGAAGGCGGGACCGCAGAGGGCGGTGAGGAACTTGATCAGCAACTGCTGCCCCGCACGAGCGCCAGGCGGCCCGGCTCGCGATTTGTGCCGCCGGCGCCTGTCTTGGCGCCGGAGCAGGTCCAGCAGCTCCTGGCGCGGCAAGACCGCAGTGGCGCGCGCCAGCGTAAAGTGCCGTCCAGGATGCGGCAGGGCCAATTGCCACTGGAGATTGTCTCCAAGGGTCGGTTTGATAAGAGCGAGCCGACCATCCATAAAGGCGAAGATCTCGACGTGCCTACCTACATCCGCCGCGGTGTCCCGCTGAATTGAGGCTGACAGACTGTCGGCGGCGTAGAGAGAGCACACAGCCTTCCTTTCAACCTCAAAAATGCACCTTGGAGAAGCAGCTTTGTTAGATTTCGAGGAAA
>CAZDOO010000049.1:0-43168 GCA_964507045.1 uncultured Verrucomicrobiota bacterium | reverse complement strand
GCCCTGGCCCTGGCCAAGGCACAGGACCTCGTCCGCGCTTACGTGCGGGCCGGCTACACCAAGATGCACCTGGACGCCAGCATGTGCTGCGCGGATGACCGGCCCGGCAAGTATGGAGCGCTCGAGGAGGAGACCGTCGCGGCGCGCGCGGCCGATCTGTGCGCCGCCGCCGAATCCGCGTGGGCGGAGGAGCGGCCCACCGGGCTGCGGCCGGTCTATATTATTGGAACCGAGGTGCCCATACCGGGCGGAGCCCAGGAAGTCGAGCTGCATATCCAGCCCACCACCTCGGAGGCGGCGGCGCAGACGGTCGAGGTCACGCGCAGTGCGTTCCGGGACCGGGGACTGGCGGAGGCCTGGGAGCGGGTGGTTGGGGTGGTGGTCCAGCCAGGCGTGGAATTCTCCGACAGTGCGGTGGCCGAATATCGGCGGGAGGCGGCGGCGCCGTTGCGGGCCTGGATCGCGCGCCAGGGGCAGTTGGTGTTTGAAGCGCACTCGACTGACTACCAGTCCGGCAAGGCGCTGCGGGAGCTGGTGGAGGACCAGTTTGCCATTTTGAAAGTGGGCCCCGGATTGACCTACGCCTACCGGGAGGGGCTCTTCGCGCTCGAAGACATTGAACGCGAGTGGCTCGGCGGGAAGCGAGCGGTCGAGCTTTCCAATCTGCGGGCCCGCCTGGAGGCGGAGATGCTCTCGCATCCCGGGCACTGGCAGAGCCATTACCGCGGGGATGAGCAGGCTAAGGCCTTTTCACGCAAGTTCAGCTACAGCGACCGGTGCCGGTATTACTGGGCCGCCCCTGCCCTGCAAGATGCGGTGAATCGCCTGCTGAGTAATTTGCAGAGGCATCCGCCGCCGCTTACTCTCGTGAGCCAACACCTGCCAGTGCAATACCGTGCCGTGCGCGAGGGCCGGCTGGCCGCCCGCCCGCTGGATTGGTTGCGCGACAAGGTCCGGGAAGTGACCGCCCTCTATTCCCGCGCCTGCGGGCAAAGCCATTGAATCCCGCCTCGCCGGAAATCATTTCGCTGGGCAACATGCTCGTCGAGATCATGCGCCCGGCGCCTGACGAGCCGCTTGATCAGGCCGGAACGTTTGTCGGGCCTTATCCCAGTGGGGACACGGTAATCTACATCGGCGCCGTCGCCCGTTTGGGCGGGCGAGCGGGCTTCCTCGGCTGCGTGGGAGACGATGAATTCGGGCGCTGCATTGTGGGCCGATTGCGCGCCGACGGGGTGGACTGTTCCCAGGTTCGGACGCTCCGGGAGCACGCCACGGGGGTAGCGTTCGTGGCCTATTCTTCCGACGGCAGCCGCAAGTTCCTGTTCCACTGGCGACATGCCGCCGCCGGTCAACTGGCGCCGGAGCAGGTGCTTCCTGAATACTTCCAGCGCTGCCGCTGGCTGCATATCACGGGCTGCAACCTGGCAGTCTGCGAATCCTCCCGTCTGGCCTGCCTGGAGGCGCTGCGCTGCGCGCCCCCCTCGGCCACGGTCAGTTTTGACCCGAACATCCGGCCGGGCTTGCTGAGCGCTGATCAAATCCGCGCCCTCTGCCAGCGGGTGCTCGATCGGGCCAATGTCGTCTTCCCCAGCGCAACCGAGGCAGCCCTGCTGACCGGCGCGGCGGACGATGACGAGGGCTGCGGCCGGCTCGCCGCCCGGGGCAAGACGGTGCTCTTGAAACGCGGCGCGGCCGGCTGCCGGGTCTTCGCCCGGGGCACGGTACGGGAGGTCCCTTCCTTCCCGGTCGCGGAGATTGATCCCACCGGCGCCGGAGATAGCTTCTGCGCCGGCTTCACCGTGGCGATGCTCGAGGGGCTCGACCTGTTCGAAGCCGCTCGTTTTGCCAATGCGGTCGGGGCGTTGGCCGTGACAAAAAGGGGCCCGATGGAAGGGGCGCCCACCCGGCAGAAAGTCGGGCGGTTGCTGGCCGGCCAGAAGATCTCGTGCGGCGCTTGAGCCCACAGCTTGTCGCCGTGGCAGATCCCGCGCCCGCAGGATGGTGAGATCCGTTTTCACTGGAGCTCGACAACCCTTGGGCTTGCTTGCCCAGATCGCGCTCTGGTAAGACTGAAGCAAGTGCTGAAGCATGAGCGCGAACAGATACCAATTCTCCGTTAGCAGTTTGGCGGGCAACCGGGCGCCGCGGCAAAAGCGCGGATTTCGGTCAATCCTCGCCGCTTCCATCCTCTGGTCCGCCCTGGCTGGCGCGACAGATTCCCAAACGCCGGTTACCGCGTCCCCACCGGCGCGGGAATTGGGACGGTATGACGTGGTGGTGATAGGCGCCGGCCCGGCGGGCATTTCAGCGGCGGTGGCGGCCGCCCGCATGGGCGCGCACACCGCACTGGTCGAGCGCTACGGCGCTGTGGGCGGAAACCTCACGCTCGGCAACGTCAACCCGATCCTGGGGTCGGTTGCGCCCGGGACCATGTACGATGAGCTGCGCGCGTTGTTTCTTGCGGGCCATGATGAGGTCCCCGTGCAAACGCGCAACGGACGCGAGGTGCACATTGACACCGAACAGGCGAAGGGACAATTGGTGCAATGGCTGGCAGCCGCAGGGGTCGATTTGTTCTTACAGGCAACACTTTGCCAAACCGTGCTGGAAGGCAAGCGCCTGCGCAGCGTGGTGGTCGCCACACCCGGAGGTCAGGGCACCCTGCATGGCACCTGCTTCGTGGACGCGACCGGGGACGGCACCGCAGCGTACCTGACCGGCGCCGAGTGCCGCGTGGGGCGCGACGGCGACGGGCTGACCCAGCCGACCACGCTGGAATTTACGCTGTCCGACGTAGACGAAAGCCACGCCATCACCTGCTTTGGCGGAAGTGACAAGGTGGCTTTGCCGGACGGCAAGTTGTACCGCGACCTATGCCGCGAGGCGAATGCGCGCGGCGATCTGCCCAAGAACGTCACCATCGTCCGGCTGCACAAGACCTTCTATCCCGGCGAGCGAACCGTCAACGCCACGCAGGCCAACGGCTATAACACACTGGACGCCGCGCAGCTCGGCAAGGCGGAGGCGGACCTACGCGCGCAGATTGAACAGGTCACGGCGTTCTTGCGGCGCGAGGTGCCTGGCTACGCGCACTGCCGCGTCAAGACCACGCCCGCCACATTGGGCGTCCGCGAAAGCCGCCGAGTGATGGGCGACTATATCCTAACCGACGCGGATGTGGAAAACGGTGCGCGTTTCGACGACGTGGTGGTTCACAAGGCCTGGTTCCTGATTGATATTCATAACCCAGCCGGCGGCGGACAGGCGGAGGGACAGTCAAAGATGGCCAAGCCGTATGACATTCCGTACCGGTGCCTGCTGCCCAAAGGGATTGAGGGGTTGCTGACAGCCGGCCGGTGTATTTCCGGGACACATCGGGCCCACGCGTCGTACCGCGTGATGGCGATCTGCATGGCCACCGGCCAGGCTGCCGGCACGGCGGCGGCCATTGCGGCCAAAGAGAAGTCGCTGCCGCGAGCAATCCCCGCCAGTAAAGTCCAAGACGCCCTACGAAAACAGGGCGTGCAGTTGCCGTAAGGGGCCAACGCGGCGACACACTTAGCTTGAAAGGAAGATGAGCATGAAGAAATCCATGTTGGTTGGCGCTTTGGCGCTGGCAACCTGCCTTGCGCAGGCGCAGAACGGAACAGCAGTGCTGATTGCCCACCGGGGCGGCAAGGCGGAATTTGACGAGAACACCCTCGCGGCGTTCCAGGGGGCTTACGAAAAGGGGCTGCGCGGCTTTGAGACCGATGTCCGCATGACCCGGGATGGCAAGCTGGTCATTCTTCATGACGACAAGCTGGACCGCACCTGCATCGCCCAAGGGCCCGTCGAGGAGAAGACAGCGGCCGAGGTGCGGCAGATCAGAACGAAGCAGACAGGACAGCCGTTCCTGTTCCTGGACGATTTGCTGGCTTATTTTGCGGACAAGCCCGGCGTTTACATTGAATTCGAAATGAAGACCGCCGACCAGAAGCTTTACCCCCCTGCCCGGCTCGAGGACTACTGCCAAAAGCTGTTTGAAGCAGTCAGCAACAAGCAGCCGAAAGGGTCTGTGTATCTCTTCTCCTCATTTGACGAGCGCACGTTGAAGGTCCTTAAGCGGCAGCATCCTGAGGCGGGCTTGATGCTGATTACCGCCGAGCCCTGCACCCCGGAGTTGGTCAAACGGGCAAAGGCACTCGGTATGCAAGGTATCGCCTGCACGATTGACGGCTCGACGCGAGCTGCGACGCGCCTGGCCCGGGAAGCAGGTCTGGCGATCACGGGCTGGCCGGGGAAAAAACCGGACGACTACCTTCTAGGCATCGCATTGGGAGTTACTCATAGCTGCACCGACGTTCCATTAGCCATGCAGACATGGAAAGCCGAACACTTTAATGGGCCCCCCGGCAGAACCCGGCCGATCACTCTTCAAGGGAAGGAACTGCCCTGGCAGATCATCGCGCATCGCGGTGGCCGGCTGGAGTTTGACGAGAATACCCTCACGGCGTTCCGTGGCAGTTACGAGCAGGGGCTCCGCGCCTTTGAGACCGACATCCGCATGGCCCGCGATGGCACGCTGGTGGTCTCGCATGACAGCTCGCTGAAGCGCGTCTTCGGCAACGCAGGGACGATTGAGGAGATGACCGCCGCCGGCCTGGCACCGCTACGCACCAGCAAACGGAACCAGGCCTTGCTGTTCCTGGATCAAATGCTGGACTTCTTCGCGGACAAGCCGGGGGTCATGATCATGTTTGAGATGAAGACCGACCCCAAGCTTTATCCGGATGCGCGTCTGGCCGATTACTGCCGGAAGCTGCACGACGCGGTCACCGCCAAGTGCCCAAAGGGCTCGCTCTATACTTTCTCCTCGATTGACCAGAGGGCGCTGAAATACTTCCAGCAGCACTACCCTGAGACCGAACGCCAGCTCGTTTGCGGCAAGTCGCACCTCGCCGACTCGGTGCAGACAGCAAAAGCGCTGGGAATCAAGCGGTGCGGCTGCACCCTGGACATTTCCACCCGCGCCGACGTCCGCGAGGCCCGTAAGAACGGCATGATCGTCACCGGCGGAACCGCGAACTCCTACGAGGATTACCTCCTCGGCGCCGCCCTTGGCGTTGACAATGTCGTATCCGACACTCCGGTAGCCATCCACGCGAGGCAAACCAAGGCACCCTAGCTTGCTTCTCTGGGATCCTGGGAAGAATGGTACCTTGTCCATTCTTAAGACATTACAACATCTCCACATCTGCCTTCCAAGCGCCGATGCGCTCTCCCATAGCCCCGTCGTGACCTTACCACCAGAGCGTGGCTATTCGGCTACGAATTACGATGGGGGTGCGGTCAAACGTCCAAGAACCATCTATGCGATAAGACGCAGATTCCAGAGGGCAAGCAGCCTTACCCGTGCCGCAAAGGGGCTGAGATTCCTAGCGAAAGAGCGGCCACAAAGTGAGATCAGCGCGCAAGGTAATAATCGCCCAACGCCTTCATGTTGCGGATAAAGGTTCGCATGTCCAACCAGCCTTTCTGCACCCAGCGCCCCTGCGGGTCCTGCTGCGCCAGGATTTGGCTGATGATCTTGTCTGCCGGCTTGGCTGGGGTCTTACGTTTCTGCTCTTCGGCCAGGAGTCTTTCGCGGCCCTGGGCCCGCATCGCTTCGTAATCCTTGATCACCCCGGCGATGCCGTAACCGCCTTCCCAGGAATAGCCGCTCTGGCGCTCGCGGCTGATCTCGGCAAGCGTGTAATGCACTTTCCCGTCGCGGTCGCCGTAAATGGGTTTGTTCGTGCGCAACTCGTAGAAACGCGCCCATTGGCCCGGCTTGATCTCGGATCGCTTCAGCCAGGCTACGAAGCCGGGGATGGGCTGCAGGAACTTCGCATCGCCAGTTGCGACGAACAGGTCCATCAGCATACGCATGACGCCCGCGCTTTCGGCGGCGCAAACCGCTGGCGGCTCGAAGGCACGTGCCCAGGCGGGTTCCATGGCGAAGTTGTACTGTTGCGCCCAGCCCGCCTGCGGCTCGGGTAGCTGGGCGAGGATCAGGAAGTCGCCCCCCTTCCGGGCCGCGTCCAAGTACTGCCGATCTCCGAGATACTTCCACGCTGCGATCATGGTGCGGATGCAGTCCCGCTGGGTTTGGTCGTTCAACGTGTAATAGCCGCTGTAGTCGGCCTTGGGCCAAGTGCGCGGCCAGCCTGTCGGGACCCGCGCGGGACGTATTGGGTGATTGCGGGGATCATGCGGAGTACCGTTGTAGCGCTGCGGCCAGGCGCCGTTCGGGTATTGGGCTTCGACCATTTTGGCCAGTCCATAATCAAGGGCCGCGCGGAGGGGTTTCAGGCTCTGGGCCGGCTGGTTCGTGGCCACACTCAGGTAGGCCATCAGGAAGCGCAACGCACTCTGAGTGTTGTCGTCGTCAAACGTGGTGGTGTTACTGGCGCGGGAAGAATGGCGGGGCGTGCTGCGCGAGTCGGTGCGATAGGCCCAATTCCGCCGGGCTTTCGGATCGAACTCAACCAGATAGGTCCAGCCGCCGGATTCAAGTTGTCCGCGGACCAGGGCTTGGGCGGCCGCGTGAGCTGCAACAAGATGGCGTTCGTCTTTCGTGGCGGCGTAGGCCTCCAGGAACGCCGTGCCCACGCTGGGCGTACCGGGCGGCTGCACCCAGATTTGAGTCGCCGTCGCCTTTACCTCGCCCCGGCGATCCTTCAGGTCGGTCGAATAGCGCCAGAGATAACCGCCATGGGTGGCAATCGAGGTGAGGTAGTCCGTGGCGTTCGCCAAGGCCGCCTTCACTGCGTCTGCAGTTGGTATGTTGGTTGCCGCAGGCGCCCTCGCAACCGCCAGAACAAGGGGCAACAGGATTAGGCAACGTCTGAACATGCGTCCTTTGTGACAGATTGCCACCCGTGAGGCGAGCGCGGAATCCCAGCAACCGGAGAAGCCGCGGTACTGAACTGATAAGAACTTGCTTTTGGCGCGCCCGCACTTACTCCGCGCTGCGCGGGTGAGTTTGGATGACCTCGGTGCCCTTGCCAAACTCCTTGAAGGCAAGCAACTGCTCCGCGAGCGGGGTTTTCAAATGGACGGCCGTTCTCCGCTCCGCCGAGAATTCAAATTCCAGGTTCTCTTGCGGCAACATGATGGCAGTAATCCCTACTTCACAAATTCCAGCCAGCCGAGCGAAGTCGGCACGTGAAAGTCCGGCTCCCTCGTCTTGGGATCCACCCAGCTCATCCACTCTTCGATCGGTGGCGGCCCCTCGACCTTCCGCCCCAGGTTGTGCAGGCTCTGCTTCTGCTCGACCACCCGCCCGCTGCGGTCATGGCTGAACTCCGCCCGGTAGAGGCCGCAGCGGATCTTCACACCGGGCTGGATGGACGGAAAACCCAGCGCGGCCAGACTCGTCAGCGGGATGCGTCCCTCGATTTCGTAACCTCCGGGAAGCGCGGCGGCGTTCGCCTCCAGCCCCGCGAACTTCCATTTCGTGTCCATGCGCCGGTAGTACGCGCCGCGGTAGTCGAACACCCTGCCCCGTGAATCCACCTCGAAGCAGAAATAATCTTCCATCCGGTCATCCCGGCTTAAATAGACTTCTATGCGGTCTTCAAACACCTCGTCCGCTTCGTCTCGCAACCGCTCCAGCACGACAATGTCGGCATCCTGCACGCGAAAGGCGAAGTAGAAATTCGTCTCATCGCACAGCGCGCGGAACTCGGTGCCCGGTGCGGAGCCCTGCTTCCACGGGAACACAAACCGCTGCTCCACCGCAGCCTGTTGCCACGCCGGCTCGTTCGCCCGCCCATCCAGGACCAGCTTCAGCTCCCGCACCCACCGCACACGGTAGGCTTGCATGGAGGGTGCCCCGGGCGGGGGCTCAGACTGGACGGTCGCGACTCCTGCCAACAGCAGCAGGATGGCGGCTCCCAGGAACGCGTAGGTCTTCACGGGTTCCAGCCTGCGGCCATTCCCCGTTCGACGCAAGCCTGACCTGCGCGCGCCGCACATTGTTTCGCACGCGCGGGTTGCCTGTGCGCGGGAATCTCTGGCGTCATTGGCCAATGCACCTGCTATCGAATTCGAGGACTTGTCCAACGCCAACCGTTGCTTCTACCGGGTGATGGGGTTCAGATGATCGTTCGAATGTCGGGCCCGGGGTGACCTGGCGAAGGCCAATGCCAGCGTCCAAAGACGCCCCACGTCACACCTCTATTCGAGCGGACGCGCCGGCGCGGTCTGGAGATACTTCCTGTAGTCAAGATAGAGCTTGACGCTGCTTGGCCCGCCGGGCTGGCGCGACATCGCCGGCGAGCTCATCAATCCCGGGAATTGATAATGGAGCGTCTTTTCGAAGTCCGCCAGGCGGGTCAGCTCACGGACGAGCCCTTCGATGTGGCGCGGATGCAGTTCATTGTTGTTGCGAAAGACGAAACTTTCCAGATCCAGCCACAGGTGAGCGCCGGCTTCGTCGCACAACGATTGCATCAGCGCGGCGGCCTGTTCCCCGGTGAGGTCTCCAGCGGGCATCCGGTGAAAACCAAACGGACAAAGGATGTCCAAGTGGGGGAGCAACTGACGGTAAGTGTCCTCGGCGCCGCGGAAGTGGAAGCTGTTGATCGCCAGCATGACCGGCTTGTCCGGCGCGAGACCGCGCAGATAGGGCGTGAACTGGCGGAAGAACTCAACAATCTCTCGCCGTTCCTCAGCCGCGCCCAACCCGCCGTCCTTCTCCTCGCTGACATACCAGCCGTAGAACGACGGGTGATGCCCGTAGCGCGCCCACAACTCGGCGGCGACCTGCTTGTGCCACGTCAGTGAACCCGGGCTGTAGTCGAAAAACGCGTAGAGGCCAATCCCAGGCAGGACCTGCATGCCGAGGCGATCCGCCTCAGAGAAGATTGCCTCCAGCGGATCGCGCGTCGTGATCGGCATCCGCCCGGGATACAGCTCGGAGGGATAGTAGGCCCTCCCGGGATAGCCTTCGGTTTCCATCTGGTGCTGCCCCCGATGCGTGAAATTGTGGAACACCATCGTGATGACGAGAATGTTCTGGTCCGCCGCGTGCATCGCCCGCACCAACTCGCGCCATTGGGCGGGGGTCATTCGGGCCAGCTCGGCGTTGAAGGGGCGCCCCTCCGCTTCATCGTGATGGTACAGGTCCACCCAAGCACCAGCCAATCGGCGCGTTGAGCGGACGTCGGAGGGCAGAATCACAAGGGGTTGCCTGGCTCGCAAGGTCTTTCCCCCCGATCGGGCAATGAGCAGGACACGGTGTTTGCCCATGAGACCCTTCGTTGCCCATCGAAAGGCTATTCCTTTGGCGGAATGAGCGTCCACCGGGACCTGCTCCCGGTGCAACAAGGTCGCCGACTGCTCCTTGTCCAGATAAACAGCCATCTCCACCGTTTGGGCTGCGTCGCCGGGATTTCGGGCTGCCGCCCGGATGTCGAGGCTGATCTGATCGGTGACGGGGGAAGGCGGGATGAGGGTCAGGCTGACTTTGGCGGGTGCCGGGCCTTTGCGCCCCGCCGCTTCAGCCGTCGCGGCCGTCGCAACGCCCAACGTGAGCAAGAGGATTGGCACCCCGAACCTGGCTCGAAACCTTATGGTGCAGCCCCTGTGAGTGATTGCAGTCTTCATCATGTTGGCAACGAGACGCCTGCAACCTCACTCCAACCCATACCACGTCACGCCCCGCGCGGGGACTTTGACAGGCAGATCAATGCGGAACTGCCGGTCGAGTGTGAAGTTGACGGCGGCCCCGTCGCGCTCGCGCAGCTTGGCGGCGCTGGTCTTGCCGGTGTAGCAGAGCGGGATGCGGAGCACCTGCTTGACTTCCTGCTCCAGCGGGTTGTAGACCATCAGCAGGCCCTTTTCCTTGCCCGCCGGGTTGACGTGGAGGAGGCAATCGAGGTCGCGCCCATCGGCACGGCGCAGCTGAAGCACGTCGGCCTTGTACGGGAGTCAGTTAATGAGAATGTCATATTAAGCGTTGCAAGTGATCGGGCTTGCCCTCCGCTCAGTCATACGGCACAAGAGGAGTGCGTGAGAACATGACCGTCTTATAAAGGTTCAGAACAGCGTGTTTTCATAAGTTCCCACGCTTTGCCCCTGCCGATACGGCAAGTAGGCCACCGGCGCTGGGGCCCCCAGCTCCAGGTGCTTGGCGATCCATTGCAAGCTCACGGTTGTTTCCTGGCGCACGCGCAGTGCCATGTCCCTCGGATACCAATTGGCAGCCAAAGTGTCAACAGCCACCCCCTTACGCCCGTCAGTCGGCGCAAATCAGGCGGTTCTGGCCGCCAACAATGCGCCGCGTGAGGGCACGCCGCCTGCAAACCTCGTGCAGGCCGTGTGCCTCCACGCGGCGGGCCAGGTATCGCTTGTTTGTGCAATCAAGCACTGGATTCTTCCCAGGGGAGGGGGAATGAAGGGGGAGCCCAGGTGAGCTTTGGCCTGGGCGCAGCAGATCAGTTCTCTCACTATTGAAACAGTCGGCAACCCCCCAATCCCCACGATACTCGAACCGCAGCTTGCGCGACATGCTCCAGCCTTCCCCGCACCCCCCGGAAGTGAGAATAGTGGGTGAGGACTGACTTGCTCGCACTGGCAGATTGGGTAATGACAAGCCCTTCAAGGGTCGGCTGCGCTGTTCTTCGCCCAACCGGTTTCGCAACCGGACTCGGCAAACCCCGCCTGGGCCGGTTTGTTACAGGCCACCCTTGCCAAGGCTCCCGGCACCCGCCTCTCGCCGCTCTGGGGCCTCCTGGGAGCGCAAGCAGCCGGCTTCAGATAGGTTTCCTTGCCGAATAAACCGCTGCGTGCCGTTGGCGCTCCTGCAAATCCTGTCATCTGGCCTCGGCCCCCGGCCCCACCTCATCTGAGTTCACTCATCGAAACGGTGCGCGGCCAGACCCGTATCGTGGACCTCAAGCAGGTCAACCACGTCCTCATCCAACCCCATTGGCGAAAGGATTATGACAGCCCGCTCCCCGCAACCCCGCTGGTCGCGTGACCAGATCCGGGCCGCCCGGCTCGCCCCACTGGCGCCCCTGCCCCAGAAGCGCGCGCTCCAGCTCGTCCCACAGGAAGCGGGCAACTTCCTTTTGCCCGCCTTTCCCGGACTCATCATCAAAGACAGCTATTGGCGCTGGCCCGAGCGAGATCGGGCCGGCAACGCCATTGACTTCTTCGTCCAGGTCCTGGGAACGAGCTTTCATGACGCCATGCGCCAAATCACCGGCACCTGAATAACACCCCGCCGGCCGACCGCGGGCACCCTCAACTTACGACGCCAGTTCGGCCAACAGCCGCGGCAACGGCAAAAACCAGCCTTTATGATGCCAGTGTGGAAATCCCGCTGGCAGCCGCCGACTATGATGCCAGTGCGGCCAGCAATCCTCCCCTCCGCGGCAACATCCCCAATGAACCGGCCAGGCCGCAACACCTACGATGACAGCGTGGCTATTTGGCCACAAAACACGACGCCAGTTCGGCCAAACCCACTAAACCCTTATGACGCCAACTCGGCCATGTTTATGACCAGAAAAAAGTGCGTAACATCCACGGGTATGAGGATTCGATTCAGTCCAGCATTACGAAGACGTGTTCCTGCCCAACATCGCGATCCGGTTCGAAGCCAAGTTGTTCTGCCTGTTCTGCGCACCATGCAAACACTCTCGCACGTGCGCTGGCTTCCCGCGGGAGTGACACAATCAGTTTTCCAGTGTTCTCCTCGCCCGTGTCGTAGGTCTTAATGTTTGTTGCCGTGACCCGTGTTGCGCCAAGTGCGTAGATTTCGCGGACCAATTGAATCGAAGCCGTCGTGCTCGGCAGCTCCCCAAGCGAGCGGCTCTCTGGGTTCCCACCTTCAAGCCATGCGAGAGCTTCCTTGGATTGGGGAGAGTTAAGCAGTTCCTCAATCTTCATAGCGTGGAAGCTTGGGGTTTTCTTTGCAGGCTGCGGCATACTTCTGCTTCGAGACTTTGCGATTCTCAATCCAAAATACCTCTCCGGCCAAAGTCCCGTCTTCGAACCAAGCACGCTGTCGGCCTGTCCATTTGCCGTTTGCCATCGGCGTCTCGCCCATCAGCTTTCCGTTCGAGTGCCATGTCTTCTTGATTCCGGTCCCATTCCGAATCTCGTAAGAACCGAGCAATTCTCCTTTGTCATTCCATTGCCTAGCTACGCCTTCTACGATTCCATCATTCACAGGGATTTCGGCTTGGAGAACACCGTTTTCATGCCAGTGCCTTGTGACCCCATTTGGCAAGCCGTTCACGTAAGTAACTTCGCTGGCAACCTGACCACGCGGATGATAAGTCTTTTCAATCCCGCTCTTCATGGCGCACCTAGTAGCCCGAGCAAAGTCGCAATGCCATAAAGGGGTCGGTTAATGAGAATCATATTATCAGCAGTCGTTGGTTGGCGGGGGCAGACTGTCGGCTCTTGTCCTGTTGCTGCAACAACCATGCCGGACGACTGCGGGTGCCCCTGTCCAACCGCTCCGCAATCCAGTCCAGCATAGGCGCGCTCTCGTCACTCCGCCCCTCCGCACCTGGAATCGCCTGACACGCGATTTGCAAGTCATGCTCCAGTATTGGCGGTGATACGGGCCGCTTGTCAACGCCTGGGTTAGGGCATTCCAAACATCCCAGCGCGTATGCATGAAGGGCGGAGCGCTGACTGTGGACATAAAGGGGTCGGTTAATGAGAATGTCATATTCTCAGCAGTCGTTGGTTGGCGGGGGCAGACTGTCGGCTCTTGCCCTGTTGCTGCAACAACCACGCCAGACGACCGCGGGTAACCATGTCCAACCGCTCCCCAATCCAGTCCAGCATCGGCGCGCTCCCGTCACGCCGCCCCTCCGCACCCGGAATCGCCTGACACGCGATTTGCAAACCATGCTCCAGTATTGGCGACGTTAGGGGCCGCTTGTCAACGCCTGGGTTAAGGCATTCCAAACATCGCAGCGCGTATGCATGAAGGGCGGAGCGCTGGCGGTGGACACGTAGCGCGGGCGTCCTCGCCGGCGGGTTGACGAGGGCGTCTCGCCTCGCCGTTCCTTGGGCTTGGGCGGCGAGACGCGGCCCAAACTCGCCGGCGAGGACGCCTGCGCTACGCCCCTCCATGCATGCGCGCTGGGCCGTGTATCCCGCTGCCGAAGGTTGAGCAACCGATTGGGGCCGGCAGGCTGCGTCACGCTTGGGGACTCTTTGGCCATTAGTGGTTCTTAATTATCTCACTCCACGGCAGGTGGTCGAGAACTGCCCACTTACCCGCAAAAAGGTGGTTTTGGGCCGGTTCCAGACCCCCCTTCGGTGAGACAGCAGTAAGACAGCAGATAGCCAGAGGCCCGACCCCACCCCGCCGGAGGCCAAAGGGGGCCGAGTTGAGAAGCTGGGCTTATTCATGTGGCCGGTCCAGAGGTCCCGGCGCCGATGGTATAGGATGCGCTTGCGCGCCGCACCCGCAATCTCTGCCTGAGTGCCCTTATCGAACCGGTGCGTGACCAGACCCGCATCGAGGGCCTCAAGCAGGTCAAGCACGTGCTCATCCAAGCCCACTGGAGGGAAGACTGTGACCAGCCCCTCCCCTAAAACCAAGTGGACGCGCGAGCAGATCACGCCCTTGCCAATGGTGTGGTAATCCGGGCGCTTGCGCCAGCCACAGTATCTGGTACAACTTCACCATGAATTCTTTCCGCAATCTGACTTGTGGCGCAGTCCTCGCAGTAACTTTCGCCGCTCTATCGGCTTCCGCTTCCGAACCGGCCTGGAACATCCGGGATATTCCGCTGGAATCGGTTTCGGTGGTCGCCCACCGGGGCGCGGGAGACCTGGCGCCGGAAAACACCATGGAAGCGCTCGAACTGTCCTGGAGCATGGGCTGCATTCCCGAGTTGGATGTCAGGACCACCAAGGACGGGCACCTGATGATGTTCCATGACAAGAACTTCGCCCGCATCATGCCCAACGCGTCCAAGGAGATGAAGAAGAAGCGGCTCGAAGATCTGAACTACGAAGAGGCGAAGAAACTTGATGTCGGGGCGTTCCGCGGCCCCCAATTCGCCGGCCAGCGCATCGTGAGCATGGACGAGATTTGCGCGGCGCTCAAGAAGGACCCGAAACGGTCCGCTTACATTGACGTCAAGAATGTGGATTTTGCCAAGATGGCTAAAGACACCGAAGACGTGCACGAGCAGATCGTGCTGGCGACCGGATCAGAGGCGGATTGCGCGCGCTGGAAAGAGGTGGCCCCGCGCAGTGATACGTTTCTGTGGATTGGCACCTGGGGCGACACCAACGACGCCAACGTGGAGAAGCGGTTTGCCAAGCTGCGGGAGACCGGATTTGCCCATATTAATCGGCTGCAGATTCACTGCCATTTTAACACCAACAACGACCGGATGGTGCCGAGCGACGAGTTTGTCCGCCGCGCGGGAGTCGAGGTGCGGTCGCATGGGATCGAATTTCAGACCATGCCGTGGGATATTTCCCGCACCAATGAGGCGGTTTACAAGCGACTGCTGGATCTGGGCAGTGAAGGACTGGGAACCGACCGGCCGGATGTGGCCATGAAGGCGCTCCGCGATTACTACCAGAACGGGCCGAAAGACTGGAATGTGCGCGACCACATTCCGCTCGCCAGGTTCACCATGCAGTCGCATCGCGGAGCGGGCGACCTGGCGCCGGAAGGCTCGCTGGAGGCATTCGAGCTGGGCTGGAAGCTGGGGTGCATCCCGGAAGCCGATTTGCGGCAGACCAAGGACGGGGTGATCGTCTCGTTCCACGACAACAACTTCGCCCGGATACTGCCCAACGCGCCGGAAGAGCTAAAGAAGAAGGGGATTGTTGACCTGACATTCGACGAGGTCAAGAAGCTCGATGTCGGCAGCTTCCGCAATGAGAAATTCGCCGGTCAGCGAGTGACCAGCATCGCCGAGATGGTGGGCATCCTGAAGGCGCACCCCGAACGCTCGCTCTACATTGACATCAAGAAGGTGGATTTTCGCAAGCTCGCGGCGGAGACGGCCGGCGTCCATCGGCAGTTGATCCTGGCCAGCACGAAGTACGACGAGATCAAGCTCTGGAAGCAAGTCGCCCCCAAGTCCCGAACGATCCACTGGATGGGCGGTCCGCAGGACTGGATGAGCGGCTCGCCCGACGCGCCAAATGGCCCCCAGGCGAAACTCGCCAAGCGGCTGGCAGAACTGCGCAAAGTAAACTTCGCCGGCATTGACCAGCTCCAGATACATGTCAACACCAGCCCGGAGGGGGTTTTCTATCCGAGCGAAGCCTTCCTGCGCGAGGCCGGGAACGAACTGCGAACCCACGGCATCCTGTTCCAGACGCTGCCGTGGAAGCAGAAAGAGGCCAAGACCTTCCACCGGCTGCTGGATCTGGGCTGTGCCAGTTTCGCCACCGACTTCCCCGACGTCGCAATGGACGCGGTCCGCGGCTATTACAAGGCCAAGTAAATCGCCGGATGGCCGGTCGAAAACCTGGTTCTTGAAGTCATGCCCGCCCCGGTCATGTCGCCTGCCAAACGCAGATCGGGGTGGCTGAGAGCCTTGGAAGTCTTCGCGCCACCGCCCCCGGCGGTGCCGTTAAGCGACCCAGCAGAGATCAAAGTGCAGTATCGCCGTTGGCAGCGACGAATTCTCTTCTCCACGATCGTCGGCTACGCGATGTTCTATTTCGTGCGCAAGAATCTCAGCGTGGCCATGCCGGGCCTGGGCAATGACCTGGGCATCGGCAAAGCGGACCTGGGGCTGTTTCTCACGCTGCACGGGTTGCTGTATGGGGTATCCAAGTTCGTAAACGGATTCCTGGCTGACCGCACCAACGCGCGCACCTTCATGGCCGTGGGATTGATGCTCTCGGCGCTCGCGAACGTCTTCTTCGGCTTCAGCTCCGCCGTCCTCGTCCTGGGTTCATTATGGATGCTCAACGGGTGGGTGCAGGGCATGGGCTTTCCTCCCTGCGCCCGGCTCATGGCGCATTGGTTCTCGCCGAAAGAACTGGCCACCAAGATGACGGTTTGGAACACGTCGCATAGCATCGGGGCGGCGCTGGTGGTGGTCCTGTGCGGTTACCTGGCCACGTATAGCTGGCGGCTGTGTTTTTTCGTGCCGGCGGGACTGGCCTTCCTCTGCTCGATCTTCCTGCTGGCAACGCTGCGGGACACGCCGCCGTCTCTGGGTCTGCCGGAAGTGGAAGGCACCCAGCAGAGCGCGCGCACGGAGACCTACTCCTCCGCGGCGCTTAGGCAGGTCTTCGGCAACAAATACATCTGGCTGATCGCGATTGCGAATTTCTTCGTTTACATCGTCCGCTATGCGGTGCTGGATTGGGGCCCCACTTTCCTGACGGAGATGAAGCACATCAAGCTGACCCACGCGAGCTGGATGGTGGCCGCCTTCGAAACGTGCGGCATCGTGGGGATGTTGATCAGCGGCTGGCTAACCGACCGCATCTTTGGCGGGCGCGGAGCGAGGGTGTGCGTCATCTACATGGCGCTGGCGGGGCTGGCGGTCCTGGCCTTTTGGAAGCTGCCAACCCAATCGCCCTGGGTCAGCGCCGTGCCCCTTTGTCTGGCGGGATTCTTCATCTACGGTCCGCAGGCGCTGGTGGGGCCGATCACTGCCAACCTGGCCACCAAACAGTTCGCGGCGGCAGCTACCGGCCTTCCCGGTCTGACGGCCTATGCCAGCACGCTCATCTCGGGTTGGGGCCTGGGCCTGCTGGTGGGACATTACGGCTGGAACTTTGCCCTCGCCGGCCTGGCGGGCATGGCTGCGATCGCCACAGTATTGTTCGCCCTGGTATGGCCCGCCAAAGCCCATGGTTACGCCGCTGTCCCCTCCCCGGCTCCGTTGCCAGCGCCGGCCCCCGCAGGTCAAGGGTCTCCCTGCAACTGAGCCTGTTCCTGCGAACTGCTGTCGGCAGCAGACAGCTCAGCGCTCCGCGGACAAGCGCAGACGCAAGCACGCAAAACTTGACTTCGCCCCGGCCGAACGATAGCTCTGGACAGGTAGTGCTGGACAAAACGATACCACCCCACACACATGTCAGAGAAAGCGACAACTTACTCGCTCGCTGAAGCGCTGGGCGCGGCGACCGAGACACGCTGCCTGGAGATCAGCGCAGGCGCCAGAAGCGCCACGCCCCGTGTCTTCCGGGAGCAGTTCGGCGAGCGCCCCGCGCTTATTGTCGCAGACTTGAATACCTATCCTGCGGCGGGACAAGCGGTGGCTGACGCCTTTCGGGCGGCGGGACATCCGCTGCTGGAGCCGTTCATATTCCGCGCGCCAGACCTCCACGCGGAACACCGTTTTGTCGAGGAACTGGAGTCGGCGTTGCGCCCCCACACGGCAATTGCGGTTGCGGTGGGGTCCGGCACAATCAACGACCTGACCAAACTCGCCTCGCACCGGCTGGAGCGCCCTTACATGTGTGTGGCCACCGCCGCCTCGATGGACGGCTACACCGCGTATGGCGCCTCGATCACCTTTCAGGGCGCCAAGCAGACGTTCTTCTGCCCCGCGCCCGTGGCGGTGGTAGCGGACCTGGACGTGATTTGCGCCGCCCCCGGAGAAATGAACGCCTGGGGGTATGCGGATCTTCTGGCCAAGGTCCCCGCCGGCGCAGACTGGATTGTGGCGGATGCGCTGGGGGTCGAGCCCATCCATCCGCAGGGATGGGCGATCGTACAGGGGCGGCTGCGCGAGCTGGTTGGCGACCCCGCCGGGGTCCACCGCCGCGACCCGGCAGCAATCCGGAAGTTGATTGAGGGATTGATGCTGGGCGGGTTTGCCATCCAGTCGGCCCGGTCCACTCGGGCGGCCTCGGGCGCGGAGCATTTGTTCAGCCATACGTGGGACATGCAGCATCACACCCACAACGGCCAGGTTCCCTCGCACGGCTTCAAGGTCGGGATCGGCACCCTGGCCTCCACCGCGCTGTATGAACGCCTGCTGGCCAAACCGTTGGAGAAACTCGATGTGGCCGCCTGCTGCGCCGCCTGGCCGGACCTGGATACCTGGCTCGCGCGTGCCCGAAAGCTGTTCGGCGGCGACAAAGACTTCATGGAAGTGGTGGCCCGGGAACTCCCCGCCAAGTATTGCAGCCCGGCGCAACTGGGCGAGCAGCTCACGCGGTTGAAAGCCGGCTGGCCCGAACTGCGCGAACGATTGAAGGCCCAGCTCCTGCCGCTGGCCACGCTGCGGCAGATGCTGCAGGACGTCGGAGCGCCCACCGAGCCGGAACAAATCGGCATCACTCGCGAGCGATTGCGGCAGACCTATTGGCAGGCGTCCTGCATCCGCCGCCGGTTCATGGTGCTCGACCTCGCCATCCGCGCGGGGCTGCTCGACACCTGCCTGGATGAAATCTTCGGTCCGGCAGGTCTGTGGCCCAGCGCAGCTCAGGGCCGGGAATGACTGTCTCGGCATCCCAGCCAGCTTCGGCCGAGACGACCGCTTCCGCGCAGGCGAACCATTTCAAGTATTGGCAGCGGCGAACCATCCTCGCCACCATTGCCGGGTATGCCCTGTACTATTTCGTAAGAAAGAACTTCAGCCTGGCCATGCCGGGCATGGAGGCGGAGTTAGGCATTACCAAGGTAAACCTCGGGCTCTTTCTAACCCTGAACGGCTTGCTATACGGCCTTTCGCGATTCGCGAATGGGTTCATTGCCGACCGCGTCAGCGGACGCGTATTCATGGTCATCGGCCTGACGCTCTGCGCCCTGGTCAACTTCGCCTTCGGGTTCAGCGGCCATGCGGCCGCATTGATCAGCGGGAGCTTCAGCGGCCCGGAGTTCACTTCCATGCTGGTCATCGTCATGGGGTCGCTGTGGCTGCTCAACGGCTGGCTGCAGGGGATGGGAGTACCCCCCTGCACCCACCTGCTGACTCATTGGATACCGGCCCGCGAACTGGCCACCAAGATGTCGGTCTGGAACATCTCGCACTCCCTCGGCGCCGGATTGGTGGTCATCCTGTGCGGCTATATCATGGGGAGCTTTGGCGCCGGGGCCTGGCGATTCTGCTTCTGGATTCCGGCGGCCATCTCCTTCTGCGGCGCGATCGGGCTTTGGTTTGCACTGCGGGACACCCCCTCCTGCGTGGGCCTGCCCGAAATCTCCAACACTGAGAGGAAATCAGCGGTTGGGGAAGAACCGACCGAGGAGTTCCGGGCGTTTATCCGCAGGAAAGTCTTTGGCAACCGGTTGATTTGGACGCTCGCGCTCGCCAATTTCTTCGTCTATGTGGTGCGCTTCTCGGTGCTGGACTGGGGCCCGTCCCTCTTGAACCAATCCAAGGGCATCTCCCTCCAGCATGCCGGCTGGATGGTAGCGCTGTTTGAAATTGCGGGCATTGCCGGAATGTTGATCGCGGGCTGGGCGACGGACAGGTACTTCGCCAGCCGGGCGCACCGGACCTGTGTGTTCTGCATGCTGGGCGCGGCCATCTGCGTGTTTGTCTTTTGGAAGCTGCCGACCGGGGCTCCGGCGTGGCTCACCGTTACCACACTGTGCGGGGCGGGGTTCTTTGTTTACGGCCCGCAAGCCTTGCTGGGCATTGCCGCCTGCAACCATGCCACCAAGCGAGCTGCCGCCACCGCCAACGGGCTGCTGGGGCTCTTCGGGTATGCCAGCACCATACTTTCCGGCATCGGTTTAGGCTACCTGGCCCAACATTACGGCTGGGAGCATGCCTACGTAGCGATCTTCACGGTCGCCCTCCTGGGCATGGCGGTGCTGTTGACCATCTGGAACGCCAAGGCGGCCGGATACGACGAGGACCTCTAAGGTTACGACGAACCGAGCCATCCCATCTTAACCCAACCAACAGAAGACTCATATGAAAACAATTGCTGTGGCCGACGCCTTCCTGGAAGAGGCCTTTTACCGGAACTGCTTCGCGAAGTATCCCCGGTTCCATCTCGACAAAGTACTCTTCTTTGGCGTCCCGGACCGTGTCGGCATGCGCGACCCCGTTCACCGGATTGAACGCGGCGGCCCGGAGGTGGTTGAACCGCCCGCCGAACTCTACCAACTGGTGGAGAATGCCGAGGCGCTCATGGTTCACCTCTGCCCTGTCAACCAGCGCGTCATTGAATGCGCCAAGAAGCTGAAACTCATCCTCTCCAACCGTGGCGGGCTGGAGAATATCAATGTGCAGGCGGCAACCAAACGCGGCATTCCGGTCCTTCACAACCCGGCTCACAACGCCAACTCGGTGGCGGAGCTAACCATCGGGCTGATGATCGGCGAAATGCGCAACCTTGCCCGCACCCATGCCAGCATGAAGCACGGCATCTGGCGCGAGAAATTCCCCAACAGCGGCAGGGTTCATGAAATCGTCGGCCAAACGGTGGGCATCATCGGCTTCGGCAATATCGGCCGCCGCGTCGCCCGCAAGCTCACGGTGTTTGACTGCCAGGTCCTGGTCTGCGATCCGTTCATTCCGAGCGACGATCCGGACCTGGCCAGGTACCACTGCACCTATGTGGACCTGCCCACATTGCTGGCACGCTCGGACGTGGTTACGCTGCATGTGCGCACCGACTCACCAATCCCCGTTCTCGGCCGCAAGGAGTTTGAGCTGATGAAACCGGGCGCCTACTTCATCAACACCGCCCGGCCGCACCTGGTGGACAATGCCGCCTGTTTCGAACTGCTCCGCGATAAGCGACTCATGGGTGCCGCGTTTGATGTCTTCATGAATGAACCCATCCAGCCGGACGAGCCCTACGCGACACTTGACAATGTGACCCTCTCCAACCATCGCGGCGGTGACACGGTCAACTGCTACTCGGACAGCCCGGCCATGTTGCTCTGTGAGGCGACGAAGCTGCTGGCGGGCGAAGAGCCGAAGTTCTTCGCCAACAAGAACAATCTGAAGTGAATAGCTGATACTTCTCCCTCCAGACACCGGCGCTCTGCCGAGCCGCCGCTAAGCGCAGAAAGGGCGCATCCCGGTTCATTGCGGGAAAGTGAGATGCGCCCCTTTCGCCCCAAAGCCCGCAATCCTAATTGACTCTGCCCGCACGCAGAGTGAGCATTGGATCATGGTCAGGCCGTTGCGCAGATTGAACACGGAAGAGGCCAGCCCGGACCACCGGGCACGGGTCGCCCGTCGGCTTTCCCGGCCAGATGCGCTTCCGGTCCCCTCAGGAAGCCGGCGCGATCCTGCGGCTTGGTTTCGCGCGCAGTTCTGCGTAATGGTCTTCCTGGCGTCCCTGGCCGGAACGCTGGGCGCGGACACCTCAAGCCCGAAAGGGTATCTGGTCGAGAGCTGGCAGAGCGAGAAAGGGCTCCCGCAAAACACGGTCACGGGCATCGCCCAGACTCCGGATGGTTATCTCTGGGTCAGCACCCTCGATGGACTGGCGCGGTTTGACGGGCTGCGCTTCAGGATCTACAAAGCGGGCAACACGCCGGCGCTGGGCAGCGGCCGCATCCGGTTTCTCTTCACCGGCCGGCACCATGAATTTTGGCTGGCGACCCAGGAGGGGGGAGTAATCGGGTTCAAGAACGGGGAATTCACCCCACTGCCGCTGGCCGATGGGCAAGGCTCGCATCCGGCCGTGGTTCAGGTCGCCGAGGATGAATCTGGCCGGCTCTGGCTGTCAACCGAGGACGGGAAGATCGGCCGGTTGGCCGGCGGGCGCTACTCGCTGGTGTCCACGAACTGGGCGCCAACCGGCAGGGGTGCGCTGCAAGTACGGGCGGACATTCGAGGGCAACTTCTGGCCGTGAATGACACCAGGGTTTACCAAGTGATCGGGGAGCGGCTGGTTCCGGCGCTCCAACGCGTGCGAGGCGAATACGCGGTTCACTGCCCGGGCCGCGGCGGGGGATGGTGGCTGAGCGCCGGCGGCCAGGTCCGCCTGTGGCGAGACGCCCAATGGCTGCTGACTGTTCCCGGCCCAAGCCCCACCAACTCCGTCATCAGGGTCGCCCTGGAGGACCATTACGGGCATCTTTGGCTGGGCACCTGGGGCAACGGCCTCTTCCGCTGCAGCACCAACGGGACTTTGCTGCAGTTCACCAAGCAGGACGGGCTCGGCAGCGATTTTGTGCGAGCCTTGTGCGAAGACAGCGAGGGCAATCTCTGGGTTGGCACCGAAGGCGGAGGGTTAAGCCGGCTGCATCCGCCCTTGTTCACCGTGTATGGACTGGCCCAAGGACTTTCCTGGGAGTGGATTACCAGCGTGAGCGAGAGCCCAAACGGAGAGCTGTGGGTCGGGACTGACGGCTATGGGCTGAATCGTCTGCAAGGCGACGTGATTCGCCCTGCCAGCGAGGAGGCGGCCATCACGCCGCTCCATGTCATGACGGCCCTGGCGGACCGCCAAGGGCAGGTCTGGTTGGCCACGCGTCAGGGCAGCCTATACCAATGGAAGGACAATGGGGCCGCGCGGCTCGCCGATTCCCCTACGAACAGCTCGCTGGTGCGCAGCCTGTTCGAGGATTCTCAGGGAACCCTTTGGGTGGGCCGGTTCAACACCGACCGGCTGCTCCGACTCCAGAACGGCACCGTCGGCAGTCTGGAACTGCCGAAGTCGGCGGGGCTGCTTGATGTGCGCGTCATGGTGGAGGACGCGGGTGGCGGCTTGTGGATCGGGACCGACGGCAGCGGCTTGTTTCACTGGCAGGAGGGCCGGTTTACGCAATTCTCGCGGGAGACCGGGCTCAGCAGCGACCTGATTTGGGCGCTGCGGCCGGAGGCCGACGGCACCTTATGGATCGGCACTTACGGCGGCGGTTTGACGAGGCTTAGGAATGGGCGCGCGGCAACTTGCACGACGCGTCATGGTTTGGTGGATGATGTGATCTGTTACATCGCGGATGATGGGCGGGGACAATACTGGCTTAGTTCGCACCAGGGCATCTTCCGCGTGAGCAAGAATGAATTGAACCAGTTTGCCGACGGCGCCATTGGGTCCATCCATTGCGTGAGCTACGGCAAGTCTGACGGTCTGCCGACGCTGGAGTGCAAAGGGGGCTACCAGCCAGCGGGTTGCCGCGGGCTGGATGGCCGGCTCTGGTTCCCGACCCTGGGCGGGGTGGCCGTCATTGACCCGGCCGATGCGAGCACAATCAGCGTTGCGCCGCCCGTCCATCTGGAGGAGGTATTCGTAGATGGCCAACTGTTTGAGAGCAAGACCTGGAGGCAGGCGGAGGGCAAACGGGAGCCGGCGGGAAGCAAGCCGCCGCCATCCGGTGTGCGACGGGTGGAGCCGTCCCTGGCGGTCCCCGCGGGCAGCCGGCGGTTCGAATTTCGTTACGCCGGCATCAGCCTCAGCGCGCCCGAAGGGCTGCGGTTTCGCCACAAGCTGGAGGGAGTTGACGCGGAGTGGGTGGAAACCGGCACCCGGCGTGAGGCCAGCTACAACCGGTTGCCAAACGGCGTGTACACCTTCCGCGTCCAAACCTGCAACCGCGAGGGCATTTGGGGCCAGCCGGGCGACTCGGCCACCTTCCGGGTGTTGCCGTTCTTTTGGCAGACCTGGTGGTTTGCCAGCCTGTTCCTGCTGACGTTCGGCACCGCTGTGGCCTGGGCGGTCGGGCTGGCTCTCCGGCGGCGGCACCAGCGCCACCTGGCGCTGGTCCAACAGCTCCATACGGCGGAACGGGAGCGAACACGGATCGCGCGCGACATTCATGATGACCTGGGCAGCAGCCTGACCGAAATCGGCCTGTTGGGCGCGCTGGCCGTGCGGGAGTCCACGCCGCCGGCCGAGGCGCGCGAGCAGGTCGCCCGCATGGTGCACCGGACCGAAGAGCTGACCCGCAAGCTCGATGAGACCGTCTGGGCCGTGAATCCGCAGAACGATTCGCTCCGGCACCTGGCGACGTATCTGTGCAATTTCGCGAAGGAGTTCCTGGAGCCCACGTCCATTCGCTGCCGCCTGGATGTTGCCGCGAACCTGCCGGACATACCCTTGACGGCCGAAGTGCGGCACAACGTCTTCCTCGTTGTGAAGGAAGCGCTCAATAACGCCGTTCGGCATTCCCGCGCGACGGAAATCGGATTGCGCATGGCCGTCAACGAAGGGGTATTCACTGTCGAGGTCGCGGATAACGGCCAGGGGTTTGACCCCGCGGCGAGGCGCGCGTCGGGCAATGGCCTGCGGAACATGGCCGGGCGCATGGCGGACATCGGCGGCCAGTTCGAGGTGCGCAGCCAGCCCGCGCAAGGCACAGCGACAGTTTTGCGCCTCCCGCTGACGCCCGGCGAGGCGGGCGGAAGCAGCAGCCAGCCGCGCGTCCCTCATTTTGGGGATGCGCCCAGCCGCCCGGGGGCCTAACCTACAGCTTCTATGTCTATTGCGGTGGCGATCGTCGAAGACAATGCCGAAATCCGGCGTAATCTCTCGCGCTACATTGGCGAAGCGCCCGGATTCAGTTGCGCCTGTGCCTGCGCCTCGGGCGATGAGGCGCTGCGCGTAATCCCGCAATCACTGCCGGATGTCGTGCTGATGGACATCCAGATGCCCGGCATGAACGGCATTGCCTGCACGGCCTCCCTCAAAAAGCTGCTGCCGTCCGTCCCCGTGATGATGCTTACCGTCTATGAGGACAACGATGCGATCTTCAATGCCCTCAAGGCCGGCGCCAGCGGCTACCTGCTCAAACGCAGCGCGCCCGCCAAACTCCTCGAAGCCATCAAGGAACTCCATCGCGGCGGCGCGCCCATGACCAGCGAGATCGCCCGCCGGGTGATTGATTCCTTTCACCCGGCCAAGGCCACGGCCCACCAGCAGGACAAACTGACCGCCCGCGAGGAGGAGATTCTCCAGTGCCTGGCCAAGGGTTTCGTTACCAAGGAAATCGCCGAGAAGCTGGCCGTCAGCTATGACACCGTCCGCTACCACCTCAAGCACATCTACGACAAGCTTCACGTCCACTCGCGCACCGAGGCGGTGATCAAGTACCTCGGCTAGGTTGCTTCCGCCGGCTTACTGGGCAAGCAGGCGATAGAAGCGGGGGGACGCGCCGGAAGCCGACGCATCACTCAGCGGCGTGACACAGAAGAAGTTGGTGCCGGCGTTGGAGTTGGTGAATGGTGGCAGGTCAATCCAAGCCACGAAATTGGAGGTCCACTGGAGCTTGTATCTGCGCCCAACGATGGAAACCGCCGGGAAGCGGAAGACCCCATTGGACAGCGCACCGAGGCCCAGGACCGGGTTCACGGGCGCAATGGGGTTGGTAACGGCGTGGCCATAGTAGAGAATGCCCGTCAGCGCGCCCTCATGCTGACCGAATCCGGTGTTCACATCCGTGTTGTTGTAATTGTAGATGCCGGACTGGCACTCCTGGGGACCGTTGGTGAGGATCTCGGCGTCGGACTTGGTGCTCGGGCGCAGAACTGCGATGTGGCCCGAGGTATTCGTCTCCTTATAGGAGGCCACCACCAAGGCGCCGACATTGGCGATATGCTGGGCATCCGTGGACAAGGGAATGGCGTACCACCCGGCAGACTGGTTGGTCCGGAGCCAGTCGGCCTGGTTGTTGGCCAAATTGAGGTCCGAGGCGTCCCACGGGCGCAGGAGATAAACGCCCAGCACATCCGCCACCGCGGCCGCAAACGCGCTGCAGTGGCTGGCGGTCCCAATCGTCTTATTGGTCCCGCTGCCCCCTGGCGCGCCGGTGAGCCAGTTGACGCTCTTGCCATTGTCCCAATACTGCTCCACCTGCAATGAGTCCAGGAAGGCCGACAAAGCCTGACCTTGCTCGGTGATGTTAGTAGCGCCGATCACGATCGAGCCGCCGGCTGCTGACGCCAAGCCCGCCCCAATGCCCGAGGCGGCGGCTGACAGGGTATAGGTGCCAGGCAGGGCCACCGCCAAATCGTCGAAGGTCGCCCGGCCGTACATGTCGCTAATGACGGTGGTGGTGCCGCCACTAAAGTCACCCGTGTTCAGGGTCAAGGTGACCGGCACACCATTGGAGGGAACGTTGAAGCCGGTTTCATTCTGAATCTGGACCACCGCGCTCGCCAGCACAGCTCCCGCCGTTCCACTAGTGGGTGCGGACGAAAAGACCAGCCTTGTGGCCGGCGCGATTTCCCCCAGCGGCGTCACTTCGGCCCAGGTGGACGCCACCCGCATCGCGTCCATCAGGAAACTGCCCGCCACCGGACCACTGACCCTGAGGTAGAGACGATTCAAAGCCGTAACGGTGCTTCCGGTGCTGGTTGCGTCCGGCGCAGCGGGCTCGCTGCCGCCCGGCGAGGGGTCCAAATAAAGGGACGCCTTGCCGGTGGCAAATTCATATTTCAAGACCACGAGATGCACCGTGTTGAGCGCCAGCACGGCCATTTCATAGACAATGCTCGCACCAGTACCCTTGGCCGCAACCCCCAGGTTATAGCCCCCCGTGGCGCTTCTGACATACAGATCGCAGGGATCAGAGGCCTTCCCCCCCGGCAAACCGACGGTGGACGGCAGCAAGCCCGCGATATAAGAGCTCGCATTCACACTGGTGAATTCAATGAGAAAAGAGAAGTACGCGCTGCCACTGGTGGCGGAACCGTCCAGGGGGCGGTAGCTCACCGCGGCGCTTGAAGAGCTGCCCTGGGTCACACTGACCGCGCCGCCGGATGGAGAGCAGTCGCCCAAATTCGGGTAACTCAAGCCGGTCTCGACGACCGCAATCAGGTTGGTCGGGTTAGCCCAGGGTGAATTCGTGCCCAAAATCCCCGCGGGGTAATTGTAACATTCCTCCAGATAGGATGCGGCTGGCAGGCAGTGGGCGAGCAGCATCCCGGCAACGATGGACAGCCGGCAGAGCCACCTCGCTCGACGGCGGTGTTCTGGAGACGGCAGGCTCTTCATGGTCAAGTTGGTTGCGGCGCGCTCAAGCTACAGCTTAAGGCGAGCATATCACGCTTCGGAACGCCGTCACCTACTCAATTGGGGGATGTGTGGCCGGCGGCGCCTGGGTTACGTTGCTGTTGTAATGGTGAAACGGACAAGAGCACGGTGTGGCAGGGCGGTCTTTCTCCTGGGGTTATCCTTGGCGTGGGCCGCGCTCGGTGCCGCTTTCGCAGTTGAGGGTCCGGCGCAGGCTGCCCGTCCGGAGGAAGTCCGGGGCGTGTGGATGTGGAGTTCGGCCGTCCAGCAGGACGGGGCCGAAGCGGTTGCCAAACAGCTCGCCCAGCACGGCATCAATCGAGTGTTCTTCCTGGTGAAGGGGTCTTCCGGGAGAGTCTGCTATCCCAGCAAGCTGGCTCCGGTGCTGGATTCGAGCCGGGACTTGCTCCAGGAGATCCTCACGGCCTGTCACCAACGAAACATTGAAGTCCATGCCTGGTATGTGTTCAACGGCGACAATTACTGGGGAAGAAACCACCCGCAAGACGCCATGTACCACGCCGGAAAGGCCAACGCCTGGGACCAGGGGCCCTATTCCAAGAAGGATGACCTCGACAAGATCCCCATTTGCCCGTTGAGCAAGGGTTACCGGAACTACTTCAAGAGCCTGGTCCGGGAAGTCATGGATGGCTACGGCGTGGACGGGATTCACCTGGACTACATCCGCTACGGCCATCTGTGCTACTGCTTCTGCCCGCAGCATCAGGCCGCCGCCGAGGCGAAGGGCATTCAGTTGGCAAAGGTTCGCGATGCCATCTACCAGACTTTCTACGCGCCTAAGAAGCAAAGCGACCTGTACTTCAAGCTCTACCGCACTGGCAATCAGGATGTCCGGCGCTGGGTCAATATGCGCGAGGAGGAAATTAACTCCGCCGTGAAGGACATCCGGGAGACGGTGAAGGCCAAGAACCCTTCCCTGGTCCTGTCGGCTTCCTTCATGCCCGAGGGCGGCGAACTGGACGATGCGTATGCCCTTTGTCATTACGCCCAGAATTACGCCACTGCCGGCAGCATGCTGGATTATATCCTGCCCATGACTTACTGGAAGACGCCCCAGTGGGTGGCGCAGATTGCCCACAACGCCGAGCAGAAGTCTCATCGGCCCGTCTATAGCGGACTCTGGGCCGTCGAAAAGGCGGCCGCGACCAAGACCAAGGAGACGGACACTGATTTGCCCCAGCCCGACTCGGACAAGGTGCCAACGCTAAGGCTCCGCGAGAATATCCAGATGCTGCGAGCCAAAGGCATTAAAGGCTTCGTGCTGTTCCAATACAGCACCATGACCGACCGGTTGTGGAAAGAGCTTCCTTAAGCGGCTAATCTCGATGGCCGGGCCTGCCTGCCGGCCGCCATCCACCCTGAGCTACAACTTGCGCGCCGCCCACTTGACCGCGCGCACATCCAACTGCTCCAGCCCCGCCGTCAGCTCGGGATGAAAGCTGAACAGGACGCATCGGCCCAATTGGTATGTCGAGGTGGTCATACAGGTCTTGCCCGGCATGATGTCGGCGGGGGCATTATCATGGATGTCGCTCACAAAGACCGCATCCTGCTCGTAGTCAGGCAGGGCCGCTGAGCCGCCCGGCCCCAGCAGGGGTCCGTTGACGTAGCGCGCAGTGATGTACTCCGGGAAGCCGCTTACAATTGGATTATTCGTGCTAACAATGTGCACCTCGGCCATGCCCGTCCCGCGGTTCCAATGCTCGACATCAATCACCTGAGCATCCACCACTTGCAGCCACAACGTCTGCGTATTGTACCCCAGCGCCGCCAGGTAGGCCCCGGCGCACGTGCCCACATACCCCCCGCCGTTGGCCACGAATTCCTCCACTTTCGCGCAGCCCGTCTCCTGCAGCGCCGTCGCTTGCCCCGTGCCGCCTCCCCCCGGGAACATCACTACGTCATAGTTCGTCAACCCGCCCGCCCGAATGGTCGCGGCGCTGATCGTCGAAGGCACAAAACCGCTGTTCGTGCTCAGAATGCTGATCGTCGCCTGGATGCAATCGGTATCCGTGGACCCGCCATCCGGGTCGCTGAAGATGGCAACCTTCAAGCCCGAGACGGGCGGACTTTGCGGCCAGGAATCCGGCGCCGTTACCGCCCGCACCGTCGCGTAATTCGGCATCGTTGCGGAGTGGTCTTGATACCAGTTGATCGTCCGCGCAAACACGGACAGCATGGCCCGGGTGGCATATTGGGTTGCGCCAACTATTGAGCAGTTCGGCAGCGTGGCACCGGCATCAATGCCGCCCGCGTTCGCTTCCGCCGCCGCCAGGATATCCGCCAGGTAAATCGTGCCGCTGTCCAATCCGCTGGGAACGGCTGGCGGCTGCGTGCCGCGAGTAATAGTCACCGCAGCCGGTGGGGTCTGGGTGTGGTTCTTGTAGTAGCGCAGCCACTTGACCATCAGATAGTGAAGCTCCGCCGCCGTCACCGTATTCGTGTTCCCGCCCCCGATGGTGATGGTCTCCGGAATCTTGCTGTTCGCCGTCAGGTAATCGCAGGTCCGGCTGCACATGTCCTCCAATTGAGCGTCGGTGACGGTCAGGGCCGGATGCGTCACCACAACCCGGTAGAACCGCTGGCTTGCCGCCGGCAAGGTCGGATCTGTCAGGACGCAGGCATTGCTTGCCAGCACCAGGTTGGTGAACAACTGCCAGCTATTCGTCGGCGCCAGGCAGGCCGTGTATTGCACGGCGCAGGCCGTGCTCACAATACCGGTAATCCCAATGCTCACACCCGCGCCATTGGGTGCGATGTTCAGACCGGGGACCTGGGAATAGCTCCGGGGGACCAAAGCCAACAGCGCCGCCGCCAGGATGCAAAATGAACGCCAGAACATTGATTCAGCTCGCAACAACAAAAAGGTGAGGCCCCGGCGCAAACTGTAACCAGGGCCTCACCCGCATAACCAACTCCTACTGTTGAAGACGCTTAAGGCACAATCACGCGGTAGTAGCACTGCGACCACAACGAGTTCGAATGCGTCAGGCTCGCCGTGGAGCCGGTCGCCGTCACATCCCCCACCACCAGCCAATTGGTCTGGTTGAGGTTGGTCTTGTACTGCAACCGATAGACGTAACCACTTGCGGTGCTCCAGGAGAGCGTCGGGTTGGCCGTGCCTACGCCCTGAATCGTCTGGGACATGACCGGCTGCGGCGGCGGCAGGAAACTGCCGGGCGTGAACGTCAGGACGATATTGCCGCTGGGATCAGCCGAGGTCCAGAATGCGCCGGCGGCATTGGTGCCATTGGCGACGCTCGCAAACGCCGTCGGGCCCGGGTTGCTCGCCGAACCGCTCACCGTGAGAATGGTCCACGAGTGATTGGTCTGCCAGAAGGGATTGGAGGCATCCGGCGCCGTCGCCGAGCCGGTGAAGTTGATCGCCAGCTCGCTGGTGCCGCCCAGAACCACGCTGCCACCCGTCACCGCCAGCACATCAAAACCAGTGCCCGGGTTGTTCGTCGAGTTGGCCGCCAGGTCCCAGACATAGGTACCCGTGCTACTCAGGTTGAGGCCGCCACCCGCGGTAAGCGTCCCGGCCCCGCTGTTGCCAGGAGCGATGCTCCCGCCCGTGGCCGTGACACCTCCGGCCACGGTTCCGGTGCCGCCCAGCGTGCCGCTTGACCGCACATAGACTGCGCCTGAACCGGTGGCGCTGCCGGCTGTGTTATTGGCGAGCAGCGTGCCCTGTTGGACGGTGGTTGCGCCGGTGTAGGTATTATCGGCGCTGAGCACCAGCGTGCCGCCGCCGGCTTTGGTGAGGGGTGCGCCCTCGCCGCCCGAGGTGCTGATCTGACCGGCGAGGATACCGCGGCCGGTGCCACGCACCGTCCACAGCTTGCCGATGCCCCCGGCCGCGATGGGGCCGGTGAAGGTCAGGTCATTCGTGCCATCCACGACCACATTGCGCGCGCCGTTCAGGAAGATCGGATTCTCGATGACGCGCGGGCCGCCGTAAGCAAAGACCGTCATGTTGGTTTCCGCCGCGTTCTGATTGCCGATCGTGAACAGCCCGGTGCCGATAGGCCCGGAGGTGATGACGCCTGCGGAGGAAATGCTGCTGGCCCCGAAACCAATTGCCCCGCCAATCAGGGAGGCCCGGGCGATGGTGTTTTGCTCCGTGAAGATGGTGGCGCCGCCGGTGTTCGGGGCTGCGTTGGCGCGCACAATTTCGCCCAACGGCCCGGAGATCAGGCCGCTGACAATTTGCGGCGTCGAATTGGTGCTGTAGAACTCAATCTGGTTGGTCACGCCGCCCGCCGGGCGGTCGTAGGCCGGATCGCCGACCACGATGGGCCAGTCGAGATTCCCGCCGTCGAATAGCCGCACCCCAAAGATGGTGGTGTTCCACCCCTTGTTTGCGATCGTGAGCTTATGACCGCCGGGGTTCGAAAAGACCCCGGAGAAAGCCACGCTGATGGATGCGGTGTTGGTGCCAACCATGACCGCATCCGCCGCCATAATGACCGGATTAGTCAATGCTGAATGTGAGGCCGTAAAAAGCAGGCTGCCGCCGTTCAGCACCAGCGGACCGGCTCCATTCCCAAAAGTCGCCGTGCCGTTGATAGCGAGCACACCTTCGAGGTTGGTCGTTCCTCCGGTATAGCTGCTGGCGCTGGCACCGGCAAGGTACAGCGTCCCCGGGCCGGTCTTCGTCAGGCCGCCGTTGCCGATGATCCGCCCGCCCGCGACCAGCGTGCCGGCATTGACTTTCACAGTGCGGTCTCCGCTCAGCGTTACCTGCCCGGCGCCGAGATTCAAATTGCCGCTGCCGATGAATTCAATGTCCGCATTCCAGTTTTGCCGGGCGGTGTTGAGGGTAACCGGGCTGCCGCCGGTGTTGTCCAATGTAAGGGCGCTGGCAATGGTGACGGTGTTCGTGCCGAATGCCGGTCCGTTCAGCGCCAGCACGGGCGTATTAACTGTCGTCGGCCCGGCATAGGTGCCGATGCCACTCATGGTAAAGCTCCCGGGGCCGTTGAGGGCCAGGCCGCCGTCGCCGCTGAAGTTGCCGCTGAACAGGATAGAGCTTCCAGTCGGGGCGCTAAGCACTGCGCTGTCTTGCAAGGTGATGTCGCCCAGGTAACTGGCGCTGCCGCTGGTAATCGTGGTGCCGATGGTCTTGGTCCCCGAACTGCCGGCCTGAACCACCATGTCGCGCGACATGGTGACGCCGCTCACATTGATGTTGAAGGCCGCGTTGGTGTTGCCGGTGGTGTTCCCCACGTAAGTGGCGGTCGCGGAACTGCCGAGCGCGCCCGAGGCATTGGCCGCATCCACGCTGATGCTCAGCGTCCCGGCCAGCACCTTGGTCGAGCCCTGGTAGTCGTTCATCGGATTGTCCACTACCAGCTCGCCATTGCCGATCTTGGCCACTCCCTGCGCCCCGGTGAGCGTGGCATAACCGGCATCGGACTGGCTCTGGGTTCCCGAGGCGACATTGATCACAATATCCGCCGCCGGGGTATAGGTCAGGTGGATGGCCCCGTTCGAGTCGGCATACAGGGCGAAGATGCCCTGCACGCTGCCGGTGAACGCCGTGGTGTCCAGGGCGAAGTTACTGGCGTTAAAGCCAGAGTTGCTGCTCGGCTGCAGAATAACCCAATCGCGCGCGATGCCGGAGTTCCAGCCGGTCGGCGTCACGCCCCGCGAGTCCACCTTGATCGTGACCGGGTTGGCGCTGCTGGCCCAATCACTCCAGGAATCCACCGTGATCAGGTCCCAATTGACGCCGGCCGTGCCGGTGGCGGCGCCGATCTGCCACAGGTAAGTGGCGCCCTCGCCAAAGGTGAGGCTGGTCACAGTCAGATTGGCCAGATTGGTGCTGGAGGCGCCGGGAGAAATGATGCCGCCGCGGTTCACGGTGGCCGTAGTCACAAAACCATTGCCCCCCAGCACACCCAGATTGGTCACCGTGGCCATGCCGGAGCCAAGGGCCGAGCCGGTCGAGTTATTCGCCAGCAAGGTGCCCTGGGAGATCAGCGTGCCGCCCTGATACGTGTTGTCGCCGGTGAAGATGGTGGTGCCGTCGGCCCCTGAACGCTCCACCTTGCCGCCGGCATCATAGCTGGTAATCACACCGCTAAAGGTCTGGCTGCCGGCAGCCGCGGCATTGTATAGCTGGAGCAGGGCCGACGAGTCGTAGGTTGAGGCCACCGAATTCAACATGATCGGGCGCGAGAAATTGAATCCGCCGCCGCTCAACCGCACGACAAACGTGTTGCCCGCCACCCCTTTGTTATCAAGCGTGAGCGTGCCGGCGCTGCCGCTGAAACCTCCGCTGAACAGAATATAGCGGGACCCCGTGACACCTGAGTTGGCCGTGATGCTGCTATCGGCGGTCACAACTACGGGGCAGGACAGTGCGGCGACGGCGCTGCGATCTGCGCCGCAAAGCAGGTTGCCGCCGTTCAAATAAAGCGTGCCCGGTCCCAGGCTGGCTGTGCTCAACTTCAAGTGAATGGTCCCCTCGGAAATCGTGGTGGGGCCGGTGTGAGTATTGCCAGTCGGAGACTGCAGAGTGATCGTGCCCGTGCCCGTCTTGGTAAACCCGTGCGAACCATTTGCCTCCTTAATCCCGGTATAGAACAGCATTTCCATGGTCCCGGGGACGCCGATAACCCCGTCGCCCGCCAAATACAGGACTGGCGCCGTGATTCCGCTTTGCGAAATCTGAAGGCGCTTAACAGTCGAGGCGTTCGTTAATAATATCCCGCCCAGTCCATAAACATAGATCGGGTTGATCTTGCCGTCCTGCTGCCGCAGAACCACGTTGCCGAGGGTCCGATTTGGGCTCAGCGTAATGCTGCCCACCCCCACTCCATTTGTTCCCGCCAGATCAATATAGGCGTTGGCAGAATCACCTTCTCCCAGAATGGCATTGTCGGTGTTGGTCGGCACCGTATTCGGGTTCCAGTTGGCCGCCACACTCCAGGAGGCGTTGGCTGTGTTGGTCCAGTACACATTCCCAGCCTGCAACGCCGCGTTGGGGCCCAGCGTCAGGATTAAAGCCAGCGACGCAAGGACTCGAGGTCGGGTCAATAGGCCAAATGCGGCGTCACGCAGGTGAGTAGGAAGGAGGGTTGGGTTCATATTTCAGTGTTAGGTTCTGTTATTGCGAACCGCGCGCGACAACCACCGGCAGGCTGCCGCAACGGCTCATTGGTTTGAATTCTAGTTTGGGCGGCAAAGGAAGCGTATCCCCCAATTGAGTAGTCCGTTTCAGTAATTGCCCACGCTCCAGTTCACGATCTCCGTTCCGTAGGCAAAGTTCTCCGGGAAGGCAGCCTGCCGGACCCAGGCGGCGTGCCCATCGCAATAAATGACATTGGCGCCCTCCGCCCCGTGATTATCCACCCAATCGGGGTAATCGTTGTTGGAGCCCTGGATGGAGTCATCGCCGTCATGCAGGAACCAAATTCTGCAAGGCGACCCGCTGGTGCCCTTGAGCTTGAACTCCATCGTCTTGCCCTTGATGTTGTACGACAAATCATTGTGATAGACGTAAGCCGCCATCGTGGTTTGCGTCTTGCGAATGCCATTCCCCCCATTGGGGTTGATGAAGCCGGAGACTTCGTAGCTGTGTCCCGGCCCCGCCTTCCCGGCCACATCATAATTCCCCTTGTAGTTGTCCAGAGCCATCCGCTGCAAATCCGGGATGAACGTGCTGCCGTCGTGCAGCCGCTGTTCGTAGCTCAAGCCGGTCGCATTCGATGGCAACCATCCATTCCTGCTTATCGGCTGGGGGTTGTTGGTGACGCTGTGGCGGGTGGCGGGACAGATGAAGCTGCGCAGGTTGGAAACATAACGCGGATAAAGCCAGTTCAGATCATCATCGGAATGCCCGGCGGTGCCGGTCAGCGCGCCCTTGTCATCTTCGTCGGCGTACATCTGGCTGCCGAGACCCATTTGCTTCTCGTTGTTCAGGCAACTAATGCGCAGGGCCTTGGTCTTGGCCTTGGCCAGCGCCGGCAGGAGCAGTGCCGCCAGGATGGCGATGATCGCGATAACCACCAGCAGCTCGATCAAAGTAAAGCCAGCTCTCCGCAACCCGGAACGGTGTGTTATAGATAATCTCATAAGGCTCGCAAAATTGACCGCGGCATGTGCCATCACGGTTTGATGCACATAATCCTAATCACGTCGCCCGTGGCTGCACATCCCCCAATTGAGTAGGCCGGGCGCGGCGCCTCTCACTTTCCTGCCGGGGAGGTTCTGGGCGCCGCACAACTCGAGGGCCAGAGATGTCCCCCGCGCGGCATGGAGCGCCCCGTCCCATTTTAAGACAGGGAGGGTTCTTCAGCCTCACGCCTGCCGGTCCCCTCGGCGCTTCCTGTCGCCTGCCGTCTCCACGCCCTTACCTCACCGTATCCTCACCGTTACCTCACCGTAGCACCTCTAACTTGAAGTTAGAGGTGCTACGGTGAGGATAGGGAGAGGATACGGAGGGGCCACGGTGGCGTGCTGGTGCCAGGGTCGGGGGGAGAGAATTCCCCGAAGACAGCTTTTCGCGCTTTGCCCCCCTGAACCACCGTGAGGCAACATCCAACCTCCAACATCCAACCTTCAACCTCCAAGGGCCGCGCTTCGGTCCATTATTGGATGTTGGGCGTTCGATGTTGGGTGTTGGTTGTTCCCCCGGTTCATGGGGAGGGAGCCCGGCCGGGCGTAACTACTCATTTGGGGGATGCCTCCCGGGCAGAAATGGGCCATAATATATAAGCTATGTCAAAAGTCGTTCGCTGGGCTGGCTGCCTCATGGTGATTGGACTGCAAGTGGGGAGCCTCCAGGCAACTCAAGTCCAGTTGGCGCAGGGAAATGGCATCTGGTTGAAGCCGGCAACGACCACTGTGCCGGGCAACGAAGCCGCACTGGTCAGCCTGCTCACCGGGCGCAACATCAAGCACGTCTTTCTCTGGACCACCACCTATAACAGCAGCACGTACCCAACGTTCACGCCCTTTATTCAGTTGGCCCATGCCAACACCATGACTGTCCATGCTATTTGCGCCACGAGGAATACCGTCACCAACTCAACGGGGCTGTCCTCGGCTTTGCTGCAAAACGTCATAGATCAGGTATTGATCTACAACACGAATTATCCCGCGGCGCCATTCGACGGGGTGCAGATAGATGTCGAAGGTGTCACGGGCTCCAACCTGTTCAATTTGGTGCAGGGCGTCACCGTGCCCGAGACGGTGGTGTTCTCGGCGGACGTCCAGCCGAATGAGTTCTACACGGGGGTCGAGTCTTACTACAGCAACCTGGTCCAGAATACCGACTTGGATTTGCTGATTCCCATGATCTATATCATGGATGGCATTTGGTACAGCGGCGGGACCAATAAATACACCTACACCGTGCCGGGGATCGGCACCAAGACCGACAAACTGCTGGCCCTGCTGCCGTCGCAAGGGCGGATGATGACGGGGCTGTCGGCCTACGACCTGGAGTTTGCGGTGACCAAGGGCGGCGGCACGGATTCGAGTTTCTCCTGCAACGGGGCGAGCCAGATGGCTTTCGGCAGCGGCTCCTGCGCGGTGCCGCACCTGGCCACAATCTATCCCCTGTCGGATGTCTTCTACCAAAGCAACGGGGGCTTGAGCGTCTATCGGTTCGAGGCGGACACCACCCATTGGATGGACGTGCTGGAGATGACGCCCAGCGGCCTGCGCCGGTGCATCGCGGCGGCGGATCAGGCCGGGTCGGGTGACAGCCGCTATGTGGGGACTTGCTCATGGCTGTACCATACGATCTTCGATTCGACCAGCGGCCGTAAGGAGGGGCTTACACCGGATGACGGCGTTTATCCCAACCCGACGGTGCGATTGGAGGTGCTCGGCGTCTCGGGCGGTGAGGCGCGGTTGCGGGTAACGCTGACCAATAGCACGCCATCGGAACGGGTCCTGGGCGCGCATGCGTCCGCCGGCGTGCATCTGCAAATTGAAGGGGGCACATTCGATTCGGCGGACGCGGGCACCTTTCACGCCGCGGAAGGGTTTGATTCGGCAGGCAATGTGTTGTCGGATGTGGCGGGCGCGCAAGTGCTCGAACTGCGCCGGTCGTTCTTCGAGGACCCGGACGCGCAACAGGCCCGGAGCGGCGTGATCACTGTCAGTTCCCCTGCCCTGTTCACCATCCGCTACCGGGCGTGGATGATGGACAAGGACAGTCTCTGCAATGACCTCGGCACCTCGGAACCCTACGTCGCCCGCAGTCCGGATGATGTCCACTACAGCGACGCCTCACGCTTCCTGACCTATGCCACCTTCACCACGAACATCGTGGTATCCCAACCGGCTTCCTACGCCGCCGCGGTGCTGGCAGACGGCCCCGTCACCTACCACCGGTTCTCCGAGTCGAACGTTGTAGCTGCCACGGATGCGTTTGCCGTCCGGAACGCCGGCACGGTGGGTTCCGCCGGCAACGGCGCCGTCGCCGTCACGAACAACAGCACCAGCACGAGCATTCTGGGAGGGCAGCCGGGCGTTCTGGCCACAGCCACCAACGCCGCGCTCAAGTTCCCCGGCAATGACGATACCAACCGGATTATTGTCCCCTACCGGCCGGAGTGGAATATCAGCGGGCCGTTCACGGTCGAGCTTTGGCTCAAAGGCGGGACCAACTTCTCCTGCCCCGCCGGGTCGGTGGAGTTCGACACGCGTGGCTGGCTGTTCTACCAGGGGGACTCGGGCCAGACGACCGGCAACGGCTGGTTCTTCCGGGTCTATAAGACCGGGTCAACCCGCGTCACCGCCCAGGTCAACATGACGGTCAAGACCAACACCTGGTATCACCTTGTGGGAGTCTATGACGGCACCAGCGTGCTGCTCTATACCAACGGCACTTTGGCGGCGACCACTGCCTTGAGCGGCACTTACACGCCCAATACCAACCCCGCTTACCCGCTCACGCTCGGCGCCCGGCACAGCACTAATTCCTGGCCGTATGGCGGTTGCATGGACGAGGCCGCCTTCTACACGAACGCCCTGAGCGCCAGCCAGATCGCCGCCCATTACGCGGCGGCGACCACCAACGCCGCCGGCTATGCGGCGCATGTCCTGGCCCATAACCCGGCCGGTTACTGGCATTTGGATGAGACGCTCAACCCGCCCGAAGCCGCCAATAGCGGCAGTCTCAGCTCAACTGCCGACGGCGTGTACCTGAATTGGAGCACGACCATTGCGGACCTGGAGTCCCCCACGTGGCCGGGCCTGGAGACGAATAACCGGGTCTTGCAGCTCTTCGGCACCAATGGCCAGGTCCTCATCCCGCCGCTTAACCTAAACACCAACACTGTCACCTTCGAGTGCCTGCTCAAGCGCAACGGCAGCCAGCAGAACTACGCCGGCCTGATCATGCACCGCAACGCTGACGGCGGCGGGGCCAGCGCCTGCGGCATTGGCTTTCGCGGCACTTACAGCCACCTGGGCTACAATTGGAATGACGCCGCCAACACCTACACCTGGGACTCCGGCCTGACGCCGCCGGACGGCCAATGGTGCTACGTGGCCCTCGCGCTCGGTCCCAGCCAGGCGCTCGTGTGCTTGTGCGACGGCACCAACTGGAGCACGGCCACGCGTTCGGCTGCCCATGCCGTCCAGGCCTTTGCCGGCCTGACCCGCATCGGCACGGACGGCGGCACCAACCGGTGGTTCAATGGGTTGATTGATGAAGCGGCCATCTACAACACCACCCTCTCGCAAGCCCAACTCCGCACGCACGCCCTCGCGGCCTTCGGCAATACCAACCAGCCGCTCTTCACGCAGGTCCCAACCTCGCAAAGTGTCGAGGCCGGCGCCACAGCCGCCTTCAGCTCGGCCACACTCGGCACGCCGACCATTCTCTACCAGTGGCGGAAGGACGGCGCGATTCTCCCGGGGGCGACGGGCCAGACCTTAAGCCTCTCCAGCGTGGATTACACCAACGCCGGTTCCTACCGGGTGTGGGCGACCAATAGCTACGGCGGCGTGCTCAGCCCCGCGGCCACGCTCACCGTGCTGCCGCCGGCTTCCGTCACCAACCTCACCTATCGCACCTCCGGCACGGCGCCAAGCCTGAGCCTGGAATTGATCTGGCCTTCCGGCACACTGTATTCAGCGGATCAAGTGACGGGGCCCTGGACGATCGTAACCAATGCGGCGGCTCCTTACTTCCAGGTCGTGGTCAATCCCGCAGCCGCGGGCAAGTTCTACTGCGTCCGCTAGGGGCGCGGCTATTGCGCGAGCAGCCGATAGAATCGGCACGCTGAGCCGGCCCCGGGAGAGTTGGTCAGCGGTGTGACACAGAAGAAGTTGCTGGAGTTGTTCGAGTTCGTGAACGCCAGCGCGTTGCTCCAGGTGTTGAAATCCGCGCTCCCTTGAAGCCGGTACTTGCGGCCAACGATGGTCGTCGCCTCGGCGCGGAACACGTTGCCCGAGCAGGAGGGCGGCCCAAAGACCGGCTTGATGGAGACAAAGGGATTGGTCACCGCGTGGCCGTAGTAAAGGATGCCGTCCGGGAACGCGTATTCGTGCTGGTCAAACCCGGCCATGATATTCGTGCTGTTGTAGTTGTTTACGCCTGACTGGCATTCCTGCGGGCCAAAAGTCTGCACTTCGGCATCGGACTTCGCGCTGGGCCGCACGACCGCGATATGACCCGAGCCGCTGGTATCTTTGTAGGAGGCCACAACCAGCTCGCCGGCGTTGACCAGATGCTGCGCATTCGTCATGGAGGTGATGCGATACCAGCCCGCGGTATTGGTCTTGAGCCAGTCAGCCTGGTTGTTCGCCAGGTTCAGGTCTGACTTGTCCGGCGGGCGCAAGAGGTAAACGCCGAGCACATAAGCCACCGCCGGCGCGAACGCGCTGCAATGGGTGCCGGTGCCCGTCGTCATGTTGGGCCCGCTCCCCCCCGAGGCGCCGGTGAGCCAGTTCACGCTCACCCCCTTCGCCCAGTACTGCTCGACCTGAAAGGAATCGAGCAGCGCCGACAAAGCCTGGCCCTCAACGCTGACCGCGTTGGTTTGGCCAACCTGGAAGGCACTGCTGGTCCCGGGAGCCAATCCCTCGCCAATACCTGAGGCCGTTGCCGTGATGGTGTAGGTGCCTGGAACATTGATGACCAGATTGCTGAAGGCCGCTCGCCCGGAGGCATCGGTGTATGCCACCGGGGTGCCGCCGGCAAATGAGCCGGTGCTCAGGCTCAGCGAGATCGGGACGTTGTTCGTCGCAACGTTGTTAGTGTCGGCATTGACGGCCTGCACGACTGTGACGGAGAGTGTGGCTCCAACCGTTCCAACCAGCGGCGTCGCGGCAAACACCAACCGTGTCGCTGGCGGAACTGGCGCCGGCGGCATCGCCTCGGCCCAGGTGGACGCCACCCGAATCGTATCAACCAGGTAAGGCGGGCTGGCCACGCCGCCGCCGCCGGCCATATTCCCCGCCGCTCGAAGATAGATCTGACCCAGGTTGGCTGCCGCTGCCGAGCCGGTGCTCGAAGCGTCGGGGCTCGCCGGTTCACCCCCGGCTACGGACGGGTTGATGTAGAGCGAGGCTGTCTTGGTGGCGAAACTGTATTTCATCACGATCAGATTGACGGTATTGGTCGCCAGCACCGTCGAGGCGTAGCTCGCGCTTTGGCCATAGCTTCTGATCCCCAGCGTGAAGCCGGACGCGCTCGTGTTCGCCTTCTCGGCCAGATCGCAGGGATCGTTGGCGGTGACGAAGTTGGTCCCGTTGCCGGCGGTTGGGAGCATGCCCATAAAGGTGTAATTCGCGCCGCTCGTCAGGGCGGTGTATTTCAGGAGGAAGGCGGCATAGACCACACCGGTGCTGGCAGCGGCGCCAAACATGCCGGTGGTAAAGAATGGAGAGGTGGACGAACCGGCAGTGGAGTTGGCCGCGACCGCGGCCTCATTGCCGGAAGGCGAGGTATCCATCAGCCCGGTGTATGCCAGGCTGCCACTGCCGACGGTGATCAACGAATAGGAGTTCACCCACGTGCCGTTGCCCGCGAGCACACCGCCTGCTGTGTAGTTGAAACCCTCCTGCAGGTAGAGCGCGCCTCGTGCGGGGCGGCCGGCGAACAAGCCGACCGCGATGGCCAGGCAAAGAAATAATCTCCGGTTTGCAGCTTCGTGATGCGGAGCGCACGTGGCTATTTGTCGCATGAGTGGGCCCAATATACCACGAGCGGTGGGTCTTGGAACCTACTCATTTGAGGGATGTTCGCGCTTGCGGGTTGGAGCAAGATGTCCCCGAATGAGCGCACCCCGCCTTGAACATGGCTGCCGGCACCGGAGAGCCAGGCCGTTGTCCGGCATGACGGATTTGGGGCGCGCTATTATTCTGTTAAGTGGCGTCCTGTGCCGGTGCGGCTACGGTGTGACCCCGGTGGATACCCCCGGGGTGGTGGGGAAAGAAATTGGAGGATGCCACCGGCGCGCTCGGCGGCTATATTCATAGTCGCATGCTGAATACGACTTGCTGTGGAAGCCGCCGCGGAAGAATTGTAGAACCGTTATGAATACCCTATCCGATTCCCATCCCGCCTGGCGTGTCAGCCCGCGCCCGAGACCCGCGGCATTCCGCCTGCCGGTCCGCGTCGCATGCCCGCCCCTGCCCTTGCCGGGTGCGTTCCTGGCGGCGCTGCTTTGCCTGGGCGCGGTTGTTGCCCCAACGCCAACGGCTCTGGCACGCACCGACAAGGACGACTTGTGGAAGGTCGGCGTCGCCCGCTCGATTATCACGCCCACCAACGCTTTATGGATGGGCGGATATGCCGCCCGCACCCATCCCGCGGACGGCAAAGCCACCGAACTCTGGCTCAAGGCGCTCGCCCTCGAGGACGCCACCGGCCACCGGGCTGTCATCGTCACCAGCGACCTGCTCGCCATCCGGGGCAGCCTTTATCGCCGCTGCCTGCCGCGCCTGAAAGCGAAGTTCGGACTGGAGCCGTCGCAAATTCTCCTCACCGCCGCGCACACGCACTGCGGCCCCATGCTGCTTAACCGGCCTGGCAGCCTGTCCGCGTTTGACGAGCCGCAACGTTTGCTCCTCGAACAGTACAGCGCGGGGTTGGCGGACACGGTTGTGGAAACCATCGGCCGGGCGCTGGCGGACCTGGCACCGGCCCGGCTTGCTGCTGGCCAGACCCAGGCGGGGTTTGCCGCCAACCGCCGTAACAACGCCGAGTCCAAGCGGGCGGAGCTCGCCGAGAAAGGCGCCTTGGCCGGCCCGACGGAACACTCCGTGCCCGTGCTGGCGGCGTATCAGCCGGACGGCAAACTGCGGGCTGTGCTCTTCGGCTACGCCTGCCACAACACAACGTTACCCGGCAGCTTCTACAAATGGTGCGGCGATTATGCGGGCTTCGCCCAGGCGGACCTGGAGCAGAGCCACCCCGGCGCCACCGCCCTGTTCTTTATTGGCTGCGCCGGGGACCAGGACCCGGTGGTTCGAGGCAGCCTCGAACTGGCCCAACGCTACGGCAATATGCTGGCCACCGCTGTCGAAGGAGTCTTAAGCGCCCCGCCGACCAACCTTCCGCCCACGCTCAAGACCACCATGGAAATGATCCCCCTGAACTTCGGCCCGGCGCCGACGGCAGCGGAGCTGGAGAAATACGCGGGCGACCCGACCCCCTACGTGCGCCGTTGGGCCACCAACCTGCTCGCTGAGCTGAAGTCCGGCAAGCCGCTGGAGCGCGCCTATCCCTACCCGGTGCAGGCCTGGCAATTCGGGGGCCGGCAGCTTCTGATTACCCTCGGCGGCGAGCCGGTGGTGGACTACGCCATCAAGTTCAAGCACGAGTTCGGCCAGCAGACCTGGGTCGCGGGCTATGGCAACGACGTAATGTGCTACCTCCCGTCGCTGCGCGTGTTGAATGAGGACAAGCCCCCGCTAGCCTCGCCAACCTGGGGTTACGAGGGCTGCCAGGCGTTCAAGGTCCTCGGCCTGCCCGCCCTCCGTTGGGCCGACGACGTCGAGGACCTGGTGACGGCCGGTGTGCGGCGGCTGGCCAAACTGGTTGGCGAATAGCAGCGGCAGGAGGCGACGCTTGCCCCCTGCCCCCAGGCAGGGCGGGAGGTTGGCGAAGGTTGGCGGTGGAACCCGCGTGAGGCCCTTAAGGGCGCAGGACCGATTTCTTCCGTCACTGTAGTTCATTGGCCTTTTCGGCTTGGAAGTATATGAGACGCCATATACTGCGCCAGCCAGGTCTCATTAACACCCCGCTTTAGCGCTTGTCATTACCCACATTTGCCAGTTCGTGAGTGAAGCGCAGTTTATGGCA
>CAZDOO010000048.1:0-43420 GCA_964507045.1 uncultured Verrucomicrobiota bacterium | reverse complement strand
AAATCAATGTGATTGTGCTGCCTCCTCCTCAAACCACGCATTTTTGAGGTTCAACTCCTGGACGGAGGAAGTTACCAGGTCGTCCTCAGCAATTCTCTGGGCATGGCCACGAGCACCGTGGCGCGGTTGGACATCTATCCCTTTAACCTGTTGTCGGTTCTCACCAATGCCACGGGAACGTGGTCGGGGGACTGGGGCGACTACGACAACGATGGACGACTGGACCTTTTGGTCGGGGGCAAGGCCGGCGGTCAACCCATTTCGGCTACGGCACGGTTGTTCCGCAATGTCGGCGACGGAGCTTTCACCGAGATCAATGGCGGCTTCGCGCAGTCAGCCCAGTCCGTCGCTTGGGGGGACTTCGATAACGACGGGTTCCTGGATATTCTCCTCGTTGGAAGCAGCAGCGCGAAAATCTGGCGCAACAGGGGCGACGGCACTTTCACCAATCTCGGGCTCACGCTTACGGCGGACTACAGCACCATCGCTTCAGTGGCAGACTTCAACAGTGACGGGCGCTTGGATATTTTGCTCGGTGGGCGGCTTTACCGAAATCTCGGCAATAATCAGTTCACCAACGTGAGTGCTGGCCTGCCGGGGACCCAATATAGTACCACGGCGTGGGGCGATTACGATGGCGACGGACGGCCAGATGTTCTGATATGCGGGTTGGTCGGGGGCAGTGCACAATTCCGCTTATACCACAATCTCGGGAACGGAACGTTCACGAACGTCAATGCGGGATTCCAGGACATCTACCGAGGCATGGGAGCGTGGTTGGACTACGACGGCGATGGTCGCTTGGATGTCCTGATGAGTGGAGCGACCGGGGCTGGCGCCCCCTTCACGGCGCTTTATAGGAACAACGGCGATGGAACCTTCACGAATGTGTCCTCCGGGCTTCCAGCGATCAGATACGCGTGGTTGGCCGTTGGCGATGGTGATAACGACGGCCAGCCAGACGTTTTCCTCAGTGGCGACAACGGCACCAACTCCGTTGGGGGGTTATTCCGGGGGCAACCAAATGGGGCGTTCGTTCAAATGCTCTCCCCCTTTCCAACCAACCTCGCTCCGGTCGCAAGTTGGGGAGACTACAATTGGGATGGCCGGCTTGATCTCGCGCTCAGCACCCTGGTGTCCGGCCAAAACACTGTGGGCTTGTATCGCAATGATGCAATGATCGCCAACACGCTCCCATTGCCGCCATCCACCGTCGCCGCATTTGCCGGCGTCAACTGCGTTACTTTCCAATGGACCGCGGGGAGTGACGGACAAACGCCCGCGTCCACGCTGACTTATGCACTGCGCATAGGTAGGAGCCCCGGGACAAATGACGTGCTTACACCGGATGCCGGCACAAGTGGAACTCGCCGCGTCGCCCGACCTGGCAACGCAGGTTCGGGCCGAAGCTTGACGATCACCAATTTACCGTTCGGCAGCTACTATTGGGCCGTGCAATCGGTTGATTCTGCATTCGCCGGTTCGTCATTCACACCGGAGCGGGTCTTTGCCTACGCGGCGGCGACATTGCCTCCCACCTCCATCACGTCGAGCGAGGCCATCCTGAACGGCAGCCTGGACACAAACGCACTTCCGGCGACCGCCTGCTTCGAGTGGGGCACCTCCACAAACTATGGTGCCCGGACGCCCTCACAGGTGCTGACTACCAACAGTTCCGGCGCATTGTTTGGTTCGCCTTTGGCTGGGCTGCTGCCTGGAACGACCTATCACTATCGGTTCGTTCTAACCAACGCCAGCGGCGTGTTCGCCGGCGGAGACGAAAGCTTCGTCACCATTGATGTGCCGAAGGTCACACCGCAAAGTGCGTCTGGCATCACCTCGAGCAAGGCAACGCTCAACACCTCAGTGAATCCAAGCCGAGGAACAACCTGGGTCATCTTTGGGTACGGCCTCAGCCAAACCTACGGGAGCGTCACGGCGGCGACAAACATCGGGAATGGCAGCACTTCAATCCAGGTCGGCCAGGGGATTTCTGGCTTGCTAGCCGGTAGAGTTTATCACTTCCGCGTCGTCGCCACGAACAGCGCCGGAGTGGCATATGGTGCGGACCAGACGTTCCTGACGACTACCGAACCAACGGTCACGACTATGGCGGCGAGTCAGGTTGGAACGACTACCGCCAATCTCAATGCTACGGTCAACGCGAATGGCCTGAACACAACAGTGACTTTTGAATACGGCGCAACCACGGCCTACGGCAGCGCCAGCTTCGTCACGAACATTGGCAATGCCACCAATGCCCTTTCGGTCGGCCTGCCCGTCAGCGGGCTCACGGCAGCCACCCTCTACCACTATCGCGTCGTCGCGACGAACAGTGCAGGCCCTAGTCTTGGCGGCGATGTCTCATTCCAGACGCTGCCTCCGTTCACCGCTGCGACCAATACGCTCGTCGGTGCATATATTGGCGAATCGACCTTCGTGGATTACAACAATGACGGGCTTTTGGATATCCACATCACGGGAACCGATTTATTCCAAATCGGCACGACGAACACAGTAACCTTCTCGTTGCTCTACCGGAACGACGGGAACGGCGGTTTTGTTCAGATCAATCCGGGTTTGCCGGGAGTTTACTACGGCCAAGCCACCTGGGGTGACTACGACAACGATGGTTTTCAGGACGTCGCCATTGCCGGTTACTCGGCGGGCGCACCCCTGGCGCGCATCTATCATAACAACGGCGACGGCACCTTTACCGACATCAACGCCAGTTTGACTCCAGTGGGTTATGCTGCTTTGGCCTGGGGGGATTTCAATAACGATGGCCGACTCGATCTACTGCTGACGGGCAATCCTGGCGGGCAGCTTGTTTCGCAGATCTACCGCAATGAGGGCCACGGCGTCTTTACCAACGTTAACGCCGGCTTGGTTGGCGTTTATCAAGGCAGCGTCGCTTGGGGCGACTACAACAACGACGGTTGGCTCGATATCCTGCTCACTGGGGATACAGGCGCCTACACAACCACGTCACGGATCTACCGTAACGAAGGGAACGGCACTTTCACCGATATCGGCGCCGCGATCGCATCTGCCGGAACAAGTTCAGCGGCGTGGGGGGATTACAATAACGACGGGCGGCTGGACATCCTGCTCACAGGATCGGGGAATACCTTCGATTCAGGCCGTTTTACCCAAATCTACCGCAACGACGGGAACGGCGTTTTCACCGCCCTAGATCCCGGCCTGCCTGCGGTGCGTTACGGATCAGTCGCCTGGGGTGACTACGACAACGACGGACGACTCGACGTGCTGTTGACCGGGTATGGCAACGCTGCTGTCTATCGAAACAACGGCAATGACACCTTCAGCAATGCGCTGGCGGGCCTGACCGCTGTATCCTCCAGTTCGGCCGCATGGGGGGATTATGATCGGGACGGTCGTTTGGATATCCTTGTGTCTGGCGATACCGGTTCCAGCAGAATCAGCCGGCTTTACCACAACCAGAACACCCCCACCGATTCCGTCCCGTTCTCGCCAACCAATCTGCTTGCAGCTTTGGCTGGGGGAATTGTCAATCTGGCATGGTCTCCGGCGTTCGACAGCCAGACGAGTTCCAACGGACTAACTTACAATTTGCGCATAGGCACGTTTTCAGGCGGAGAGGATGTGCTTTCGGCTGCAGCCGCGCCTGATGGAACGCGGCGGGTCGTGCGCTACGGCAATGCCGGTCATACCACGAATGCGACGGTCACTCATTTGAGCCGAGGCGTCTATTACTGGAGTGTCCAGGCCATCGACACAGGCTTTGCGGGTTCTGCGTTTGCAGCAGAACAATCATTCGTCATACCACCGCTCACCATCCGTGCGATGATCAATGCGAGTGATACATTACAACTTGATTTCACTGGAAACGCTGGCGGCACGTATAGCGTCTTCGCCTCCACAAATCTTGTCCAGTGGGAGTTCGTGGGTGCCGCGACTGAGGTCAGTGCCAATGCGTTTCGCTTCCTTGATTTATCCCATACCAACTACCCCGTTCGCTTTTATCGAGTCTGGGGCCCCTAGGAGCCATGCCGCGGTACGCTCGGCAAATTCAGCACACGCGACAACTCTGAAAACCATGTTATGCGAACCAAGGCCAGCTTTCTGCCGGTGCCGGAGCAGGAGCGAATTCACCAAGACAGTCTCCGAATCCTTGCCGCGGTTGGGGTTCGCTTCCGGAAGCGCCCGCGCCCGCAAACTGCTTGGCAGCCGCGACGCCCGGGTGACCGTGACCGCGAGCTGGTGTGGATCGGCGCGGAATGTGGAACAATGGCCGCCGGGTTGTGCGGGTGCACGCAACCGTGCTATTAGTTGGTCTATGTCAAACCAGCCTCAAGCTCGTCCAGGCACACTGTCGGTGTGGGCCGGGGAAGAGAAGAACTCGTGGTGGGGAGCGACCCAGGTGCCGGTCGTGCATAGCGTGGCGTTCGGCTACCCGGACGTGGACGAATGGCAGGCTGCGGCACTGGGGCGCAAGCCCGGCCATATCTATAGCCGTAACACCAATCCGACTGTGCTCGCCTTCGAGAATAAGGTGCGGGTGCTCGAAGGGGCCGAGGCGGCTACCAGCTTTGCCACCGGCATGGCGGCCATCAGCAACGTCCTGTTTGCGTTGCTCTCGCCCGGGGACCGGCTGGTGTCGGTGAAGGACAGTTATGGCGGGACCAACAAGCTGTTCCTCGAATTCCTGCCACGGTTCCAAGTCCGGGTCGAGCTGTGCGACACGACGGACCATGAGGCTATCGAGGCGGAGATCGCCAAGGGCTGCCGCGTGCTTTACCTGGAGACGCCGACGAATCCCACGCTCAAGGTGATGGATATCGCGCGCCTGGCGCGGGCGGCGCACCAGGCCGGGGCCACGGTGGTGGCCGACAATACTTTCGCCACGCCCATCAATCAAAGCCCGCTGGCGCTGGGGGTGGACCTGGTGCTGCACAGCGCGACCAAGTTCCTGGGCGGGCATGCCGACGCGCTCGGGGGTGTGGTGTGCGGTCCGAAGGACCTGATCGGGCAGATTCACCACTACCGCGAGATTACCGGCGCGGCGCTCGATCCGATGGCGGCTTATCTCTTGTTGCGGGGGATGAAGACCTTGCACTTGCGTATTCGCTTGCAGAATGAGAGCGCGCTGCAGATTGCCCGGTTCCTGGAGACGCAGCCGCAGGTGAGCCGGGTGTTTTACCCCGGGCTGGCGTCCCATCCGCAGCATGACATCGCCCGGCGGCAGATGCGGGGCTTCGGCGGGGTGCTGAGCTTCATGCTCGAGGGCGGCTTTGATGCGGTGCGCGCGGTCCTGCCGCGGCTGCGTTACGCGCACCTGGCCGCCAACCTGGGGGCCGTCGAGACCATCGCCGGTCCGCCCGCCACGACCAGTCATGTCGAGTGCACCGCCGAGGAGCGCAGGGCGATGGGCATTCCAGAGGGACTGATCCGTTACTCGGTCGGCATCGAGGAGACAGAGGATCTCATCGCTGACCTGAAGCAGGCGCTCGCATAGGGAACACAGAAGGCAGAACTCGGAATACCCGGTCTTCATCGCGCTACGGCAGTTCCAAACAATCCTGCAAGGACTGCGGCATTTAGCCCGGGATTGGACCGCCGCCCTCCGCACCGCGGTCCTGCTCTGGGGTGCGGCGCAAAGGGGTCATCAACCCTGCCAGGGTTGCAATAAGCTCCCGCACACCCATGCCACGAGCCCTGCGGATGCAAACATCAGGTGCGGCTTAGGCTCACCCACGCCAGTCATGCGAGGCGAGGGTATTCCAACCTCTTGGACGCGGCAGGCGATCTACAGGTGCGCGGTTCCGAGGAATCGGGCTGGCACCTGGGGTGTCTGCGGTGCGGGGATCGGTCAGGTGCCGGGGGCTGTCAAAGCAGCTTGGGTTGCTTACTGCTCGCTGCCTGCAAACCGAGTTTCTTGTAGCTTAGTTCGGTGGCTACGCGGCCTTGGGGAGTGCGCTTGAGGTAGCCTTCCATGATAAGATAAGGCTCGTAGACTTCTTCCAAGGTGTCGGGCTCCTCGCCAACGGCAACAGCCAGCGAACCCAGACCGACGGGCCCGCCGCCAAACTTGACGATTACAGCCTCAAGGATGCGTTTGTCCATTTCATCCAGGCCGTTCTCATCAATTTCCAGCATGGCGAGAGCCTTGTCGGCGACCTCCGGGGTGATACGGCCGGCGTGTCTGACTTGGGCGTAGTCGCGGACGCGGCGGAGGAGGTTGTTGGCGATGCGCGGGGTGCCGCGGCTGCGGCGGGCGATTTCCCGGGCGCCCTGCTCCTCAATTTCAACATTCAGCAGCCGGGCGGAGCGGACGACGATTTGCTGGAGTTGTTCGGCTTGGTAGTAGTCCAGACGCTCCCGGATGGGGAAGCGGGTGAGCAGGGGCGCGGTGAGCAGCCCGCTGCGGGTGGTGGCGCCGATAAGGGTAAAGCGGGGCAGGTTGAGGCGCACGCTGCGCGCGTTCGGCCCCTGGTCAATGATGATGTCCAGCTTGAAGTCCTCCATCGCGGGATACAGGTATTCCTCGATGGTCTTCTGAAGGCGGTGGATTTCGTCAATGAATAGAACGTCGCCCTCCTCGAGGTTGGTCAACAGGCCGGCCAGGTCGCCGGCCTTCTCGATGGTAGGGCCGCTGGTGCTCTTGATGTTGGCCCCCATAGCCTTGGCGAGGATGTGGGCCAGCGTGGTCTTGCCGAGTCCCGGCGGGCCGCTAAACAAGATGTGGTCAATGGCTTCCTGGCGCTGCTTGGCCGCCGCAACGGTTATCTCCAGGCGCTCTTTGACCTTAAGCTGGCCGGTGAATTCGGAGAACAAAGAGGGGCGCAGCGTCATTTCCAACGCAACATCGGCCTTCGCCAGCACCTCTGATATCTTGTGTTCAGCCATTGCTTAAAGAATGGGCAAAGAGCGGAGGGGTGCAAGGCGGAAAGTCGCAAGGGCCGGGCAGGCGGAACGTCCCCCTGTGTGAGGTTTGCCAATGGCTTGTCGCTGGGGTCTGCCACCTCTTCACAATAGGCGCTTCCCGTCGGTTTCCGGCCCTGTTCTCCACAGAAATCGGCAGTATTCCGGCTGCGCCCGTGCGCTCTGGCGCTGTAACTCTTGTGTTATGAGGAGGTTACATTGTCCGCCCCCGCAGAAAAAAGTGTTGGCGCAGCCCCGCCCGGTTCTGCCATAATCCCAAGCTTAAATTTATGAGAAATAACAAGTATTGTTTCTGGATTGTACTGCTATTCATGACACTTCTGGCCTCCACTGGAGTTTATGCGAGTGAGGCCGACATCAACATTCCTGACCTGATGACGGTCAAGTTTAGCGGTTTGGGAGGGGTCAGCGGCGTCCACCTGATGTATGTGGGGCTGGTGATCTGCGTTATTGCCGCGATGTTCGGCCTGTTCCAATACCAGCAAACCAAGGCCCTGCCGGTGCATGAGAGCATGGCCAAGGTTTCCAACAGCATTTGGGAAACCTGCAAGACTTACCTGTTCACCCAGGGCAAGTTCCTCGCCATCCTCTGGTTGCTGATTGCGGCCTGCATGGTTTACTACTTCAAGTTTCTGCAGCACAACACGATGGGTAATGTGGTGGTGATCCTGCTGGCCTCGATCCTCGGCATCCTCGGTTCTTACGGCGTGGCCTGGTTCGGCATCCGCATCAATACCGTCTCCAATTCCCGGACCGCGTTCTCCGCGCTTAAAGGCAACCCGCTCGCCACTCTGGGCATTCCGCTGCGGTCCGGCATGAGCGTCGGCCTGCTGCTCGTCGCGGTGGAGCTGTTCTTCATGATCTGCATCCTCACGTTCCTGCCCCGCCACTTGGTAGGACCCTGCTTCATCGGCTTCGCCATTGGGGAATCCCTCGGCGCCTCGGTGCTGCGTATTTGCGGCGGTATCTTCACCAAGATCGCCGACATCGGCTCCGACCTGATGAAGATCGTGTTCAAGCTCCCTGAGGACGACCCCAAGAACCCAGGCGTGATCGCGGACTGCACCGGCGACAATGCCGGCGATTCGGTCGGACCGACGGCGGACGGCTTTGAGACCTACGGGGTGACCGGCGTGGCGCTTATCGCGTTCCTCGCCCTCGCGCTGGCGGCTAGCCCGACTATTTGCGCCACTCTAATTATCTGGATCTTTGTCATGCGCTCGCTGATGGTCGTGACTTCGCTGGTTTCCTACTTCGCGAATGAAGGCCTGAGCAAATCCATGTTCGGCGGCAAGAAGGACTTCGATTTTGAAGCCCCCCTGACCCACCTCGTTTGGATTACCTCGGCAGTTTCCATTGCCATTACTTTCGTCGCCAGCAAGCTGCTGTTGGGCGACTTCACAGACGCCGCCGGTGTTTCCCAACCCGCGCTGTGGTGGGTGCTATCGGTCATCATCAGTTGCGGCACCGTGGCCGGAGCGTTGATTCCTGAGTTCACCAAGATATTCGTCAGCACCAATTCCCGGCACGTCAAGGAAGTCACCAACTGCTCGAAGCACGGTGGCGCCTCGCTGAACATTCTTTCGGGCTTTGTGGCCGGCAACTTCTCGGCCTTCTGGATGGGGCTGGTCATCATGCTCCTCATGTTCGTCTCGTATTATTTCTCGCAGCATCCGGCGCTCATGTCCATGATGCCGGCGAAGTTCGCCTTCGCCGCGCCGATCTTCGCGTTCGGCCTGGTGGCTTTCGGTTTCCTGGGCATGGGCCCGGTGACCATCGCCGTGGACAGTTATGGGCCCGTTACCGACAACGCGCAATCGGTCTATGAGCTGAGCCAGATCGAGGCGATCAAGAACATCAAACAGGACATCAAGAGCAAGTTCGGCTTCGACGCCGACTTCGAGAACGCCAAGTACCAGCTCGAGAAGGGCGACGGGGCGGGCAACACGTTCAAGGCCACGGCCAAGCCGGTGCTCATCGGCACAGCCGTCGTCGGCGCCACGACGATGGTGTTCGGCATCATTATGCTCCTGGAGAAGATGTATGAAGTCCAACTGGCCTCCGGGGTGGCGGGACCTTTCAAGCCCGTCGTTGACGCGTTGAGCATTGTGCAGCCGGAAATCATCCTCGGCCTCATCATGGGCGGCGCGGTGATCTACTGGTTCACCGGCTCTTCCTGCCAGGCGGTCGTCACGGGAGCTTATCGCGCGGTGGTCTATATCAAGGAGCACATGAAGCTTGATGCCACGACCGCCTCCGAGAAGGACAGCAAGGAAGTGGTGCGTATCTGCACCGTCTATGCGCAGAAAGGCATGTGGAACATCTTCATTGTGATCTTCTGCTTCGCCCTGGCGCTGCCGTTCTTCAATGCCTACTTCTTCATCGGTTACCTGATCGGCATCGCGTTCTTCGGGCTGTTCCAAGCCATCTTTATGGCCAACGCCGGCGGTGCCTGGGACAACGCCAAGAAGATCGTCGAGGTGGACCTCCGCCAGAAGGGCACTGAACTGCACGCGGCTACCGTCGTCGGCGACACGGTGGGTGATCCGTTCAAGGACACCTCCTCCGTGGCGATGAACCCGGTCATCAAGTTCACCACCCTCTTCGGCTTGCTGGCCGTGGAAATCGCGGTGACCATGACCAACCAATCCTTGAAGACCGGCATTGGCGCGTTCTTCTTCATCGTCGCGCTGTTCTTCGTCTATCGCTCTTTCTACGGCATGCGCATCCCTGCCGAAGATACCGCCGGGACGGACGGCAACCTGGTCCTGCCGCACAACAGCCCTCGCTTGGAGTCATCCGGCAAGAAGTAACCGCACTCCGCGGTTCTTGACTTCCGCTCGCCCGCCTGGTGGAAACGCCAGGCGGGCGTTTGGTTTCTTTGTGGCTGCTTTCCCAGCCAGTCGTATGGGTGAGATTAGGGTATTACCGGGTCCGCCCCGTAATCTCGCCGTCGTCGGTCCGGAAGTGGTGCGGAGTTCATGCCTACAGGTCACCCGGGGAATCCGTGAATTCCTTTGGAGGGTGTTCCGAAATTCAGAGCATGTGCCGGTACCGCAGGCACATGAGCGCAAAAAGTGAGGGTGGGAGGGCCAGCGCAGAACAGGGTAGGCTCGAAGGGATAGGCACAGTGAGCGGGGCGACCCTTGCAGGACCGACACAAAATGCACTTCCGCGGCAGCACTGTGATGACCTGCCAAGCACGGGAGCCGTTTCCGGACTGATGCATTTCAGCCAATAGAATCAAGAATGGCAGGTTTGAATTTCGGAACACCCTCCTTTGGGATGGGCTGGCCCGGGCGGCCAGGCATGCGGGTCAGGCTCAGGCCTGGACAATACCCCCTCTCTACTGGCTCACCTCACCATATCCCCACCGTATACACACCGTAGCACCTCTAACCTCAGGTTAGAGGTGCTACGGTGTGTATACGGTGAGGATACGGAGGGGCAACGGTGGGGCGCTGGTGCCAGGGTCAGGCCATCGGCGGAGCGGGAGTCCGGCCGAACTCGTGGTACTGGTATCGAGGGCCTGTTGCCCAAATCGCGTTGCGCGTGTAGTGGTAGGGCGAGCACTCCGTGCGCGCCGCCAGAGGTTGCAGGACCTCTCGCGTTTCAAGCATGTCTGGATGCCTGCGGCGTGCACGGAGTGCCCGCCCTGCCCGCGAAGCCCTTTGGGCAACACGCCCTTGAGATGTGCCCCTCCCTGTGGAGGGGGTAATTCTTAGCTTTGCAGCCTGTGCCAAAAGCGGTTATGTAGGGGGCTCGGAATGAAGAGAATCCTACTCAACCTTCTATGGCTGCTGCTGGCGGGGGCGGGGGCGGGGGCCTACGCAACGCTCGCGCTCCATCGCGGCGAGCACCTCAACTCGGCCTATATTCTCATTGCCGCTCTGTGCACTTATACGATCGGCTACCGGTTCTATTCGAAATGGCTGGCGACCCGGGTGATGATGCTCAATGACCGGCGGGCCACGCCGTGCGAGGTGCATGACGACGGCAAAGACTTCGTGAAGACGAACAAGTGGATCGTCTTCGGGCACCACTTCGCCGCCATCTCAGGGCCGGGGCCGCTGGTCGGGCCGGTGCTGGCGGCGCAGTTCGGCTATTTGCCGGGCACGCTGTGGATTCTGATCGGTGTGGTTCTGGGAGGCGCCGTGCAGGACTTCATTATCCTGTTCTGCTCGATTCGGCGCGACGGCAAGTCACTGGCCCAGATGATCCGGGATGAGTTAGGCACGGCGGCGGGCGCGGTAGCGGTCGTGGCGGTCGTGGCGATTCTGATCATCCTGTTGGCGGTGCTCGCCTTGGTGGTTGTCAATGCGTTGGGCGAGAGTCCGTGGGGCATCTTCACGGTCGGCGCAACCATCCCCATCGCGATGCTCATGGGCGGCTACCTCCGGTTCTGGCGGGTGGGGCGGATTCGCGAAGTGACGGTCATTGGCGTCGTGCTGCTGTTGCTGGCGGTGTGGGGTGGGCAATATGTCTATCACCAGCCCACGCTGGCGCGGTTATTCAGCTTGGGCAAGGAGCCCATTGCCTGGGGTGTGATCGGCTATGGCCTGGCGGCCAGCATCTTGCCGGTTTGGCTGCTGCTGGCGCCGCGCGATTACCTCAGCACTTTCATGAAGCTGGGCACGATCTTCGCGCTGGCGTTCGGAGTGCTGGTGGTCCTGCCGGACCTGCGAATGCCGGCCTGTACCCGGTTCATGGACGGCTCGGGACCGGTGGTGCCGGGCGGGGTGTTTCCGTTTTGCTTCATCACGATTGCCTGCGGCGCAATCTCGGGTTTTCACACGCTGGTGGCCAGCGGCATCACGCCCAAGATCATCACCCGCGAGAGCTACGCGCGACCGGTGGGCTACGGCGCCATGTGCCTGGAATCGCTGGTGGCCATCATGGCGATGATCGCGGCCTGCACGCTGGAGCCGGGCGTGTATCTCAGCATGAACGTGGACGTCGGCGACCTGCCATTGGCGGCGAAGGTGGCAGCCACGGCGGCGAGAGTTACCGGCGAGGGATTCCCTGTGACCGCCGATCATCTGACCAGCCTGGCCGCCCAGGTGGGCGAACCCAGTCTCGTTGGCAAGACCGGGGGGGCGGTGACGCTGGCCGTAGGCATGGCGGACATTTTCTCGCGCGTGACCCATGGTCGCTGGCTCGACCTCTGGTACCACTTTGCCATCATGTTTGAGGCGCTGTTCATACTGACGACGATTGACGCCGGGACGCGCGTTGGCCGCTACCTCTTGCAGGACGCCCTCGGCCACGTCTGGAAACCGCTGCGCCAGACCGGTCACCTCGGGGCCAACCTGCTGGCCAGTGGCGGCATGGTGCTGGGCTGGGGCTTCTTCCTGATCATGGGGGTGCGCGACCCCGAAGGCGGCGTCAAAGCGCTGTGGCCAATCTTCGGCATCTCGAATCAGATGCTTTCTGGCATCGCCCTGTGCCTGGCCACCACAATCATTTTGAAGACCGCGCTGCAAGATCGGGCGGGCGGAGCGACGGCGCGGCGGTCCCCGGCACTGGCGCTGATCACCCTGCTGCCGCTGGTATGGTTGCTCGGTGTGACCTTTACGGCGGGCGCGCAGAAGATTGGGCACCCCAGCCCGGGCATCGGCTTTTTGGCCGCCAACCGGGTGTTGCAGGCGCAAGCCCCGAAGCTGCAAGAGACGTTGGCCGCTGCCCGGGGCGGCGGCGATGAAACCGCTCTCGCCAAAGCGGAAAGGGCCTTGCGCCTGAACCGCGTCAAGCGGTTCAATAACACCGTGGACGCGGCCGCCACCGGCTTCTTTATGGTTTTGGTCGCCGCCATTGTCGCGCTTAGCATACGCGAGTGGATATTATTGCTTCAGCGGCGGAAGCCGGCGGTACTGTGCGAGACCGAGCCGGTGTGGCTGCCGGATTATGCGGTGGCCGAGTCCCGGTCGCTTCACGCCGTCGGCGTGGCGGGTTCGGCGGCGCTGGCGTTCGCGCTGGCCAAAGAGCTGTCGGGGGAGGCGGACTTTGAACGGGCCCGCCAGGCCGCGCACGACTGCAAACATGAAGAGGCGAGCGGCCCGGGGCGCGCCAGCAGCCTCCAATCCGGCAAGACCGACGCGCGCATTTACGTCGAGGTCTCAGAGAAGCGATTCCGGGGCGTCCGGCGGTGCTGTTAAGGCGGGCAAGCTATGGAGACAATGCAGCGCATAGGTTTATTCGGCGGCTCATTTGATCCGGTCCATCTGGGGCACCTGCTGGTGGCGCAGGCGGCGCGGGAGGAATTGGACTTGGGACGGCTGTTCTTCGTTCCGGCGGCACAGTCCCCCTTCAAGCCCGACGCCCGGCCAAGTCCGGCTCCGGAGCGGCTGCGCCTGCTGCGGTTGGCGCTGGCGGGCCAGGACGGTTGCGAGATTGACGAGCAGGAAATCCAACGCGGCGGCATGTCATACACCATAGACACCGTGCGCGCATATGCCCGCCGCTTGCCGAAGGCGCAGCTCTTCTATTTGATTGGTGCCGATCACTTGCCGCAGTTGCCAAAGTGGCGCGCGGCGGACGAATTGGCGCGGCTGGTGGAGTTTGTGGCTATCCCCCGGCCCGGGCGGGCAGCGCAGCCGTTTCCCGCGCCGTTTCGCGGGCGCTGGCTGGCAGGCTTTCCGCTGGGCATCTCCTCATCGCAGATTCGCGCGCGGGTGAAGGCCGGCTTGCCGATCACGTCCCTCGTGCCGCCGGCCGTGGCCGAGACGATTCTCAATAATGGGCTTTATCTTTGAGCCGGGCTGGGCGAATATTGCTGCAGATGGATTCAAGAAAACTGGCGTTGCTTTGCCGCGAACTGGCAGACAATAAGAAGGCGGAAAACATCACTATCCTCGACGTGCGCGAGCTGTCGTCGGTCACGGATTACTTTGTGATCGCCTCGGGCACGAGCGAGCCCCATCTGCGGGCGATTGTGGATGAGATCGCCGACCGGCTGCGGGAAGATTGCGGGCTGCGGCCCAACGCCATTGACGGGACATTGCGGGCGGCGTGGGTGGTGCTGGACTACTTCGATGTCATCGTCCACATCATGCGCCAGGACGTGCGGGAGCGGTATGATTTGGAAACGCTGTGGGGAGACGCGCCTCGGGTCAAACCGCGAAAGCGGGCCGCGCCAAAGGCGTAGCCTGGGGCTTGCTGGTGGGCGTGTGGCCTACGCCACTTTGGGCGGGGTTTCCGCCGACACCTTGATTATTTCGTCCAGGAGCTGTTTGAACTCCTCCAGCCCCGGAGCGGGAATAATAATAGTATCGCGCCGCCCCCCAACATCCTCGGTAATGCGGAGAAAACGTCCGCGCGCGTTCTCTTTCAAGGCCAGGACGAAGGTCTTGCGCTCGATCTGAATCTTGGCCGACTTGAGGGTGTCCTCATTTACGGGCGGCCGGGGAACACCGTGAGAACGTTCCCCATGAGGATGGCTGCTGCTTAGCGACAAAGGATCATTCGAAATCATATCTTTTCCCGTTCCGGCCACCCTGCGAGGCAGCCCAATTAATGATCTAACACCGATTATAAGGTCGGCGACAACACCGGATTGTCAACCCCTCCTGCCAGTCCTTACCGCATGGTGAACCGTATCGCACTCACGAAGCGGGTTGGGTCGGAAGGATTAGCCACGCGCCATAAATAGGACGCAAGCCCACCGATCAACAGCACGTTTATCAATTGCGACACCCCATGCCAAGTCTTAAACGATCGGTCTGCGGTCTCGCGAATCTCCGGCTGGGTATGGATGCCATACTTGGTGGCATGCAACCCTTTCAACTTGGGCTGGAGCCAGCAACCGCCGAGGAGGACGGCCGCACATAGCCCGGCCAGTAACCCAGCTTGGAACTTGCGCGGATGTTTGCCCAGGTAAAGCCACTCCGCCAGCAGATGGGCCACAGCCAATGCGCCGCAGATGAATTGAAGATAGAAATAGCGCTCCAGGAGAATCTGCGCGATGGCGCCGGAAAAGTAGGGATAATTATTCGCACCCAGCAGGTTCTTCATTTCCGAAGAAAATGGAGCGGACCCGGCCCCAAACGTGAAGAAGATCGCGGCCCCCAGCCACACTCCCGTATTCAGGATGCCCACGAATCGCAAGAACCCAATCACCCTGCTACCGTAAGAAATCGCGCCCGGAATGCCAAGCGGCAAAATCTTTGAGATTCTCCGGATTGACTGCGCCGCTCCGAGCCTGCAACATCGAGACTCAATTGGGGAACGCCCAAAGGGGATTCCCCATCAGGCACGTAGCGTCACTGTATCAGTAAGTCATCTCAAGACGAATTCTTGCGGGCAGCCGTGCCGCATCTGCGGGACTGCGCTGCAGGAGCTTGGATCTGCACGAACAGAGTTGTATGATAAAGCGCATTGTTTCTGTCAGCCTGGCCTTGCTGGCCGGAGTCCTGGTCGCGATAGCCAACCCTTGGCCGCCAACGCTGATTTTCCCGGCAAGCAATACTATCAACGTTGGTGATTCCCCGCCGCTCAAGGTCCGGGTTTCCGAGCCGGGCAACAGCAATCTGACGGTCAGATACTTTGGCCGGGTTGCGCTGAGTCCGGCGCCCGATTTTACCATGGTTGTCATGCCGGACACCCAATGCTATTCCGGCGAGATCAACGGCGGGAAGAAGGAGATGATGATCGCGCAGACCGAATGGGCGATATCCAACCGGGTGTCGCGCAATGTCGCTTATGTAACGCAGTTGGGGGACATTTCGAATAACGGAGACACCCCCGCCTACATCCAGCAATGGTATAACGCCACCAACGCGATGTACCGGCTGGAGGACACGGTTCGAACGGAGCTCGCGGACGGCATGGCATATGGTGTGGCCGTGGGCAACCACGAACAGACCCCAAATGGCTGGGCAACCTGTGGGACCCAGGGCACCACCAAAGTCGGCACGACGACGAACTTCAACAAGTATTTTGGCGTGTCGCACTTTCAGGGGCGGGGGTATTACGCGGGGCATTACAGCACGAACAATAACAATCACTTTGATTTGTTCAGTTCCGGCGGGCTGGACTTTATCGCGCTCTATTTCGAGTACAACACCAATCCGCCGGCGGCATTGCTGACGTGGGCCAAAGCGGTGCTGGCCACCAATGCGTCGCGGCGGATTATCGCGGTTACGCATTACATGGGCACGGCCGCCACGCCCGGCACGCTCAGCGCCCAGGGCGCGGCGATCTACAACGCGCTTAAGACCAACACCAACCTGTTTCTGATGCTGGGTGGCCATACCTGCGGATCAAACAACATGGGAGAGGGCTCGCGCACGGACACTCACAACGGCAATGTTGTCCGCACGCTGATCTCGGACTATCAGTGCCGCACCAACGGGGGCAACGGCTTGATGCGGCTCATGGAGTTCTCGCCCAGCAACAATGTGGTGGTGGTGCAGACCTACTCTCCCTGGACCGGCGAATACGAGACGGACGAGGACAGTGAGTTCTTCTTTCCTTATGCGATGCCGCCGTCTCTGCCCTCTTCCGAGAGCTTTGTGGAGTTGCACACGGAATCGGGCGTGCCCTCAGGCAGCGTAGCCAATTTCGTCTGGCCGGGCTTGCTGCCGTCCCGGACCTATGAGTGGTACGTGACGGTTACGGACGAGTCCAACCAGACCGTTACCGGCTCCACTTGGCGTTTCACTACAGCGCCGGAGCGTGGCGCGCGACATGATGTGGCGGCCGGTCTGCTGGAGGTAGCGCAGGTTCCTGGCTTCAGCGGCGCGGACGAGAACACCAACTGCGTTGTCACCCGGACGTTCTCGGTCAACGATTTCCAGGCGGCGACGTTCGACCGCGCGGACTACACCGTGCAGGCGGGCCCCGACGGCACCCAGAATTCCAGCCAGGGTATCCTGTTGAGTTGCGTAACCCAAAACGGCCGCAACAACTACGGCACGAATCTTTTTGCCACCAGTTCCATAGAAACCAACGCCGACGGCACTTATCGCATTGTTACCTACAGCTCCCCCAATACCGATGGAGCGTCAGGCAGCGGATATGGCTACGAATATAATATGAACGTGGCGGGAGCCTGGTTCCCCTATGCGACATGGCTAGGCGGCTTCGCGCGCAATGCCGCGGGCGCCGATGGTGGCGTGTGGGATCTTTTTACCGGCTCTCCAGGCCTGGCTCTGGGCACGCATCTCAAGGCGGTTACGAACGGATACGCTGTGGTGGACCTGACCGGTCTGGGCATTGATTCCCGGGCCGATGGCGTGCTGCTTGTCAACCACGCTCGCGACGAAGGCAACTTCGCGCTGTCCCAGGTCAACACCAATGACGGCACCTGGAACGTGTTTATCAAGGACAACTCCGCCTATGATGCCAACGAGTATGAGCAGGACCCCCTCGCCTTCGTATTCATTCCCCGATCGAATACGGCGGTCATTTCCGGACGCTTCCTTGCGAACGGGACGGTTGACATGTACAGCGGCGACGCGCCCCTGTTCACTGTCACGACGAACGGCGCGGGCCGATGGGGGCTCAAAATCACCGGCCGCACGCCCGCAGAAGGTGCCCTCGTCATTTCCGCCGAAGGCGGTGTCTATTACAATGTGGATAATATCGTCAGCTGCCAGGTCAACACCGACGGGGACGGCTGGGAAATCCAATCGCGGGATACCCCCTCGAACGCCTTGCAGACACCGGGCGCCGCGGAACCGGTCGTATCCTTCGTTTTCGTTCCTGCTCTCCGCCCGGGTATCGCGGTTACGCCGGAGGGCACCCTGCTGACGGTTGAAAACGGTAACACGACGACGGTCAAGGTAATGCTGGATACACCGCCTACCGCCAATGTTGAGGTCACAATCGTCTCGGGCAACACGAACGAGGGCTCGGTGTTCCCCTCCGGCCTTACGTTTACCACGAATAACTGGCACGTGCCCCAAACGATCACTGTCACGGGCGTGGATGACTTGGTGCCGGATGGCGATGTCCCATACAACATTACACTTATCGCCAGTTCGTCCGACCCGTCTTATAACACCCTCCAGCCAGTTCTCGTTCCGGTGGTCAACTATGACAACGAAACCAGGTTGACCTTGCCATCCGGGGAGGTGTCGTACGGCATTGACATGCCCGGGATTGCGTTGGATGGCCAGGCCTCCATCGTGGATCCGAACACACCCAGCTATAATGACGGCATGCTGACGGTGACGCTAACCGGCGGCACCGCCGACGATCGTTTGGAAATCCGCAACATCGGCACGGGCGTCGGCCAAATCGGCGTCGCCGACAACGCTGTCAGTTACGGCGGCACCGTCATTGGCAGCTTTGCGGGTGGGGTTGGTGTCACCCCGCTGGTCGTGACGTTTAGCAGCGCTGCCACCCCGGATGCCGTCCAGGCCCTGCTCCGCGCCATCACGTTCCGCAATGTTAGCAATAATCCATCGCTCGGCGTCCGCCTGGTTGGCGTCTCTTTCCAGAAGGCGGACGGCGGTACGGTCACCGCCAGCACAAGCATTCATGTCGGGTTGGTGCGCGTCTCGGATTTCCAGGAGGGTGTGGATCGCGGCTACGGTGCTTACAGCGGTGCGGCCGATACTGAGTTGTACCTGGTTTCGCCAACCAACGCCTATCCCGCAGGGCACAGCACGACTGGCGTCTGGATGGATGTCGGGACTACCAGTTCCCATGCGCTGCTGCGCTTTGACAACATTATAGGCGCCGGCCTGGGCCAAATTCCCACCAATGCCGAGATCGTGTACGCCGAATTGATATTGAACCTTAGTAATACCGGCGACGGCAGCCCGCTGTACCGGATGTTGATCCCGTGGAACGCGGAGACTGAAACGTGGAATTCCATCGGCGGCGGCGTCACGCCGGATGGTTCCCGGGCCCGAACCAACTACGATTCGCAGTTGGGCGTGGTGGATGCCTCTGGCGAAACGGGGGTGGGAATTGTTTCCCTCGGGGTGACAGCGGACGTTCAAGCCTGGGTGAGCGGTGGCGAAACGAATTACGGCTGGGTCATGCCCGGCTGGGCGCCTGCGAACTCTGATGGCACGTCCTTTAGTCCCTGCGAGACGGCAACTGTGGGCGATCGGCCCCGGCTGCGGGTGCGTTGGGTGCCGGCGGGTACCGCCACGGTGGGCTTCCGCCAGGGCGTCAACGGTTACACAGGTGCCCGAGACACCCGTATCCGCGAGAACGCTCCCGACGCGGATTTCTCCACGGTCACTTCGCTGTTTAGCGATTGGGCGGTGTCGAGCGCGTCCGACAACGAGCACGTCCTCTTGCGTTTTGACAACATTATCGGCACCGGCGCCGGCCAGATTCCCCCCGGTGCCCGGATTGAATCCGCCGTGCTCGACCTTGCCAGCGTGGTTGGCAACGGGATGGGCGATGGCGGCCAGTTCTACGCCCTCCTGCAGCCCTGGCAGGACACCAACTCCACTTGGAATTCGTGGGTGAACGGCATTCAGGCCGACGGCGTGGAAGCCGCAACCACGCCCACCACGGTCGCCGGCAACTCGAACTGCAACCCCAGTGTTCAGGGCGCTTTCCTTTCCTTCGACCTGACCGCTGACGTCCAGGCCTGGACATACGGCTCCAGCACCAACTATGGCTGGGTGATCCTTCCGTGGACCGGCGGCGGCGACGGCTGGGGCTTCGCATCCGCGGAAACCGCCACCGAGCGCAACCGCCCGCGGCTCCGCGTCTTCTTCACGACGCCTTCCAACGCCGCCATCTCCCTGTTGCCGCCTGTCTGGAGTTCGACGCAGGTGCAGGTCCGCTTTGCCAGCATCGTCGGAACCATGTGCTCCGTCCAGCGCGCGAGCGCGCTGGGAGGCGAGTGGACGACGCTGGGCTCCGCCCTCGTGGGTCAGGACGGGACGGGAACGTTCACTGACACGGCTCCGCTGCCGAATGCCGCGTATTACCGCGTCAAGTTCCCCTAAGCTTACGGACCAGACAGTCAGCCGGCACGCGAAGCGCCTGCCGGCGTAACCAACGGCGCTACTGATAGCTGCGCCAGGCGCGCAGCGACTCTGCCAACGTGTCGCGCACGTCTCCCGGTATGCCGTAGCATTGCAGACCGATGGGTCCGGTGTAACCGAGTTGGCGCAGGGTCTTCAGGAAGGCCGCCATATCGAACGAGCCGCGGCCCAGGGGCTGGATGTAACGGGCCCAACCGGGCTGGTCGTCGAATTCGTCGGCGCCACAGATTGAGACTGCCCAGAGGCGCGGCATGGCCTGGGCCAAGCGCGGCTGGTAGTTGCGGTCCTGGCTGACGCGGAGCCAGTGACAGAGGTTGAACATGACGCCGACGTTCGGGCGGTCCACCTTGCCGGCCACACGGACGGCGTCCTCGATCTTCTCCAGCCACATGTTGCTGTGCGGATAGAGGAGCACCTGGGCGCCCGACTCGGCGGCCAGGGCGGCCATCTCGCGCACGATCTCCACTGCCCGCGCGTCGCCGGCGGGGTCCGAAGGTTTGAGGCCGTTCATCAGCAAGAGAAACTGCACGCCGCGGCCTTTGAGCAGCGGCAGGACCTCCTTGAGGCGGGCGTCGTAGGCCTGCTTGCCGGGGGTTATGTCCACCTTGAGAGTAATCTGGAACAGCTTGAGGCCGGTGGCGTCGAGCGTCTTAAGCCGCTCGGGGATGTTATCCAGCCACAGGTGGCCGACACCGTCGTAGCCGAGTTCCTTGAGCATCTGGGCCTGCTGCTCGAGGTTGCGCTTCTTGGAGTCGTGCGTGTCAATGCAGAAGGCGAAGAAGGCATTGGTCTTCGCGCCCGGGGGGTGGGTTTGGCAGCCGCCGGTTAGCAGGGCTGCGCCCAGCAGCAGTGTGAGACCCAAAATATGCTTCCTCATACCAATCGCCAGTCGCCAATCACCCGTCAGCATTTCCACGGCCGCTCGCGTTCCTGGGTCCGGCGCAGGGCGTCCGTTGCCAATTTGACGTCCTCGTCAATCTCGTAGTCGAACATGCCTGCCAGCACGAAGTCCGCGCCGTGAAGGAACGAGTAGCGGAAGGCAGTCTGCGGCGGGATGGCGCCCGCGGCCATGGTCTTGAAGGCGATCCACGGCTTGTTCACGGTCTTCATGACCTCGGCGGTCTCCTCCGGATCGGCGCACCAGTAACCGGGGAATTCGTTGTAGGGCTTGGTAACTTGCTCCGGTTTGGGCGCCGTCGGGTAGCTGTGGGAGTGGAAAGTCTTGATGTAGAAGTCCGCCTCCACCCCAAACTCTTCACAGGCTTTGACGACGTCCAGCGAGTGGCAGCCGACGCCGGAGGGCACGCCGAGTTTCCGGGGGAGTTCGACCGCCTTGGCGACCAAATCCATCTTGTTCTGCGCCACGAGCGAATCGGCGTGGACGCCCCACAGGTAGATTGCCTCGCAGCCATCCTTGAGCAGGGACTCGACGTGTTCGCGGTATTTGGCCATGTCCGGCTCCACCGGCGCGGTGGGGCAGATGATCCACTGAATCTTGCCGCCGCGCTCCTTGCGGTAGCGGCGGAGGAGGGAGATCGGGTGCTCCGGGTTGTGCATCGAGACGGTGTTGATGCCCGCGGCTTCGGCTTTGGCCAGGGTCTCCAGGATCTTCTCGTCCGTGTTGTAATGCGCGGCGAGGGCATAGACGTACTTCAGGTCGCGGCTGTGGGTGTAGTGGGTGAGCAGGTTGCCCCCGAGAATGAGGCGGCTCACCTCCAGCTTGCCGAGCTTGCCCCTGGGCAGCGGGCCCGGCGCGGGGGGCGGCTCGGCGGCCGGTTTGGACGGGTTCTCCCCGCGCGCGTTCAAGGCCAGGGCAAGAGCGGCAGAGGAGAGAACAGTTTCCTTGACGAAAGAGCGGCGATTCATTTCAGGTTGCATAAGCAGTTGCTTTCGGTTCTTGCCATGCCGGTGGTTTCCCGGCACGCGGGATCACTACCAGACCCGGATGCTCCTGGCGAACCTTTCCTTCGCGCGGTCAGCCGCCGCGGCCCGGAGCCCGGGGGGACTAACCGGCAATCGGCGGCTTCTCTTGGTGCCAGCCCGTGCTCTGCTCGAAGGCGTGACCCAGCCGCAGGATCTCCTGTTCGCCGAACGGTTTGCCCAGCAGTTGCAGGCCGATCGGCAGCCGGGGAGCCGCACCGGTAAACCCGCACGGCACCGCCAGGCCGCAAATGCCCGCCAGGTTGCAGGAGATAGTAAAGATGTCCATCAGGTACATCTGCAAAGGGTCCTCGGACTTCTCGCCGATCTTGAAGGCGGCGGTAGGTGAGGTGGGCGTGAGAATTGCATCCACCTTTTCGAAAGCGGTGAGGAAATCCTGGCGGATCAGGGTCCGCACCTTCTGCGCCCGCAGGTAATAGGCGTCGTAGTAGCCGCTGCTCAGCACGTAGGTGCCCAGGATGATCCGCCGCTTCACCTCCGGGCCAAAGCCCGCTCCGCGGGTCTTGCCGTAGAGCTCGATCGGGTCTGCGCCATTCACCCGCAGCCCGTAGCGGATGCCGTCGAAGCGCGCCAGGTTGGCGCTGGCCTCCGCTGTAGCGATGATGTAGTAGGTCGCAATCGCGTAGTCCGTGTGAGGCAGCGACACCTCCGCCACTTCAGCTCCCAGCTTCGTAAACTGCTGCACCGCCGCCTCGATGGCCTGCCTCACTGCGGGATCCAGGCCCCCGATCATGTACTCCTTCGCCAGGCCCACCTTCAGGCCCTTGATGTCGCCCGTGAGCCCCGCGGCGTAGTTCGCGACGGGCCGCGGCACGCTCGATGAATCGCGCGGATCGTGCCCGCCGATCACGCCCAGCATCGTCGCCGAATCCCGCACATCTTTGCTGCAACAGCCGATCTGGTCCAACGACGACGCGTAGGCCACCAGCCCATAGCGCGAGACGCGCCCATAAGACGGCTTGAGACCCACACAGCTGCACAACGCCGCTGGCTGGCGAATCGAGCCGCCCGTGTCCGAGCCCAGCGACGCGACGCACTCATCCGCCGCCACCGCCGCCGCCGACCCGCCGGAAGAACCACCCGGAATGCGCTCGGTGTCCCACGGATTGCGCGTGATCTGGAAGGCCGAGTTCTCGGTCGAGCTGCCCATCGCAAACTCGTCCATGTTCAGCCGCCCGAGCACTACCGCCCCGGCCGCCTTTAGCTTTTCAATCACCGTCGCGTCATAGGGCGAGCGGAAGTCGGCCAGGATTTTGGAACCGCAATTGAGCGGCTGCCCTTTCACCGCGATAACGTCCTTGATCGCCACCGGCACGCCCAGCAACGGCCGTTGGGCGTGTGTCTGGCCCGAGGCGAGCGCCCGGTCGGCTGCGTCCGCCTGCGCCAGCGCATCCGTGGCGTCATAACTAATGAATGCGCGGATCTTGCCATCCACGCGCTCGATGCGGTCCAGGCAAGCCTGCGTGGCCTCCCGCGCCGACACTTCACGCCGGGCCAGCCTGGCCGCCAGCTCTGAAATTGTAAGTTGGTTTAACATCAGGTTCCCGCAGCCCGCACTCCGGCCGCTCAACGGGACCATATAGTGGCGCAGTTGCTCCGGCTGTCAATCATGCGGCACGCGGCGGGGACCAAAACCCCGGACCTCCGCCGCGCCGCCGATATTGGCCGCCGGCAAGGCGGTCGAGAGCCGGTCCTGAGAGTCGCCTGCGTGTGAAATCAGTCATTGACCTCGAGGACCAACGCGCCGGGTTCGACCCGCAGGCTCTTGATGCCCTGCAGCACCGGCGAGTTGCTGTGCCCGCCCATGGCCTGGCCAAGCAAGTTCTCGCCCTTCAGCCCCCCCAGCCAGGCTTTCGGCAGGCTCAGCCCGAAGACGGTGAGATCCTCCAGGACCGCGTAGGGTTCGCCGCCATTGCCCAGCGACAGGCGGAAGCGACCACGCGCGCGGAACATTTTGCCGCCGCCGACAGGGAAGTCCTGCGGAATGGGCACAACCAGGTAGGCGTTGACGGCGTCCTGCGCGAACTCGAGCCGCACGGATTTGCCCAGGTCGGTGTTGGCGTTCAACAGGCCGTTGAGTTCCCGCTCGGTCAATTTCAACACCTTTGAGCCTGGCACGTAGGGACGAGATTGATCCGGGATTGTCCCGGCGCGATCAGCAGTCGCGGAGGGTGGAGCGCTGGCTTCCGCCTCGCGGTTGCGAGCGGGAGCGGCGGTGTGCGGGGGCACCGGCGTAGCGGTCGGAGCCTTGGCACCGCCCAAGCGCTGGAGTTTCTCCTCCACGACGGCCTTCTCCGGGGCTGACAGCACGACGGGTTTGATGGGACGCTGGATCCACCAGAGCGTGATCAGCACGGTGGCGACAATCACCAGCAGCACGGCCAGCAGGGCGCCGCACCCGTAAAACAGCCAGCCGTGGCCTTTGGCGGCAGGGACCGGGGTGGAGGGGACCGGAGGCGGGGCGGGGGAGGATGGGTTGTTAGGTGACATGGGAATACAAGGGTTGACTTGGTTTGCGGGAATCTATGCGGATGGGTTGCAGGTCAACAGAGCAATTGCCGGCAGCCGGGCTGCATCGAGACTGCCTTGCGACGGTGCGGGGGCGAGGGACAGTTGACTGGTTGTCGCGCTCATTCCGAAAGACATGGTTGCAGAAAGGGGCTGGAAGGGCAAGCGGCAAGCCGGGCCGCCAGACGATCCGTGGGAGGGGCGAGGGTCTCCATATCTTCCACAATTCCAGTGGGATGCATATTCTGAATAAAGCCAGGGCCAGGCGGTCTAATCCATTACTATGAATAAAGCCAGTGTGCATATTCTGAAAACGGCAACCGGGTTCGGGTTGGCTGCATGGTTGGTCATGCCAGCGCTGTCCGGCTACGCCCAAACGCCGGAGGCCCCAGCTTCGGGCGCCACCGCGCCAGCCGCGGCTGCGACCAATCTCTCGCCGGGCGCGGCCGAAGTCGTCCAATTGGCCACCTCGGGCGTCAGCGACGATGTCGTCCTGGCCTACATCAAGAATTCCCAGGCTGCATTCAACCTTTCCGCCGATGATATCCTTTATCTCAAGGACCTTGGGTTGTCCTCGGAGGTCACCTCGGCGATGCTGTCGCACGACAGCGGCTTGCGCGGCCAGGCGCAGCAATACGCCCCGGCCGCCGCGACCACCCCGGCGGCAGCCGCCCCGGCGGCGGTGACCGCGCCAGCGCCCGTCGCCCCGGCGCCTGTGGCCGCTGCCCCCGCGCCGGTCTATGTGAGCAGCCCGCCCGCCGATGTAACGTATTTCTATAATGATCTCGCACCGTATGGCACGTGGGTTCAACTGGAAGGTTACGGCTGGTGCTGGCAACCCACGGCCGTGGTGCTGACGCGCGGTTGGCGGCCTTACTGCGATGGTGGCTACTGGGTTTACAGCGATCTCGGGTGGTATTGGCAGTCGAATTACTCATGGGGCTGGGCGCCGTTTCACTATGGCCGGTGGCACATGCATCCGCGCTGTGGCTGGGTCTGGATGCCCGACCGCGTCTGGGGGCCGGCGTGGGTAACCTGGCGCACCACCGGCGATTACTGCGGCTGGGCGCCGTTGCCCCCGCGGGCCGAGTTTGATGTGCGCCTGGGCTGGCGCTACAACGGGGTGAGTGTGGGCGTGGGCTTTGACTTCGGGCTGGGCAGCGATGCGTTCCTGTTTGTCGGCTTCGGCAACGTTTGGTCTCACGACATCCACCGCCATTGCCTGCCGCCGGCTCGCGTTGGTCCCATGTTCCACCAGACCGTCGTCATCAACAACTATGCGATGAACAATAACCGCATCGAGCACCGGGGCATGCCCATTGACCGCGTTTCCGCGGTCAGCCGCGGGCCCATTCCCCGGGCGACGGTGCGTGACTGGTCGGCCCGGCCGAACCAGATACCGACCCGCGCGGGCTCGGTTGTCTATCGGCCCCGCCTCGATGCGCCAGCCCGGCCCGGAAACATGGTTGCCCAGCGATTGGATGCGCAACATCCGGCCATTCAGCACGCTCCTGGCGCGGTGCCCAGAAACGAGCGCTCCTCGGCCTTCAGTCGCGGTGGGGCGGCTCCCGTTGGCGCGGGCGGCCGGACGGCTTTGGAATCGCCCAAAATCTCGCCCTGGACGAGCGGCACGAAGGGCGCGCCGGCGCCGCGCGGTCAATCCGCCTGGAGCCCCGCGCAAACCGCCCCGGCGGGCAAGGCCCGCACGACCTCGGATTGGTCGGGCGGCGGCAAGCCCGCGTCCTCGCCGCAAATGCAGTCAGCGCCCGGCGCTCGCCCCACGACACCGGCAACGCCGGCTGGCCGGGCTCCCCAATCCTCGACGTTCTCCGGCAGCACACGCGTGGCGTCTTCGCCGCAAGTTCAACCAGCTCCAAGTGCGTCTCAATCGGTGCGAACCATGCCTTCAGGTTCGACAGCACCTCGGACTCCCGAGCAGTGGAAGCAAGGCAGCCGCTTCGCGCCGGGCAATCGGTCTGATACGGGTCTGCCGGCTTCGTACAACTCCCGCGCGGCCGCTCCGTCATCCCCTGCGGCCTCTGTACCTGCAAACACGCGCACGTATCAGTCCGGAAGCCAAACGCAGGCTGTCGGAGCCCGCTCGCAGCTATCGTCCAGCAGCCGTCCGGCTTCCTCCCCCTCGTCCCCGTCTCGCGGGTCCGGATCAAGCTTTAAACGCCCGTAGAGACAGGCAGACATTGCCTCTTGGCGCTGGTAGCCACCGACGTCCATCGGCCCCATCTCCAATGCGGAGAGAATGCGCTGACTGGAGTTGATGGTGTCACTACGGTGACTCCCCGGAGGGACCTCGGGGTAATACGCCTCTCTGCTGGCTCACCTCACCGTTACCTCACCGTATCCTCACCGTTGAACCTCTGCAAAGCTTGCAGAGGTTCAACGGTGAGGATACGGTGAGGTAACGGTGAGGATACGGAGGGGCTGCGGTGGTGGTGGGGTGGAGATGCGCGGCTTGGAAAAGGATGCATTGGCACCTTGGAGGTGTGCTCGGCACGCGCCACTGTCTCAGAAATGGACAGAATGCCATTTGCCAGCCCAGCGGGTATCCGGTTTGAAGGTGTGTGGCGGCATTCATGGAATGTGGCACAAAGCAAACAGCAACGGCGGGTGAGAGTCGTGCGGCGATGATTTTTTCCTCATGGCTCGCTGCGGCTTCTGCTAATGCATGAGCCATGAAACGTCTTCCAGTATCGAATTCATGCGGTCAAAGCGGGCTGGGTCGGACTGCCGTCTGGCCAATCCGTGCTACCTTTGCCGCGCTGGTTCTGTTATCTCTGGCTCCCGTGCGAACCTGCTCTGCCCAGACTAAGACGACCAATGCCGACCCGGCGCCAACGCTGGCGATGGCTCACTCTCCCCGCCTCCAGGAAGTCGTGGACCGGGCCGTCGAGAGGACCCTCGAACGTTTCGCTCCCGCGAAGCTCGACGCCAACCAGATTGCCGTGACGCTCGTGGATCTGTGCGACCCGCGGCAGCCGGCGCAGGCCAGCTATCGGGGCGGGGAACAGATCTATCCGGCCAGCGTCATCAAGCTCTTCTACCTGGTGGCGGTGCATCGCTGGCTGGAGGACGGCAAGCTGAAGGATACCGACGAGCTTCGCCGCGCCATGCGCGATATGATTGTGGACTCCCTCAATGAGGCCACCGGCTACCTGGTGGACTTGCTTACCGGCACCACGAGCGGCCCGGAACTCAAGCCCAAGGAGATGGAGGAGTGGTATTTCCAGCGCAATGCCGTCAACCGCTACTTCACCTCGCTCGGCTATACGAACATCAACGTCAACCGCAAGCCGTGGTGCGAGGGCCCCTACGGACGCGAGATGCAGTCGGTGAAGATGCACAAGCCCAACCATCGCAACTGGCTCACCACCGACGCCACCGCCCGGCTCCTGACCGAAATTGTCACCGGTCAGGCCGTTTCCGCCAAACATAGCGCCGAGATGATGCAGTTGCTCCAGCGCGACCCCTCTCCCGATTCGACTGACAAGAATGTCCAGGCCCATGCCTACACCGCCCGGGCTTTGCCGCCCGGCGCGAAGCTCTGGTCCAAGGCTGGCTGGACCAGTGAGACCCGCCACGACGCCGCATACGTTGAACTGTCCAACGGCGCGAAGTTCATCCTCGTCACCTTTACCGTGGACCACGCCAACGAGCGCGAGATCATCCCGGCGGTGGCCAAAGCCGCGGTTGAAGCCTTCTCCACCCCTGCGCCGGCCCTGCTACCCGCCAGGTAGGTTAGAGGCGATGCCCACAGCGTCAGCCACTTCTATTCGCCCCAGCCCGGCACGGTCGGCGATGGCGCTCGCCGGTTGGGTGGCGGTCACTTTCGCCGTGGCGGCTGTGGGTGGGTTCTTCCGCCCGGGCGAGTGGTATGCGCATCTGCAGAAGCCGGCCTGGAACCCGCCCGGCTGGATTTTCGGCCCGGTCTGGACCGCCCTGTACACAATCATGGCCGTCGCGGCCTGGCTGGTCTGGAATCGCGGCGGCTTGGCCCGTCAGCGGGCTGCGCTGTCGCTCTTTCTGGTCCAGCTCTTGTTCAACGCGCTGTGGTCGCCGCTCTTCTTCGGGCTGCACCATCCCGGGTTGGCGTTTGTGGACCTGGTGCTGCTGTGGCTGGCCTTGGTGGTAACGGTGATCACCTTCTGGAAAACCCGGCGCCTCGCTGGGGCGTTGCTGCTGCCGTATTTGGCCTGGGTGACCTTTGCTGGTGCGCTTAACTTCACCATCTGGCAGCTCAATAGGTCATGACGTCGCGCGCGGGATGGTTGCGGGCGAAAGCTAACCGTCCCTCAATCACGCGGCGCCAGGAACCAGTCACCGGGCACATACCCCCCACGTGAGCCGGTTAGGGCTGCAGCGGTCGAAAGGCGCGGATGCGGAAGAACTGCTGGTTGGTCGTTACATCACAGCCCAGCCAGCTCTGCCCCGGGTACGTTGCGGTGTAGAACTCCGTCCACGAGTCGGAAGAATCCAGCGTGTTGCGCCATTGGGCGGCGTAGAACCGCGTCATCTTGCCGGGCCACGTTAAGGTAGTGTAAGTGCCTGGCGGATTGTCCCGGGTAATGGCGGTGATGCGCAGACAGTCGGAGTCATTCCGCGGGTCGGTGCCCGCCAGGTATTCCGCATAGTTGGACGTGCCATCGCTATCCGAGTCCACCTCAGGCAGCGGTGCCAGGCTGCCCCAGTTCTGCAGCTCCCATGCATCCGGCAGAGCGTCTCCATCAGAGTCGGCGCCCGCGGCGATGCTGATGGTCCGCACATGGGCCACCGCGTTGCTCAAGCAGATCCAACCGCAGTTAGCGCTGTAGGCATAGCCGCGGAGGTTGCCTGTGAACAAATCCACGCCGGGCGCGCCCGTGTCCTCGAACCTGATCCAGCCGATGTTCGCGCCCCAGGCGTAGCCGCGCAGGTTGCCCAAGCCGTCCTGGTTCACGCCGAAGTCGCCGGCGGACAGGTTCTGATACCGGATGCCGTTGGTGGGCGAGCCGCTGCCGAGGTTGATCCAGCCGGCGTTGGCCGAGTAAAGGTAACCGGCGCAGACATACTCGCCGATGATGGCGCCGCTGGCGGTGTCGCCCCGGCAATCCACCCAGCCGAGGTTAGCGGCGTAGGCGTAGCGGTTGGCGGGGTCAATGGTGGTCGCCGCGCGAAGCCCGGCTGAAGGCTGAAGGCTGAAAGCGGCGACGAGCGTTAAGAGGGCGAGGCTCGTTTTCATGGCGGCAGTGGTTTCCCATCCGGCGGGAGCGTCAGTATGAGAAATTAGCCCACGGGTTCAGGTTCGTGATGGCACCCGTGCCGGTCTGGATTGGGCCGTAGGTGGTGCCGCTGGCGAAGCTATAGCTGTTGGTGTTGGCGGTGGCGGTGTTGCGGATGACCACGCTGCCGCCGCTGGTGGTAATGATGCCATAAGGATTATTGGCGACGACGTGGTTGCCTTCCGCGCGGCAAGTGCCCTGCAAATGGATGCCCCCATCGCTGCCGCCGCTGCCGTTCCCGGCGCACTCGTTGTTCGCCGCCAGCCCCCCGCCGCCGCTGCCGAGGATGATGCCGGAATTGAGGTTCTGACGCGCCACGCAATCCCGGACCACGGCACCGGCTCCCAAGCTGATGCCAAAGGTGCGATTGGAAATCGCCGAACAGTTGATAACGATGCTGCCGGCTCCCCCCGAGATGCCAAGGGTGCTGTTGGCTTGCGCCGTGCAGGACTCCGCCACTGCCCCCAGGGCCAGGAAGATGCCGGTGTTAGTATTGCCGCTGGCCGTGCAGCGAGTCACAGTTGCCCGGCTTCCCGCCTGGAGGCCGTAGGAGCCGTTGGCATCCGCCACGCAGGACTCCAAAGTGCTGCCGTCGCCGGCAAGAATCCCCACGTTCAGATTCTGGCTGGCCTGGCAGTTCCGAATCTGGCTGCCGGCCCCGGTTTGGAGGCCGGTCGTCCGGTTGCTCCGGACGATGCAATCGCTGGCCAGACAGCGTTCGCCGGCGCAAACCCCAAAGTAATCATTTCCCGCCGCAATCACAGACGACACGACACAATTGGAACCCACCTGCAACCCTATGGCGTATCCGCTAGCCGCGTTGTCTAGGACTCGGAGGTTAACAAAACGCGATTCGACTGTCTGGTTGGCGACCACACCCCCGCCCCCCCAGCCGGTCAGCGTGCCGTTGGCGATGGTGATTCCTTTTTGGGCCTTCGTGACCTGGATGCCGGCAAACGTCGGGTCCACGCCGCGCACCACGAAGCCGCCCAGGTCGAGCGACACATGGTCGGCTTCGATGCGGATGGCGCATTTGCCGGTCACACCCGTGATGTTGGCGGTGAGGTAATACGCGCCCGAGTTGGTGATGAGATACTGGCAATAGGTATTGCCGGAGAGGGTTGTGATGTCCACGCGGGGTTCGATTTGCGCCAGCGATTTCATCGTTGGGGCAGGCGCGCCTGGCGGGGTGAGCACGCCTTGGGCATAGGTAATGGAGGTCTGGCCGTTAACTGCGGTGAACAGGAAGGCTGCGGCGAGTTGGAACAGGTGGCGGGTCTTCAAGGTGCTCGATTTCATCAGTCTGCTAGGGGTGTTGTTCATATTCAATAAGTTCTCCCAAAACGGCAACGGCCGAATTGCCCGATGGTCAGCGGACCATCGAAACAGCGTCGCGTTTTGGTCTTCGGACTTGCCCACCATGACGGATGGGACATCAAAACGCAACCATTTCGGGCCGTTCGCGCGCCTCAACAAGGCCAGCCCGGGGAACCGAGGGCCGGGTGTGCGGCTAAACGCACAGTTTGCAGGCGGCAGGAAGTGAGGCACAATGCGACCGATGCCTGAACTGGTAGATTCGACCGAGTAGATGCGACAGTTTGTCACCATAGCGAGCAACGCGTTCATGGAGTTGGTCCGGCAGCCGATCTTCCTGCTGCTGATGACCAGCTCCGCGGCGTTCGAAATCTTCCTGGCGACGCCGTATTACTTCGCATTCGGGGATGAGCCGCGGCTGGTCAAGAACAGCGTGCTGGCGACGATGTTCCTGGCGGGCTTGCTGGGGGCGGTGTTGAGCGCCTCGGCCTCGCTGGCGCGGGAAATCCAGACGGGCACCGCGCTGGCGGTGTTGTCCAAGCCGGTGCGGCGCGCGCAGTTTCTGCTGGCCAAGTATGCGGGTTTGGTGGCGGCGCTGTCGGTGCTGACGTATGTGAATCTGGTGGCGGCGCTGATCGCCAGCCGGATGGCGTTCGATGCGTACGGTAAGACGGACCTGGCCGCGATCGGGATTTTCGCCGCGGGCGTGGTGGCAGCCTACGCGCTGGGCGGGTTCAGCAATTTCTTTCTCCGGCGGCCGTTTGTGAGCGATGCGGTTTTCGCCTTGCTGGTTACCATCACGGTGGCGGCGCTGGTGATTTTTCAGTATACGACGCAGTTGCGGTCGTCCAACGAACCGGGCGCGGTGGACTGGCGGCTGGTGCCGGCGGCGCTGCTCATCCTGTTTGCACTCTGGATTCTGGCCAGTGTGGCGCTGGCCTGTTCGACGCGGCTGGACATGGTGCCCACGCTGGCGATCTGCTCGGCGGTGTTCCTGCTGGGCATCATGTCGGATTACCTTTTTGGCCGGCAGGCGGAGCCGGTCTGGCGGCAGGATGTGACGGAGGAGTCCCGCAGCCTCCGCTGGTCGGAGAGCCAAAGGGGTCTGCTCAGGGAAATCGCCGCCAAGTACGACCAGGACCGCAACGGCCGGATCGAGCCGCTCGAGCGGGACAAGATCGGCGAGCCGGACCGGGCGCGGCTGCGGCAGGCGGGCATGGGAGGAGCCTGGTGGGCGTCGGGGCTTTACACGGTGACGCCGAATTGGCAGCTTTTTTGGCTGGCGGATACCTTGGTCGAGGGCAAGAGCACGTTCCACTGGGGGTATGTGGGCAAGGCGTTTGCCTATATGGCGGCTTATGTGGGCGCCGTGCTGGCGCTGGGGATCCTGTTATTTGAGCAACGCGAACTGAGTTAATTCTCATGGACAGAACCATACAGAGGAACGGGCTGGTCAACCTGCTGGCTTTGCTGGCGGCGGGCGCGGCGGGGTTGGCGGCGGCGCGCTATGCGAACTCGCTGGCGGGGCAGGTCAGCGTGGTGTTCCTGGGCCTGGGCGTGCTGGTGGCGGCGGTAAGCTGGTTTCAAATGCGCCTGGAGGAGCGGGAGCGCCTGGAGAAGCTCGAGCTGGATGAGCTCGCCAAGACGCACAGCACTTCGGCGATGTTCGAAGCCAAGGACGCGGAATTATTCCCGGCCCAGCGCTCCCGCGAGCAGTTTGAGCGGTTCTTTGTGCCGGTATTCACGGTGCTCCTCTTCGTGCTGCAGGCCGGGGGGGCCTGGCTCCTCTGGCGCTGGCTGTCGCGCAGCACCACGGTGGCCGAAGTAAAGGAGCCGATCACCGGGCTGTCCTTGTTCGGCCTGTTCGCGCTCGTGCTGTTCCTGCTCGGCCGGTTTTCCGCCACGGTCGCCCGGCTGCAACGGCACCGGCTGCTGCGGCCCGGGGCCAATTATTTGCTCTGCAACGCCGTTCTGTGCCTGGCGGTGGCGCTGGGCATCGTCGCGGTCTGGGCCGGCTTTCCGAAGAGCGATTTCTACGTCGCGCGGGTCCTGTGCGGCTTGCTGGGGCTGGTCGCGCTCGAAACCTTGATTCAACTGGTGCTGGAAATCTACCGCCCACGGGTCAAGGGCAAGGTCGAGCGGCCGCTTTATGAGAGCCGGCTGGTCGGCTTGCTCGGGCAGCCGGAGGGTCTGGTTACCACCGCCGCGCAGGCGATGGACTACCAGTTCGGCTTCAAGGTTTCCGAGACCTGGTTCTACCGCTTCTTCGAGAAGGCGCTCGGCTGGCTCATTCTGCTGCAGGTGGGCGCGTTGCTTCTGTCCACGTGCGTGGTATTCATCGAGGCGGGCGAGCAGGGGTTGCTCGAACACTTTGGCAAGCCCGTCCAGAGCCGCTCGCCGCTGGGCCCCGGCGCCCATCTGAAATGGCCGTGGCCCATTGACCAGGTTCATCGCTTTCGCACGGAACAGATTCAGACCTTCACCGTTGGCACCGTCGAGGATACGGACCATGAGCGGGAGCGATACGTGCTTTGGAGCCAGGGCCACCATGGGGAGACGAACTTCCTGGTGGCCAATCGCGAGCAATTGTCGCAGGCCGCCACCAACCAGGCGGCGAGCAAGCGGACTCCGCCCGTCAGCCTGCTGACGGTGAGCGTGCCCGTGCAGTTTCAGATCACCAACCTGGTGGAGTGGGCGTATAACAACGAGGATGCGCCGGCGCTCCTGGAGGGACTGGGCACGCGCGAGGTGGTGCGCTATCTCGTGGGCGCGGACATGGCCGAGATCATGTCCTATGGCCGACAGGAGACGGCGCTGGCGCTAAGAGATCGCATTCAGGCGGTCGCTAACCAGCACAAGCTGGGCGCCCAAATCATCTCCGTCGGGCTGGGAGATTTGCACCCGCCGGTGAAGGTGGCGCCAGAATACGAGAAGGTCATCGCGGCCAGCCAGACGAAGCAAGCGAAGAAGCTGGCGGCTCAGGCGGATGATATTCGCACCAACGCGCTGGCCGAGGCTCAGGCTGTCAGCCTGCTCAACAAGGCCAACGCCGAACGAACGGCGCGCGAAGTGGGCGCGCTCGCCCAGGCCGCGCTCTTTGCCAACCAGATTCCCGCCTTTGAGGCGGCGCCCGCGGTCTACGCCGAGAAGACCTACCTGCACACCTTCGTCCAGGCTACGGCCAACGCGCGCAAATACGTCCTGCTTACCACCAACACACACGATGTGCTCACGTTCGACCTGCAGGAATCCATCGCGCAGAGCCTGCTCAACCTGAGCGTGCCCGCACCTCAAACCAAATAGTTGTCATGAAACGCAATCCCTTGACCCTCATAATCGGCCTGTTGCTGATCATTATCTTCGGCCTGCTGCTGTTTACCTTCCAGGTCCGCACCACCGAAGTCGCAGTCGTTACCACGTTCGGCAAGCCGACGCGGCCCATCACCGAGCCGAACCTGTACTTCAAATGGCCGTGGCCCATCCAGAAGGTTTGGACCTTCGACCGGCGCGTGCAGAATTTTGAGGACCGGCTCACCGAAGGGTTGACGCACGACAGTTTCAACCTGCTGACCTCGGTCTATGTCGGCTGGAAGGTGTCCGACCCCACCGCCTTCTTCCCCAGGTTTGCCGGCAGCGCCAATCCGATTGCGGCGGCGGAAACGCTGCTGGACCAATGGCTGGGCAATGCCAAGACGGCCATCGTGGGCAAGCACCCGTTGTCCGACTTCGTTACCACCAGCGACAACGGGGCGACGTTCGCGTCCATCGAGAACGAGATCCTGGCGGCCATCCAGTCGCAGATCCAGACCAACAATCTCGGGCTGGAGATTAAGTTCCTCGGCATCAAGCGGCTGCAACTGCCGGAAAGCGTCAGCCAGTCGGTGTTTGACCGCATGACTTCGGAGCGGAAGGTGCTGGCCGACCGGTTCCAGTACGAAGGCGAACGGGACGCGCAGCGAATCCGTTCCGACGCCGAGCGCAAGGCGGCGGAACTGCTGGCCGACGCCGAAGCGCAGGCGACCCAGATTAAGGGCAAAGGCGAAGCCGAGGCCGCCAAGTCGCTGGCGGTCTTCCAGCAGAAGCCGGAACTGGCCAGCTTCATCTTTCGCCTGAACGCGCTGGAAGGCGCCCTGAAGGAGCGCTCGATTCTCATCTTTGACCAGCACACCCCGCCGTTTGATCTGTTCCGGGGCGCCTCGACCAACCTGCTGCACAAGTGAGCCGGCCATGAACGACCAACCACATTCACCCAGCGGGTTGCCCGAACCCGCCCTGCCGCCGGAGACCCCGGTTGATGCCGGGTCGCAGGCGCTTGCCGAAGCCCTGCGCAGCAGCTTTGCGATTGTTAAAGTCGTGATGGTGTTGCTCGTGCTGCTCTTCCTCGCGTCCGGCTTCTTCACGGTCGGCCCGCAGGAGCGGGCGATCATTCTGCGCTTCGGCAAGGCGCGGGGCGAAGGTGAAAAGGCCTTGCTCGGGCCGGGACTTCATTGGTCGCTTCCCTATCCCATTGACGAGAGCATCAAAGTTTCGATCTCCGGCCTGCAGCAGGTCGCTTCGACGGTGGGCTGGTATGCGATGACACCCGAGCAGGTGCTGGCTGGCATTGAACCGCCGGCGGGCGCCACGCTTAACCCGGTTGCGGACGGCTATGCCCTGACGGCCGATGCCAACATCATCCATACCCGCGCCACCTTGACCTACCGCATCAAGGACCCCGTGCAGTACGTTTTCAGCTTCGTCAATGCCTCCAACGCCGTGCAGAACGCCTTGGACAACGCGCTGCTTTCCGCCGCCTCGCGCTTCAAAGTGGACGACATTCTCACCCGCGACATTGCCGGTTTCCAGGAGACGGTGCGCCGGCACGTGACGCAATCGGCGGGAAAGCAGGACCTGGGAATCCTCATCGAGCAGTGTGTGGTGCAGAGCGTCCCGCCGCGGCAGTTGAAAGACGCGTTCGCCAACGTGCTGAAGGCCGAAGTGATGCGCAGCAAGGTGCTCAACGAGGCGCGCAGCTCCGAGAACCAGGTCACCAACAAGGCCAGCGCCGACGCCGAATCGCTCATCAACCTGGCGCAGTCCGACCGCGCCCGCCGCGTCAGCGACATGGCGGCCCAGGCGGAGCGGTTTCAGGAGATCCTCCCCCAATATCAGGATCACCCCGCCCTGTTCGTTCAGCAGCGCCTGACTGAAACGCTGGGCCGCGTCTTTACCAATGTGCAGGATAAGATCTTCCTGGCCGAGGGCGCCGCGGGCGAGCCGAAAGAATTACGGCTATTGCTAAACCGCCAAGTCCCGAAACCGAAGACAGAAGAGACGAAACCGTGATTGGCTCCGAAAGCCGCCATCCAATTCTTTAACACCATGCAAGTCACTTCTCTTTTGAGCCAGCATCACCATGAGCACGATGAAACGTGCGCGACGTGTGGCCACGACCATGAGCACGCGCCCGTGCGGCTTTGGCAGACGCTGGTCGGGGTCGTATTCGTGTTCAATGCGTTCCTCGTGGATTGGTTCTTCGAGCAGGGCCACACGGTTGCCAGCGTCAGCGGTCTGATCGGCGCGGTCATCCTCGGGTACCCAATCGTCCTGACTGCCATCAAGGACCTCCGCAACGGGGTCCTGAGCATCAACGAGCTGGTTGCTATCGCCGTGCTCGCCGCCTTTGCCACCGGCGAATACAAGACGGCGGGGGTGGTGGCCTTCTTCATGTTGATGGGCGAGATCATCGAGACCCGCACCGCCGAAGGCGCCCGCGCCTCCATTGAACACCTCATCAAGCTCACGCCCACCAAAGCCCGCCGCATCACTCCACAGGGGGAGGAGGAGGTTGCCGCCAAAGACCTGGCGGTCGGCGATGTGATCCGCATCCGCCCCGGCGACAACGTGGCGGCGGACGGCGTCATTCTCACCGGCCAGGGCTCGTTCAACCAGGCCACGATTACGGGCGAGTCGTTGCCCGCGGATAAGAAACCAGGCGACGAAGTCTTTGCCGGCACGCAGAATCTGACTGGCGTTTTGGAGATCAAGGTGAGCCGGGCGGGCACCGACACTACCCTGGGGCGCGTGCGCGAGCTGATTCTGGCGGCGGAGAAGACCAAGCTCCCGATGATGAAGATCGTGGACCAGTATATGGGCTTCTATACCCCGCTGGTGCTGGTCATCGCCGCGCTGGTTTGGGCCTTCACCCGCAATCTCGACAACGTCATCTCGGTCATCATCTTCGGATGTCCCTGCGCGTTCATCCTGGCTACGCCCACGGCGATGGTGGCTGCGCTTTCCGCCGCCGCACGCCTCGGCATCCTGATCAAGAACGTTGCCGATATTGAGTTGGCGGCCAAGATCAACGCCTTCATCTTTGACAAGACGGGCACGCTCACGACGGGTGAACTGGCGGTAAGCCGCTTGGCGCCGCTCGACGGCATCACGCCCGCCGAGCTGCTGCGGGTCACGGCCTCAGCCGAGCGATACAGCAATCACCCCACGGCCAAAGCGCTGGCCCAGTTGGCGTCCGAAGCCGGCGTGCCGCTGGCCGAACCGAAAGACTTCTCAGAAACCGCGGGACGCGGCGTGAAGGCCGAAGTCAGCGGTGCCAAAGTCCTGGTGGGCCGGGCACAATGGCTGCGCGACAACGGTGTGCAGGGCGATTTCCTCAAGTCGGTGGACCTCAACGAGACCGAGGGCTGGAGCCTCATCTTTGTGGCGCGCGACGGCCGGTGCATCGGCTGGGTCGGGTTGCAGGACCAGACGCGCGCGGACGCGCGCGAGGCGCTGGTGGAATTAAAAGCCAGCGGCGTGCGGCGCATTGCTATGATTTCCGGCGATCGCCAGCCCGTGGCGACCCGGGTGGCGCGCGAAATTGGTTGCGAGGAAGCCAAGGGCGAGTGCCTGCCACAGAACAAGGTTGAATTTGTCCGCGCCGTCAAGGCCAAGGGCTACCAGGTGGCGGTGGTCGGCGATGGCGTGAACGACGCGCCGGCGCTGGCCGCTGGCGATCTCGGCATCGCGATGGGCGCGGCGGGCAGCGAGGTGGCTATCCACAGCGCCACGATTGCCTTGATGAACAACGACCTCCGCCGGTTGCCGTTCCTGGTGAAGCTCTCGCGCAGCACCCGCACGGTCATCAATCAGAATTTCCTCTTCGGCGTGGCGTTTATCATCGGGGGCATGACGCTCGCGGCGCTGAGTTACGTTCCGCCGATAATGGCGGCGGCAATGCACACCGCCGGTTCGCTGCTCGTGGTCTTTAACAGCGCCCGCCTCGTGCGCAAGGGCGAGGAACTCGAGCATTACCAGCCGGCGCCTGCGGCGCCCCGGCCGGAACGGCCGGCTGCACCGGCGCCGAAGGCAGAGTTGGCGCCGAAGATGGCGTGAAGAAGAACGAGATCCGAAGTCCGAGGTCTGAAGTCTGATCCAATTTGAATGAGCATGACCATCACTGACGGGGCCCAGCCATCCAACGGCGAGGTGGTTATTTCCGTTCGCGGCCTGACCAAGGTCTTTAAGGATTTCTGGGGCCGGCCCAAGGCGCGAGCGGTGGATAATGTTGATTTCGACGTGCGGCGCGGCGAAGTGTTCGGGCTGCTGGGGCCGAATGGTTCCGGCAAGTCCACCACCGTGAAGCTGCTCCTGGGACTGCTCCATCCGACCAAGGGACACATCGAAGTCTTCAGCCATTCCCCCCGCCACGTGGCAACCAAATCGCGCATCGGTTACCTGCCGGAGGAATCCTATCTCTACCGCTATCTTGATTCCCGCGAGACCCTGGATTTCTTCGGGAACCTTTTCCGCCTGCCGCGGAATGATCGCAATGACCGGGCGGGGCAATTGCTGGAAATGGTCGGCTTGAACCAGACTCAGACGCGGGCGGTGGGCGAGTTCTCGAAGGGCATGCAGCGCCGGATCGGCCTGGCGCAGGCGCTGATCAACGATCCCGACCTGGTGATCCTCGACGAGCCGACCTCCGGGCTGGATCCCATCGGCTGCCGCGAGGTCAAAGATTTGATTCTGGCGCTGGCGCGCCGGGGCAAGACAGTCATTCTGAGCAGCCACTTGCTCGCCGACGTGGAAGACGTTTGCGACCGCGTGGTCATTTATTACGGTGGCAAGATCCAAGCCATGGGCTCCCTGAAGGAATTGTTGGCGACGCCCGATGCGATTCGGATCACGACGCCGGCGCTCCCCCGCGAAACCCTGGAACGCGTGCTCGCCATTATCCGCCAGGACGTGGCGGAAGATAAAGTCAGCATTGATACGCCCACCCAGAATCTGGAGCACTACTTCCTCGACGTGGTGCGGAGCGCGCGGCAGGCTGCAGCCGAGACTTCCGGCGCCATGTCCGGTGCCCGCGTGGCCGCTTACCTGCGCGGCGGCGCCGAAGCCGCTCCCGCCCCCGACAGAATTCTGGAGAGGCTTGCCGCGCCACAGCCGGCCGCCCCGGCCGTCATCGCCGTGCCCGCGCCTGTCGAGACGGTGGACCAACAGCGACTGGAAGCCCTGGCAAGACCGACAGAACCGGCCAGCCCGGCGCCGGCAGCTCCACCCGCGGCGGCCAAACAGGCGAGCGAAGAAGAGCTGCGTAAAGCCGACGAGAAGCTGGCGTCGTTGGTGAGAAAGCATAACGGGTGATCCCGGGCCGCGGCTTGAGTGCCTTTGAGTAATGCAACCTTTGCTTGCCATTGCCTGTTTGACCTGGAAGGCCGCCTTTCGGTTTCGGCTGTTTCTGGTCGTGGCGGTGCTGTTGCTGGGGTCCGTGGTGGGCCTGCCTCTGTTGATCAAGGATGACGGCACGGCGCGGGGGTTCACTCAGATTCTCCTGACCTATACGCTGGGCACGATTACGGCGCTGCTTGGACTTTCCACGCTCTGGCTGGCGTGCGGCACTTTGGCGCGTGACATCGAGGAGTGCACCATGCAGGTAGTCGCCACCAAACCCGTCGCCCGGTGGCAAATCTGGCTGGGCAAATGGCTGGGCATAATGTCACTAAACGCTGCCTTGTTGGCTTTGTCCGGTGCCAGCGTCTATGGCCTGCTGCAGTGGCGTGCCACGCGCCTGCCAGCCGATGAACAGCGTGTCCTTCGCAACGAAGTATTGGTTGCCCGCGGATCGGCCAAGCCGCCCAGCCTGGAGAAGGAGGTTCAAGCCCAGACGGATCGCCTGCTCCAGGAACGCCTGCAGAAGAATCCGGACGTTCGGGCCAACGTGGCCGAGGTCCGGAAGCAAATCCTGGAAGCCGTCAAGGCCGAATACCAAATCGTCCCGCCGGGCTACATGCATGAATGGGAGGTTGATCTGGGACCAGCCCAGCGCATTGCGCGCGGCCAGACGGTCTATCTGCGCATTAAATTCAATGCGGCGGACAAGAGCACTTCGGGCACATTCGATGGCCGGTGGCAGGTGGGCGTGCCCCGAAAGACGCCCTTGTGGCACAGCGAGGCCATGAGCCTGGCGCCCGACACCTACCATGAGTTTGAAATCCCAGCCCACTATGATGATCGTGGCGTGCTGACCGTGACCTTCGGAAACGTGAACAATACCTCGCTCCTCTTCCCGCTGGAGGATGGTCTGGAGGTGCTTTATCGCCAGGGCGGCTTCGGGCTTAATTACGTGCGCGGTCTGGGAATCATCTTTTGCTGGATGGCCCTGCTCGCCACACTCGGACTGGCTTCGGCCAGCTTCCTTTCTTTCCCGGTGGCGGCCTTCCTGTCGCTGGCCGTCCTGAGCCTGTCGCTTTCCAGCGGGACCATTGCCAACGTCGTGGAGGAAGGCACGCTCATGGGCTTCAATTCCGAGACCGGCCAGATAGGGCATTCCCCCGCTGATGTTGTTGCTGTCCCCGTCTTCCGCGCGGTGCTCAAACTCATCAACCTGGCCAAGGATTTCTCGCCCATTGACGCGCTCAGCACGGGCCGGAGCATCCCCTGGTTAGAGTTGGGGCGGGCGTTTGGCCAGATCGTATTGCTGCTGGGCGGCAGCATCGGCGCAGCCGGAATGATCATTTTTACCCGTCGTGAATTGGCGACGGCTCAGGCTTGATGAGCTACAAGCTGAAAAGCGCCATTCTGCTTGCGCTCGCAGCCCTGCTGCTGGCCGGCGCGGGGCTCATGCAGCAATCCCTCAACCGCGACCGCGACCAGCTCGGCCTGACGCGGGTGCAGCCGCTGGAAAATGCCCCGCCGGTCCTTGCTTTCACCACGGTCGCACTGGGCGGCTTTCGCGGTCTGATTTCCAACGCGCTGTGGATGCGGGCCTCTGACTTGCAGGACGAAGACAAGTTTTTCGAGATGGCCCAACTGGCAGACTGGATTACGAAGCTCGAGCCGCATTTCGTCCATGTCTGGCTCGTGCAGGCTTGGAACATGGCCTACAACATCTCCGTCAAGTTCAAGGAAACCAGCCCGGGGCAATTCCCGGACCGCTGGCGCTGGGTCAAGGCCGGCATCGAGCTGCTGCGCGATGACGGTCTGCGCTTCAACCCGAACGAGACGTTGATCTACCGCGAGCTGGCGTGGTTCTTCCAGCACAAGATGGGGCATAACCTCGATGACGCGGCCTCCTACTACAAGCAGCAGTGGGCTAATGAAATGGCCAAAGTCTTTGCCAAGAAAACACCAAACCTCGACGAGCTGATCCATCCGCAGACGGCCGACCAGACCAACCGCGCCCGGCTGCTGCGCGAGACCTACAAGATGGACCCGCAATTCATGCAAGAAGTGGACCAGCGGTATGGGCCGTTGGAATGGCGTTTGCCGGAGGCGCATGCGGTTTACTGGGCCGCGCTGGGATTAAAGAAGGCGCAGGAGAATCCCTCCAGGATCAAGGAGGAGGACCTGATCACCTTGCGCCGCGTCATTTATCAATCAATGCTGCTGAGCTTTCACCGCGGCCGCTTGGTGCTGAATCCCTTTGCGGGCACCCTCGAGTTTGGTCCCAACCTCGACATCATTCCCAAGGTGAACCTTGCCTACGAGCAGGCCGCGCGGGAGGACGAGAAGAACCGTGACCACATACAAAAGGCGCACCGGAATTTTCTGCGCGACGCCGTTTACTTCCTCTACATGTATAATCGGCTGGCCGATGCGGCCCAGTGGTATAAGTACCTGTCAGCCGAGTATCCGAACAAAATGCTGCTCGATGCCAAAACCAATTCGCTGCCGGCTAACCTCACGCTCGATCAGTACGCCGTGGCGCGCGTGCAGGAGGACGTGAGCGACAGCGGGGGCCGCGATCGCACCCAGGGCATTATCGAAGGTCTGCTGGTGAATTCCTATCGGAGCATGGCTCTGGGCGAAGACGGGTCGGCGGCGGGTTTCAAGCTGCTGGCGCTGCGGCTTTGGGAGTCCTACCAGAGCCAGATGCCCAGGGAGCGGTTGGCAGTCATTGGCCTGCGGCCGTTTGCAGACATTGATCAGGAGATACGAAGGCGCATGCTCGATCCTAAGGAGGGCGAGCCGTCTGAAGTGCGGGCAGTGCTGCGCGCCAAGCTGGGAGAACCGCCCGAGGCCGGTGGCCCACCGGCGGTGACAAACGCGCCCTCGGAGAAGGCCGCAAGCCCGTAAACGACCGCAGGGCGCTGCGCGGGATTGCAACCGGTTATCAAGTTGTCCACCGCCGGTCTTGACTCGGTTGTTTTCCCCGTTCAGAGAGAAGGCAGCGCGCTGGTCGGCTTGGGCGACACCGGCCGGATCACGGTTGTTCCGTAGGTCGGCAGCGTGTAAGGGGCACAGAAGGCGCAGACAAAGTCCGTCGGCAAGGGAACTCGTTGCTTGATCTGCTTCCGGTTTACCGGGCCATAGGCGCGACTATCCGTGCTGTAGAGCCGATTATCCCCAAGCACAAAGTACTCTCCTGCTCCCAGCACAAACGAGGCTCCTCGCCGCGCGTGTTCTGTGGGACAGGTGAAAACATGCTTGGGAAGATACGGCTCCACCAGCATCTGTCGGTTGATGAAAACACGGCCGCGCCACAATTGCACCGTTTCACCCGGCAATCCAATTATCCGCTTCACGGCGTAGTCCGCCTTGCCGTCCTCCAGGAGAACCACATCCCCTCGCTCCAAGGGGGTCGAGACGGGTGCTCCGTACAGATGGGTTCCGGGCGGATAAGTGGGCTCCATGCTCGTGCCCTCCACCACGTACACCGAACCGACAAACACGCGCCCGGCGCCAATTCCCAGCATCACCGCGAGGGCGGCTCCGCCCAACATCCGGCAATGCCGGTTTCGCCAGAGCTTCTGCATCAATGGACAAATCTGCAACATACAACGCAATCGTGTCTCGTAATGAGTCAGTCGCCGCTGGGCACACCGCGCCTGGTCAAAGGCACGATCGGTTTCCCTGAGCCATTTCCTTGGGTGTTGCAGGTTTGCTGCCAAACGCAGCCGATTTGCACCGTGCGCGAGGCTGCGGTCCGACAGCCTTTGTTCTCCGCTGGGACCGCGAACAAAGACTGGCGGGAGCGGCGGGGCTCGAACCCGTAACCTCTGCCGTGACAGGGCAGCGCTC
>CAZDOO010000047.1:0-43812 GCA_964507045.1 uncultured Verrucomicrobiota bacterium | reverse complement strand
TCCCGTTCCGGCAATGCAAGCGGAGCAGACCATCCTGGAGCCTGGCGAGGACGCAACCCGGTTCCCCTCCCACCCGAGTCCTCTTCGTCTTTGCGCGGCCCAACCTCTCAGTTCCCGCCAATGCCGACCGGCTGTCATAATTAGGCAGGACCTGACTTTGGCCCAATTACTCTGTTAGTCTAAAAGGCATGTCAGAACACGTTGTCACAGCGGAGGACGTCAAGCTGCCACTCCCAGCAACGCAGGGCGGGTCGGTCTTGCACGGCGAACTCTGCACAGTGTTGATCTACCCAACCTACTACGCTTCCCACGATTCGAGCCTGCGGTACGTCTTGGTCGAGTGTGTGGGCTTGGGCCTTTCCCGCTTCGGCTATCCCAATGATGAGGGGTTCGGCGAGCACCGTTTGTACAGCAAGGGCCTAAGCGACGCGCAGGGCGTTGCCGAGGTGAAAGACTCACAGTTGCTGGAAGAGTACGAGTCCATGTACAAGCGTTCCCATGAGCGCATCTGGGGTGGCCGCGGGATGTCGGCGCAGGTCAAGCATTCCCCCTCGTCCAAACGGCACTTCATCTTCTCCTTCAAAGAGAATGTCTTTGAGGCGCTGTGCGAGAGTCTTCAGGTCCTTGGCATATTCGCCGACTACTCGTCTGCCTTTGATGAAGCACAGGAAAAAATCAAATAGGACTAACCAGGGCGCTTCAGGCCAGGGCGGGATTACGTTTCTGTTTTATACCGAGTGCGCCGGGCCCGCCCTGCCTGAGCGCCATCGTTGGCATGCGAGCTAATCTTGCCGCGCTGCTCGGCTGTGTAGCCATCGGTTGCGGCGGCCGCATCCTGCCGGTGCCGCGTACACGGGCGCATGCCTACGGCGTGACCGGGCAGGTTGTAAGCGCCACCACCCAGAAACCGCTGGCCGATGCCTTTGTTACTGCCAGGGATCAGCCTGACCACCCGGCGCATTGTGACAAGGCCGGGCGGTTCCGGCTCCCTCCGAAGCACGGCTGGCATGCCGTCTGTTGCATTGGCCCCGTATGCGAGTCGCAGCTTCCGGGGTGGGATGTGACCTGTCCGGGCCGGAGCATCAGCTAAGGCTCACCAAAAGCGGACGATGCGGAAGCAATCCCCGCTAAACACGCGAAAGACGCTAAAGGGCAGCACACCGTATCCCCACCGTTACCTCACCGTTACCTCACCGTTGAACCTCTGCAAACTTTGCAGAGGTTCAACGGTGAGGTAACGGTGAGGATACGGTGAGGTCCCGGTGCGGTGCGGGCGTTGTGGGCGGAAATGGGGCTTGAGATTGGCTTTGGGTTACGAAATTTCGCAACCTCTATGCCCGCAAACTGAAGATGTGCCCTTGAACGGTTCGGAGAAAGGACCGGCCGGTCTCGGCTCAGAGCCAATTTATGCGGGCAAAGGGGGGACACGGACGCGCAGGGTCTTTGGCACGTCTGTAAAGCCGTCCTTGTGCTGGCAAAAGCGAATCCAAATGGCCTGGTTGGGCTGCGGCACGCCATAGCGGGCGACGTAAAGGTCGGTGAGGTTGCTCCAGCCGTTTATGGGAGGGGGCAGGAACCCCAGGAAGGGAAAGTGCTGGCCCCGCCAGCCAGAACTCCTGACCGGCTTGGCGCCTCGCACCAGGACCAACTGCTCTGGCATGCCCTCGACGCGGGCCAAGAGGGTGAACTTGCCTTCCGTCCAGGTACAAGCCAACTCCTCCACCGGGTTGGGGCTGAAAACAGGCTGAGCGGGTGCGGTGTCGAACTGTGGCAAACTCAAATCCGCCCTTCGGGTGTTAATGCCGACAAAGAGCTTGAAGCAATTGAGGCGTACCCGCTCGCCTGCGTCGTTTACGAAGAAGGCGTTGGCGGCAAGCACACGCCATGTCCCCTGCTGGTCCAGGGATAGCGTCCGCCAGCGGCGGGAGACGGCGAGGATGTTTTGGCGATGGCGCTGCTGATCAGCGGTTTGGGGGTTCGTTGCGGGTCCGAACGTGCTTGTCGTCCATCCGTAGCGGCCTTTGAAGGCTCGCACACCCTCGGCTTTCTGGCGCTTGATCCAGGCCCGGCGTTCTGCCTCATTGTCGGGAGGTTCGACTTTTGCCATAGGCGCCTATTCTTGCTGATCGAGATGCTTCCCGCAACCCCCGGCTGCCGGCACCGCCGCCGATCCCCCTCGCCGCCGCCCGGCTTTAGACTTCCCGTCCTCCATAGCCCGTCCTTTGTAGCGGAACTGCGGAGGGTGGACAGGCCCGCGGAGGATGGACAGCCATTAGACTTTAGCCGTTGGCGACCCGGCCCTGTAAAAGAAGCTTGCTGCGTTCAAAGCGCGGCTGGCGGCAGAATCGCGCGCCAAAAATCGCAACCTGGCCTGCCAAGGGAGGGCGAGCGTCCCCGCGAGCCCTGATTTCATGCTCCCTGCGCCCTGATATATGGGCTCGCGGGGACGCTCGCCCTCCCTTTAGGATGAGCGCATGAATCCGCGGCGTGAGGAACCGGGGCGGCTTAAGCCGGCCGTGGGGGTTCGTATTGAACTTGGCCAGCCAACCATTGTGTTTGTTACCGTTGACGCGGAACAGCGGGTTCCCTGGATTGCCCAGCCGGCGGTTCATCAGCTTCTGGTGGAAGTCTGGGGTGAAGCGCAGGCTTGGTTGGTCGGCTACTATCTGCTAATGCCTGATCACCTGCACCTGTTCGCTGCTCCGCAGAACCTGGACATCCCTTTCAACCGCTGGATGAGTTATTGGAAGCGCCTCTTCGCGCAAAGGGCGGACAACCCCGAATGGCGCTGGCAATCGCTGCACTGGGACACGCGCCTGCGCCGCTCAGAGAGCTATGCCGAGAAATGGAATTACATCCGCGAGAACCCGATGCGCAAGGGTCTGGTCACCAAGCCCGAGGCTTGGCCCTACCAAGGTATGCTGAACGTTCTTCGCTGGTAGGGCGGGCAGTTGTGGAAGGGAGGGCGAGCGTCCCCGCGAGCCCTAATTTCATGTCCCCTGCGCCCTGATAGATGGGCTCGCGGGGACGCTCGCCCTCCCGGAAGGGGGCTACGCCATCTTTGCCAGCGCTCGGTCCAGGCGCGCCAGGGCACGCTCTTTGCCCAGGATCGCCAGCAGATGATACAGGCTGGGGCCGGCGGTGTTGCCGCAGCAGGCCAGGCGCGTGGGGTGCACCAGCACGCCCGTTTTCACGCCGACCTCCTGCGCCACAGCTTTGAGCGTCGCGCCGATCGGGTCAGGCTCGAACGGCTCCAGCCGGGCCAGCGCCTCGCGCAGCTTCGCCACGCGCGGTTGGTTCTCCGGCGTGAAATCATTCCGCGCCGCCGCGGGGTCGTATTCGATGTCGTCTTTGAAGTAGAAGCCGGCGTAGGCGGGCAGCTCGCTGAACAGCTTGACTTTGCCCTTGCACGTTTCCAGCGCGGCCCGCACGTAGTCAGCGGAGTACTTTCCGAGCTCGAGCCCGCCGCGCTTGAGGGCGTCGGCGGACAGCTCGTAGAAGCGATCATCGCTCAGCTCGCGCACGTATTCGCCGTTGAGCCAAATCAGCTTGGTCAGGTCGAACCGGGCGTTGTGCCGGAGGATTTGCGGCAGGTCGAATGCTTCAATGACCTCTGCCAGCGGCATCTTCTCGCGGTTGCCCTTCGGGGACCAGCCCAGCAGGCAGAGGTAGTTCACCACCGCCGCCGGCACGTAGCCCTCCTCGCCGTAAGTCATGAGCGAGGCGCCCTTGTCCCGCTTGCTCATCTTGGTGCCGTCAATGTTCAGGATGAGCGGGATGTGCGCGTATTGGGGCGGCTCGGCGCCCAGCGCCCGGAACAGCGCGATGTGCTTGGCGGTGTTGCTGAGGTGGTCCTCGCCGCGGATGACGTGCGTGATGCCCATCTCCAGGTCGTCCACCACGTTCACCAGGTGGAATACGGGCTGGCCGTCTGAGCGGACGATGATGAAATCCGGGTCCGCCTGCTCGCGGTCCGTCAGCTCGCGCCGCACGTCGCCGACGACGAGGTCCGGGATGAGGATGGGGGCGCGGTCCATCTTGAACTTGATCGCGCCTTCGTGCTGATAGGCCAGCCCCTTGGACAGCAGGCCCTCGACCCGCCGCTGGTAATGGTCCCGGCGCTGGCTTTGGAAGTAGGGGCCGCAATCGCCCTTGCTGGGGCCGGCCGGGTCGCCGCTCAGCGGCCCCTCGTCCCAATCCAGCCCCAGCCAGCGCAGGCCGTTGAGGATGACATCCACCGCCGCCTGGGTGTTGCGCGCGGCGTCGGTGTCCTCGATGCGCAGGACGAAAGTGCCGCCCGTGTGCCGGGCATAGAGCCAATTGAACAGCGCCGTCCGGGCTCCGCCAATATGCAGGAACCCCGTCGGACTCGGCGCGAAACGAACGCGTATCTTCACCGGGCGAGTGTGAACTAAACCGCGCCCCGCCGCAACCTCGGCCCGAGTGGCGCCCCGCGCATTCGGGGCGAATGCAGCAATCACAGGAAGGGGCGCGGACATTTTTGTCCGCCTGCCTGATTGTGCCGAGCCGCAACTCTGCGGATGCACCGGGAGCGCGCGCCCTCGCGTGCGTTGCCTGCGCCGCCGCCGGATCACGCGCCGGGCATAGCTTCCAGCACCCCGCACAAGGCGGAGAGCCGGGGCATGGGGACGCCGGCCTGGTTGGCTTGGCGGAGCGGTTCGAGGAAGAGGCTTTGCAGCTCCAGGGGCTGGCCGCGCTCGAAGTCAATCAATGTGGAGGCTTTGTAGGCGCCCATTGTGCGGGTACGGGCGATGAGTTCATCGGCGAAGGCGTCGGGAACGTCGTGGCCGAGGGCGCGCGCGGCGGCGAGGATTTCGAGCATCAGCTCCCGCACAAGCTGCGCCCAGTGCGGGTCGGCCAGCAGCACGTCGGTGGTGAGGCATTGGGCGGGAGTTGACGGTTGAGGGTTGAGAATTGAGGGACCGGCGGCGGCGGCGACGCCCAGGCCGTTGAAGGGGATGTTCCAGACCAGCTTTTCCCAATGCGCCCGCGCGAGGTCATTCGTGACGGTACAGGGCACGCGGGCGGCGTTGAAGCCGGCGGCGAGGTCGTAGGTGCGGGGCACGGGCGGGCGCTGGAACTCGCCGAGGGCGATCTGTCCGTAGCGGATGTGCCGGATGACGCCCGGCGCGATGCGGTTCAGGCAGACGAAGCAGAGGCCGCCCATGATCTGGCCGGGTGGGAACAGGCGGGCGAGCTGCTCCTCGTTGCCGAGGCCGTTCTGGAGAGTGAGGAGAGCGGTTGCCGGGCCGACGAGGGGCGGAAGGAGGCGGGGAAATTGGTCGTTGGCAGTGGTCTTGAGTCCGATGAGGACCAGGTCGGCGGGGCCGATTTCCTCGGGGCGGCGGGCGCAGCGGGGCCGGACCTGGAAGTCGCCGTCCGGGCTCTGGACGCGCACGCCGTCGCGCCGGACGGCGTCGTAGTCCGAGCGCAGGAGAAAGTGGGCGTCATGGCCGGCGCGGGCAAGCCGGGCGCCGTAGTAACTGCCGACAGCGCCGCAGCCGACGACTGCGATCTTCATGGTTCAACAAAAAAGGCACCCTGACAGGGTCAGAGTGCCTTTCTGGAAGAGATAAACTTACTTGGCGCCGAGGATTGCGTCCTTGGCGGCCTTGGCGACGCGGAACTTCACAACGCGCTTGGCGGGAATCTGGATCTGTTCGCCGGTGGCCGGGTTGCGGCCGATGCGGGCGGCGCGATTCACCAGGACGAGCTTGCCGAGGCCCGGGAGGGTGAAGGTGTTCTTCGCTTGCTTGTAGGCAAGGTCGCAAATGGATTCGAGGATTTGGACGGCCTGTTTCTTGGTCAGCCCATTCTTCTCAGCGATTGCGGCGGCGATTTGTGATTTAGAGAGTGCTTTAGCCATAGTCCGTATAGTGTGTTTGTTGTTATTGATAATTACCTAGAGTCTTTCGACTTGGCTCGAATTAAAGCTGTTTAGGGGGTGCGTGCAAGCAGAAAATGCAGATTTCTTAGGGTTTCGAGGGGTTGGGCAGGCGTCGCGATTTGGGGGTTTACTTGGCGGGAATCTTCGGGCTGAATAATCGCACATTGCTAGATTTATGAACACATCATCCAACAATCTGACGTCACGCCGGGAATTTATCAAGATCTCTGCACTGGTGGGCGGAGCGCTGGCCGCGCCGGCGATTCTGCCCGGAAAGCTCTTTGCCAAAGAGAACGGCGACACCTTGCGCGTGGGCTTGATCGGCTGCGGCGGGCGCGGTTCCGGCGCCGCCAGCCAAGCCCTCAATGCCGACCCGAACGTGGTCTTGACGGCGATGGGCGACGCCTTCGAGGACCAGCTCCAGAAGAGCTTGCAGAGCCTGCAGAAGCAGCATCCGGATAAAGTGAAGGTGACGCCGGAGAAGTGCTTTGTGGGTCTGGACGCTTACCAGAAGGTCATTGACAGCGGCGTGGACGTGGTATTGCTGGCGACTCCGCCGGGGTTCCGACCGGCGCACCTCAAAGCGGCGGTGGACGCGGGCAAGCATGTGTTTTGCGAGAAGCCAGTGGCCACCGATGCGCCGGGAGTGCGGTCGGCACTGGAGTCGGTCAAGGCGGCCAAGGCGAAGAACCTTTCGCTGGTGGCGGGTTTTTGCTGGCGTTATGAGACGGCGCGCCGGGAGTTCTACCAACGGATACACGACGGGGCGATTGGGGACATCCGCGCGATCTACGCGACGTATTACACCGGGCCGGTCAAGCCGATGCCCCCGGCGAGTGAGCGGGCGGCCGGGGTGGGGGATTTGGAGTGGCAGATGCGCAACTGGTACAACTTCACCTGGCTCTGCGGTGACGGCTTGGTGGAGCAGGCCTGCCACAGCGTGGACAAGGCCGCCTGGGCGCTCAAAGACCAATCCCCGCTCAAGGCGGTGGCGGTGGGCGGGCGCCAGACGCCTAACAACCAGGGCAACATCTTCGATCACATGTTCGTGGTGTACGAATTTGCGGATGACGTGCGCGTTTTCCTGGGCCAGCGTCAGGTGGGCAACACGCACAGCGACAACTCGGATTACCTGATGGGCGCGGCGGGTTTTGGCAAGATTCAGGGCTGGTCAGCGCCTTATATCAAGGGCAAGGAGAATTGGCGCTACAAGGGGCCGAAGACGGACATGTATCAGATCGAGCACAACGAGCTGTTTGCCAGCATCCGAAGCGGCAAGCCGATCAACGACGGCGAATGGATGGCGCACAGCACGCTTATGGGCATCATGGGCCGCATGGCCGCCTATACCGGGCAGGAAATCACCTGGGAACAGGCCATGAATTCGCAGGAGAAGCTCGTGCCGGATCAACTGGATTGGAAGATGAAGCTGGACCTGCCGCCGATGGCTATGCCGGGCGTGACGAAATTCATTTAGCCCTGGGCCGTCGCCCCAACGCGCAAAAAGAAATTTGAACGAATTGGCGGTTTATGCTATCCTATAGACAGCGCGACAGATGATTTCGCTGTTCGTTTAGGGTTAGCATAGAGGTTTTGCTTGTAATGCGGTTCGAACAGCGATGGAATAGTTGGCCGCATTACCCTTCTGAGCGCCTGGGTGAAGGCGTATAAACCTCGTCACCACGAAGAGCCGGGTGCGAATCCGGCTCTTTGCATGTACGAATTGAGCGTTGCTTGAGCAGCGAAAGCTGACTAGCCTTGGCGGGATGAAACACCAGCTCGACTTTGAACGGCCGATTACAGAGCTGCAGAATAAGCTCGACGAGTTGAAGAAGCACCCGGAAGCCCACTCCCTGGACATCAGTGTCGAGAAGGAGGTTGGGATGATCGAGAAGAAGCTTGAGGAGACCAAGCGGCAGATCTTCGCCAATCTCAGCGCCTGGGACCGGGTAAAGATTGCGCGGCACCCGAAGCGGCCCTTTACGCTGGATTACATCAAGGCGGCGTTTACCGGTTTCAGCGAGCTGCATGGGGACCGGCTGTTTGCGGAGGACCGCGCGATCGTCGGCGGGTTCGCCTGCCTGGGCAAGCACAAGGTCATGGTGATTGGCACGCAAAAGGGGCGGGATACCAAGGAGAATATACTGCGGAACTTCGGCTCGGCTCACCCGGAAGGGTATCGCAAGGCGCTGCGGCTGATGCGGCTGGCCGACAAGTTCCGGCTGCCGATCATCACGCTGATTGATACGGCGGGGGCTTATCCGGGCGTGGGGGCGGAGGAGCGGCATATTGCGGAGGCCATCGCGGTGAACCTGCGCGAAATGATGGTGCTGGAGGTGCCGATTATCGCCGCGGTCATCGGGGAAGGCGGCTCGGGCGGGGCGCTGGGCATTGGCGTGGCCGACCGGGTTCTCATTTTGGAAAACGCCTATTACTCGGTGATCAGTCCGGAGGGATGCGCGGCCATTCTGTGGAAGGAACGCGCGGCGGCGGCCAAAGCGGCCGAGGCGTTGAAGATCACCGCCAAGCACCTGCTGGAGGCGGGCCTGGTGGACGAGATTGTTCCCGAACCGCTGGGCGGCGCGCACGCAGATTCCGCGGCGGCGGCTCGGGCCTTGCAGGAGTATCTGCTCAAGCACCTCGAGCAGCTCAAGGCCTTGCCGGTGGCCGACCGTCTGAAGCTGCGCTACGCCAAGTTCCGCGCATTCGGGCACTTCAACGAGAAACAGCCCGCGGCGGCGGACACCGCGGCGAGCTGAGAGGCGGGCAAGTCAGCGACCTGAACTCCGGGCTAGCATGCTCTATCCTTTAACCTTCCAGCCTATCTTCAAGCAGCTCGTATGGGGCGGGCGCGAGCTGGAGCGGCTTTATCACAAGCCCCTGCCGCCAGCCGGTCCCGTCGCGGAGTCTTGGGAGATCAGCGATCGGCCGGGCGACGTCAGCGTGATTGCCAACGGGCCGCTGGCGGGCAAGGACCTCCGTTGGCTCATGGAGAATCACCAGGCGGACCTGCTCGGAAGCGCGCAGGCTCAGGGCGGGCGATTTCCGCTGCTGCTCAAGATCCTGGACGCGCACGACAAGCTTTCGCTCCAGGTGCATCCGTCGGCCAGCAAGGCGGCGGAACTGGGCGGTGAGCCCAAGACCGAGATGTGGTATGTGGCGGAGGCCGCCCCGGGCGCGGACCTTTACATCGGCCTGAAACGCGGTGTCACGCGGGCCGAATTCGAGCGGAAAGCCGCGGCTGGCACGGTGGCCGAGTGTGTTCACCGGGTCAGCGTGCGGCGGGGCGATGCCATCTTTTTGCCCGGTGGCCGCATCCACGGGCTCAACGCGGGGCTGATTATCTTTGAGATTCAGCAGAACTCGGACACGACCTACCGCGTGTTTGATTGGAACCGGGCCGGTTTGGATGGCAAACCCCGCGCGCTCCATATCCCCCAATCCTTGGCCAGCATTGACTTTAACGACTTCGAGCCGGCACTGCTGCCGGCAGCGTTCATCCAGGAGGGTGGGTACAAGGTGCGGCCGCTCGTGCGTAATCCCCTCTTTACGGTTGAGGTCTATGAGGCCGGCGCGGGCGTGAACGTGCCGCTCCAGCCGAAGAAGATGCAGATTGTCGCGCTGCTGACCGGGCGGGTGAGTGTTGACGACGGCCCGGCGACGCTATCGCTGACGGCGGGGCAGTTCGGTCTCGTGCCGGCGAGCCTGGCGCAGGTCGCGTTGCGGGCCGAGACGCCGGCAACTTTCCTTCGCGTTGAGGCATGAGGAAGTTTCTCAAGAGCTGGGCGATCAACACCCTGGCGGTGCTGGTGGCGGTGTATATTGTCCCGGGCATCCGCTTCACGGACAACAGCCTGTTGACGCCCCTCATCACCTCGCTCGTCCTGGGCATCCTCAACGCCTTTATGCGGCCCATTCTCATGTTGCTGGCGCTGCCGCTGCTGATTTATACGCTGGGCCTCTTTACGCTGGTGATCAACGCGCTGCTGCTCTATTTCGTGAGCTTTCTGTTGTCGCAGCACTTTGTGATCGACAGCTTTGGAGCGGCGTTCCTTGGCGCGCTGATCATCAGCGTCGTGTCCCTGGTGCTGAATCTGCTCACCGGCGGCAGCCGCGCCCAGGTCCGCTTCGAGCGCCGGCGCCGGCCGCCGGACTCCGACCGCGGCAACCGCCCGGTCATTGATGTTTAGAGGCCAGGCCCAACCTGATACGCCGCCCGCAAGGTCTGAATCCCGCGCGCGAGGAATTCCCGCTCGAAATCCGTTAGCAGGAGTGCCAGCTCGCCGGGCGTTTCCACGGCCTGAAATGCCGGCTCGGCGGCAAACACGGTGACCATTTGCTCGAAGTAGTCCCGATCGTCGGTGCGCAGGTACACCGTGCCGCCCGGCGCGAGCGCCCGGCGGGCCAAGGTGGGGAAACGCTCGTTGACCAGCCGATGCCGGCGATGCTTGCGCTTGGGCCACGGGTCAGGAAAGTAAATGTGCAGCGCCGCCACCGAGCCGGCCGGCAGCAGGTATTCGACGAAATAGGAGCACTCGATGCGCACCCCGCGCAGGTTGGCGAGCCCGGCGCGCTGGCCTTTGCGGTCCAGTTTCCGCAGGCGGCCGAGCAGCCGTTCGACGCCGATGAAATTGTGCTCCGGGTGCCGCCGGGCGTATTCCGCCAGGAACGACCCGTCGCCGCTGCCCAGCTCGACCTCCAATGGCTGCGCCTGGGGGAACAGCTTCGCCAGGTCAAGGCGCTCGATGATCGAGGGCAGGGTGTAGAGCAGGCTCATGCCCGAAATCGTCTCAGATTACTCCCGGCCTGTCATCCTTAACCGCGCTCCATCGGCGCGAGTCGTGGCTAATCAGCGCGCCGGGATCGTTGTCTGGTAAAGCTCTTTGCCTTTGTCGCTAATGTAGGTCGCCCGCGCCTCGGTCGCCGTGAGGTTCACGCTCAGGAATCCCGCGGAGTCGGCGCCGAAGCGCACATCCGGGCGCTCCTTGAGGGCGCGGTGCGAGGACCCGCCGCCGCAGACGAAGAAGTTTATCTGTCCGTGCACCAGGTGCTGCAGGATGTGGTCGTGGCCGCAGAAGTAGATGCGCACGCCGTGTTTCTTTAGCACCGGCAGGACTTGGTCCTGCAATTCCTTGGTATCGCCGTGCATGCTGCCGGTGGAGTAAACCGGATGATGCCCCACCACGATCTTCCAGCGCGCCGGCGAGGCCGCCAGCACGGACTCCAACCAGCGTAATTGCGCCTTGGGGTCCTGGTCCTGCACGTGATACGACGAGCCCTGCTTGTGGTAGCGGGCCACAAAAGGCGAGGTGTCCATGTGCACGAACAGCACCTCGTTCCCGGCGTCAATTTGTTCCGTGTGCGTGTAATAGCGCGCCGGCATCTTCCAGCGTGAACTGAGCTTCGAGTAGGCAATCTCGGCGTCCACCTTGCCCCGGTTATCGTGATTCCCCAGGGAGGCGTACCACGGGATCATCAGCGACGGGGCCTGGTAAACATCCTCGTATTCGGCTTTCCACCGCGGGCTCTCCGCGCTGTCAATCCCATACCCGTGATAATTATCACCGCACGTAATGACGAAGCGGCTCTTCTGCGCTGCCGCCGTGCGCCCCATTTGGCTGGCCACCGCCACCTGGATGGTCCCCGCCTTCCCGCCAAAGTCGCTCACCACGAGAAAACTCAAACTGTTACTGTCTGGCGCGGGGGCCGGAGCCTGGGCCAAAAGCGGAGCAGCCAGGGCCAGCAAAGCCAACACCAGAACCGCGGCAAAGCGGCCTTTGCGGTACCCAACCAAATACGAACGGAGCTGCGAGTATATCATTCGCCCGATAGACGTGGTTCGCGTCATTCCCGTTACATGAATTTGGCTAGGCTCCAACCGCAGGCGCATTCTGGCAGAAATTGAATCAGAAGCCTGGGCGGAGCCTGTGGACGGGAACGCCAGCGATTGGAGAAGTGCCTGCGACATTTCGTTATCAGGTTCAGCTCCGCTTGCCCCCCTCCCGCCCGGCACCCCCTCCGGGCCAGCAACGGCCAGGACAGAGTGTTTGCCCGGTGATTGCCCGGTTTCACTGTCTCAGAAATAGACATAACACCTCTTGCAGGCCAAGGGGCGGTCGGCTTGGGCGGTCAAAACGAGGATTGTGTGATGGCAGCGGCACCTCGGGCAGGAAGACGCCGGAACTGTTGGGCTTGGCATCCTCTGCAGGGTCGAGCGAGCCCGCCGCGACCCACATGGGGAGTGCCGGGAGACAAGCTGTGGCCCCCCGCGGATAACTGCGGCGGGCAGAAGGCTGGGGTCCGCGCTCGACGCATAATTTCCAGTTGCATACGAATACCATCTGGTTTACATATTCATCTGCGAAGCATGAGCCTGACAGCCAAGCAGCAACAGACCGACCGATTCTTCGCCGCCCATCGTCAAAGCGGATTGCCGGTCACCACGCAGCGCCGGGCCGTGTTCGAGGCGATTGTTGACCGCCAGGACCATCCGACGGTGGAACAGGTGTACCGTGCGGTGCGCGGCAAACTACCGCAGATCTCCCGCATGACGGTCCATCGGGTGCTGGGGACATTTGTGTCGCTTGGCCTGGTAGCCAAGACCTGTCACCCGGGGTCGTCCGTGCGGTTTGATCCCAAGGTTTACCAGCACCACCACCTTGTGTGCCTGGATTGCGGCCGGATCATGGACGTGGAGGATCGGCGCCTGAACAACATCCCCTGGCCCAAGGTATCCCCTCGCCAGTTCGAAATCGAGGATTGCGACGTGCACTACCGGGGCCGTTGTGCCCGCTGCCGACAAAAGCTTCAAGCTCTCGAGGCCCGACGCCAGCGCGCTCCCCGTCTCCGAATCCCGCGGAAAGAATCTAGACTTACACCAAAAACCAGACGATTATTCACATAACCAAAGGAGCAAATATCATGAATGAAGCTAGCAAGTGCCCGGTAACGGGCCACACCCACACTGCCGGCGGCGGCACGACGAACCAGGACTGGTGGCCGAACCAGTTGCAGCTCGATCTCCTGCACCAGCATTCCTGCAAGTCCAATCCGATGGGCAAGGGTTTCAACTACGCCAAAGAGTTCAAGAGCCTCGACTTCAAGGCCCTGAAGCAGGACCTCCGCGAACTGATGACGAAGTCGCAGGATTGGTGGCCGGCGGACTTTGGCCACTACGGCCCTTTGTTTATCCGCATGGCTTGGCACAGCGCCGGCACCTACCGCACCGGCGACGGTCGCGGCGGCGGCGGCAGGGGCCAGCAGCGCTTCGCGCCGCTGAATAGCTGGCCGGACAACGTCAGCCTGGACAAGGCGCGCCGGTTGCTTTGGCCGATCAAGCAGAAGTATGGCCGGAAAATCTCCTGGGCCGACCTGATGATCCTCACCGGCAACGTCGCCCTGGAGTCAATGGGTTTCAAGACCTTCGGTTTCGGCGGCGGGCGTGAGGACGTCTGGGAGCCGGATCACGACGTGTATTGGGGCGCCGAAAAGACCTGGCTGGCAGATAAACGCTACGCCGGCGACCGCGACCTCGAAAACCCGCTCGCCGCCGTGCAGATGGGCCTTATCTACGTCAACCCGGAAGGCCCCAACGGCAAGCCGGACCCGGTTGCCGCGGCCCGGGACATCCGCGAGACCTTCGCCCGCATGGCGATGAACGACGAGGAAACGGTGGCGCTCATCGCGGGCGGCCACACCTTCGGCAAGACCCACGGCGCCGGTCCGGCGTCCCATGTGGGGCCGGAGCCCGAAGCGGCTGGCCTCGAGCAGCAAGGCCTCGGCTGGAAGAGCACTTTCGGCACCGGCAAAGGCGGCGACACGATCACCAGCGGCCTGGAAGTCACCTGGACCACTACGCCGACCAAGTGGAGCAACAACTTCTTCTGGAACCTGTTTGGCTATGAATGGGAACTGACGAAGAGCCCGGCTGGCGCGCAGCAGTGGAAGCCGAAGGGCGGCGCCGGCGCCAATACCGTGCCGGATGCGCACGACCCGTCCAAGCGTCACGCACCCTCCATGCTGACCACGGACCTCGCGCTGCGGTTCGACCCTGCCTACGAAAAGATTTCACGGCGCTTCATGGAACACCCGGATCAGTTTGCGGACGCGTTCGCCCGGGCGTGGTTCAAGCTGACCCACCGCGACATGGGCCCGCGCGCGCGCTATCTTGGCCCGGAGGTTCCGGCCGAAGAACTCCTCTGGCAAGACCCCATCCCTGCGGTGAATCATAAGCTAATTGGCGCGCAGGACATCGCCGCCCTCAAGCGCAAGATCCTGGCGTCCGGCCTGTCCGTCTCGCAACTGGTTTCGACCGCCTGGGCGTCGGCGTCCACCTTCCGGGGTTCGGACAAGCGCGGCGGTGCCAATGGTGCCCGCGTTCGCCTGGCCCCGCAGAAGGATTGGGAAGTCAACCAGCCGGCCCAACTGGCGAAGGTGCTCAAGACCCTCGGGGGTATCCAGAGCGCGTTCAACAAGACCGCCAAAGGTGGCAAGAAGGTGTCACTGGCCGACCTGATCGTCCTGGCCGGCTGCGCGGGCGTCGAGCAGGCTGCCAAGAACGCCGGCCACAAGGTGACGGTTCCCTTCACGCCGGGACGCATGGACGCCTCCCAGGCGCAAACCGATGCGGCCTCCTTCGCCGTGCTTGAGCCGATCGCGGACGGCTTCCGCAATTACCTCCAGGCCAAATACAGCATACCGGCCGAAGCGCTGCTGGTGGATAAGGCGCAATTGCTGACCCTGACCGCACCCGAAATGACGGTGCTCGTCGGCGGCATGCGCGTCCTGAAGACCAACGTCGGCCAGACTCAACACGGCGTTTTCACCAAGCGGCCTGAGGTGCTGACCAATGACTTCTTCGTGAACCTGCTCGACATGAGCACGGAATGGAAGCCGGTCTCGAAAGACGCGGACGTGTTTGAAGGCCGCGACCGCACGACGGGTAAAGTCAAGTGGACCGGCACGCGGATTGACCTGGTTTTCGGTTCAAACTCCCAGCTCCGGGCCCTGGCGGAAGTCTATGGAAGTGCCGACGCGGAAAAGAAGTTCATCCTCGACTTCGTCGCCGCCTGGAACAAAGTGATGAACCTGGATCGCTTTGACCTGGCGTAAGCGCTGACCCGGCTTTCGACCGAGCGATCGCCTGCCTGCCGTCTCTCTTGCTTGAAGGGAGCGGCAGGCTGGCTGTCGGTGCATCAGCGAGCGCATCCGGCAGGCGCATGCCTCAGGGCTTCACCGCCACCGTTTCGATCGTCTCCTCGAACATCGTCGTCCGGTCGAAATTCAGCCAGTGTTTCAGCGACACGCCGCGCACGGCCTGAAAATACTCCGGCGTCGTCCCGCCATGGCGTTTCACCAACTCTGCCATGTCCGCGGCGATCTGCTTCGCAAACTCCGGTTTGAGCCGCAGCCGCAGCCGCCCCTCGCCGTAGCGGAAGACCGCCTCGCACGCGGACGGCCCGTTCGTAAGCACGGTGATCGTTCCCCGGCCCAGGCTGGCGCCGGTCGCCACCTGCAGCCCGTCGTTCACGCAGCTCAGCGGCGGCTGCAAGCCCGCGTGGCTCTCGACCTGCAGTTCATCCAGCGCCACGTTAAACTGCTCCCGCGCCCGCAGCCCCATCTTTGCCCCCACGATGGAGTAGGTGCCCAAGTGCCGGTGCAGCTCGCTGGTCAGCACCGCCGCCTTCCACTCCTCCAGGCCATAGCGCGAGATGATCGGCCCCGCTGATTCCCTCACGTCCGGCAGCAACTGCGTCGCATTGGTGGGAAAGTCGGCCATGACTACAGTTCCCCGCTGCGGGAACAGGCGCAGCTTTTCCGCGAAGCCCCGGCGCACCGCTTCGGCATCCACCGCGGTCAGCTCCACCCAGCCGGGCTGGCCGGCCACCGGCGACAGCGTCCCCACCGACGCATCCAGAAAACGCAGCGCCACCAGGTCGTCCCACATGCGCAGGTGCTTTGCCCGCACCAGTTCTTCGCCCCGCCCCGAGCTGTGCAGCAGCACGACCAGCTCCGCCGCGGGCGAGTCCAGTTTCACAACCTCATCCAGCAGCGCGTCCTCCAGCACCGGCGCCGCCCCCGACTCGGGCCAGTGAATCGCCTGCACCCGCAAGCCCATGGCGGCAATCTTCTTCACAGCCTCTTTGTCGCGCGTCGCATTCCAATCCGGCTGCGCCGCATTCGGCGGTGTCCCACACCACAACACTTCGCTGATAGACTCCGCCAGTTCCGGCGCGTCCTTTAGCGCATCCGCCAGGTTGCTCAGCGGCCCGAGGCAGATGTAGACAATGCGGTTGGGCGCGTTCCGCAGGGCAAATTGGATTGTCTTCGTAGCACTCCATATCCCGCCCTTCGGCAATGCCGGCTCACCGAGCTGGGCCCAATCCAGCCCCGTGGCGTTTGTGCGGAACGCCGGCGCCGGCGCGTCCAGCGACCGCCCCATCCCCACGGCCACGGTGTTCTGCTTGAGAAACCCCAACATCCGGCAAACATTGGTGGCCCCCACATCCGGCGGGCTGACCCCGTCGCTGGTGACAACGGCCAACACATTGATGTAGGGGCAGTTCAGCAATAGCGCCAGCGCGCGGGCGTCGTCGGCCGCCATGTCCGTGTCCACGATCACGGACGGCCCGTTGTGGGCGCGGGCGGGTGCGGCGGCGAGAAGAAACAGCATCGCCAGCGCGATTCTGGCGGCCATCACCGGGGCCAGGCATGGGGGCTTTCTCATAAAACTACGGAGGAGTTTCATCAAGGGCTCTTGATTTGCAGGCCGTTGCGCGTGGCAAAGCGCGCGATGACGCCGCCTTGTCCCGCGCGGCGATACCAGCTCCGGCTGGCCATCGGCGCGCGCGAATCCAGCGTCTTCGCGCTGTTGGGCTGCGGCCCCAGGCTCCAGACCACCCAGCGCACCGGCGAGTCCTTTTGGGTCGAGTAATACTGGCCGTTGGTGCTGGCGCAGGTGGGCGAGTCGTTCGGCACCCAAAGCTGGTAATTGCCAGAAGGACTGTCGTTGAGCAGTTGCGGCCCCGGGGCCGCGTACTTGTAGGTGTGCTCCCGGTTGAACACATCTTCCATGTGGGCGGCCATTCCCGGCTTGTCGCTCCGCCCCAGGTAATGCTGCTCGGCCAGCTCGACCGGAAACTCGCACCAATGCGTTGCCAGGTCACTGTTGCAGTTGACCCGGACCGGCGGCAACCGGCCCTGGTTGTCCTCGGAATACATCTCCAGCGCCAGCCCCACGCCGTACAATTCCGCATGCACCCGTGCCACCTTGGCCTTCTCTTTCGCCCGCGCCAGCGCCGGCAGCAGCAGGGCCGCCAGGATCGCAATAATGGCTATCACCACCAGCAATTCAACGAGCGTAAATGCCTCCGAACCCGGAGGACGCGAGCGGCTATCTGAATGCAACAGTTGCCTAGGCATAATATTACGGCGCTTTAACAGCGTAACATTGGGGCCCTGGCCGTCAAGCCAGCGTATAGACTAAGCCGGAGCGCGGAACGAGCACTGCGAGGGCAATGCCGACGGATTGCCAGGCGGACTGGCTGAAGAATGCAAATGCGAAGGCGGACACCCGCTACGGCAACCAGGACTGCGCTGCCTACCCCGATTTCCGCGCTTTTCTGACGCGCAAGGACGTGGACGCGGTCTCGATTGCCACCGGCAACCGCTGGCACGGGCTCGGGTCCATCTATGCCGCCCGTGCGTGGCCTGCCTGCAATCTCCGCCGGACCTGCGCGACCAAGGCCGCCAGCCCGACCAAGGCCGACGAAAACAGGACAATCACCGCTCCGCTGGGTAAATCGGTTGCCGCCGAGATGAGAAACCCACCCAAGCCGCTGACCGCGCCCAATACCATCGCCAATACCATCGCCCGGCCGCACCCACGCACCAATTGAAACGCCGCCGCCGCCGGATTGGTGACCAGGCTGTAAATCATCAGGCCACCGACCGTTTGGAAATTCACCGTAAGCACTCCAGCCGTGAGTACCAGGAACCCGGTCCAGATTGCAGTGGTGTGGATTCCGGCTGCGACCGCGTCCTGGCGAGCGAACATCATCGCCCGCATCTCTTTGAAGAACAGCCATACGAAACCCAGCAAAGCCATCGAGGTGACGAGCATCAGCCTTACGTCGTGCCAGCGGCAGAAGTTCAGGTTTCCCCAGAGCAGGCCACGCACGTCGTTGTCACTGCGGCCCAGGATGCCGTGCAGGCCGATGCCCAGAAACGCTAGTCCCATCGTGGCGGAAAACAACAAGCCCAACACCACGTTGTCATCCATGTGGGACCGCTGCGGGTCAAGGAGTCCCAGCAGCAGCGCCGTCAACGCCGCCCCGCCGAGCGCGGGAAACAGCAGCGCCTGACCTTGCAGGCCGAAAAGCGAGCCGAAAACCGCCCCCGCCAGCGCGGCATGCGCCACACATACCGCCAGGAACGGAATCCGCATCCCCACAATGAAGGTTCCCAGCAGTCCGCTGGAGGCTCCTGCAATGGTGCCCCCCACGAGAACCGGCGCCCAAAAGGCAAGGTCTATCATTACGCCCCTCCGCTCGGAATTACCGCATGCCGCCCCCGCTGGTGAACCGCTATGAGGCCCCCCCCATACAAGGCCCCCACTTGCTCGCTGGTGAACACTCGTTCCGGCGTGCCGGTGGCCATCACCCGCCCCCGGTTCAGCAATATGACCCGCTGGCAGCAAGGCGGCAGCACTTCCAATTCGTGGCAAACCAGTATAACCGCCAACCGCGCTTGCCCATAGAGCGACTGCACAGTTGCCACGATGCGTTCACGCCACCCCAGGTCCAGATTGGCGGTGGGCTCATCCAGCAGCAGCAGTTGGGGCTGCTGGACCATCGCGCGCGCGATCACGGCTTTGCGCTGCTCTCCGCCGGAAATCTCGTGGAATGCGCAACCGGCCAACGCGGCGATGCCCAGGCGATCCATCCATTCGTCCACGATTTGCCAGTCGGTCTTGCCCAGTGGACGAAACAAGCCCGCCAGTCCGGTCCGGCCAATGCTCACGACTTCGCGCACGGTCAGCGGCATTTCGCTCCGAGCGGGCAGCACTTGCGGCACATATCCGATAGACCGTCTCATCCGCGTCAGGGCCAGGCCATTCATCTCATTCACGTTTTGGCCGAAGACACACACACGCCCCTTGGCCTGTCGCTGCATCCCCAGGCAGGTTTGGACCAGTGTGCTCTTGCCCGCTCCATTGGGTCCCATGACGGCGACCAACTCCCCAAGACCAAGCGAAAGCCTCTCGACCTCCAGAATGGTTCTGCGTCCAGCCGCAACTAAGAGATTCTCGATCTCGACAGCGGCAGCGATCATCGGCCCGCTGCTTTCGTCAGTTCAGTCACGTTTCCGCAGAGCAACTCATCAAATGCTGGCCGCCCATCCTTCAGCAGCGGGAAGTTTCCGAAAACCACGGCCCTGGCCGTCAGCCGCTCGGCTAGCGCGTCGGCTGTGCGGCGGCCCTCGGGCAAATTGGCAATGACCAACCCTATTTCAGCCAGCTCTCCTTTGCTGATAGCCCTTTCAATTTCCGCCACGCTCGCCGTATCCGCAGCCCGGAATGTGGCCACCACCTTCAGCCCCAGCCATTCGCAAAACTCCGCCTGATGCGCGCTGGCGATGACCGGCACGCCCGCCAGGCCCGCTTGCGCCACGCGGTTGGTGGCGGTTCGCCCCAGCGCCTCCAATCGCACGGCAATGGCCCGCAAACGGGCGTCCGCGTTGTTCCGTGCCAGCCAGCCTCCCGCCACCAACCCATCCGCAACCTGCTGGCAGCTTGCAAGGTAGCTGTCAGGCTGGCATAACCCGCCGTGAATCGTCACTGCTACAACTCGCGCCTGGTTCGTGCCGTCCCTGGCCAGAATGGCGTCCAGCGAGTTTTGAAAATCAAAGCGAAGCAGCGCCCGGCACTGGCGCAATTCGGCCGCCTGGCTGGGCCGAATGTCGAAGTGCCCGGGACACGCCCCCGGCTCGGCCAGACGAAGCACCCTCACATCATCGCCAAGCAGGTCGCGCGCCGCACCTTCCAAGTAGGAGGTCGTGACCGCCAGGGCGGCGGGTCCGGCAGCGTTGTCTGAACGTTGACAACCCCCCGCCAGCACCGCCAGCGCCACCAACAGCAACCACCCCGAGGCGAGTCGCAGAAGCGTGGTATTCATCACGGACTCTTAACCTGCATGCCGTTGCGTTCTGTGCCTGGAGGACGCGAACCGCTACCTGAATGCGACAGTTGCCTGGTCATGATAGTACGGCTCCCTGACAGCCTCACACTGCGGTCGGCCATCAAGCCAACGCACCGACTGACAGACTGAGCCGGAGCGGCGGGCAAAACCTCCTTCCGCCGCCCCGCTCGGGCGCACTAACCCCTCAGTTCATCTTCCGGAGCCGGTAATACTGCTGCGTGTTCGCCGCCGGCGGCACGAGCACTGTGGTCTGCTCGTCAATCACCACCGGCGTGCTGTTGGTGTAGGCGTACCAGTTGGTTGAGTTCAGGTCAGTGCGATATTCCAGTTGGTAGTTCGCGCCGCTCACCGGCCAGGTCAGCGCAATCTTCTGTGCGATGCCCAGCGCCGGCTCCGCTTGCGGAATCACCTGCTGCACAAACAACTCATAGCCATTAGTCCCCTGGCTGCCTGAGCCGGACTCCTGGTTCAGCACCCCGATCGCGTCAAATGTGCCGCTCGGCGCGGTGCCGAGGCTGTAGCGCGGCGTGCGCAAAGGGAACGTGCGGCCCGCTCCATCCGTCGCCGTGCACTTGCGCGCACCCCACGCGTTGGTCGGATTCCACCCGTTGGTGCTTAGCAAGGTAAGATTGTTTAGGCGAACCCGCATACCCTGCCAGTGCTCGCCCCCGGTTGCTCGCGTCTGGTCGAATATATAACTGTCGTCGGCCTGCTTCACATCCGCCAGCGTGATGACTTCCGGCTCCGGCAAACCGTAGTTCGAGGTCACCAGCGAAAGGGTGAAATCGAATGCCGGGTCATTGTGGTGCGTCTCGTTGACATTCAGCTTGCCCCCGTAAAAGGCGTAACTGTTGGCGGTAACTTGGATCAGGTCCCCGGCGCGAAACGGGTGCATCGTCTCGGGATCAAAGCTCACGCGCAAGACCTCCGCCGTCCAGGCCGCATTGCCGTAGCTCAGGTCGTCGTTGTGATTCCAGGGCATATTGCCATAGCATTGCCCCAAGTAACACGCCGTGCCGCCCCGATCACCCGCCTCCACCGCCTGGAAGACGATTTGCCACTCCGCGCCCAACTGGTACGAGCCGGCGCCGTCGTTCCAGGGAATGAAATGCGGCGTAGGGTCCAGCATCTCCGTCGGGTCGGTCAACAGCACCCCGGTCAGGGTGAAGGGCGCCGACCCGGCCCAGGCGCTGGTGCCCGTGCCGGTCACGGCTTGCAGGTTTGAATGTGTTTCCGCATTGATTGCTCCGCCCGTTAGACAAGCAGCGAGCGCGAGGGCGGTGATCGCTTGACTGCGTTTTGTAATTAGTGTTATGTTCATCGAAACAAGTATTACTATCAGTGTGAGTATTACGCAATACAAAATCCGTATGAATAGGAAAACCGCGGACGAGCCCGCCGACCCGCGCGTTGACTTCTTTAACCAGCTCGCGCTCCGCTGGGACGAAGAGTGCTCGCACCCCGAGGAGACGTTGCGCCGCCTCGGCGGCCTCAATGGCCGCCTCGCTCTCGCTCCCGGCCAGAACTTGCTCGAGCTGGGCTGCGGCACAGGTCAGATTACTGCCTGGCTCGCTGCCACCATTGCGCCCGGGCGGGTGGTCGGGGCTGACTTCTCCCCCGCCATGCTGGCCCAGGCCCGCCGCCGCAACCTCGATGCCGAATTCCTTCTCCTTGATATTTGTACCGACCAGCCCCCGCCAGCCGCCTTTGATGTCGTTCTCTGCTTCAACTCCTTCCCGCATTTCCGGGACCAGCCAACCGCCTTGCGACACCTTGCCTGTAGCCTCAAGCCGGCTGGCAACCTCGTCGTCCTGCACCTGGTTGGCAGCGCCGAGATCAACGCCTTCCATCAGAACCTCATCGGCCCCGTTTCCCAGGACCTCCTGCCCCCGCCTGCAGCCTGGCCGGAACTCCTGGCTGCCAGCGGCCTACGCATCGTCTCGCTGGTGGACCAATCGGATTTGTTTCTCCTGAAAGCAGCGCTGGCATGAGCGCGGGCAGGTTGCGCGCCCGGAGCCGGCAAACCAGTGGTGTGTGTGCCGGGGCGGTCTCAATTATTCAGCGGCGGTTGCCGACCCGGCGAATCGAGTTCATCCCGCCGAATGGATTGGCCACCGTTTCCGCGGCTTGCGGATCGGGCTTCCATTGGCCGTCCACCACGAGGCAGTACTCGTAGTCGCCGGGCGGCAGCGCTAGGTCCTTCGCCCAGCGGCCTGGATCCAAAGCAATCATGGGGGTCGTATCCGGGCGCCAGTCATTGAAGGTGCCGGCAATGCAAACCGATTTCGCGGCCGGGTAGTGGAATTCAAAATGAACTCGTTGCGATTGAGTGCCAGCCTCAGGTTGATTCTTGTGTCTATGCTTCTTCATAAAACGATTTGCCTGGGTTCAGCGGGCACCGACCACGCTTTGCCGGCGGCCCGCACGGGCGCACACATGGCCGTTCCTTTTTGCCCGCGCATGCTGCCGGGATTTGCGCCGCTCGATTTGCCCGCGCAAGGCGGTGGCGACTTTGAGCCAGGCGGCCTCCAGCGTGTGGTCGCGAGCTTCGGCATGGATGTCCGGCCCGGGCACGGCCAGCGAGACATACGCGCGGAAGGGCTGGGCATCCTCGCGCCGATGTTCCAGCACCACCGCGGCGACACTGACTGAGATGAGGCGTTGGAGTCCTGCCAGCGCAGGTTCGAACCGATGGCGGAAGCCGGGATTAACGTTGAGACCGCGAATGTGGAATTGGATTTCCATAGAGTTTATTCACGAACCAGGTGTGCGACTCCGCCGGGCGCCGGGGCGAGGGATGGGCGATTGAGCCGGGTGTGCAATCGCCCGGGGGAAGATGGACAAAATGAAGAGCATGTGAGCTTTCTTTTCGGCAGCAGCGTCCGGCCAGCCTGCCGGAGCAGAAACGTGGTGCTGCGCCGAATTGATTGGACGCTCATTCTCTTCCTGGTTGCCGAAAGAGTGCGCTTGGACTTGGGCGGCAGAAGGGCGCGCACCGACCGGAGCCAGCGTTTGGCCCAGGCAAACTCCATCGCCAGAATGGCCAACCCAAGGGGAAGCACGATGAATGCGGGACCCGGAAGCACGATTAGCGCCGCGCCGACGGCGAGCACTGTTCCGCCCACAGTCATTACCAGGAGACGTTTGATCTTCTTCATTGGGCGCCTCGTGCTGGGTTTTGCCGGCCGGCTGCCTTTCCAAGGCAGCCTGCGGTTTGAGTCTTCATGGCACAACACTGTGCTTCTGCCTCGCGGGCATTTGTGCTGTGCCCGATCCGCCCGGTTCCGCCTGTCCGGGGGCTTCCTCGGCGTCCGTGCCCAGGCGGAAAACCTCCGCCCGCCGCCAGGGTGCGCCGCTCTTACCCCGCAGGTGCGCGGCTCGGAACTGCCGCAGCGTCCTCAAGCCCATCAGTGTCTCGAATGCGGGATGCTTTGCCAGTTTCATACCAACTGCATAGACGGCCGCGGGTTCTGTTGCCTTCGCGCCGCCGGCTGACGCGCGTTCTTTTCACCGCGAGCCACCCACAGGCGGGCAGGGGAGGCGGGGACAAAGGCCCGCCTGCGGGTGGTGCGACCGCGCCCGGCCGGCCTCGGTGGGAGCGGCTGGTCTAACAGCCCTGGCTCCGGCACGCGTTGCCGTTGTGGACGCGCCGCGAAGGCTCGCATTCCTCGTCGAAGCGCCAGCTCGAACGCCGCCGCCGGGAGGAACTTTACAGCAATCCGGGTTCTCATTCGTTGATCCCCCAGTGGCGATACGCGGGAGCGGTGGCGTAAGGAGCGGTGTAGCGCTGGTAAAGCCTTTCGCGAAATTGCTCCGATAGCCTCGCCACTTCACGCGACGGGTCCTCGGTGGCAGCCGATTGCCCCGGGGTGGCGCTCGGTGCGAGCGGGTGCGCTCCGGTGATCGCCTTGCCGTCGAACGACAAGGCGCTGAAGCTATTATATACTCGTTCGTTCTTCATGCGGGCAATCTCGAGGCGGAAGCCAAAGTCGGCCAATACGAAAATTCGATTGGACCTTTAGGTTTAAGTGAAAGAAGGTGTGGGGCATGGAATACCTGAATTACCACCACCTGCGTTACTTCTGGACTGTGGCCAAGGAAGGCGGCCTGACCAAAGCCGCCGCCAAACTCCACGTGTCGCAGCCCACCATCAGCGCGCAGATTCAGGCCCTGGAGGGCGTTCTCGGCGAAAAGCTTCTCCGCCGCGCCGGCCGCAACCTGGCCCTCACGGATACCGGCCAGCAGGTTTTGGGTTTCGCGGAGGAGATCTTCTCGCTGGGGCAGGACTTGTTGAACGCGGTGAAGCAGCGGCCCACGACGCGGCCGCTGCGGCTGTATCTTGGCGTGGCCGACGCGCTGCCGAAACCGGTCACGTGCCGCATCATTGAGCCGGTCTTCCACCTCCCCCAACCGGTGCAGGTCTCCTGCCGCGAGACCCGGGTTACCGACCTGCTGCTCGAACTCGCGGCTTATCGGATGGATGTGGTGCTGGCCGATGAACCGGCGTCCAGCGGGGTGACGCCCAATGTCTTCAACCATTTTCTCGGTGAAAGCGACGTGACGTTCTGTGCCATGCCGGCCCTGGCGACGAAGCTCCGGCGCGGCTTTCCCAAATCGCTCCACCGAGCGCCCGCGCTGTTGCCGATGTCCGACAGCGGGCTGCGTCGCTCACTGGAGAAGTGGTTTCAGGCCAGAGGCGTCCGGCCGCGGTTGGTGGGTGAATTTGAGGACCCGGCGTTGGTGAACATCCTCGCGCTACAGGGGCTGGGCTTCATGGCCGTGCCCTCGATCGTGGCGAAGGAGCTTGTCGGGCGCTATGGCTTTCGCGTGATTGGCCGCAGCCGGGAGTGCCAGCAGCAATTCTACGCCATCACCGCCGAGCGCAAGCTCACGCATCCAGCCGTCCTGGCCATCACCTCGGACGCCCGCCAGCGGTTGCTGGCCCCGAAGTGAACCCGCCTTCCAGACATCTAAAGCGGTTGCTCCGGGGTCCCGGGCGGTGGCGCCTGTTTCAGCGGCCTGCGCGTTGCCGGCGACGGTTTGCCCGCTGCGCCGCCGGCCGCAACGTTATGAATAGAGCGGCGCTCGACACGTCTAATAGTGGGGTTTGGCAGCAGGACCCAGCCAGTGACGTGGCGCGGTGCGGAACACCCGGAAAGTGAGACCTTATGATACCCATGAGCGTTGGGCAGAGAAACGAGGACGGCGGCTTGGCTGCCTGGGAGGGTGACAGTGGCTCGTAAGCTGAGCCGGGAGGTCCGTGGCCGGAAGGGCCGGAGCGCCGCTCAGCGGGAGTGGAACGTGGCGGTGGGCCTCGCCTCGATGGCGTGGGAGCGCCTGACTGACGAGCAACGCCTGGCTTGGAACGCCGAGGGCAAACGCCGGCGCTCGACGGGACAAAGGTGCTTCACCGGGCTTAATGCCCGCCGGTTCCGAGATGGGCAGGAGCCGTTGGCAGAAATACCCCCGCCGCCAGTTTACAGCGGGAAGCGGATTCTTAAGGGGCTGAGCATCCACAACCGGGGCGGGCGGATCACGCTGAATCTGGAAGTTTCCCTGGCCCCCGGTCTTCGGGTCACGGTCTGGGGCTCGCGGCCTTGCAACCGGGGTGTCTCGCGAACTCCCAAATGTCCCCGCCTGGGAGAGCTGCCCGCGCCGAAGAGCGGGTGGTGCGATATTACGGCGCTCTACTTCCGAAAGCACGCCGAGTATATGAGGGCGCATGGCGTGCAGTTGGTCGGAAAGCAGATATTTATCCGCACGCGGGTGGAGCTGGATGGGGGGGCGGATCTTTTTGAACAAGCTTCTGCGGTGGTCCCCGAGCCCGAGGGCTTGGGTGAGCCGGACAAGAAAGTCTAGAATCTATGGATTTCCTATGGACTTCCTTTGGAGTTCCTATGGAAGTCCTATGGAATGCCTATGGAGCAGCACGCCAGCTACTAGCCAGCAACCAGCCGGCCGCACGCCTCGCTCCCGCTCACCCGCGCCGCGTCCAGTGCAACCGGGGCGGCAGGCAGCAATTGCTGATCAATTCAAAGACGGACAAGGGTTGGAATGCGAGCAGTGACAATCAGGATGGGGGACGCAAGTGCTGATCAAACCAGTCCGCGAACCTGCGGATGTCGAACACCATCGTCAGCCAGCCGTGCTTGCCGCCTGGATGCACCACGAGCTTCACCTCCCGGCCCTGTTCGCGCGCTCTTGCCTGAAACCACACGGATTGTTCCAACGGCGTCAGCGTGTCCGCATCGCCATGATAGATCAGCACCGGCGGCAGATTGCTTGTGATGTGATAGATGGGGGACGATTCGCGGCCGATGACTTTCCATGCCGGCAGATTGGTTCCCTGGGGACCAAACGCGCGGCGAAAACTCCGGGGCGGGCCGCCGTCGTGGAGATTCTCTGTGGACATGCCCAGATTCAACAGGTCGGTCACCGGAAAGAAGATGGCCACCGCCTGCACCGTGCTGCTCTCTCGGTCCACCGCGTCAGGCGTTTCCCGCGGGCCCGGTCCGCCCCGCGTCGCCAGCATCAGGCTCAAATGCCCGCCGGCGCTGCCGCCGGACACACCCAGCCGTTGCGGATCCACGCCGTATTCCCGCGCGTGGTGTCGGACGAAGCGCACGGCCCGATGCATGTCCTCGATGATTTCCATCACCGAAGCCTGCGGCTGTGACACATGGTAGATGGCGAACACGGTGTAGCCGCGACGCAGGATCGGGGCCGCCAGCCATTCGCTGAATTCGCCAGCTTTGCCGGATTTCCATCCCCCGCTGACCAGCACGAGGACGCCGAGGCCGTTGGGGCGCGCCGGCGTGATCACGTCCAGGGCCAGCGGACGCTCTCCGCGCTGACCGTAGGTGATGCCACTGCGGCGGTGCGCGGACGGGTGGAAATACCACCAGAGCTCGCCGAGCGCCGACGCCAGCAACACTGCCAGGCCTAGCAGGCCCCACAGGAGCCAGCCAAGAGATCGGCGGAGAGTCATGGGGCGACAGTAAACCGGAAGCGTGTTTGACAGCAAACGCATCTGGAGGGGCATTCACACCTACCCGGGCATGAACTCAACGCGCGAACCATCGCACCAATGGTGGACGAGGATATCAGCTAAACGTTTGCGGCGGCTGAGGTTTGGCTCCCTCCAACGTGCGGCTAGCCACAATGCTGGCCGCAGGCACATTCTCTTGGGGCGCCACGACGCTCGGGCTAGGGGGTGGGCTGCAGGGCGACACGATAGTACCTTTGCGGTTCGGCGCCGGGACGATTCGTGAAGCTTTGGCTGGGGGATTGTGCTTCGATGGTACCGGCTGGCAGCCAGTCGGTTTGACCGGGCAGGTTGGTTTTGTACTCGACCGCGTACGTGCGGCCGAGAATGGCGTTCCAAGTGACCACCACGTCTCCCGGGGCTCCGGGTTGGATCGAGCTGATCACGGGGATTTTGGCCGGATCGGGAATGGGCTCGACCCAGGCATCGATTTCGACAAAGCGCGTCTGCCAATCCACGTTGTTAATGGAGTCACCCCGCGAGTTAAGCCGCAGGTAGCGAAAACCGACCACCGAGTAACGGTCCATGTTGGTATTCGTTCCGGCGATGAACGTGGTGGGGAAATCATATCGAACATGGTTGTATTGATCATTCTGCGAGAGGCTTTCCCAATGTTTCGAATTGGGAATGATGCTGAAGTCGTCGACCTCCCCGGAAACCGACACGGAGAGATCGGCCTGGTAACCCTTCCGCAGATTATCCGCGGCGATGATCCAGGCATCGAAGCGGTTCAGGCGCCAAAGATGATCCTGGGGCGGATCCCCAAAATCCCAAGCCACGCTGACCCAGGTGTTGTCGGGGCCCAGGATCACGTTGCCGGCGGGCTGGCTCGGCGACGTGGCGTCGGTAAGACTTTCGATCGCTCCTTCCCGCATTGAATGACTGTTGTAATAGGGGAGCACTCCGTTGATGGTGTCGGTGGTGGCCTGGTTCAGGGGGACGTTGGTGCTGGCCGTTACGTAGGGGGAGGTCACCGCGAAGGCGTCTTGGGTGATGACGACAGAAAGGGAAACGAACGCAGCAAGTAGGACAAGCTGTTTCATAAGCAGAATGATGTGATTTCGTGATCATACTACACGACTAACCCGCAGTCAGTCAACTATAAAATCAACTGATTTACGAGCCTGCGAGCTGCTTGGCCGCCACAGCAGCAGGACGAACGCCAGCATCCAGTAATCGCCGATCCGCGAGTAGACCGATCGCTGCGGCGGCACGTAAAGCGCCGCAGCTTTGGCGTCCCGGGTGAACAGTTGCGTGCGCGATCCCGGGACCACTTGCCCGGTGGTTTGGATGTGCGCACTGAAGCCGGAGTTGGTGACGCGGACCATGGGCACACGGTATTCCACGCAGCGGAAGAGGGAGAGCGCGAAGTGGAACTCCGCTCCCGGCGTGCGCAGGAACCAAGTGTCATTGGCTTGGTTGACGATGAGGTTGCCGCCCAATCGAATGAACTGGCGGGTGAATGGAGGGATGGTGGCTTCGTAACAGACTAAGGGAATGATCCGGATGCCGGGTTTAACCTCGAAAATCTCCGGTTGTTCGCCCGGCAGGACGCGCAAGGTTTTCGGGAAAAGCCTTCTCAACCAAGGCAGCAGGGATTCACCGGGGACATATTCGATCAGGGGAACACGTTGGATCTTCCGGTAATGGCCGGTGAGGTTTTTCGCGGCGTCAACCAGCACCGCCACGTTATATCTCGCGGGCGGCTGGTTGGTGTCCGCGTGATTGACGGCATCCGCGTTCAACAGCACGGGCAGGTGTGTTTGATTGATCAGCTGCGCCAGGGCCTGCCGGCGAGTGGAGTTGATATTGAATTCGAAAAGTTCCGGGTTCTCGGGGAAAGCCAGCAGATCGATTCCCGGATGGAGGCGCGCCAGATTGGCCGCCTGAGTGAAGGCGGTTGAGAGGCTGTTGGATTCCGCGGCAGGGCAGGGCTGACGAGCCAGGGGGACCGGAATGGGTATGTTGGGTTGGATCGCGCCGATCGTGAACTGTTGAGAAGGTGCGGCGGAGGCGATGGCGTGCTCCCAGGAACGCAACCTGATCCAACCGTAGGCCGTGACGAAGAGGATCACGCCCACCGCTGCCAGAATATTACGCCGACAAGCGGTCACGCGGTTTTGGAAGCCGGACCACGCATCGGCCAGCAGCCAGTTGACCCAGAGCATCAGGAACAGCAGGAGCGGCGTGCCGCCGAGCTCGAGCACCTGGAGGATGATGGGCGAGCGATATTGGGTGTGCGCCAGGTTGGCCTTGAACACGGGCGTGAGGAAGGTGATGGCCAGGGTAAAGAGGGCGGCGTTCCGCGCCGAACCGAGCACTCCGGGTGGACGCGGCCAGCGGCAAACCAAGCCAGCGGCCATGGCATAGGGCAGCGCCATTAGGAGGCACCCGCCGCAGACGATCAGGATTGCGGTGGTGGTCGAGAATCCGCTGATGTCGCGCAACGGCGTGTGCAGCCACCAGGCGGAACTCATCCATTGCAGCCAGCCGAGCATGAGACCTAAGGCAGCTCCTTGCCCGGGACCGGACTTGCGCAGTTGTACGAAAAGCGGTGCCATGGCAATCCAACCCAGCCAGGGCAACGGCCGGCTCGGCGCGCACAGGTTGATGAGCACCACCGAGCCTAGAGCGGGAAGCAACTCGCCCAACGCCCCGCCGCAGGCGGGAACCTGGCCTGTTCCTGTGGCGTGGGGAGACAAGACGCGAGATTCTTTGCCGGTGTTGGATGCCACGAGCCTATTTAGAGGGCTGCATCGGGAAACGGAAAGAAAAACAATGCAAAGCACCACACACCCTGACCCTGCGGGGGATAGCCCGGCGGCTCCGGAATCATAGTGGGAATCCAGGAGGCCCGCAGGCCAGAAAGCAATGGATGACGGACGGATGCGGCGCTTGAGGACAGCGCGCCCGGCAAGTCGTGATGAGGGAACCAGCGCTGCGGAAGCGCGCCAAAGGATTACAGGCCGGCTTATACATTTGGGGTGGGTTCGGCCTGGCTCCGTCCTGCGATTACGGACAATAACCGGGCGCACCGGCGAGGCGGAGATCAAGGCTCCTGTGTTCAAGGTCAGCGGAGCACAACTCTGCAATGGCCTGGAAGTTCCCGGGCGTTAACTGTCCACGAAAGAACACTCGATGGTGCCCGTTAACCCAACCGGTATATCCCGGTGCAATGCCGGCCGGAGAGCGATGTCCGGAAGTCCAACGGTGCTGCCGCCAAACGTTGATCGTTCAGTCGGCCCCTTCGAGCATAATCGGCTGCCATTTCTTGATCGCCTTACCGACGGGACTGGAGGCCGCAGTGTCCCAGAAAGTGGTTTTCCGGTCGCGCATGGCAAATGCTGCCACGGTCCAGGCCTGCGCCCAGCCCGCTTCCAGCGACCAAGCTCCCCAGCCGATGTCCGCTGAACTGGCCCAGCATTCCCAACGCCGGTCGTCAAAGGCGCGAAACCACCAGCCGTTCAGCCATGGATACTTCTCCGAGCGGGTCTGGATGCGGACCAGATAGTCCGCCAGCTTGTCTTCGGCGGCTTGCAGTGTCTTGTCCCCTTTCAGCGCGGCGACGGCTTCATGGAGTGCGAACAACACAAAGCCGGAGGTATAAAGCTGGTCGCTCACCGGATCGCCGTTCTTTTGGATCAGCGGCGTTTCACCGGTGGCGTAGGCTTCGTTGGACTGGGGAATCTGATAATGGCCGCCGCCGGTCCCGGCAATCCATTCGCGAATCGCACCGCTGGCCTCCTGGCGTTTCAGCAGATCGTCCGTCACCGACCGCAGCCACCGGCGGTGCTCCGGCGTGTCCTCCACGCGCACCATCCACGCCAGGCTCAGGAGAATGCGGGCCCGCTCGATGTTGTCGCCCCAGCGCCAGCCCCTGGGATATACCTTCATGGTCATCGTTAAGGCGTTGGTAGTCTTCTGGAGAAATGGCGCATACCCTGTCCGGCTATAGGCCCAGAGATAACAGGCCCACAGGCCACTTTCAAAATGCGGGGCGTAGTTGACCGTTTCCGAATCATGAAAATGCTTCCAGCCGCAGGTTTCCAGAGGGCCGATATCAATGCGGTCTCCGCGAAAGCCCTGCTTCCCGGTGGTGCGGAAATTGGCCAGCAGGGCCCTAGCCACCCGCTCGTCCCAGCGTTCGGACTTCAGCACCTGCCCCGCCAGCACCGTGCCCAAAATCCCCCGGCAGGCGTCGTCGCCGTAATTGGCGCATAACCACGCGGGCGAGATGTCTCCCCAGGCGACATGACCATACGCCCCATGCTTTGGGTCAGCCCGCACCCCCTTGCACATGCCGGAGATGAAATATACATAGTCCAGCAGGTTCGAAGCGATCGTGCGACTCGACCTTCTGCCGTCCAGCGCCAGCACCATCGCGGACTCGACGTTGCAATCCTGGCGCAGCGGCAGGCGCTGCAACTGCGTGCCGTCGGGAAGTATCCCCGAGGAATACCCTTCCAGGATGCCCAGCGAGCCGTCGCCCTCGGGGACTTCGGGCGGTGGCAGGGGCGCGTATTCGCCATTGGCCGCCAGCGCCTTTTCAATCGCCGCCTTGCGCGAGGGTGCCACGAGCAGGCTCGAATGTTGTAGCCAGTCCGCCGCGGCTCGGACGGCCTTTGTCTCCGCGTTAGACGGAAGCTTTTCGCGAGGTCCGTAGGCCGCCCTGACGAGCGGCGCGGCGGTGACCTTAAAGGGCGCTGCCGAGGGCGCGAGATGATCCAGAATACCTTCCCAGACCCGCAGCCAGTCCTGCAACGGTGCGTAACGCCCGGCGACAAATTGGCTGAGCTTGGTCGTGCTCACCAGCCAACGGCGCTGGGGCACCTCAAAAAGGATGGGAAAAGACTCCGCTGGCAGCCCATAGACCGCCGTGTCGTAGCCCGCCACCTTTGCGCCAGCAATCCACACATTTGTCGCCGACACCGGCAGAAACTGGCAGCCGTGGAAGGCGAGCAGGCGCCCGGGGCGGAGGTCCTTGCAGAACACCGGGGCCACTACCACCCCGCGTTCCCAGACGGCCGTGCGGGGCGGCTGAAAGGCAATTCCTGGAAGGTCGGCAGGGTATTCAAGATACAGCCTCAGTCGCTTCTGGTCTGCCTGTTCAAGCAGGCTGGCTGGGAGCGCCGTACGCCCAGCGGGATAGGTGTCGGCCAGGATGAGCACCGCGGAATCGTCCGACGCACTGACGATCGCTTTGTCCGGCGAATCAAACCGCGGATAGAGACGGCCGGCTTTCGCCAGCGCCTGGAAAAGATCATTCCCCGGCAAACAGCAGCACGTCAGGGCTTCCGAGCTCTGTCCGGCCGTTGCTGAAAGCAGCCCGAGGGCTAGAAGAAGGGCGCGCCATTTGAACCAGGTGTTCATCATTTAATCTGAAACCTATGACCCGGCTGCGTCAACCCGAATGTCCAACGGGATTTGCCCGAAGAGATGGATTGCAGGATCTATCACCCGGCGGGTGCAGCGCAACGACCCTTCCGGGCTCTTCGAACTGCCGGTTTCTATTCGCTTCGGTGAGATCTTCAAGTGCTGGCTTTAGGTTGATTTGCTGGTCCTGGGGTCGCGCAGCAGCTCGCTGGAGGAAGCTTTGCTTGCGGCTTGCGCTGCGCAGGCCTAAGCGGTAGAAATTGCTTTGTGATTACGCATAATGCTGGTGGACGGAGCAACTTCGTTCCGCGTCTACCAGCATTCAGGCCATCTATCAGTTCAGTCTCACTAGTTGCGCTCCCTGCTTTGATCGCGGCATTTCATGGTCCGTCCCGTCGCGTTTGCAGTTGAGAGTTGAATTCACACCGCTTTTGCTATGAGAACACATGTAATAAGGAGTTTCATTGTCATGACGGTCCTGCCGCTGCGGCTTTGGGCCAGCGTCATAACCAACGCAAACATTTATTCGGTGTCCAGCGAGTATACATTGGCGCCCTGGGATCTGCGGGCCATCCATGTGGTAGACGGCTCTGGTCTTTCGGGTGCGCCGGCCAGCCATGCCGTGACCGACAGCAGCGGGAACAGCTGGCAGACGATCTCACAGACCGGGACAGGCGACATCCAGTTCGACCTGGGAGGAGTCTATCAGTTAACCAACGTGCATGTGTGGAACTTGAATTTCTATGCGCCCTATAATGGGCGAGGCGCCTATCAAGTGACCATCCGGACATCCACGAATGGGAGCGCTTGGGCTACGGAAGGCACCTATGCCTTCGCGCCGGCTTCGGGCTTGGCGGGCGACCCAGGTTTCGACATCAACCCTGCTGGTTGGCAGGCTGCGCGTTATGTAGAGTTTCAGATTCTTAATAATTTTGGCGGTCCCGATAACGCCGGTCACGTGGGTTTGTCCGAGGTTCAATTCAGCGCCGTGTTTGAATCCACAACGCCAACCCGGATCAGCCGAGTGAGCTATGACCACCAGTTCGTGACGTTGTGGCTGGAGCAGTGCACTGCCGGCACCACCAACGAGGTATTGCGTGCCGAGGCGTTGGCCGCCGGCACGCAGTGGCAAACCTGCACGAACGTGGTTTCGCAGACCGATTCCTGCACCGTGTCTGTGCCGGTCACCAATTCCGCGGCCAACGCCTTCTACCGAGTTCGCAAATGGGTGACCCCTTAGGTGAATACATCCGATTAGCGCTAAGTACGATTTGATTCTCCGGAGCGGTATCCTTTATGACCACACTGGCCGAGCGTCGGTGGCGGGCGGCGTGGCGGTGGCGCTGGGATTCACCAACAGGTTGAGTTGGGCCAATTGTTCACCTATCGAAGATGGACGCTCGCAGGGCGGCATTCGGCAGGGGGTCACGCTGACCCGCGCAGCATCAAGGGCAACCGGGGCGGCGAAGAGCAGGTTTTCCGACTTATTCGCGTGGTCTGCGGCGGTCAGCCTGATTTGGACTGCTTCAGCTTCCGCCAGAGCGTGCTGGGGCTAATCCCCAGGACTCGAGCCGCCTGGGTCTGGTTGCCGTTAAGCGATTTCAGCACCGCCTGAATGTAAGCGTGCTCCATCTCGGCCAGCGAGCGTGAAGGGTCGGCGGTCACCGCCTGCGGGGCCGCGCCGGCGTGGACAATATGGCTGGGCAGGTGTTCCGGCAGGATCAAGCTGCTTACACAAAGAACGGCGGCGTGCTCGATGGCGTTTTCCAATTCCCGGACGTTACCCGGCCAGTTGTAATGCAGGAGATAATCCGCGCAGGTTGCGTCCAGCCGCAACTGCGGCATCTTGAGCCGGGCGGCCAGCAGCCGCACGAAATGCCGGGCCAGCGGCAGGATGTCTTCCCGGCGCTGGCGCAGCGGCGGGATGCTCACCTCAATCACCCGCAGCCGGTAGTAAAGATCCTCGCGAAACTTCCCCTCGCGAATGAGCTGCGGCAGATTCCGGTTCGTGGCGGCGATCACGCGCACATCAATCTTGCGTGTCTGGCTTTCGCCGAGGCGCAGGATTTCGCGCTCCTGCAAAACCCGCAGCATCTTCATCTGCATCGCCGGTGAAATGTCCCCGATCTCGTCCAGGAAGATGGTCCCTTTCTCCGCTTGCTCAAACAAGCCCACCCGGTCCCGTGTGGCGCCGGTGAACGAACCGGCCTTGTGCCCGAACAACTCGCTTTCCAGCAACGTCTCCGGCAATGCCGTGCAATTCACCCCCACGAACGACTTCTCCGCGCGGGGCGACTGCCGGTGAATGTAACGCGCCAAAACCTCTTTGCCTGTGCCCGTCTCTCCGCAGACCAACACCGACGTGTCGAACTGGGCCACCCGCCCAGCCAGCTCCAGTACCCGCCGGAACGCGTCGCTCCGCACCTCGATGAACGGCGACTTCGGTGTGCTCACGCCCCAACCCAGCAGCTTCCGTTGCGCGGCCAATTCCCGCGTCTTGCGCCGCAACTTCTGCGAAAGCTCCTGCACCTTGCCCCAGATCTCATCCATTCTGAAAAACGGCAAGTACGGCGTCAACTCCTTGCCCCAGGACGCCTCGTCTTTTCCCAGGGCCACGCAAATGCAGTCCCCCTTGGCCTCACAATGCGTTTCGATAAAATACACGTTCCGTCCCAGACAGAGCGAGCAATAGCCGCTGACGTAACCGACCAGCATCCAGCAAACCGGATACGTCGCCTTGCCCAGTTCGAGAACGTGCTCCTCCGCCTCGCCCGAATCGTGCCAGACCAGATCCATCAAGAAAGGTCCGCCCTTCTCATCCACTTCCAGCTTGCGGATGATGGTGCGGTTCACCCCCTGCAAGGTGTGCAAACGTGGGCCGGCCTTGATGAGTTCCACCAGGCTGTCCCACTCGAACACGCGCCGCATCGCTGCGGCGTCAGCTTGGCCCCAGTAATAGCCAAAGCGCGTCAGGATGCGGCGGGCGTGCTCTTGGCCGACCATGTCGAACAGGTCTTTGCGGAGCTGCGCGAAGGCGTGGATGTTGTGCAGGACCAGCCGGCGCTCTTTCAAGCTCAGGCGGCCCTCGGCAAAATCCACCAGTTCTTCGAGTTTGAGATCAGCGGCTTTCATTGGGATCTTGCTGCATTTTGCGGTCCTGCAATTTCAAATGGGAGGAACTTAGCAGTTTGTCGCTCGCATTCCCAACAATCTCTCTCAGCGCTAGAACATACTCAAACACAAAGGAGAATGTCGAGGTTGTCGCCGGAGAGAACCACGCCTGTGTCGGGGCGGGCAGGACGGTAGAGTCCTCAACTCAAGGACAATTCCCATCCAAGTGGACGCTGGCGCTCCGGCCCCGCGCGGGGTCTTTCATTTTAGAGGAGTGCAAGATCATTTTGCATGGAAAAACCCGCGGCGAATTGCCCGCAGCCTCGATTTGGGCGCATTTGCACCTACTTGGCCAGTCAGATGCGTTGGCGCAGCGAATGCATACGAAGCAACTGCCGTCGAGAACGACGGCATTGAAACAGCGAAGTTAGAAATTGATATTGAAAGGCTTTGAACATGTACACAATTCTCAGGAACAAGAACGAAGGTCTGCAACGCGATGTCCTTGCGTTCGCGGAGGCTCTGGTCCGCACCCCCAGTGTGACTGGCGACGAAGCAAAAGTTGCGGAACTGGTCGAGGGCAAGATGCGCGAGATCGGCTACGACAAGGTCTTCCGCGATGAAGCGGACAACGTCGTGGGCGTGATGATCGGGCGGGAGGCGGATCCGACGGTGTTGTTGAATTGCCACCTCGATACCGTCAAGCCGTCCGGCGGCAATCCAGCCCGCCTCGAAGATGGCAAGCTCTTCGGGACGGGGGCAGCGGACTGCAAAGGGGGTCTGGCAGCGCAAGTGTTCACGGGTGCGCTGTTGCGGCGCAGCCTGCTGCCGTTGCGCGGGAATCTCGTGGTCGCTGCGACGGTGGCGGAGGAGAACGGTTGCAGTGCCGGAGTCCGCGCGCTCATGGGGCGCACGCTGCCCGCGCTGGGCATGAAGCCGACATTCGCGATCCTCGGCGAACCGACGGGGCTGGGCCTTTACTACGGACACGACGGCTGGATGGAAATGGACGTAACCGTGGCAGGGCCGAATCCGTTCCATGTGGAAGACGCGGCCAAGGCAATATTTGCGGACCTCAGCGCGGGCGAGAACGGCAACCGGCCGCAACTGGAGGAGGCGTTCATTGCCAGACCGCGCTATGAAAGCGTAGGCGGGTGCCGTCGCGCGACAATTCCGGTGACCCGCCGGCTGGGATTTGGCGAAGACGCCGGCAATGTGATGAGCCAGTTCAGACACGACGCGGTGCTGGTGGCGCAGGCAAGCGGCGCGGTGGCAGTGGATGTGGCCGTGCGCAAGGAAACCAGGCGGCTTCACAACGGCTACACCACGACAGTGCAACACCTGGCTCATGCGTGGGCGATTGATCCTTTCCATCCGCTGATGACCCGCGCCCGGCAGGCGCTGGCGGCGGCGGATTGCGAAGTGCGACCTGGCAAATGGCAGCTTGGCCGGCTCGGCATGGGCACCGCCGGCAGTGTGCTGGTGCAGGACTTTGACGTGCCGGTTATCGGTTACGGACCGGGTTTGGAGGCACAGGCCCACGCGGCGGGGGAGTTTGTTGAGACGGCGAAGATCACCGAGGCGGTTTATGGGACGACAGCGGTGGTGCATGGGTTAATTGGCATCCCGGTCTCCGGCTGGACCTCGGATGAGATTTGAGCGGCCGTTGCGCCGCCACGGTTCGGCATGGCCGGAGCCGCAGCTCTGTGAAGCCGCGCTCCTCCGGGGTTCTCAACATTTCATTCTATGAACATTCTGGTTTTCAATTGCGGCAGCTCGTCGCTCAAGTACCGGCTCCTGGCCATGCCGGAAGCGATCGAGCTGGCGGGGGGCGAAGCCCAGAGGGTCGGCCCGCCCACCACCAAACCATCGGTCATTATCTACAAAGTCGGCCAGCAGAAGTTCACGAAGGAAGTGCCGATGGCCAACCATGTGGCGGCTTTCGAGGAAGTGATGAAGCTGTTCATGAAGGACCCGCGGCTTCAGCCCGACGCCGTGGGCCATCGCCTGGTGCATGGCGGCACTTACTTCAGCCATCCCACCGTGGTCAACGCCGAAGTGATGAAGAAGCTCGAAGAGATCCGTGACCTCGCGCCGTTGCACAATCCGCCGGCGATGGCGCTGATGTATGTGTGCAGCGAGCGGTATCCCGATCTGCCGCAAGTGGCGGTGTTTGACACGGCGTTCCACGCCACCATTCCCGAGTACGCCTACACCTACGCTTTGCCGCGCCAACTTCGCGAAGAACTCGGCATCCGCAAGTATGGTTTCCATGGCACGAGCCACCAGTATGTGATGGAGGAAGCGGCGGCCTTCCTGAAGAAGCCCCTGAAGGAGTTTAACGCCGTCAGTTGCCACCTTGGCAGCGGCGGCGCAAGCTTGTGCGCGATCATTGGCGGCCAGTCAAGGGACAACACCATGGGCTATTCGCCGTTGCAAGGTCTCATGATGAACACCCGCTGTGGTGACCTCGATCCCGCCTTGACCATGCAATTAATCGCGCAGGCCAAGGGTGATGGCCAGCAGGTCAGCGCCCTGCTCAACAATAAGTGCGGTGTGCTCGGCATGTCCGGCTCAACCGCCGACATTCGCGACGTGCTCGCCCAGTGCGCCAAGCCCGAAGATGCGAACGCACGCATGCAACAGACCGAGCAGGTCTATACCTGGCGCCTTCGCCGATACCTCGGCGCGTATCTCGCCGTGGTGGGCCGGCCAGACGCGGTGATTTTCACTGATACCATTGGAGAAACCGTCCCGCAGGTTCGCTGGGCGATGTGTGCGGGCATGGAGGTGTTCGGCATCAAGATTGACAACGCAAAGAACACCAACGTCACAAAGTATCCGAGCGACATCGCCACCAACGATAGCCCCGTGCGCCTGTTGGTCGTGCTGACCAACGAGGAACTAGCCATCGCGCGGCAGACCTATTTGCGGCTAACCACCAGCAAAGCGCCGAAAGGCGCGGCCGAGAAGTCCGGTTCAAACATAATCCGAAAAGCTTCCCCTAAGCGCCAAACCTCAAAAGGAGTCTGCGCATGAACACCCTGGTACTCCTGCCCAGCCAGCAGAAACTGGCTTTCTGCTATTTCTCCAACGGCTGGGATCAGCCGATCTGCGCCGGCCAGTTCGACGATTATCGAAATGCCGACGGCAGCCGCATCGCCCTGGTGGAGCTGACTCGATTGCTCGCTGAAGCCGGCCGCGCGAAGAACGTGTCCGCCCAGCCTGATGTCATCGCGCTGCGTGGCATCTTTGGCGGGATGGAGTTCAGGAAACCCGCGCTGGTCTCTCCCCGAGTTCTCCGGAAGCTGGAGAATCTGGTGCCGCTCGCGCCATTGCACATTCCGGCGCTGCTGGCGCTCATTCACGCCGCCGAGACCGCGTTCAAAAGCGTGCCGATCGTGCTGGTGTTTGAGACCGCCTTCTTCGTGGATCTGCCGGAGCGGGAGCATCTCTACGCCGTGGACGCGAACCTGACCCGGACCGTTGGCGTGCGCCGCTTCGGCTACCACGGCATTCTCCATGGCGCAGCCTGCAGTCAGATCGCCCGTCAGCGCCATGAAATGGGCGTCCATTCACCGGCCAAAATTATCTCCATCTGCCTGGAACCACGGCCGGAGGTCGCGGCGGTGCTCGGACAGAGACCGCTCATGGTCACCAGCGGCGCGACGCCGCTGGAAGGGCTGCCGGGTCAGACGACCAGCGGCGAACTCGACCCCAGCATTGTTCTCATGCTCGCGCAGAAGAAGGGCTGGGGACCGGAGCAGATCAACGCTGTGCTGACGCAACAAAGCGGCTGGCTTGGGCTGGTGGGCCGAATCACAACCCTGGCCGAGATCTTCGTCTCGCACCGGCCCGAATGTGAACTGGCCAAGGAGATCATTCAGTATCGGCTGCTGCAGGCTTGCGGCGCGGGCATTGCAGCGCTGAGCGGCGTTGACACAATGGTGTTCTCAGGACGCTACTCCGCCGTGGGCGTGAGCCTGGGCCTGTGGCTGAAGAAGAAGCTGGATCTCCATCGGCCTGGCGGGTCAATCACCATCGAGTTATGCCAGGAACCAGTCGAGCGAGTGCTGACCGAGACGGCGTGCACGGTTGTCTTGAGGCCGAAGCGGTCGTGAGCAGGACAGCGTGCGGGAACGCGCAGGGCTTTGACGCCGCCCGCATCAGGCCAATCGCCGGCGAACTGCTTGCTGCCAAGGGCCTGAAGCACGCCAAACTGACTCTTAAGTGATTCAGCCAGGTCACGCCTCGGCGGCAGGCCCGGCGGCAGGCCCGGCCTCTGGACTCGCCGCCTGCTTCATTCCCCTGGCGGTGAGCAACAAAGCCCGCCCTTGCTGGCGGCAGAGGGTGCACTGTGTCCTGGCGCCGTGGTCTTGATCACACAGAGCACAGAGGTCGCGGGCCGAATCGCCGCCGATCGGCTCAACATACCTCATGCGGATGAGATGCTCGATCATCAGGTCCACCATCGCCGCACTGGTGCCGAGGGCTGAAACCAGCGACTCTTTGGAATGCACCCGGCCGTCCTTCATCAGGGCGAGAATCTGGCTCAGGACGGAGGGATTCATCGGACCAAAAGCCTTGCGAGCTGATAGACCACGATGGAGGCCACGATCGAGAGGACCAGCATCATGCCCGTGCTGGCGAGCGTCCATTTCCAGGAACGGGTTTCCTGACGCATCGCGGCCAAGGTGGCGACGCACGGGATAAAGAGCATCTGGAAGACCAGCAGGGAGAGGGACGCCGCGGTTCCCAGGACGGGCGGCAGCGCCTGGCCGAGGTTGCCGTAGAGAACGCCCAGGGTCGCGATGGTATTCTCTCTGGCGACGGCCCCGGTGAACAGTGCGACCAGCGCCGGCCAGGGCAGGCCCATCAGTTTGCCGAAGGGCTCCAGCAGCATTCCCGCGCGCGCCAGATAGCTGGTGTGCAGGTTGCCCTCGGGGAAGTAGGACAACGCCCAAACAACTATCGCTGCCAATAGAATCACCTTCCCGGCCTTTTCGAGGAAGCTGGCGAGGTTGTTCCAGACGAATCGGGCAATCGTCCTGGCATTGGGAACATGATAGAGGGGCAGTTCCATGATGAAGGGGACATGCTCGTTTCGGAAGACGAAGCGGTGCAGGACGAATCCCGCCAGTCCCAGCAGCAGGAGGTTGCCCACCAGCAACCCCACCGAGACGATCGCCGCCCAGGGGCCAAAGAGCATCGGCGCCAAAAGCGTCACCACGGCGGTTCGCGCCGCGCAGGGAATCAGCGGAACGAGCAGCAGCGTCAGCAGGCGCGCTTTGGGCGATTCGACGATGCGGCTGCCCAGGATCGCCGGCACGTTGCAGCCAAACCCTACTAGCAAGGGCAGAAAGCTCTTGCCATGCAGCCCGAGGTGATGCATCCAGCGATCGGCCAGGAAAGCGATTCGGGACAGGTAGCCCGTATCTTCCAGAATTGCCAGCACGGTGTAGAAGAGCGCCAGCAGGGGTAGAAACGTGAGCACCATTCCCACGCCGCCCAGAGCGCCCCCGGCGATGAGTTCGACCGTCCATTTGGGCGCGAAGCTGAGCCAGGTCCGCAGGTTGTCAGCCAGGCTGCCGACCAGCCGCGCCAGCCAGTTCTGCACGGGGCTGCCCAGGGCATAGGTCAGCCAGAACACCCCGCCCAGCAAGAGCAACATGACCATCGTGCCCCAGAGCGGATGCGTCAGCACCCGGTCCAGGCGAGCCGTGATGCGCCCATGGGAAATCGGGGGCTCGAACACCGCCGCGCGCAGCATCCGGGCGATCCAGGTGTAGCGCGCCCCGGCGATGTCCAGGATGGCATCTTCGTGCGTGTAGAGGATCCGTTCGACTTTCTGCCAGGCTTCGGGCCGCACCAGGGCCTTGACCTTGCGGGTGACTTCCTCGTCGCCTTCCAGCAGTTTGATGGCCGCCCATCGGATCGGCAGCCCTTCCAGGCAAACCCCGGCAAGCAACGCCATCACCTCGTCGAGCACCTTCTGGTGCGCCGGCAGGATGGTGGCTCTTTGCGGGTGGTAGGGAAGCTTGCCCTCCCGAAGCTGGACGATGGTCTCCATCAACTCCGCCACCCCCTGGCCTGTGGCCGCGGACATCGGCACGACGGGGATGCCGATGGCTGTTTCGAGCACTTTCGGTTCGATCGAGAATCCCGCCTCCTCGGCAATATCCATCATGTTCAGCACGAGGATGACCGGCGAGGGCAAGGAGAGCAATTCAGCCACCAGGTACAGCCCCCGCTCCAGGTTGGTGGCATTGACTATGGCAACGACCAGATCGGGCTTCTCCTGCAGGATGAAATTGCGGGCGATGCGTTCTTCTTCCGACGCGGCGGTGAGACTGTAGGTGCCGGGCAAATCCACCAGCTCAAAGGCCGTCTGCTGAAAGATCAGTTGCCCGGACTTGAGTTCAACCGTCTTTCCGGTCCAATTGCCAACATGTTCATGCAGCCCCGTGAGCGCGTTGAAGACCGTGGATTTTCCCACGTTCGGCTGTCCCGCCAGCGCAATGACGGCTGGTTTCTGGTTGGTCAACTCCGCCGGATTTGGCTCGGGGGGCGCCTCCCCGACTTCCACGAGACCGGCTTCGTCCAGGCCCAGCGCCACGCGCGAGCCCCGGATGGAGACCAGCATCGGTCCGCTGTCGCCCGCGCGCAGAACCTGGATCAGCGCGCCGGGTGTGAAGCCGAGGGAAACCAGCCGCTGGCGGCGTTTCGCGTCACCGGACAAGTCCCGCACGATGCCGGCGAAATCCGCGGGCACCTCTGCCAGACTCCTGTCGCCTTTGCCGCCATTCTTGCTCACCGTGTTTTTTAGCCGCCGGTTGGCTGTTGTTGTGCGGCCACCGTCCCCTGCTTCCCATACGGGGCGTCGTTGTACATCTTCAGTTTGAACTGCCCGCCAGGCTGCTCTTCGACCATCCAAATCCCCGTATTTGCCATGGACGGAATATCCGCCAACTGTGTGCCGGTGAGCAGTCTCAGGAGTGCCTTGCCGCTGTTGCCGTGCCCGACCAGCAGGATCGTCTTGTCGGTGCCGCCAAAGCGCTTCTGGATCATGTCCACCGTTCGCTGCACGACCACCCGGATGGCCGATTCCCGGGCCTCCGTTTCCGTCCCTTCCTGCCTGGGCGGCAGTTTGAAGTCATTTCGGGCATCCTTGCGCAGGGAGAAATAGGGAGCTTCCTCGGGCGGCAGTTCCACCGGCGCACCGGCGTTCAGGATGGGGCCGGCGGGCGCAGGCAAATTCGTGGAGAGGATGCTCAAACCGCCGCCGAATTCGCGCAGCTCCGGCCAGATTTCGCCCTTGGCGCCCGTCACCTTCAGGTACGGCAGGATGGTATTGCGGGTGCGCCACATCGAACTCACGCCGATGAAGTCAAACTGGTACTTTTGGAGCTTCTCGGTCGCGGCGGCCACCTGCGTTTCGCCCTTGGGGGTGAAAACATTCCCGTTGCCGACATAAGCGGGCCGTTGCGCCTTGGGGACTTTCGCCCACTCCTTTACTACGTTGTGCCCCCCCTCGGCATGGCGGAGGTAGTAAATCTTCAGCCCCGCCTCGGACGGGCTGACATACGACAAGAGGAGAGCGGCCGCGAGCAGGACGCGCGCACCGCGACCCCTGCGGAAAGCGCCCGCGGTTCTCGCACAGGCGCGCCGGAAATGAACATGCTTACAGTTCGAGATCATATTACAATAACTGCCGAGTAACTTACACGAGTTCACGGGCCTTGCTCAATTGCAAACACTGCCGACGCCACCGGCGCCTGAGCTGCTCACTCCCGGCCGCCCATTCCCGCCTCGTCTTCTGCCTTGGTCAAGGCTCGGCTTTCCCCAGCTCATTTTTGGCTCATCCCGGAATTCCAGGGACCGCCCAGACCCCCTCGGTCTTTACTATCCTCCGTGCGGGTGCGGACGTCCGACGCCCGCGAATGACCCGGCCTTGATCTAGCCTCTCCGCAGGGGATGTCTCCCGCTCTGCATGGGGCGCCCTGTCCCATTTTGAGACAGGGGGGATTCTTCAGCCTCACTCCTGCCGCTCCCCTCGGCGCTTCCTGTCGTTTGCCGCCTCCACGTCTTTACCACACCCTATCCTCAGGCTCACCTCACCGTATCCTCACCGTTACCTCACCGTTGAACCTCTGCAAGGTTTGCAGAGGTTCAACGGT
>CAZDOO010000046.1:0-43910 GCA_964507045.1 uncultured Verrucomicrobiota bacterium | reverse complement strand
AACCTCTGCAAAGTTTGCAGAGGTTCAACGGTGAGGATACGGTGAGGATACGGTGAGGTGAGCTAGCAGAGAGGGGGTACTACCCGGGCCTGAGCATGACCCGCATTCTTGGTTGCCCGGACCGGCCAATCCCAAAGGAATCCACGGATTCTCCATCTCTAGTGGGGTGGTAATGCCCCAAGATACGTCCAGAGGCTGATTTGGATGCTGATTTAGCTTGAGTTTAGCGCAGGGCTCCCTACACTTATTGACGGTCGGAACCGGGCTATGCGTAGCGCGTTTGAAGCAGCCGGCGTTTCGGCGAATTGAGAGTCGTGCGGCAACAGCAAAAGGCATTGTCAGGGACGAGTCGAAGCGGTTCCCGGCTGTGCCGGCTTCCTGAGGGGAAGGGTCTGTCCCGCCACGGCGTTGGGTTGCAGTAATGAACGAGAGCACACCAACACGGCGGCGCAATGCAACGGGCCTGTTCCTGGTAGCGGTGGTGCTGCTTGGCTTAGTGCTCTTCTTTGCCTGGAACGTTTTCCATCCCGCCAATCCTGTTGCCAGCGCGCAATCCGGGGAATCAAAGTCAGGGGAGCGGAAGGCACTGGAGCAGCGTTCACGCGGTCAGCCTTCTGTGACGGGGCGTGCGGCGGCGCGCCCGGCGACTGGCCATCGCAGCATCGGACGGGTGCTGGCTTATGGCGGCGGGGAGACGGAGTTGGGGTTTACGCGGCTGCCGGAGATGGAGGCGATTGGGCCGGAGTCCTTTGTCGTCGCCAGGGATGGGAGCATTCTGGTAGCGGATGTGGCGAAGCACCGGCTGGTGGTGTATTCACGCGAGGGGGAGTATCTCCGTAGCCTGGCGCTGCCGGGCATCGCGCTGGGGGACGTGACGACCGACGGCCAGGGGAGGATTTACGTGTATGACCAGGCGAGCCGCACGCTGTACCAGTATGACGCCGATGGCACGCGGCGCAGCACGGTGAATTTGAGTCCGAAGGACATTGATACCCGGGGGTATTTTCACGTTGTGGGCAACGCGGTGTATTTCGCCGACGCGGCGGCGCGCGACGTGCTGGTGGCCACGGTGCAAGACGATGGGCTGGTAGGCGCCGCCAGCCAGTCGGCGGCGCGGACAACCGACGGCATCCATGCGGAGAGCGGCCGGGTTTATTCCCTGGCGCTGGATCGGGGCCGGGCACTGCAGCTCCAGATAAGGGAGCTGACGCAGCCAGTCGCGCAAACACTGGAGGTGCCATTGCCGGGCATTGTGTCAGCGCGCTATGTGGGAGAGGACGAGACGCGGCGGTTCTATGTGCAAACCGAGCGGCTGGAGGGCAAACGGATTGTGCTGGAAGTGCTAACCTTCGATGCTGCGGGCCAGAGGCTGGGCACCACGCCGCTGCCGGAGAACGATTACGCCATCTGGACGGCGAAGCTCGTGGATGTGCGGGGGGATGGGGCCATCGTGCAATTCCTGCCCCAGAAGGACCAGGCCCGGCTAAACCTCTTTACGAACTAAATGACTATGCCAATGAATACGCTGAAAGTGAAAGTGCTTTTGACCGGGATGATGCTTCTCCTGCTGCCGTGCGCTGCGCGGGCGTGGAGCGGCGACGACTGGGGTGCTATCAGCCGCGCGACGATCCAGTCCAACGCGGACCTGATGATTGACTCGACGTGGACGCCAAAGAACACCTTTACCAACTGGCAGTATAAATCCTCCGCCTACAAAACGAATGTTTATCATGTGTATACAAAAGGGGTTACCTATACGGGTGTGGCCTACAGCCAGAACAACCCGCAGGAGAACTGGCTGGAATTCTATAATAGTGTGACCAACACAGGCAGCGGCACCAACTACTACGGCAACGATTGCTCAGGATTTGTGAGTATCTGCTGGCGTCTGCCCGCGCGCAAGACCACCTACCTTTTTGAAACCGAGCTTGGCAGCTACTGGACCAGTCTTGGCGAAACAAACACCGCAGCCACGGCCCCCTTGGAGATAGGCGATGCGCTTAATTCCGCCTCCGACCATATCGTCCTGTTCCTGAACCGTGAAACCAGCGGCGTCCGCACCATGGAACAAACCCCCTACCACGCCCAGCGCAAATCACGAGAATACAGCTTCCTCGACACCTACCGGCCCATCCGCCGGCTCCAGATCACTGACGGGCTGACGCTTTCCGACGACGGTCTGAGCCAGGTGGTGGATGCGGGCAGCGCGGTGAGTCTCAGCGTCACGGTTAGCGGCACCAATGCGTGCAGCTACCGTTGGCTGTTCAATGGCAACACGATCGGGGGTGCGACGACGAGGCAGTTGACGTTCAGCGCCGCGCAAACCAACTACGCCGGCAACTATGTGTGCGTGGTCACCAACGCCGCCGGCAGCGTAACCAGCCGCGTGATGACGCTCACGGTGCATCCGCCGCAGACAACGGTGTTCCTGGACACTTTCGACACCAACAGCGCGGCGCGGTGGCAGGTTAACAAGAGCTCGACCGACACGCGGGTGACGTTCAACTACGACTACTCGACGATGGGTATCCCGTCGGCGCCGCATTCCACGGGCGGGAGCACGCGGGGCTTGCGGATGGAAGCGAACATGACGGCGGGCGCGGTGGCGGCCCTGTCGCTATCTCCGACGAATCAGAGCTTTGCGGGCGACTACCGGCTGCGCTTTGACTTATGGATGAACGCGAATGGGCCATTTCCCGACGGTGGCAACGGTTCGTCTCAACACGCGACCGCCGGCGTCGGCACGGCGGGCAACCGCGTGGAATGGACCGGCAGCGGCAGCACGGCCGATGGCTGCTATTTTGCGGTGGACGGGGAAGGCCAGGCGGGCGACACGTCCACAACGTCGGGTGATTTTTGCGCCTACGTGGGGACCTCGCTCCAGAGCGCCACCAACGGAGTCTATGCCGCCGGGACGGACTCGAACTCCAAAGGCAATTTGAACGCCTACTACATCGCCGCGTTTCCAGGGGGGGAGACGGCGCCCGCATGGCAGCAGAGCAATTATGCGCAGCAGACAGGGCCCATTACCAACGGGGCGCTGGGATTTGCCTGGCGCGAGGTCATCGTGTCCCGGCGGGGGAATACGGTGGATTGGGCGATTGACGGGATCCGACTGGCCACGATCACCAATGCATCGTTTACGGCAAGCAACGTTTTTATCGGCTACTGGGACATGTTTACATCGCTCTCGGACAACACCAACCTGAGTTTCGGGCTCGTGGACAACGTGCGGGTGGAAGTGCCCGTAGTTGCGACGGTCATTACCGGGCAGCCGCAGGCCCAAGCCGTGGTACAGGGGGCGAACGCCACATTCGCGGTGACGGCCAGCGGGATGCCGGCGCCCGGTTACCAATGGCGCTACAACGGAGCCCGCCTGGACGGCGCCACCGGCAGCGCCTACACGGTGGTCAACGCGCAGCCGGCCGATGCCGGCAGCTACACGGTCGTGGTGACCAACAGCGGCGGTTCGGTCACGAGCGCGGTGGCGATCCTGACCGTGAACGTGCCGGCGTCGGTGAGCACGCCGCTGGCGAGTTCGCTGGTGGTAACGCAGGGAGACAGTTTCACGCTGTGCCTGTCGGCGGCGGGTACCTCGCCGCTGAGCTACCAATGGCGTTACAATGGAGTCAGCCTGGGCGGGGCGACGGATAGTTGCTACATGCGCAGTAATGTCCAGACCAACGATGCGGGCACTTACTCGGTCATCGTGACCAATGTGGCGGGCCGGCTGACCAATTCCACGGTGGTTGAGGTGGTGGCTATCAGCGCCACGCCGGCCGAGCCGGGACGCTTTGATTCGATCTGCCGGCTGACCAACGGCGAGGTGCAGTTGAACATGAGCGGCACGGCGCACACCAACTACATCCTGCAGTGGACTGCCGATTGGCTGGCGTGGTCCAACCTGTGCACGCTGTCCGGCGCGGACGGCTGTTTCTGGGCGGTTGATCCCAGTGCGACCAATGGCGGCCAGCGGTTCTACCGCCTGCGCCTGGCGGATTAGGTCCGGGGGCTGCTTGTCTGGCGCGGCCTGGATCTGTAAGCTCCGGCAATGAGAATGACCGAACGCTATCAGACGGTGGTTGCCCTGCTTCTGCGGGGCATTCTCTGCCTGCTCCTTCCAGGCGCGGTGATTGACTTCGGGGGCTCGGCGCGGGCGGCCACCTCCGTCGTGTATGCGATCATCGCCAACCCGGCCGAGGATTGTTCGCACCAGATGAATATTGGCTGGCACGCGGATATCGGCTATCCGAGCTGCTTTGTCACTTACACCAAGAAATCGGACAGCGCGTGGGCCAACGCCGTCACTGTTCAGGGCACTAATGCGTATTGCGACACGTTTGACGGGATATACTCCAAGACGGCGTCCGGGGCGGATTTCTACGAGAGCGCCATCTTTCGCGATTATGGCGCGGTCCTGACGGGGCTGGAGGCGGATACGGAGTACATGTACCAGGTGTGCGCCAGCAGCGGGGTTTGCAGCACCGTGCGCTATTTCAAGACTGCCGGCGCGGCAGAATTCAGCTTCATCTGGATCAGCGACTTTCACGCCTACCCGCCCCTCTCCGGCCGGTTGAGCAACGCGATCAAGGCGATCAACGCGGCGCTGGTGGTTGATCCGAGCGTGGACTTTATCTTCGCGACCGGCGACACCACCGCCTGGGGCGGCAGCTATTCGTTCTGGACGAATATGTATGCGCAGGACTTCATCAAGAACTACATGTTCGCCAACGTCCTGGGCAACCATGACAACATGACGCGGCTTTCCACCTACAGCTCTGACTATTTCAGGATAGCGAACAACTTCCCGCTTAATGGTTACTCCGGTCAGGTGGGCGTCTGCTATTGGTTTATCTATAACAATGTCCTGTTCCTCACGCTCAACAACGAGGCGATGTACGGCGACACGGCCGAACAGACGGCGGCAAAGAACTGGGCGGCGGGAGTCATCCAAAGCCAGCAGGGCCGGTATAAGTACATCTTTCTGGCTGAGCATTATCAATGGTTTTACGGCGATGATGGCAGCACGAGCTGGTATTCCAATTGGAAGGACTTCTGCGACCAGTACGGCGTTGACCTGGCGCTGGCGGGCAACAACCACATCTATCTGCGAACCTATCCGCTCTTCGGCGACCAGGTGGTCACCAACGGAGCGGGAACGGTCTACATGCAAGCCCCGTCTTCAGACGGCGAGCGCGGGGTGGAGGCGGGCACGCTCCTCTACAATACGAACAAAATAGCCTGCACCTATTCCAGCCACACCATTTCGGGCGGCACGGCGGTCAAAACCATAGGCTGCGTCCTGGTAAAGGTTAATGCCCAGAGCATCACCACCAAGCTGGTTTACCTCGACGATGACAAGGTGGCGCATGTGGCGGATGAGACCGGCATTGGTGCCGCGCCGAGGCTTTCCGTGGATGGGCTGAGCCGGGCGGTGGATGCCGGGAGCCCGGTGACGATGCGCGTGACCGCCAGCGGCGTCACGCCGTTGACCTACCGTTGGCGGTTCAACGGCAACACGATTGGGGGCGCGACCACGAACCAATTGGCATTCAGCGCCGTGCAGGCCAACTACGCCGGCAGCTATGTGTGCGTGGTCACCAACGCCTATGGCAGCGTGACCAGCCGGGTGATGGCGCTGACGGTGTATCCGCCGCAGACGACGGTGTTCCTGGATGCCTTCGAGACGAACAGCGCGGCGCGGTGGCAGGTCAACCGAAGCTCGGCCGACACGCGGGCGACGTTCGACTACGACTACTCGGCGATGGGCATACCGTCGGCGCCGCATTCCACGGGCGGGACGACGCGGGGCTTGCGGCTGGAAGCGAACCTGGCGGCGGGTGCGGTGGCGGCATTGTCGCTGTCCCCGGCGAATCAGAGTTTTGCGGGAGACTACCGGGTGCGCTTTGACATGTGGATCAACGCCAATGGGCCGTTTCCCGGTGGCGGGACGGGTTCGACGGAGCATTTGACGGCCGGGGTGGGCACGGCGGGCAACCGCGTGCAGTGGACCGCGACGGGCAGCACCGCTGACGGCTATTGGTTTGCGGCTGACGGGGAAGGGCAAGCCAGCGACACGTCGCCGACCACCGGGGATTATCGCGCCCATGTTGGGGCGTCGCTCCAAAGCACGACCAGCGGAGTTTACACCGCGGGGACGAATACGACGGCCAAGGGCAACGGGGACGGTTATTACCTGGACGCGTTCCCAACGGAACAGGCGGCGCCAGCGTTGCAGCAGACCAATTATGCGCAGCAGACCGGGGTCTGCGCGGCTGGCACGCTGGGCTTCGCATGGCATGAGGTTGTGGTGGCCCACCGCGGCAGCACTGTGGACTGGGCAGTGGACGGGATTCGACTGGCGACAATCACCAACGCGGCCTTCACCGCGAGCAACGTCTTCATTGGCTATTGGGATATGTATGCTTCGGTTTCGGACAACACCAACCTGAGCTTCGGGCTGGTGGACAATGTGCGCGTGGAAATGCCGGTTAGAGCGCCGAGTATCACCGTGCAACCGCAGGACCAGACCGTGGTGCGGGGGACAAACGCTGCTTTTACGGTGACAGCCAGCGGGATGCCAGTGCCCGGCTACCAATGGCGCTACAACGGGGCGAGTTTGGATGGCGCCACCGGCAGCGCCTACACCGTGACCGCCGCGCAGCCGACGAATGCCGGCAGTTACACGGTCGTGGTGAGCAACAGCGCCGGCTCGGTTACGAGCGCGGTGGCGATCCTGACCGTGACCCTCCCGCCGGCCCAGCCCGGCCACTTCGATTCCGTTTGCCGCCTGCCGGATGGTTCGTTGGAGATGTGGATGAGCGGCACAGCCGACACCAACTATGTTGTCCAGTGGACCGGCGACTGGCTGACCTGGTGCAATCTCTGCACCGTCATGGATCCCAACGGGCTGTTCCGGGTGGTTGACGCCTCAGTTACGAACTGCAGCCAGCGTTTCTACCGTCTCCGGCTGGCCCCGTGAGCCCCGGATTCCCCGCATAGCCTCAAATACATGGGCTCGCGCAGACGCTCGCCTTCCCACTCTAACCCACTGCCTATGATGCGCTGCTTAAGCGGAAGCGGCGGCGGAGCAGCAAGATGGTGAGCACCACCAGGCCGATTATCTGCAAGGGTGAGAGGATGATGGCCGCCAGACTCTTGGACGTGAGAATGGCGCCGAACTCGGCTACAGAGCAGAAGCGGTGCAATAATTGAACCTCAAAGGCACTAAGCGAGCCGAGGAGCGTTGATAGTGCAACCAGGCACAGGCCGACCAGGACCGGCCGCCGCAACGCCTTCGCGATCCGTTCTCGGATGGTGTGTTCCTTGCGAAGGGCCAGCCACCCGCAGGCGCCAATACAACCGGCCACAGCCAGCAATTGGGCCAGGAGGAAGAGCAGGACAGGGATGGCGGTCCCGAGCGACAGGTAGAATTGGCCCGGGGCCGATGACGGAAATATGTAACCCAGCCCGGCCAAGCCACCCAGGACGGTCGTGTCGGTGGCGAGGTGGGCCACACCAAACAGCAAGTTCCACCCCTGGATGCCGATCACCATCCAGAGCAAGCGGTTCAGCCACACTTGGCGGTGATTGATCTTGGCAAACTCGGACTGCAATCCTGCCGGGTGACCCAGTCGTCGCGTCGCGAGCAGGAAGGCCTCTTCCTCCGTGAGCCCCAGATTCTGCCAGGTCGCCATGGCATCGCGCAGGTGCTCCTCCAGCTCAGCGATGTCGCCCTGGCACAAACTCGGCAGTAGGCGCAGGCCGTCCCGCCAGGATACAATTGCGTCGTTTAGGACAAATGCGGTTGTAGTTTCCATAATTTGGTAAGTGTTTGGTGTACTGTGAGCCATTGAGCGCGTTCGGCCTGGAGCGCCTTCCGGCCCTCCCGGCGCAGACGATAGTATTTCCGCTTCCGGCCGGTCTCGGCCTCGCGCCATTCCGACTCGATCAGCCCCTCCTCCTCCATCCAGTGCAGCACGGGGTAGAGCATGCCTTCGCTCCATTCGATCTGCCCCCCGGAGAGTTCGCGCACGCGCTGGATGAGCGCGTAGCCATAGGCCTCCCCGGCGCCGAGAATGGACAGGACCAGCGGGATGGTCGAAGCGGCGATCAGTTCTTTCGAAAGCATGGCAGCATTATGCATAGTGGTGCTATGTGTGTCAACAGGTAAGATGCAAATAGTTTAAACTATTTTACAGGCCCTTGCCGCGCACGTATGTTGACGCGCTTTTGAGCGCGCCGAATAGAACGCGGGTGGTGGTGGGGTTGAGCGGCGGAGTGGATTCCTCCGCTACGGCGGCCTTGCTGCTCGAGCAGGGCTACGACGTGGTGGGGGTGACGCTCAAGCTGTGGTCCCATGACTGCCTGCTGCTCGCGGAGGACAAATGCTGCGGCCCGCAGGCCATCGCGGACGCTCGCGCTGTCTGCCACCAGCTTGGCATCCCGTATTACCCGCTCGACGAGTCGGCCGAGTTCCAGAGGAAGGTGGTCCAATACTTTGCGGATGAATACAAGGCCGGCCGCACGCCGAATCCCTGCGTGCTGTGCAACCAGCACCTCAAGTTCGGCCGGCTGCTGCGGCGGGCGGAGGAGCTTGGGGCGCAGTATGTCGCCACCGGACACTACGCCCGGTTGGAGAAGAGCCCCGACGGCACCCGCACGCTGCTGAAGCGAGGCCGGGACTTGCGCAAGGACCAGAGCTACTTCCTATTCGCGCTCCGGCAGGATCAGCTCGGCCGCGCGATGTTCCCGCTGGGCGACCGGACCAAGACCGAGGCCCGGGCCGTGGCCCGCGGGCGCAACTTTCGGACGGCGGACAAGGAGGAGAGCATGGAGATCTGCTTCGTGCCGGATCATGACTACGGGAAGTTCCTGCAGCAGGCGAAGCTGGTGCCGAAGCACCGCGGCGAGATTGTGGACCTCCAGGGCCGGGTGCTCGGCGAGCACGAGGGCATCGAGTTCTACACGATCGGCCAGCGACGGGGCCTGCGCATTGCCGCGCCTAAACCGCTTTACGTCGTTGAGCTGGATGCCGCCCGGAACCGGGTGATTGTGGGCGACGATGCCGTGCTGGTGCGCGACGAGTTTGTTGCGGAGCGGTGCAACTGGATTGCCTTCGACACGCCGCCGGCCACGTTCGAGGCCACAGTGAAGATCCGCTACAATCATCCCGGTGCCAGGGCCACAGTCGTGCCGCAGGCTGGGGGCGGGGTGCGAGTGAAGTTGTACTTGCCGCAGCGCGCCATCACACCCGGCCAGGCGGCGGTGTTCTACCAGGACGACCTCGTCCTGGGAGGCGGGTGGATCCGGCGGTAGTGTTGCCAGGGCCGGCCTGGGCGCCAGGGCATTAGCGGCATAGAGGACGTTAGCCAATCTATTATATAGGATTAGTGTCATTTGACACAGGTGCGTATGTGGTGTAGGGGGGAACACTGACCAAAACAAACCTGTGGGGCCGGTTGTGTCACACCCTTACGGACAAGACAATGAGACGGCAGACTCCACGCTAACAAGAAAGATAGAAATACTAGTACATATGAAAACAAGGTTCCTGAAGTTGTTCTCGGCGGCGGCGGTGATGGCGGTGTGCGCCACAACTGCGCTCGCCGATTTTATTCCCCTCCCGGTGAAATGGTCGCAGCCGATTGGCATTGACGCCAGCGGCAAGATCATTGGCATGGACTGGCGATCAGACCACACGATGAGCAGCGTCATGGCAGACGACTTTCTCTGCACCAGCCTGGATCCCATCGTGGCCGTGCGCTGGTGGGGGTCGTACGTGGGCGAAGGTCCCAATAGCGGCTTGGCACCCCGGCCCAAGACGCCTCCAGCCACCATTGGCTTCGACATCAGCTTCCATGATTCCACGGGCAATTACATTCCTGGAGTGCATCCCTGGAGCTTGCCGACAGGTCTCTTGTATTTGCAGCCCGTGCTGGCTCAGGAAGAGTATGTGGGGGTGGATCAAAGCGGCGATTATGTGTATCGCTACGACGCCTTTCTGCCACAGCCTTTCTATCAGCAAGGCACGACGGCCAACCCGCTGGAATACTTTATAGATATTGACCAGCCCAGCGGCCAGAACTGGGGCTGGCACGAGTCACCAACGCAAATCCTGGACGTTCCGGCAATCTCGCCCGCGCACAATGGCCCTTGGAATAATAGCCTCGGGGTGCACGATCTGGCGTTTGAACTCATGAGCATTCCGGAGCCCAGCGTGCTGACGCTGGGGGGCTTGGGGCTTTTGGCTGTTCTCGCCAGGCACCGTCGCCGTTAGACTGGGTGGATATGTCCGATCGGGCAATGCCTGACTTCGGCCATCCGGCTGATTGAACGGCGGGCGAGAGAATCGCCCGCCGTTTGCCTATGGCTGCAGGCGGCAACCTTTCGTGTCGGTTGCATAGAAGGTTGGCGGCGAACAACGAGTTTGTGGCAGAGCGCTGGCTGAGGATTGCGTTGCACCCGCTGGCGCAGCAGGCCCGCTGCCCGGAGCCGCGACTAGGGTGAAACTGCACGTTTCCCGACGCGCCATCACCCCCGACCAACCCGCCGCTACGGTTGAAAAGGAGCGTCCCAAAGGCTGCCTACTCCCCAGTCCCGTGATTACGGACAGCCCTGCCAGCTTAGCAACGTCGTAAGTCACGTCGCCAGCGACACTTCCACCGTCCAGGCCAGCGCTCTCGCCTAAGCTGCCTATAGCCGTGTACAAGGGGTGCTCACCGGATGCTCAAGGGATGAACACCGGTCAGTCGTGTGTGCACCCCTTGAGCATCCGGTGAGCACCCCTTGTACACAGCGTGAAGCCCGCCGGAACGACCCTGGAGGCAAGGTCGTGTCGGCGTGCAAGGGGTGGTGTAGTGGCGGGAAGTTGGTCGTAGCGGCGTCTCGGCAGAGCACCGCTGTCTTCCGGGGGGAGGCAAGAGTGCGGCGCTCTGCCGAGACGGCGCTACGAGATGGTCTTGATGAGGCTCGTTACCCCTCCAAACTCCCAAGCATCCAGCGTGCCAAGGGGGGGGCGAATATTTATTCCTTGTTTTTGGGCCCGGCTGCCTCATCATTGGCCCGTAGCGTGACCGTGGCTTCTTTTGGGTAACCAGTCGCACGCAATGAAGAATAACGTCCTGCTCCTGGCGTCCGGGATTCTCGGCGCCGTCTTGTTTCCTGTTTCGGCGACCACTCTTTACGTGGACCTGAATAGCTCCGCGCCAGAGGCTCCCTACACCAACTGGCTGACGGCGGCGACGAACATCCAGGATGCGGTGGATGCGGCGGCGGAGGGCGACCAAATCCTTGTGACCAATGGCGTGTATGCCACCGGCATTTGCTTTTACGGCATGAGCAACCGGGTCGCGGTGACCAAGCCGGTGACGGTGCAGAGCGTCAACGGCCCGGAGGTGACGTCCATTCTGGGGTATCAGGTGCCGAGGACTAGATACGGCTCTACTGCAATCCGGTGCGTGTATCTGACAAACGGGGCAGTGCTGGCAGGGTTCACCGTGACCAACGGGGCCACGGCTTCCTCTGGCTCGACTTCGGGGGGCGGAGTGTATTGCGAATCCACGGGTGCCGTGGTGTCTAACTGTGTCGTCACCGGCAACGCGGCTTACGCGTATGGCGGCGGGGTTTATTCCGGCACGCTCTACAACTGCACATTGAGCGGAAATCGCGGAAGTGGTGGCGGTGGCTACGCCAGCACGATGAACAACTGTTTGCTGGAAGGGAATGTGGCGGGCAACGGTGGCGGGGCGAACAATTGCATCCTGAACAACTGCGTTTTGAGCGGTAATAATGCCTATGGCGCCGGGGGCGGCAGCGGTGGCGACGGTGGCGGGGCCTATAACTGTACGCTCCGTAACTGCACGGTCATCGGTAACGGGAGTGGTCGGGGGGGCGGGACGTATGGCGGCACGCTTTACAACTGCATCCTCTACTCCAACTCCCCGGCCGGAAACTACTATAGCGGCACCTTCAGCTATTGCTGCGCTGCGCCCTTGCCTTCGGGCACAGGGAACACGAATGTGGATCCGCAACTGGCCAGCCTCTCCCACTTGAGCGCGGCTTCACCCTGTCGCGGCGCCGGCAACGCGGCTTATACCACCGGCATTGACACCGACGGCGAACCCTGGGCCAGCCCGCCTTCGATGGGCTGCGATGAATACTGGAGCGGTTCGGCAACCGGGGCCTTGACCGTGGTGATTATCGCTTCCACTACCTTCACGGTGCCGGGCTCGAATGTTACGTTGCAGGCGGTTACCCAGGGGCGCACCAGCGGCTCGGTATGGGATTTGGGCGATGGGACGATATTGACCAACAGACCTTATGTTTCCAAGGCTTGGGCTGTGGCTGGGGACTACATAGTAACCCTTAGAGCCTACAATGAGACCTATCTCGAGGGCTTGATGACCAATGTGACGATTCACGTCATAAAAGAGCATTACGTGTCTTTGGATAGTGCTTCCCCCACGTGGCCCTACTGGTCCTGGCAAACGGCAGCGACGAATATTCAGGATGCGGTGGACGCTGCAACATCGGGCGCACTCGTCTTGGTCAGTAACGGGGTGTACGAGGCAGGGGCTCGGTTAGCCGACTACATCAGCAACCGGGTGCTGGTGGCGAAGCCCATTACGGTCCGCAGCGTGAACGGTCCGGAGCGGACCATCATTCGCGGCAGCAAGTACAGCCCGCCGGGGTGGGTGCGCTGTGCGTGCCTGACAAATGGGGCTGTCTTGGCGGGCTTTACACTGACTAATGGGGCTGCGGTGACAATTTTTTCAGGTAACCGCGTCGGTGGCGGCGTCTGCTGTGGATCTTTGAGCGATGTGGTGTCGAATTGTGTCGTCATCAAGAACAGCGCCGGCGGGGTATCGGGCGGGACTGTTTACAACAGCATGTTGATCTCCAATGCGGCGGTCTATGGCGGCGGTGCCGCCGGTAGCACGCTGAGGGACTGCATGCTGAGCGGTAATTCAGCGACTTACGGTGGCGGGGCGCATCAGGCCAAGTTGAAGAATTGCATTCTGACGGGTAACTCGGCCTCCCAATATGGCGGCGGGGCCTCCATCTCCGCACTCTACAACTGTCTGGTCCTCAGCAACACCGCTTCCACCTACGGGGGCGGCGCCTATTCGGAACCTACGGCAAATATGTCTACGCTCAACAATTGCACCGTTGTTGGCAATCGTGCTATCAGCGGGAGCGGCGGCGGGGCCTACGCCGCAACGCTGACCAACTGCATTGTGTATTACAACACCGCGCCCAGTGGATCTAACTATTTCCCGGGAGGCGGTCTGACTTATTGTTGCACGACTCCCAAGCCAAGCTACTGGGTAGGCAACATTACCAACGCGCCGCTCTTCGTGGATTTAGCGCAGGGCAATCTGCGGCTGCAATCTGACTCGCCCTGTATCAACGCCGGCAACAATGCCTACTTCACGAACAGCACCGACCTGGACGGCAACCCGCGCATTGTGGGCGGCACGGTGGATGTCGGCGCGTATGAATGCCAGTCTCCCGTCTTGCTGGACTTCTATAGCTGGATGGAGAGTTACGATCTTTCGACGGCTGCCGCAGTCGTTTATGCGGACTCCGACAATGACCGTGCGAGCAACTGGCTGGAATGGCTGGCCGGAACCAACCCGACTAACGCGGCGTCGGTGCTGGTGTTGGCAATGCCTGTGGTCGAGGCGGACAGAGTGACGCTGAGCTGGGCCAGCGTGACCAACCGCACTTACTACGTCGAGCGGAGCACGGATTTATCAGGGCAGGGGGCGTTCTCGCTGGTGGAAACGAATATTGCCGGTCTGGCGGGAAGCACCAGTTACACGGATACGAATGCCCCGGTGGTTGTGCCGGCCTATTACCGGGTTGGAACTGCGCCGTAGAATTGCTCGTAGCGGCGGCTCGGCAGAGCGCCGCTGTCTTCCGAGGGGAGGCAAGAGTGCGGCGCTCTGCCGAGACGCCGCTGCGCGGGGGGCGTGGCATTGCGTTGCGATTTTGCTTCAAAAGCACCCCGGCGAACGGGCACCATGCCGCGAATTGATTGAACGAGCATGATGCAAGAATTTACCGCGCTGGATGGCGCCATTCTGATAGATAAGCCCGTCGGGCCAACTTCGCATGACGTGGTGGATGCAATCCGCCGTCACTTCGGGATCAAGAAAGTGGGCCATTGCGGCACGCTGGATCCCAACGCGACCGGCTTGCTGATCATTGTCCTGGGGCGGGGCACGAAGCTGTCGGAGAAGCTAATGTCCGACGACAAGGTTTACGAGGGAACAATCAAGCTTGGGGAGACAACCAACAGCTACGACGCGGATGGGGAACTGGTGGCCTCGCTGCCGGTGCCGCCGATATCGCTGGAGCAGCTCAACGCGTCGGCGGCGGAGTTCGTGGGCGACCTGATGCAGACGCCGCCGATGGTGTCGGCGGTGAAGAAGGACGGGGTGCCGCTTTACAAGCTGGCGCGCAAGGGCATCGAAGTGCAACGCGAGGCGCGCCTGGTGCACATCTACAACTTCCGGTTCAGCGGATACCAGGAGCCGCTGGCGCAGTTCCGCATTGCGTGCACCAAAGGGACCTATGTCCGCAGCATTGCGCACGACTTGGGGCAGAAGCTCGGCTGCGGCGCGCACCTGGCGTCGCTGCGGCGGGTCGCCTCTGGAAAGTTTGACGTGGCGCAGGCCATCCCACTGCCCGAGCTGTGGAAGCTGGGGCCGCGCGAGCTGGAGAAGCGCGTGATGCCATTTCTCAAGCTGGCGGGGGCGGGGGCGAGTTGAAGGGGTGAGAGAGCTGAGAGAGTTAAGTGAGTTAAAGCGGTGAGTAGGTTAAGCGATTGATTCAAGATGCGTACCATCCGCGCCGCGAATGAACTGCCGCCGGGCGAAGGCAAGGTTTGCCTGGGCATCGGCTTCTTTGACGGCGTGCACCTGGGGCACCAGCAGATCATCCGGCAGACGCGCACGGATGCCCGGCAGCATGAGGCGACGGCGCTGGTGATTACGTTTGACCGGCACCCGAACACGGTGGTGGCCCCCAGCCGGGTGCCGCCGCTGATCTACTCGCTGCCACAGAAGCTGCGCGCGATCGAGTCTTTGGGGGCGGACACGCTGCTGCTGGTGCACTTCGACAAGGCTTTCAGCGAGCAGAGCGGCGAAGCGTTTATTCGGGGGTTGGCGCGGGATTTGGGCCAGATCCAGAGCGTGTGCGTGGGGGCAAATTTTGTGTTTGGCTGCAAGCGGGGCGGGAATGTGGAGCTGCTGCGGAAGCTAGGGGCGGAACTGAGGTTCGCCGTGCATGGAATGGCGGCGGTGTCGCTCGATGGCCGGGCGGTGAGCAGCACGCGGATTCGGGAAACGATTCGAGCGGGCGACTTGGACAAGGCCAGCCAGATGCTGGGCCGGGCGTATTCGCTGGCCGGGACAGTAGTTCGCGGCGACGGTTTGGGCCATCAGCTCGGCTTCCCGACCGCCAACGTGGACGCCACGGGGCTGGTGTTGCCGCCGCATGGAGTGTACGCGGTGCTGGCGGAGGCGGGTGGCAGAACCCGGCGGGCGGTGCTAAATATCGGTCTGCGGCCGACCCTGCAGCATCCGCATCCGCAGTTGCGGGTGGAGGCGCACCTGATTGATTTTGCCGGCGACCTCTACGGCCAGGAATTGGAAGTCGCCTTTGTGGACAAGCTGCGCGCGGAGAAGAAATTCGCTTCGCTGGCCGAGCTCCGGCACCAGATCGCGCAAGACATCCTGGACGCGCAGATGCGGTTTTAGGCCCGGGAGGGCGAGCGTCCCCGCGAGCCCTGACTCTGGCAGATTCTATTTCGAGTTTGGGCTCGCGAGGACGCTCGCCCTCCCGGTTCAGGCTATGGCAACTGGCGGGCGCGGTAGAAGCGGCGCGGGAGGCTGGTGACTGGGGCGGTGAAGAGGATGGTGCCGGAGGTGTTGGTGAGGTTGGTGACGACGCCCCAGCTTGCCGGGCTGGCCGGGTTGGTGGAGCCCTGCATTTCAAGCCTGAGGCCGGCGAGGCTCGAGACGGTGCATTGGAACTTGCCGTTGGCGAGGCGTTGGGGCGAGAGGAGGCGGATGGCGGCGACCGTGTTGAAGGGGCTGCTCAGGGCGATGTGGCCCGCGCCGTCGTCGGCCTTGAGAACGATGTTGGTGGCGACCTGGCCGACCGTGATGGTGCCGTTCCAGACGCCGCCGACGAAGGCGCCGGAGGAGGCGGGGCTGATGGAGATCGAATTTGAGAAGGGCACGGTGTAACGCAGGTCAAGGAAGGGGCCCATGCCCGTGCCGGCTACGTTGTTTGGGAAGCCATCAGATGAAACATAACACAGGTCCTGGCCGACGGTGCCGTCGGTAAACGTGGTGGGCCATTCGCCGGCCCAGTAGGTGAAGTAGTTCGTAGTCCCAACCGGCCAATAGACGCTTACGCGGTAAGGAGTGCCGGCCGAAAGCACGATGGGCGCGGCCAGCGGGGTCTCGGTCCAGGTCCCGGCGGGACTGGTCACAGCCTGCTCGGCGAGGCGCGTTCCGGTGTCCGTCCAAATCGAGACCTTGCTGCCGCTGTAGGTGCGCACGGCGACTACCTGGATATTGGTGTTGGGGGTGAACGAATAGCCGAAAGTCCAGTTGTGAGAGTAATCAATATCGGTCTGATAGTCACCCAGATTGCCGACAATGGTGCGAGTGGGGGAACCTCCGGTCGCGGCGGCGCTCAGGACGACGGGGCCGGTGAAACCGGTGGCCAGTCCATTGGTGAGGTTCCGGGCAGTAATGGTGACCGGGAAGGGGGAGTTGAGAGACTGGGTGGGGGCGACGGCGCCCCAGGCCAGATGGTCCAGGACGGTTGGAAGCATATTCAAGGTGAAGTTGGCGCCCCAGTAATTGCCGCTGGTGGCGGCGAAATCGGACGAGAAGCCCGTCGAGAAAGTGTTGGTGGCGGAGCTAAAGTTAGTGCGGGAGACGGTGATCGAGTAGGTGGAGCTGGAGGGGAGGCCGGCGAGGGCGTAGATGCCGTTGGTGTCCGTTGTGGTCGTGTAAGTGTTGCCGCTCTTGGTGGTGGTTACGGTGGCATTGGTTACCGGCCGGCCGATCTGGTCCAGGACCCGGCCGCTGATGATCTCGCCGTGGCTGTTGGTGAAGGCATTGTAAACGCAGCCGTCCACAACGGTGTAAGTCAAGGATCCGGTGTCAATCAGCGGCAGCGCGTACCACGCAGTGGCGATTCCGGCCCAGCCCAGGTTCAGGTGGTGGTAGAGGGTGGAGAGGTTGTAACCATAGCCGTCGGCGATCACGGCGTGGCCGCCGCCGGTGCGTTTGATGCCCAGCAACACTGGGCAACGCGCGTCCAGGTTTGGGTTGAGCATGGCGGTTAAGCCGGCGCCAATATCGGCGGTGCCGTTTGCACCGTAAACGGCATTAGCGAATTGGAAGGTATTCAATAGAGCGTTCTTGGCATTGTAGGAGGAAGCGGACGAGTTGGTGGCGGTGTAGCTCATTTGCACCGATGCCCCGGCATCCGCGATCAGCGCGCCGATGGCTTGGCGTTGGGCAAGGCTGGGAGTGGAGGGAGGGACGACAGGCATGTTGTCCCAGAGGTAAGGTCCGCCCGCGCCGTTGCCGCCATGCAGATAATACGTCAGCGGAGAGCTGTCCGAGTAGATCGTAAAGCCGGCGGACCCGACCCCGGCACCGGGGAAGCGATAATAACGCATGAGTTGGGCCATCGCAGTCGCCACGCAGCCGGAGGGATAGTTGGTCGGGTTCCCGTTGGCGTAGGGCGGGGTATAGTAATTATAAAGGGCGGTGCTGCCGTCGGCGGCCCGTTGCTGGCTCCAAGCGATCTGGGTGAGCGGGGCCACGCGCATATCGGAAACGGAGGTGATTCCGCTGATGCCGGCCGCAGGGCCGCTTTGGGAGGCGAGCAGTTGCTGCCACTTGGACTGGGCTTGGGCGGCGGCAGTGTCCGAGAGCGAGGCGCCAGCTGCGCGCGCGGAATCTACTCGGTTTGCCAGGTCGTTGCTGACCAGGGCGCCCAGGGGGTTGTTGGTGGACGGATCGAATGCTCCTGCGGGGGCAAAGCAAATGATGGGCTCCACCAGGTTATCAGCGGCCACAATCACAAAGCCGGACGGAGCCAGGTACACGACGTAGTAGAGGGCGTTGCCGGCGCTGTCGCTGAATGTTTCCACGCGCAGAATGGAAGTGCCGAGGGGTTCTCCCAGCGGCGCGCGGTCCAGGTTTAGCCACCCGGTGACGGCGATTACCGCTTGCTTGGCGGTGACCAAGGCCGCGTCGGCGGGCTCACAGGGGCCGCCGAGCAGGGCGGCGAGCAGCAGGGCGGCGAAGGGGATGCTTGGCCGGGAAAGGCGTTGGGTGGGTTTCATGGGGCTCGTCATTTCTGTGGCAATTGGTTTGCTTAGTCATTGTCTACCGGTTGTCGCCCCAATCGTCAACCGCGCTGTGCCGGTTGAGATTCTTGAAATTCTTTGAAACATTGGCGCCCCTTCCGTCGTCCATATCTTGTGGCGGGCTGCTCCGGGCCGTTAGGGGGTTCGGTTGAGAGGCGGGCGCGGTCGCGCGCCTTGGGGGCCCCGCCCAGGAGCCGGACGGCGGAAAGAGCGGGGGCGGGAAGCCGGGAACGTGCCAGGAGCAACGGTGCTGCGCTCGGGTGAGCCCCGCAGCGCGCGCGCTACCGCGCGATTTCGGTTGAACGCATTTTCTGGTTTTTCTGTCCATCGCTAAGTAACATTTCAGAACCAATGAATACCGGAATCAATGCCATTAACGAGGCGGTGCAGGAAGCCGGGGCGTTTGTGCGCCCGCTCTTTAACGAAATCGGCAAGGTGATCATCGGGCAGACGTATCTGGTCGAGCGGTTGGTCGTCGGGTTGCTGGCCAACGGGCATGTGCTGTTGGAAGGCGTGCCGGGCCTGGCCAAGACGCTCTCGGTCAAGTCGCTGTCCAACTGCCTGAACGTAAGATTCTCGCGGCTGCAGTTCACGCCCGACATGCTGCCTGCCGACGTGGTCGGCACGCAGATCTACAATCCGCAGTCGGGCGCCTTCACGACGCGTAAGGGGCCAATCTTTGCGAACCTGGTGCTGGCGGACGAAATCAACCGCGCGCCCGCCAAGGTGCAGAGCGCGCTGCTGGAAGCGATGCAGGAGAAGCAGGTGACCATCGGTGACCACACCTTCACGCTGGAGGAGCCCTTCCTGGTGCTGGCCACGCAAAACCCGATTGAGCAGGAAGGCACTTACCCGCTGCCCGAGGCGCAGGTTGACCGTTTCATGCTCAAGCTCAAGATCGGCTATCCGTCGCGGGCCGAAGAGCGACAGATTCTCGACCTGATGGCCCGCACTTCCGGCACGCCGGTGACCACCGCGGTGGTCGAGCCCGCGCAGATTCTCAAGGCGCGCCAGGTCATCAATGACATCTACATGGACGAGAAGGTGAAGGATTACATCGTGGACCTGGTGTGCGCGACGCGGGACCCGGAGGCGCACAAGATCCAGGTCAAAGAGTTCATCCAGCTCGGTGCCTCGCCGCGGGCGACGATTTACCTCACGCTGGCTGCCAAGGCGTATGCGTTTCTCAAGGGCCGGGGCTACGTTACGCCGCAGGACGTCAAGAGCATCGGTATGGATGTGCTGCGCCATCGGGTGGCGATCACTTACGAGGCGGAGGCCGAGGAGAAGACGAGCGAGACGATCATCCAGAAGATATTTGATGAGTTGCCGGTGCCATGATACCCCGCGAGATTCTCAAGAAGATCCGGCAGATTGAGATTCGGACCAACCGGCTGGTGAGCGAGACGCTGGCGGGCCAGTACCACAGCGTCTTCAAAGGGCAGGGGATGAACTTCGACGAAGTGCGCGAATATCAGCCCGGGGACGAGGTCCGCTCGATTGACTGGAACGTCACGGCGCGGATGAACCATCCGTTCGTGAAGAAGTTCGTCGAGGAGCGCGAGCTGACGTTGATGCTGGTGGTGGACGCCAGCGGTTCGGGCCGGTTCGGCTCGCACGCGCAGTCCAAACGCGAGCTGGCGGCGGAGATTGCGTCGGTGCTGGCCTTCTCGGCCATCCGCAACAACGACAAGGTGGGCTTGATCCTGTTCACCGACGAGGTGGAAAAGTTCATCCCGCCCCGCAAAGGCCGCCGCCACGTGTTGCGCGTCATCCGCGAGGTGCTTTTCTTCGAGCCGCGGCGCCGCGGCACGGACTTGAACGGCGCGCTGGAGTTTCTCCTGCGGGTAACGCCGCACCGGGCGATCGCGGTGGTGATTTCCGACTTCATCGGCTCACCGGCGGAGCCATCCAGGCGGCGGCGGAGCAAACTGCGGCCCCAGATGATGCTGCTCGAATCGCTGGCCCAGGCGTCGCTGACGAGGCTGCGCCAGGCTAATCGGCGGCATGACCTGGTGGCAGTCCAGATTGCGGACCGGTATGAACTGGAACTGCCGGCGCTGGGCCGGCTGGTGCTTGATGACGCCGAGACCGGTGAGGTGGTCGAGATCAACACGGGTGACGAGCGAAAACGGGCCGCGTTCGCCGAGCGGCAAGCCCGGGCCCAGGCCGACTTGGCGCGGTTGTTTCGTTCCGCCGGCATTGACGCCATCCGCCTGCGCACCGACCAGCCCTACGCGGCGGAGTTGGGGCGGTTCTTCGAGACGCGGGAGAAGCGGCGGTTGCGAGGTTAGGTATGAGCGTAACCAACGTCCATCCGGGTTCCGCCGTGGCGGGCGGCGCCGATACCAACGCCCTGCGCGACATCAAGCCGCCGATAGAGATCCCGACCGGTTGGGCGTGGGTCTGGTGGTTCCTGCTGGTGCTGGCGGTCGCGGCGCTGGCGTTCTGGGCGTGGCGTTACTGGCAGAAACGCCGGGCGCAGGCCCAGGTCGTCCCTGTTGTTCCGGCCCACATCCGGGCGAAGCAGAAGCTGCGGGAGGCGCTGGGGCTGATCGGCCAGCCGCGCGAGTTCTGTATCGCGGTGTCCGACACCATCCGCTGGTATTTGGAGGAGCGGTTCGAGTTTCGCGCGCCCGAGCGCACGACGGAGGAGTTCCTCTGCGAGTTGCGGGAGACCAACTTGCTGCTGCCGGACCAGAAGGATAGCTTGGGCGAGTTCCTCAAGCGCTGCGACCTGGTCAAGTTTGCCAAGTACGAGCCCGGCCGGCCTGAGCTCGAAGACCTGCACGCCTCGGCGGTGCGGTTGGTGGAGGAAACGGAGCCCATCATGACGACGCTGGAGGCTGTCAAGACGGGCGAGCAAGCATGACCTTTGGCCATCCATACTTTCTGCTGTTGCTGCTGCTGCTGCCGGTGTTGGGCTGGCTGAAAGGCAAGCAGGGGAAGCCGCCGGCCTTTGTCTATTCGTCCGTCCAACTGGTGCGCGGCATTCTGAATGTGACGCGCACGCGTTCCGGGTCGTTCCTGGCGGCGCTGCGCTGGTTGGTGCTGGCGCTGCTGATCATTGCGCTCGCGCAGCCACGGCTTACCAAGAGCGAGACCAAAGTCACCGCCAGCGGGGTGGATATTGCGGTGGCGCTCGACATGTCGGGGAGCATGGCCTCGGAGGACTTCGAGGTGAAACGCGCGCGTCTCAACCGGCTGGCGATGGCGAAGGAGGTGCTCAAGAAGTTCATTGATAAGCGCTCCACGGACCGCATCGGCATTGTGGCGTTCGCCAGCCAGGCCTATATCGCCTCGCCCCTGACGCTGGACCATGAGTTTCTGCTGCAGAACCTGGAACGGCTGCAGCTGGGCGCCATTGATGACAGCCGCACCGCCATCGGCTCGGCGCTCAGCGCCGCGATCAACCGGCTCCGCGAACTCAAGTCCAAGAGCAAAATCGTCATCCTGATGACTGACGGCCAGAACAACGCCGGCAAAGTTGCCCCGCTGACGGTCGCCGAAGCGGCCCAGAAGCTCGGTGTGAAGGTGTATACCATTGGCGTCGGCACCCGCGGGGAGGCACCGATGCCCGCCGGCCGCAATCCTTTCACCGGCCAGGTCGTTTATCGAATGATGCCTGTGGATATTGATGAGGATACGCTCCAGAAAGTCGCCAGCTTGACCGGTGGGAAGTACTACCGCGCCGACAACTCCCAACGCTTTCAGGCCATCTACGCCGAGATTGACAAGCTGGAGAAGACCGAAGCCGAGGTGAAGAAGTTTTCACACCACAACGAACTGTTCGCCTGGTTCATCACGCCCGGCTTGGGGTTGCTTTTGTTGGAGGTGCTTTTGCGACACACAGTTTGGAGGAGGCTGCCGTGAGCTTTGCTAATCCCCACATGCTCTGGCTGTTGCTGGTGATTCCCCCGGCGCTGCTGGCCTTCTTCTGGTGGGCCGCACGCAGGCGGCAACAGTTGCTGACGCAGTTTATCCAGGCCCGCTTGTTGCCGAGTTTGACGGTTGGCATCTCGGCCACCCGCCAAAAGATCAGCGTGGGCTGCCTGGTGGTGGCGGTGGCCTGCCTAATCCTGGCGCTGGCGCGGCCGCAATGGGGTTTTGACTGGGAGGAGGTCAAACAGCGGGGCCTGGACATCGTCGTCGCCATTGACACCTCGAAGAGCATGCTGGCGGAGGACATAGCGCCGAACCGACTGGCTCGGGCCAAACTCGCCGCGCTCGACTTGATGAAGCGGGCCAAGACCGACCGCCTCGGCTTGATCGCGTTCGCCGGCTCCGCCTTCTTGCAATGCCCGCTGACCATTGACGATTCCGCCTTCCGCCAAAGTGTCGAGGCGCTCGATGTGAACATCATCCCCCAGGGCGGCACGGCCCTGGCGGAAGCAATCCAGACCGCCCTGACCGCCTACAAAGAAGGGGACAATTACAAAATCCTCGTCCTGCTCACCGACGGGGAGGATCACGATTCCGGCGCGCTGGAGGCGGCGGAGAAAGCGGCCAAGGAAGGCTTGCGCATCTTTACCATCGGCATCGGCACCGCGGATGGGGAACTGTTGCGGGTGAAGGACGCCCAGGGCGGCAGCGACTATGTTCGTGACGCGCAGGGAAACGTAGTGAAGTCGCATCTGAACGAGCGGCTTTTGCAGCAGATCGCCGGCGCGACCGAAGGCGGGTTCTACCTGCCGCTGCGCGGGGCCAGAGCCATGGACACGCTCTACGACGAAGGTTTGGCGAAGCTGCCCAAGTCACAGCATCAGGAGAAATTCGTCCGCCGGTATCACGAGCGGTATCATTGGCCGCTGGCGGCGGCGGTTGTGCTCTTGTTGGTGGAACTCCTCTTTCCGGAACGCAAACGGGAGCCGCGACCAAGACGCGCGCCCGCTGCGGTAGCGCCGCCGACGAGAACGCTTGAACCGACAACCTCCGCCAAGCCTGCGAACGCATAGACGATGAATAGCTGGCATTTCCACCTTCCCTGGTGTCTTTCATGGTTGCTCTTTTGGCCGGGTGTGGCGGCTGCCTCGCCCTCGGGCGCGCTGCGGGAATACAAAGCTGGGCATTACGACCAAGCGCTCAAGGAATACGAACGCCTCCTCCGGCAGAACACCAACGACAGCCGTTTGCATTTCAACGCCGGCGCCGCCGCCTATCGCAACCGGCAATTTGAGGAAGCAGCCAAACAGTTCAACGCCACGCTCGCGTCGCCGGATTTGAAGCTTCAAGGACTGGCCTATTACAACGAGGGCAACGCCCTTTACCACCACGGAGAAGCCCAGCCCGACCCCAAGAAACGCACGGAAGCCTGGGAAAAGGCGCTCCAGGACTATCAGAGCACCATCAAGCTCAACCCGCAGGACTCCGATGCCAAGCATAACTATGAGTTTGTGAAGAAGAAGCTGGAGGAACTCAAGCAGCAGCAACAGCAATCGAAGCAAGACAAGCAGGACAAGGACCAGAATCAAGACCAGCAACAACAGCAGAATCAGAACAAGCAGCAGCAGGATCAGCAGAAAGAGCAAGACCAGCAGCAACAGCAACCGCAGCAGCAAGCCCAGCAAGACCAGAAGCAGGATTCCTCCCAGCCGCAAAGTAATCAACAGAAGAAGGAAGAAGAGCAGCAGGCGGCCCAGCAATCTGAACAACAGAAGCGGGAACAGCAGCAGGCGCAGCAGTCATCCGGTCAGGCTAAGGAGGAATCCGACCAAAAGGAGCAGGAAGCCGCGACGGCGCAGGCGCTGGCCCAGATGACGGCCGAGCAGGCCCAGCAGTTGCTGGACGCGCAGAAGGGCGAGGAGCAAATGCTGCCCATCAAGCCCGCTGGCAAGCCTCAGGACCACAGCCGGTCAATGAAGGATTGGTGACGGGACTTCGGAGACGAGGGTTTCAGATGACAAAAAAGGCAGGCTATTAACAGCCTGCCTTTGCAATCGGTCAAATGGGTTTCTTACTCGGCCTTGCTGGGCTTCGGGGTAGAGGCCTTTTCGGCCCTCGGCCCTCGGTCAGCCCTTAAAGCGTGTGGCTTTTTGTCACCAGCTTCGGGACGCCGTCCGCGTTTCTCAGTCTTCGGCTCTTCCTTCTTGGCTTCGGCGGTGGCGGCAGGCACCGCTGGTGGCGGCGTGGAGCTCTCAACACGGACCTTGAGTTTGCCGGTAACGTCATGGTGGAGCCGCAGCTCGATCTCATGGTCACCCAGCGTACGGATGGGTGTTTCGAGATGTATCTTCTTCTTATCAAGCGAGATGTCGAACTGGGTCTTGAGCTGGTCGGCGATCATCCCGGAGGTGATGGTGCCGAACATCTTGCCGTCCTCGCCGGTCTTGACGGTGAGGAGGCAGAGGAGTTTGGAGACGCTCTTCGCCAGCTCGTTCATTGTGTTGAACTCGTGGGCTTCGCGCTCGGCGCGGCGCTGGCGGAGAACTTCCAGCCGGCGTTTGTTGGCGCTGGTCAGTGGAATGGCCAGGCCCTGCGGGAACAAGTAGTTGCGGGCGTAACCAGCGGCGACCTTGACCTGGTCGGACTCGCCGCCAAGGCCTACGATGTTGTGCGTGAGGATGACTTCAGTTTTTGCCATGTTTGAAAAATTGCGTGTTGCGTGTTTCGGGGGGGCCAATCGGCCTCCCGATGCTAATCTTAAAAAGGAACGTCGTCTTCTTCGGGCGCGGCGGCTTCGGGTGCGGTAGCCGGCGGAGTTTCGCCTGCTGCGGCCGGCCGGGCGATAGCGGGCGCGCCACTGCTATCGCCCCGATTAGAATCGATGAACGTGAAGCCCTCCAGGACGACCTTAAGCTTACTCTGCTTTTGGTGAGTATTCTTGTCCTCCCACTGGTCGAGCTTGAGGCGTCCTTCCACCAAGAAAGGGCGGCCCTTCTTCATGTACTGAGCGACTACTTCAGCTTGCCGGCCAAAGGCGTCCACATCAACAAAGGTCACCTCCTCCTTGGTTTCGCCGGTCTCGGTCTTCCAAGTTCGATTCACGGCCAGACGGATCGTGGTGATGGCAGTACCTTTGGGTGTGTACCGCAATTCCGGATCCTTGGTTAGGTTACCTGCTAGGATGACCCTGTTGAAGCTGGCCATAGGGGGCTCCTTCGTTTAAGCCGCGGCGGCAACGGGTTTCGGCGTGGGGGCGTTGGTAAACAACACCCGGAAGACATCTTCGCTCATGGCGAAGCGGCGTTTCAACTGGTCCAGAAGCGTCGGTTGGCCCTCGAAGATGACGTTCACGTAGAAGCCGGCGGTATATTTCTTGTTGGAGACGCGCGCGAAGCTCTTCTTATCCATCTTCTGCACGGTTTCCACCTTGCCGCCCAACGCGGTGATCTCGGCGGAGATCTTGTCTATGGTATCTTTGATACCTTCTTCTTTGCCTGCCGTATCAAGTATGAACAGGCCTTCGTATCGTTTCACTGCTCGTTTCCTTCGTTTGCGGAGCCGACAACGGCTCCGTTAAATTGACTCATTGCTTTCTGTATTCCGGATTCCAGCCAGGTTTCGGCCTGGTCAGAAGCCACATCTAAAACTTTATCTGCCAAGGCGGCTTCCGTCGAACTAAATCGGCCCAGCACGTAGCCCGTAATCTCGCGCGCCCCGCTCTGCCGGCCGATGCCGATCCGCTGCCGGGCATATTCGCGCGTGCCCAAGTGCTGCTCGATGGACTCCAGCCCGTGATGCCCACCGCTGCTGCCGCCTGGCCGCAGCCGAACTTCACCCAGCGGCAAATCCGCATCGTCCACCACCACCAGCAATCGCGTCAGCGGTATCCTGTAAAAAGCTGCCACCGCCGCCACCGCTTGACCGCTCGAATTCATGTATGTCTGCGGTTCGCAGAGCAACACGCGGCGGCTGCTCCGCGGTGCGGCCGCCAGCCGGGCGTTGAACTTTCTCTCGTAAGCCCAGCTCGCCTGCCAGCGTTCCGCCAGCCGTTCCACCAGCACGAAGCCCGCATTGTGCCGGGTGCGCGCATACTCCGCGCCGGGATTGCCCAGGCCCACGATGAGATACACGTTCTCCATGCGGTGGGCTGGTCTGGCAGCCCGGCCGAGGCCGGGCTGCCACCCAAATTACTTCTTCTTTCCTGCTGCGGGCGCAGCTTTCTTGTCGGGAGCAGCCGGAGCAGCCTTTTCGGCGCCCGGAGCGGGTTTCTCCGCGCCTTTGGCCGGGGCTTTCTCGGCACCCTTGGCCGCGCCCTTCTCGGCGCCCTTGGCTGGCGGAGCCCCCTCTTCGCCCTCTTCCTTCTTCTCTTTGATCATCTCGACTTCGCCCGGGACTGCCTCGGCAGCCGCGGCGGCTTCGGCCGCTTCCTCTTCCTCCGTGCGCGGCGCGGCGACAGCGATGACCGAAATGTGTTTGTCGCCTACGATCTCGCATCCCGCCGGGGTTGGGATTTCACCCAGGTGAATGGCTTGGCCGATCTTGAGGTGGCTGACGTCCACCGTGATCTCCTCGGGCAAATCTTTGGGCAGTCCGCGCACCTTTATCCGGAACAAGACGTGCTCCAGCACGCCGCCCTCGGTCTTGACGCCTTCGGCCTCGCCGACGGTCTCGACTGGCACCATGATGGCAACCTTCTCGGTCGCGGCGACCTCGTGGAAATCCACATGCAGCACTTTGCCGGTGAGGGGGTGGTGCTGAATTTCCTGCACCAAGGCCAGGCGCTGGGGGCGGGCATCGTCCTTAATGGCCAGATCCACCAGCAGGTTCTCGGAAGCTGAATGGTGAATGAGGTCTTCCATTTCCTTGGCGTTAACCTCGAGGTTTTGCGCCGCGGCCTGCCGGCCATAAATGATGGCCGGAATGCGGCCGTCTTCGCGGAGCGCCTTCGCTCCGGCCCGCCTGCTCAGCAAGCGGGGAGCTGCTTTAAGTGCTACAGATTTCATTGTCTATTTACAGTTTAGTGGCCGGGGCCCAGCTTCTAGCTGGTACGCCCGCCCTTAAATTCAAACAGCGACGTAACCGACGAATTGCTATGGATTCGCTTGATCGCTTCGCCCAAGAGCCCCGCCACCGACAGCGTGACAATCTTCACGCCGCTTATGGCCGGGCGCATGACAGTATCAGTTGTTACCAATTCGTCAATAGCTGATTCGCGCAATCTTTCTACCCCCATCTGATTGAGGATGGCGTGGGATACGCAGGCCAGAATCTTCCGGGCGCCTTTATGTTTGATCAACTCCGCCGCCTTTACCAGCGTGCCGGCCGTTTCCGTCAGGTCATCCACCAGCAACGCGTCTTTGCCCCGAATCTCGCCGATGACGGCCAGGGACTCGACCTCGCTGGCGCTCTTGCGTCGCTTGGCTACGATAGCCAATCCTGCCCCGAGCACCTGCGAATAGGCATAAGCCATCTTCAAGCCGCCGATGTCCGGGCTTACCACCACCAAGTCGCGCAGCCGTTTTTTCTTCAGATACTCGTACATCACCGGCGCGGCGTAGAGATGATCCACCGGGATATCGAAAAAGCCCTGAATCTGCTGGGCATGCAGGTCCATCGTCAGGATGCGGTTGGCGCCCGCAGCCACCAGCAGGTTGGCCACCAGCTTGGCCGTGATTGGCACCCGCGGTTGGTCCTTGCGGTCCTGACGGGCGTAGCCGTAGAACGGCAGCACCGCAGTGATGCGCGCCGCGCTGGCTCGCCGCAGCGCATCTATCATGATGAACATCTCCATCAGATGGTGATTTGTCGGCGGGCTGGTGGACTGCACCACGAACACATCCTCCCCGCGAACGTTCTCCTCAACCTTGACGAACGTTTCACCGTCCGGGAATGGCTTGATGGTGGACTTGCCCAACTCGATGCCGATATAGCCGCAGATGGCTTCGGCCAAGGGCTGGTTTGAACTGCCGCTAAAAAGCTTCACAAATCGCCTGTTCTTTGGTTAAGACAAAAAAACCACCACACTGGTGGAGAAAATGCAGGCCAGACTCTAGCAGCCAGCAAGCTTGGTGCAAGCGGAATCTGGTTCCGGATATGGGTTCCGGTACTTGGTTACTCCATCGTCTTCCAGAATTGCTTATCAAGCGTAAAGGTCTGCATCTGCTCGGGTTTGCCCGGATTCGCCATAAGAACCCTGAGCTTCGGAGCTCCTTGAGCGGGGGTTTCGACGATCCAGGAGGAAAGGGTGCGACTGCCTTGGCCGGTGCGCCAAAGGCTGTTGTTGGGTCCATCGTGTTGGTCCTTGCTCATAGCGGCGAATGACGCAGTGTCGAATGGTTTGGGGGAACTCGCCAGTAGATGCGAGATGCGATCTAACCGAGCCGTGCTGCTGGCTCCAACCGTGAGATTAAACTCCGCCAGCGATGGCTCGAGATAATGGTTTGAATGCGCCAGCGTGCCGGAGGCAACAACTTTGACGGCGTAGCGCCCCTTCAATCCGACCTCCAGCATCAGCACTTTCCTGCGGTCGGCCATCATCAGGAATGTGGGGCGCCGGTTGGCAAAGACCTTCTCCTGGTTGGCGAGCATCTCATCGCAGCTGGCGTAGTCCGCCAGCAGCGAGGTGGACAGGCTGCCCTTTCCCGGTTGCGCGTCCCGGGTTGCTTTGGAAATGGCCCCGGCAGTGGCGGTTATAACAGTCAGGCCGCGTTCATTGACTCCCGCTTTAAGACCCGGCTCATTATTACCCTCGGCGTAAAGGCCAAAGTAGTCGTAGCCTTTCCGGCTGCGATGCATCCTCAGCACTTGGGTGTGGTCTGGCTTCCAGTCGCGGTTCTTGGAGATGATGGTTCCGCCAGAAGCATCGTCGCCCGCCGCCGCCCAAAGGGTGCACGCGTTCAGGCTGACCGACGAGTTGGCCAGCATCAGCGGTAAAACCAGACGCAGGCATTGCCCCGGCAAAAGGTTCTTGATGTATCGGTTCATTCAGTTGTGCGGGGCGCACGGTAGCAGGTGGAAGGAGAAGGCGGAAGAAAGAACGCGAATCGGGTGAAAGATTTGTCCGATTGACGTTTTCCGGTTGGCGCTCACGGAAAGAAGGTTGGCGCTCACGGAAAGAATCGAGTATGGTGAATACGTGGAATGAATTGATTGTCCCCAAGAACACCGAGGCAAATGACCTATGCAAATCACGAAACAACTAGCAATCTTTCTGGACAACCGGCCCGGTATGCTGGCGCGGGTGGCGGACGCTCTGGCGAAGGCCAAGATCAACATCTATGCCATTACCACGAGTGACACGGTGGACCACAGCGTAATTCGAATGGTGGTGAACGATTACCGGCGAGCGTTGCGCGTCTGCGAGGAACACAACTCGCTGGTGGTCGAAGATGATGTGTTAATGGTGGAGGGCAGCAATAGGCCGGGTGAAATGGCGCGAATTGCCCATAAACTCGCGGATGCCAGGATCAATATTGAATACTGTTACAGCGCTACCCCTCCGGACTCGAGAAAGGGGCTGATGATCCTGCGCGTCTCCAACCCGGCCAAGGCCCTCAAGGTGTTGAACAGTTAACGGCTGCATGATACGCGGCGCTGGAAGCAGGGAAGTCTTTTGCTGATGCCCCATCCATTGCTCTATGAAATCAATGCGCGGGGGTGGCTGTGCGCTCTCTCCCGGCAGAGCGGGACTGCAATTACGCTCGCCAATGTCCCAGACTCGGAATTCGCCCGATGGCAGAGCCTCGGCTTCACGCACATCTGGCTGATGGGCGTCTGGACAACCGGCCCGCGCGCGCGGGCCGAGGCCTTGAAGCATCCCGAACTGCGCAAAGCGTATGACCAGGCCCTGCCGGGCTGGTGCCAGGCTGATGTCGCTGGCTCGCCGTACGCCATCGGCGATTACCAAATCCCGCCCGCGTTGGGCGGCGAGGCGGGGCTCGCGCAATTCCGCCGCAAACTGCACGAGCACGGCTTAAGACTGCTGCTGGATTTCGTGCCCAACCATGTTGGGCTGGACCATGCGTGGGTCAGGGAAAGGCCTGAATTGTTTGTGCAGAGCGCCACGGAAGCTCCCGGAACCTTCGCGCAGCAAAGCGGGGGCCGGCTGCGCTGGCTGGCCCACGGCAAGGATCCTTTCTTTGCGCCTTGGACGGATACCGTCCAACTGGACTACCGGCGCGCCGTTACTCGGGCTGCGATGGTGCAACTGCTCGAGTCCATCGCCGAGTGGTGCGACGGCGTCCGCTGCGATATGGCCATGCTGGTGCTCAACGAAGTGTTTGCCGGCACGTGGGAGCGGTTCGAGGTGGCGGCAGCCCCGCCCGCTGCGGAGTTCTGGGCCATGGCGATTCCAGCCCTCAAGCGAGCGCACCCCGGGTTCCTGTTTCTCGCCGAGGCTTACTGGGGCTTGGAGTCGAGGTTGCAAGCGCTGGGATTCGACTACACCTACGACAAGACGCTCTACGACAGTCTGATTTCGCGCGACACGACGCGTGTGCAGCGTCACTTGCTGGGCCTGCCCGCGGAGCGCCTTGCTGCGGGTGCGCACTTCCTCGAGAACCACGACGAGCCGCGCATTGCGGCTGTCTTGTCGCCGACGGAACATCGCGCGGCAGCGTTGGTTATTCTCGGCTTGCCGGGCATGCGCTTTCTCCACGACGGCCAGTTGTGCGGGGCGCGTCTCAAGCTCCCCGTCCAACTGGCGCGAGGGGCCACAGAGACACCGCAGGCTGACATTCAACACTTGTACAGGCAACTGCTGACGACCCTGCCGAGCACCGCGGTGGGGCAGGGCAGCGGTCAGATGGTCAGACCTCGTGCCGCGTGGGAGGGTAATCCGACCGCCGAAAACTTCATTATCGTTCAATGGCAGCGCCGGGCGCCGGAATTCGACTTGGTCGTCGTGAACCTGGCCGCTCATCGGAGCCAGTGCTACGCGCCACTGGACATTGAGCATCTGGCAGCGCACAACTGGGGAATGCGGGACCTGCTGGGCTCCGAGAGCCACAAGCGTTCCGGCGACGATCTGAAGAGCCAGGGTCTTTACCTGGACCTGCCGGCCCACGGCGCTCAACTCTTTCACTTCGAGCCGGCAAACTAGCCGTTAGTGCCGGTTCCTGGCGGGCCAGAACTGGGTCAAACCAGACCCGTGAGGTGGTACGTTTCTAGCTGGTTTGCGCGGTGATGACCAAGACGTTTGTCGCGCTTAACGACCCGGTTCACAACCTGATCCGCAGCGTTACCCATCACACCCCTTTGTGCCCCGGCCTTTCACCCGATCCGCGCCTGATGCTGCGCTACAGCTTCCAGGTACAGGACCTCCCCGAAGCCTATTACTCGCTGGCCGTGTTTCACGCGTTGAGTGGGCTGTCTCTCAAGTCGTTGCGCCGGGCAAACTGGAAGGTTAGAGAGGACGACAAGCCGAGCATTCCCCAGCGGGTTAACTATTTCGATGCGGTCAGGCTGGACCGGCGTTGCGCTCGCGATCTCCGGTTGAAGGTTAAGCGCTACGGTCCGGGCCTGCTGGCGGGAGAACTGCTGTGCTTTGGTGTGGGCATGTTGCGCGCGCGCAATGATGACCCTGTCGAGCGAATTCACCACCAGCTCTGGTGTCAACATGGCCGCCTCCAGACCCGGCACGAGGTTGTCTTTGCCCAAATCCGGGCGCTGCATTTGAATTCGTTGCCGCTTATCTACCAGCGGCAGAAGGAATCCTTTGACTCCACCAATCTGATTTACGGCGATGTCTTCGGCGAGTTGGAGCAGCTCTGGGATCGGCGGGCTGACACCGCTTTCCTCGAACTCGTAACCCAAGCTCTCCAGCGGATGCGCGCGCAGGGGGAGATCGCGGCCTTCCTGTATCCGCCCTTGAACCTGCCAGGGGTGATGAAGCTGCACTTGCGCTGTCAGAGCATCTGGAAAAGTCCGCCCTCCACCGCGCGCGCCTTGTTGCGCCGGCTGGAGTTCATTCTGGGAAACACGGTGCTCGACCATGCGCCCACGACGATCTTCCGCGGGCGAAAGCCAGAGACGAAAGCCGGACCGCGCTCCGGAGCTGGCCGCAGCCGGAGCTGGAGAAGTGACCGTTCAGGTTATGACGGCTGGCTGGCGGAAAGCGGTGAAAGCACTCACGGCTCGGCCTGACACTGTGTCCCGCCAGCCACACGGCGCTCCCTTGCTCTAGGCGGGCTCTTTCAGCAGGGCGACAAACTTCTTGATCGCCGGCGACAGCACCTTGTTCCGCTTGTAGATAACGGCCAACGGCCGGGAATAGGCCCCGTTCTGGAGTTCCACGGCCACCAGTGTCCCGTCGGCGACCTCCTGGCTGATTGTCTCCCGCGGCACGATGGCAACCCCGGAGTCAATTTCCACCGCGCGCTTGACGGTCTCGATGTTGTCGAACTGCATGACCGGCTCCACCGTCACCCGGTGGTCCTTGAAGATCTTGTCCAACGCCCGGCGCGTGGGAATGTCTCGCTCAAAGTTGATGAACTTCAGCCCGTCCAGCGCCTTGACCGGGACTGACTTCCGTTTGGCCAGGGGATGCTGCGGGTGGCAGATAAGGACCAGCGTGTCCTTGTGGATGGGGACAACCTCGATCCTTGCGTCGCGGGTTGGATAGGCGACCAACCCAAGGTCCACAATGTTGCCCAGCACATTTTCATACACCTGTTCGTCGTGGCGATACTCCACATGCACGTTGACATTCGGATAGCTCTTCATGAAGCGCTTCACATAGGGCGGCAGCACATGCAACCCGATGCTGTAAATGGTCGCCACGCGAATGTTGCCGGAGATGACGTTGTCTATCTCCTGCAGCTTGCTGTAAAGGGCGTCGCAAGTCTGCAGGATGCGTTTGCTGTAATCGTAAAACACGTCGCCCTCGGGGGTGAGCCGGAAGTTCTTCTTGCTGCGCTCGATGAGCGGCGACTTGAATCGCCGTTCCAGCGCGCTGATGGTCTGGCTGACGGCGGACTGAGTCACGCCGTTGATCTGCGCGGCCTTGGTAAAACTCTTGGTTTCAGTCAGATCACAGAACACCTTCAGACTTTCGATTTGCATGTGTCAATTGAATCCCATAGTTAGCTACCAGTCAATATGAAGCAGAGCATGAATCGGAGGCGCTTTCTTGGCACAACCGCTGGGGTTAGCGTGGGGATGACCCTCAATCTGGCCCAGTTCGCACCGGCGCAGAATGCCCGCCCTGGCGTTGGCGACAAACCCGCCCTGCTCGGCGGCAAGCCCGTCCGCACCCGGCCCCCCCGCGAGTGGCCCATCGTGGACGAACGCGAGGACAAAGCCATGCTGGAGACCGTCCGCAGCGGAAAGTGGTTCCGGGGCAACGGCAAGAACGTCACGCGCTTTGAGGAGGCCTACGCCAAAGCCACCGGCGCGAAGAACTGCCTCGCCACCAACAGCGGGACCAGCGCTCTCTTCACCTCGCTGGCCGCCGTGGGCGTTGCCGCCGGGGACGAGGTCATCGTGGCCCCCTACACCTTCATCGCCACGGTAAACGTCATTCTGCTCCACCACGCGCTGCCCATCTTTGTGGACAGCGACCCCGAGACGATTCAGATTGACGCGCGCAAGATCGAGGCCGCCATCACCGATCGAACCACCGCGATCATTCCCGTGCACCTGGGCGGCTCGGCAGCCGACCTGGATACCATCCTCGCCGTGGCGAAGAAACACAAGCTGCCGGTAATCGAGGATGCGTGCCAATCGCATCTCGGCCAGTGGCGCAATCGTTGCCTCGGCACCTGGGGCGACACCGGCTGCTTCAGCTTCCAGGCCAGCAAGAACCTCAACTGCGGCGACGGCGGCGCCATTATCACCAACAACGACGAATGGGCCGACCAGTGTTATTCCTTCCACAATCAGTGCCGGCCCCGGCGCCCATCCGGCGGCGAAGTGGCCGCCAGGAGCAGCCGTGGCGGCAATCTCCGCATGACCGAGTTCCAGGCCGCGATCCTGCTCGCCCAGATGACCCGGCTCGAAGACCAGATGCAGACCCGCGAGCAGAACGCCAACTACCTGCGCGGCTTGCTCCAGGAGATCCCGGGCATTTTGCCGGCCAAGATGTATGACGGCTGTACGCGGAATGCCTACCACCTGTTCATGTACCGCTACCAGAAGGAACACTTCGCCGGTATGACCCGAAAGCGTTTCCTTGAGGCCCTAAAGGCCGAGGGCGTGACTTGCAATGCGGGCTACGGCCGGCTGAACAAAGAGGCCTTCATCCAGCGCTCGCTGAACTCGCGCTCGTGGCAGCGCTTGTTTCCGGCAGAGACGCTGGCCAAATGGGAAGAACGCACCGAGTGCCCGGCAAACGATAAGATGTCCGAAGAGGCCGCGTGGTTCACCCAGACCACGCTGCTCGGCCCGCGCAGCGACATGGACCAGATGGCCGAAGCCATCCGCAAGATCCAGCAGCACGCCGGCGAGTTGGCTAAAGGCGCTTAGCGGGGCGGACTAGCTCACAGGTTGCTCTCCGATACCCGCAGTGGCGCCGGTCGTGGAGCGCCGCCACTGGTCCCGGACCTTGTTGCGCAGATCATCGAGGAGCGAATAGGCCACTGGGGTCACAATCAACGTCAACAGGAGGCACAGTGCCTGTCCACCGATGACTACGACGGCCACTGCCCGGCGCTCTTCGGCCCCCGGTCCCGTCCCTAGCGCCAGCGGCAACATCCCGGCGATCAGGGTCAGGGTCGTCATCAGGATCGGCCGCAGCCGCTCCCGGTTGCCTTGGAGGATCGCCGCGCCGCGCTCCAGCCCGGCGGCGCGAAGCTTGTTCATGTGATCTATCTGGAGAATGGCGTTCTTCTTGACGACGCCGAAGAGCACCAGCAGCCCCAGCGCCGAATAGAGGTTGATGGTCTGGCTGGCGGCCAGGAGCGAAACGAAGGCGAACGGCACGGATAAGGGAAGCGAGAGGAGGATGGTGAACGGGTGCACCAGGCTCTCGAACTGGGAGGCCAGGATGATGTACATCAGCACGACCGACAAAGCGAAGGCGAACAGGAACTCCCCGAACGTGGTTTCCAGCTCGCGGGCGCGGCCCGAGATGCGCGTCGAGTAGCCGGTCGGCAGTCCCATCTTCGCCACCTCGCTGCGCAGGGCGGCAATGCGGTCCGCCTGCGCGTAGCCGGGGGCCACCGCCGCGCGCAGGCTCACCTGCCGCTGCCGGTCCAGCCGGTCAATGCGCGAGGCGGTCTGTGTGGGCACGACCTTCACCACGTTATCCAGCCGCACCAGGCCGCCGCCCTGGCGGGGCACGAACAACCGCCGGATGGGCTCTGCCTCGTTGCGGTCCCCCTCTTTAAGGCGCACCTGCACGTCATAGTCCTCGTTCATCGAGTCGTCGCGGAAGCGGGTCACGCGCTGATCGCCGCCCACCATGACGCGCAACGCGTCGGCGATGTCCGTGGTGCTGACACCCAGGTTGGCCGCGCGGTCGCGATCAATCTCGACGCGCAGTTCCGGCTTATCAAGTTTGAGCGTGATGTCGGCATCCAGCAACCCGAGGGCCGTGGCGTTGGTGCGCAGCCGCTCGGCGTAGGTGTGCAGCAAGTCGAGGTCGGGCCCGAGCAGCGAGAAATCAATGTCGAAGTTCGGACCACCCCCGACAAAGGTTTGCGGGTTGCGGACCGCTACCCGCACGTCCGGCAATTGCCTGAGGCGGCGGCGGATTTCCTGCTGGATGTCGCTCTGGGAGAAGTTGCCGCGAAAGGCGTTCCAGGGAGGCCAGTGCAGCAGGCGCGCCCAGCGGAAGGTGCGTTCGGCGTGCGGCACCAGCTGGATGAAGAAGTTCGCCGTATTGACCCCTCCAAACGAACCGCTGCCGGCAGTGGACAGCACCAGATTCACGCCCGGAACGGTGCGCAACTCTTCTTCGATCTGCAAGGCCACGCGGTTGATCGCCGGGAGGCTGGTCCCCTCGGGCGCGGTAACGCGTACGTCGAACTCTCCCTCGTCCACATTGCTGGGCAGGTATTCCTGCCGCACCAGCTTGTAGAGAGGCACGGAGGAGGCCATCACGAGCATGGCCAGTCCGGCGACCACCCACCGATGCGCCATCGCCTGGCGCAACACGCTCATGTAAATGCGGTCAATGCTCCCGTAGAACCCGCTGCGCGAACGCGGCTCTGCGGTGGCGGCTCCCGATCCCCGGCCATTGCCGCCGCGCAGCAGGCGGGCGCTCATCATCGGCGTCAGGGTGAAGGAAACCAGCAGGCTCACCAGCACCGCCACCGCCGCCGTAAAGCCGAATTGGTAGAGGAAGCGTCCCGAGATGCTGGACATGAAGGAGACCGGGATGAAGATCACCACCAGACTGAACGTCGTGGCCATGACAGCCGGGCCAATCTCCGCCGTCGCCGCCCGCGCCGCCTCGAAGGGCCGCATCTTCTTCTCCTCGATGAACCGGAAGATGTTCTCCAGCACCACAATCGCGTCGTCAATGACGATGCCTACCATCAGCACCAGCGCCAGCATGGTCACACTGTTCAGGGTGAAATGCAGCGCTTTCATCATGCCGAACGCGGCAATCACCGAGGTCGGGATCGCCACGGCGGCGATGACCATCGTCCGCCAGTTGCGCATGAACAGCAGCACCACCAGGCAGGCCAGGATGCTCCCGAGAACGAGATGCCGCTGAATCTCGTGCAGCGCCTCGTAGATGTAGCGCGACTGGTCCCGCGTCACCTCCAATTTCACGTCGGCGGGAAGCTGTCCTTCCAGCTCGCGCAGTTTCCCCTTCACCCCTTCGATGACCGCGACGGTGTTGGCGCCCGACTGTCGCAGCACCTCCAGCGCCACCGTGGGTTCGCCGTTAAGCCTGGAAATGGACCGCGGTTCCTTCGTGCCGTCTTCTGCCCAGCCAATGTCCCGCACGCGGATGGGCGAGCCGTGGCGCGTCGCGATCACCAGGGCATTGAAGGCGTTGGCGTCCGGCAGCCGCCCCATCGTTCGCAGGGTCTCCTCGCGCAGGTTGCCGGTGACATTGCCGCCTGGAATATTCGCGTTTTGGCGGGCAACCGCGTCCCGCACGGCGGTGATGGGTAACTGGTAGGCGGCCAACCGGTCGGCGTCCACCCACACGTTGATGGCGCGGGCCAGATCTCCGATCAGGTCCACCTGGCCCACACCCGCCGAGCGCTCGATCTGCTTCTTTACAATCTTATCCGCCAGCTCCGAGAGCTCGCGCCGGGAGCGCTTGCCCGAGAGCGCCAGGCTCAGGATCGGGGCCTGGTCCGTGTCCGACTTGGCAATCGTGGGCGGGTCGGCATCCCGCGGCAGGTCCCGCACCACCGTCGCCACTCGATCGCGCACGTCCTGCGCCGCCGCGTCAATGTCCCGATCCAGATTGAAGGTGACCACCGCGAAGGCGGAGCCCGATCCGTTGATGGAGCGCAGTTCCTGAATCCCCTCGATGGTGTTGAGGACCTCTTCAATGGGCTGCGACACCTGCGACTCCATTTCGGCCGGCGAGGCGCCGGGCAGGCGCGTGCTGACCCGCACCGTCGGCAGGTCCACCGACGGGAAGCGATCCACGTCCAGGTTCAGGTAGCCCGCCACCCCGACCACCACCAGGCTCAGCACGATCATCGTGGCGAAGACCGGTCGGCGGATGCAAATCTCAGCCAGCTTCTGCATCGGTCAGTTCTTGACGGTCACCCGCTGGCCCGTGCGCAGGCTGCCTGGGCTCAACACGACGACTTCCCCGGCCTGCAGGCCGGAGACGACCTCGGCCCAATCCAGCCCTCGCCGGCCGGTGCTGACCACTTTCTCCACTGCCTTGCCTTCCTCGACCGCTACCACCTTCTCCAACCCGGCGAACGTGATTATGGCCTCGCCGGGCACCGTCAGCGCCGGCTCCGCCTCGGTTACGATGATCTGCGCCCGCGCAAACAGCCCGCCCCGCAGCGACCCTTGCCTGGGCACGTCGGCCTCCACCCGCAGCGTGCGAGTTTGTTCATCGAGTGCCGGACTGAGCCGGGCGATCTGGCCGGCGTAAAGGTTGGTATCCCCTTCAACGAACAAATGCACCACCTGCCCGGTGCGGACCAGGAGGCACTCGCGCTCGGGCACCTCCAGCCGCAGCCGCAGCGGGTCTGTCTTGACCAACTGGACAATGGGCGCGCCCACCGCGACGTATTCGCCGATGCTCGCGGGCCGAGCCTGCACCGCCCCGTCAAAGGGCGCCCGCACCGAGGCGTCGGCCAGGCGTTTGCGCGCCAGGTCAAATTCCGCCCGTCGCTGCGCGACCGTCGCCATCCGGCCTCGGGCCTCCTCCAACGCCGACTCATAGCGCGTTGCCGCCACCGTGTGGGCGGCTTCCACGGTGTCCACCTCCGACTGTGACGCAATGCCCGAACCCGACAGGCGCTTGACCCGCTCCCGGTTCTTGGCGGCTTCCTCCAGCACGGCCTTGGCTTGGCGGACGGCGGTGACGCGTTCCAGGTCAATCCGGTCATCGTCACCCTCGATCGGGAGGCCCAAGGCAGTGCGCGCCTGGGCGAGAGCCGCCGCCGCCTCTTGCAGGCTCAAATCGTAATCGCGCGGCTCGATCTGTGCCACCAGGTCGCCCTGCCGCAGCACGCTGCCGATGTCCACGTCCAGCCGTTCCAAACGCCCGGCCACTTTGGCGCTGAGGGTGGACTGTTCCTGCGCTGCCAGTGACCCGGTTGCGCCAATCGCCCGCGGTATCGCCCGCACTGCCGCGCGCGCGACACTCACTGAACGCTCGGGCATGGTCGTCTTGTCCGCAGCCCGCGACCGGTCGGCTCTGCCACAAGAGACAACGACCGTCATGCCCAGCCCGGCTGCTACTATGAGCCCGCAAGAACCAACTCGCATCCCGCCATCCTACGCCGCCACTCGGCTCAATGGCGAATCAAAACCAGAGCCGGATTGCCTTTGCCTTGGAATCCTCAGGATGTCCAGGGCGGCAGAATCAATTTGACTGGGGCCGCGGGGCCAGCAGAATCAGCCCCGTCAGGACGATGACTCAGTCAGGCGACAGACTCCGATTTCTCGCTGCGCGCAGTGTGAACTGCGTCGTGTGCCAGCGCGCGCGGCGCCAGCAGGCCGGATTCGCGTTCTGGCTGGTCAGAACCTTCGAGGGCCTGTGCCCCTTTTGCCGGGCTTACGAGAAGGTCTATGGCCGCAAGTCGCACGAGCCAGTGCCCCCAAACCCCTCAAGCAAATCATGAAACCGCTTACCGCTCGCAACTCATTTGACTCATTCAACGTATTTAACTTCTGCGCGGCCCTGTTACTCAGCGCGGGCCTGGCTTATGGCGCCGAGGCGGCCGCCCAGAAGCTCGTCGTCCCCGACGGCAAGGCTTACCAGGGCAAGAAGATCGTCGCCAAGACCTTCAACTCCAGCTTCGCCCTGGGCCACGACAGCTATAACGCCATGGGCACCGGCAGCGACGGCAAAATCTACTATGTGCTCAGCTCGGAGAATATTGACCAGGGCGCCAGGATGTTCTGCCTCGACCCCAAGACCCAGCAGATCAAGGAGCTGGGCGACCTGACCGAAGCCTGCGGCGAGAAGGGCACCAAGGCCATCCCCCAGGGCAAAAGCCACGTCAACTTCGTCGAGATGAAGGGCAAGCTCTATTTCGCCACGCATGTCGGCGTCTATAGCATCGTCGAGGGCAAGGAAACTATGGGCATTCCGCCGGCGGGCTACCAGCCTTACCCGGGCGGCCACCTGCTTTCCTACGACCTCGCGACCGGCAAGTTCGAGGACTTCGGCATTTGTCCCGGCCGCGAGGGCGTGCTGACCTTTAACATGGACACGAAGCGCGGCCGCATGTTTGCCCTCACCTGGCCCAGCGGCATCTTCTACCGCTACGACCTGGCGACCCGGAACCAAAAGAGCTTCGGCAAAATGTGCGCGCTCGGTGAGGATGGCGTCGGCGCCGACTACCGCACCGTGTGCCGTTCCATCGTCGTGGACCAGGCCGAAGGTTCAGCCTACTTCACGACCTCCGAAGGAACCATCTTCCGCTATAACCCCGTGACCGACAGCGTTGCTCCCATCGAGGGGGAGGACATGAAGAAGGATTACTTCGGTCTCTATGACCCCACCAACCCGGGCCACATGGGTTACAACTGGCGTCAGACTTTCTGGCGCCCAGCCGATCAACTTATCTACGGCGTCCACGGCAACTCGGGCTACCTGTTCCGGTTCGACCCGCGCGTGCCGCGCCTCGAGGTGCTGGACCGCATCACCTCCGAGCCCTCCAAGCGCTGCGGCATGTTCGACCAGTTCAGCTACGGCTACCTCGGCTTCGCCCTCGGCCCGGACGGCAAGACGATCCATTACCTGACCGGCGGTCCCATCTACATTGAGGGCAAGCGCCTGGCCGGAAAATCCAAGACGGCGATGGGCGAAGCCAAAGGCCTCGAAGACCTCCACCTGGTCACCTACAACCTCGAGACCGGCAACTACGCCGACCACGGCGCCGTCTTCTACGAGAACGGCCAGCGCCCCCTCTACGTCAATGCCATTACGATTGGCAAGGATGGCATGGTCTATACGCTGCCGCGCATCACCGAGAACGGCAAGACCCGCTCCGACCTCGTGGCCTTCCCCGGCCCGCTCAAGAAGTAATGCATTCCGGCAGGGCGGGCGGGGACGCTCGCCCCACCGTCCTTAATTAAAGCATTGGCCCGTCAGAATACGGGCTTTAGGCTGCGGCACTGGAACCCCAGTTCCCTCTAACCGATAGCACCTCCTTGCGCACGCGCCCCAAACATCCCCAGCGCCACCAGCCTGTGTATAGCCACCCGCAGGCCGTGTACAAGGGGTGTACGAGGGATGCTCACCAGGTGCACACCTGGCTGGCCACTGCGCATCCCTCGTGCATCCGGTGTGCTCCCCTTGTACACGGCGGGAGACACCGAAGAAGAGGGCTTGCGGGGGACGGAGGCGGATTGCGACTTTGCTGTGGGTGTTTCCGTCGTAACTGCTGGTTCTGCACGCACTTGCTGCTTGGCGGGTGGGGGTGGAGGCGGAACAATCGCGCTGAATACGTGGTCCTGGGCCTTCCAGCCGTTCTTGGTCTGGCAGGTGACGATGAAGACCTTCTTTCCCGGGGGGAGTGGTCCGAACTTGGCGGCGTAGAGGCCGGTGATGTCGGCCTGGCCGTTGGTGACGGCGCCCGCCAGGCCCAGGTAATAGACGCGGCGATGCTTCATCCGGCCCGCGCTGCACGGCGGCTGGCCGAAGACCATGATGTCCTCGCTCACCGTCCCGACGCTCAGCAGCAGCCGCGCGCCGGCTTCCGTCGGAACGGCTTCCAGGGCGGTCACGGGGTTGGCGGAGAAAACTACCGGCTCGGGCGGAGTGAGGGTGACCTGCTGCCCGGTGAGGAGGCGGGTCATGTTCAGCTTCACTTCAAGCTGCTGGCCGCTCAGATTACCGTAGCGGCCCAGGAAACCGTGGGTCGGCGCGGTGAGCGCGGCGGCGATCCATTGCTCGCGCTCCGGATCGGTCAGCTTCAGGCTGAACAAGCCCGAGGTGTAGGTCAGCAAGGCTCGAACCTTGCTCTGACCGGGAGTGCGATCATTCTTAGGTATGACCTTGAGGCGGCAGAACTGCCGTCCGAATCGGTCCGCGTAGAAGACATGGGGGCCCAGTTTTCCCCGGCGTGGTGTATCCAATAACTGCATGGTGTGTCCTTTCAGTTTGCTCCGCGTGAAGGGCGGCCCGGTCGCAGGGTTGCCCTGCCGGCTGGGCCGCAATACCTCCGCGGCCGCAATTTAAAGCCTACCGGAAGGGGCCAAGGCGTCAATGCCAAATGGACGGGGAACATCCAGCGGGGCGCAAGTCAACTTCCGTACGGGCGCTGGGTGCCTCTCATTAACACCCTGCTTCAGCGGGGTGTGGGGGCGCACGCGGAGCTGGCAACCGCTTCAGCGGTTTGAGGGGAGGCCGTAAACCGCTGAAGCGGTTCCCTCGCCACGCCGCCTCTCCACACCCCGCTGAAGCAGGGTGTTAATGAGAGGGCTGCCAACACAGGGATTCCACAGGCCATGCTACTCTCTCAAGAGCTGACTTACGCCCTATCCTCAACGCCCAACCCACTGCGCCGCCCCGCCATTGGAGGCTGGGCCTTGGATGTTGGGCGTTGGATGTTGGATGTTCGCCTCTTACAGGCAATCCAGCGGACTCTTCATCCCGGTGCGGATCGAGTAATGCTTCAGGCGCATTATCTCGCGCACTTGATCCAGCAGTTTGAGTTTGGGATTAGGGACAATGACATCCGAGCCCGCCCCCCCGGCGCCGGTCCCAGCCCTGGGCCCTTCGGCCTTGAATCTTCTGATGGCCTTCCATACCCTGTTTAAGTATGCTAATGGAACTAGGAATTCTTTCCCAGTAATTAAATAGTTAGGCCATGCGGGCATCTGTCCTGCGTGGCGTTGGAGTTTCCGATATAAAGCCGACAATTGAAAGACGAGACACCGACAAGATGCTAGGACAGTCTGTGGTAGGCGTCCGGCGAGCAGGATGCCTTTTCTGTGTGTGGCTAGGGATTGTCCTCTTCCAGCTTCACGCGTTTGGCCAGGGCACCATTGCTTACTCTGGTTTCGCCGGGCGCTCACTCGGCGGCAGCGGAGTTGACTTTGACGGTGACGGCACAGATGAGTTTTCATTCAGCGGCACATACCAGTCCACCGGCGGTAACCCAGACTTCCACACGGACACCTATTTCGTCGGTCCGGCTGGGCACAGTGCCTTGGCGTTTGATGGTGGCAGCATCCGGCTGGTCAATCCGGGCACGCCAATTGGGTCATCGCTGTCGCCGGTGTGGGGTGGTGCGTCAGACGTCTTCTCCGTGTTGACCATCTTCAACGTCAGCCCAACGCCTCTGCCTGACCCTGCGAATCCCGGCGGCCCGGTCTGGCCGCAGTATGCCGGGCCTTTGGCGGATGCTGGTGGCCTCGCGTATTTGGCCGCACGGTGGCAGTTGGCTGACGGTTTACATTACGGCTGGATTCGATTGAGCATTCAGGGAATGGCCCATCCAGACAATCCTTACTTGATATACTTTGGCCCCCTTGTGGCGGATTGGGCTTACAATACCGTGCCAGGTGAGCCGATTCTGGCCGGGGCAGTTCCCGAGCCCTCCACATGGGCGCTCTTGGCTGCAGGAGCTATTCTATTACTGTGCTATGGACAGCGAAAGCGCGTGGCCTAACGAGCGCGGTGCAGGCAAGGGCGGGATCGCCGTTTTGTGGCGTACTGGACGCGCTTGGCCCGCCCTGCCTGACCGCGAACGTTGGCCGTTGCCTGGAGCCAGCTCCGTAGGAGCGGCATCTTTGTAGAACCGATGAACCCGAAAAGCCCATTTGAGCCCCAGCGGGGCGGTATCGAGGCGGGGAGGTTCTATGGCGCTCCTATGGAGCTCGCCCCGGCCAAGGGGTGGTGGGGCGGGGGCTACAAAGATAACGCCCCTCCGGAGCTGGGCGAGGGCGTCGCCGTTCGCCGGTCTGCCAGCGGCAACCGGACGGCCAACCAGCGCGGTAGAGTGTCGTTTTGGGGGTCAGGGCAGACGCATTTAAGTTTCCAATAAAAGGGCCAAATAGGTGTGATCCCACC
>CAZDOO010000045.1:0-44135 GCA_964507045.1 uncultured Verrucomicrobiota bacterium | reverse complement strand
TTTTGAAAACTACAAACGCCTGTTTTGTCCGGTTTTGAAAACTCCACGACATGCTGGCGCTATTCCCTTGACCCGTATTTGCCTTGCTGCTACCAACCGTGGCAGCCCGTGGCGGGGTTTGTGACTGAGGATTGAAGAAATGACAGCGGTTGAAAATCGCACGTATACCATGTTTTGTCACAATAGCCCACCCTGGAAACCTATGAAGTCCTGTAACCTCTTGAATCTATTTGTGTTCATTTTTGGCGCCGGTTCCATCCGCTTGGTGCGGGCAAGGCGCTTGGCGCTTATCACTGGCGGATTGTTGCTTGCCCTCGGCCTGAGTTCTGCGCGCGCCGTAAACATCTCAGCCGGGAGCACAGTTTCAGAGAGCTTTAGCATTGGGACGTCTGCAACGGCGGCTCTTCCCACGGATTGGAGGGCGGACAAGCAGACAACAGCGAGAGTGGTTGGAACGTACAGCGCCGCTGGCACGGCCACTGAGCAGCGAGCGGGCAATGACATGAGTCCAAGCGCGGCCAATGGCATCTATAATTACGGTGCGGGTGTTGCCAGCACCGCCACCGACCGTGCGGTGGGGTTCATAAGCAGCAGCTCGGCTACGAAGACGGGCAATCTTTACGTTAAGCTGGTCAATAACGGGGCGACCGCCATCACCAGTCTTAGCCTTTCTTACAACGTGGAAAAGTACCGTGATGGCTCGAACACAGCCGGGTTCCAATACCAGTTGTATTACTCGACTGATGGCTCGACGTGGACCAGCGCGGGTTCAGACTTCCTGACTACCTTCACTGGCGATGCCGATAGTGCCGGCTTCATCCCTGCGCCTGGCCTCACGAAGAGCGTCTCATCGAAGACTCTTGCCGTCACAGTTGCTGCCGGCGGGACCCTCTATCTGTGCTGGAGCTATTCCGTCCAGAGCGGCTCCACGACGTCGAACGCTCAGGGGCTGGGCATTGACGACGTGAGCATTACGGCCAACGGTCCAGCATCCTGCACCTCGCCGACCACTAGCTTTGCGGTGACTGGCGGCGGGTCGTTTTGCGCCGGAGGGTCCGGGGTCGCGGTGGGTTTGTCTGGATCACAGAGCGGGGTCACCTACCAGCTGTACAAGGACGCGGCGGGAACCGGTCAAACGGTGGCGGGGACCGGCTCGGCTATCTCCTTTGGCAATCAAACGGCGGCGGGCACTTACACTGTCTGGTCCACCGCTGCCGGCGGCTATTGCGTGGAGCAGATGATCGGCAGCCCCAGCAGCGTGTCCGTCTCGATCAATGCCCTGCCCACCATTACCTTGGGGAGCCATCCCGCAGTTTGCCAGGGAGCCACCAGTGCCAGCCTGACCTATTCAGCGACCACGGGCTCGCCGGACCAATACAGCCTGGACTTCGACAGCACTGCCGAGGGGGAGGGTTTTGCAGATGTAGTGCTGTCCTCGCTGCCGTCTAGTCAAATCACTATCACGGTGCCAGGCGCTGCCGCCGCGGGAACCTACACTGCGGCACTCACTGTCAAGAACACCACCACGGGCTGTGTGAGCGGCAATTATCCGATCACCGTGAAGGTGAATGCGTTCTCGCTCCCCGGAGCGACGACCACGGTGTTCAGCGAGAGTATGGGGACGCCGGGTTCGACCACGCTCGTCAGCAGCTACGCCGGCTGGCAAAACTCGTCGCCGATCACCTTTTTGAGCAGCACGTCGCCCGAAAGCGATGTGAGAATTACAAGCGCTTCCTCGGGCTACGATGGGGCCAGCGGTGGCGGCAACGTCTTTATGGGAACAGCTACCGCAAACGCGCGCGACTTCATCATCGGTGGCATCAACACGGTTGGTTATGCCTCGCTACAACTGCAATTCGGAGTGCGCCAGGATGTATCGGGTGGATCACTTGCTGTCGAGATCAGCACGGATGGCACGACCTGGACGGCCCTGAGTTTCGCGCAACCCGACGCCGTCAATACCTGGTACCTGAGGGCGGCGACCGGGACCATCCCCGCCGCGTCGAACCTCCGAATCCGATTCTCAAAGAATAGCAGCGCACAGTTCCGCATTGACGACATCAAGTTGAACGACGCGCCTCGGACGTCGGCTTCTGCCTCTATCAGCGCGGGCGGGCCGACGATGTTCTGCGCGGGCGGTGCGGTAACCTTGACTGCCACGGCTGGTGGAACTCATTACAACTGGTTCAAGGACACCTCGCCAGTGGGCACCGACTCGGTCACTCACGACGCAACGGCTTCCGGCAGCTATACAGTTGTAGTCACCGACGACAATGGTTGCACGTCCACGTCCGCTGGAACGACAGTGACAGTCAACGACTTGCCTGCTGCGTCTGATGCCGCGTACACCCGGGGGCCGGGGGCAAGCCTCAAGATCAAGATCGCCGACTTGACGCCGGACACGATCCAGAGCCTGGGCCCTGCGTCGCATGGCACGGTTAGTCACGACGGCACGCACATTCTCTATCTGCCGTCCGCGGGTGATAACAACAACGACAGTTTCACCTATACGGCGGTAAACACCTCCGCTTGCACGAAGCAGGCTACGATCACGGTCACGGTGGTTCCCGCGACCGGCCAGGCGCAAACCCCCACGGTGCCGCCGGGCGGGCCCGTGACGGTGGGATTTGCGGGCATTCCCAACTATCCGTATCAAGCGCAGCGGGCGACCAACGTAGATTTCACCATCGGACTGTTGCGGACTTGGAATACGAATGCGCCGGGGGCGGGAGTGTTTCAGATCGAGGATGATTTCAGCGACCTGGGCCAACGGCCTTCGGCGGCATGGTATCGGCTGAAGTACAACCCGTAACCGATTGCGCGCCGCCGTTAGGCGGACAGGAGTGTCTGCGTTCCTTCCCGGGGTTCGTACATACGCCCTGGCTTCATCGTCCATTTCTGCTTCCCTGCGGCGACTGCTTTGGTAGCCTATTGCCCCGTGAATGGCAAAACCGCGCCCGTGCCTGCTGTGCCGATAAGCGGGAAGCTGTCTGGTGCCAACCGGCAGCAACCCGTTCGGCAACGCCAAGCCGATGAAGAGTAGTTCTGTGTCGGGTGCCGTGACTCGCCGTGGCCAGCCGGCGGCGACGCTCCGGACATGGTTCGCCGCGAAGCCTTGGCTGCTGGCAGCATTGCTGGTCTTGGCGACAATTGGGCTCTACTGGCCGGTGACAGGACAGGGCTTCATCAACCTCGATGACGAGCAGTACGTGTTGGATAATCCTCGCGTAACCAGTGGTTTGACGTGGAAGAACGCCGGATGGGCCTTGGGGAGTGGGCACGCTGCCAACTGGCATCCCGTCACATGGCTGTCCCACATGGCGGACTGTCAGATGTTTGCTTTGAAACCTTGGGGACACCATTTGACCAGCATGCTGCTTCACGCCCTCAATGCCTTGCTGGTCTTTGCGTTGCTGCAACCAATGACTGGTGCGGCGTGGCGGAGTCTGTTTGTCGCGGCGTTGTTCGCAGTTCACCCGCTACGCGTCGAGTCGGTCGCCTGGATCGCTGAGCGCAAGGATGTGCTAAGCGGCTTCTTCGGTCTGCTGTCGCTGATCGTTTACGTCCGGTATGTTCGAAGAATCGAAAGCAAAGAGCAAAAGGCGGAAACGGGCGGGCGCTTTCTATCTTCCAGCCTCCATCCTTTGTCTTCTGTCCAGTATTGGCTTTCCTTCTTCCTCTTGGCGCTCGGTTTGATGAGTAAACCAATGCTGGTGACGTGGCCGTTCGTCATGTTGCTGCTGGATTACTGGCCGCTGCGTCGTTTTGAACGCTCAACACTCAACGCTCAACTCTCAACACTTTTGCGCTTGGTGGGGGAGAAGATCCCGTTCTTGGCCCTTGCGGCGGCGTCAAGTCTCGTGACCTTGGTAGTGCAGCAGCGCGGGGGAACGGTAGCTGCGGGCGAAGACCTGCCCCTCGCCACGCGCAGCGCCAATGCCCTGATTTCCTACTGCCGCTACCTGGGGAAGCTGTTTTGGCCAAGCGATCTGGCTATCTTCTACCCGTATCCCCGGGGTTGGCCGCTGGCGAAGGTGCTGCTGGCGGCCGGGATGATCGTGGGCATATCGGTGCTGCTGTGGGCGCAGCGGCGGCGCTATCCCTTTTTGCTGATGGGCTGGCTGTGGTTCTGCGCGACGTTGGTGCCGGTGATCGGGTTAGTACAAGTGGGGGGCCAGGCGATAGCGGACCGCTACGCTTATCTGCCATCGCTGGGGGTGTTGATAATCGCAGTCTGGGGCGCATACGAACTGAGCCGACACCGGCATTATGGTGTCCTCGTGGCATCGGTGGCTGGTTCAGCGGCGGTCCTCCTCTGCGTGGTCTTGACACGGCATCAGATTAAGCACTGGAAGGACAGTGAAAGCCTTTTCCGGCACGCGCTCGAGGCTGCGGGGAATAATTACCTCGCGCACAAGACCCTCGCGGACGCCCTCCTCAGCAAGGCCGAAGCTGGCGAGGCGATCGGCCATTACCAACAAGCCCTCCGCCTGAGACCTGATAACGCCGAAGCCCACAATAACCTCGGCAACGCGCTTAGCGAGAAAGGCCAAATTGACGAGGCGATTGGCCACTATCGTGAAGCCATCCGCCTGAAACCGGATAGAGCCCTCCCCCGTAACAACCTTGGCAACGTCCTCGTGAGGAAGGGCCAAGTTGACGAGGCGATCGGCTACTACCAAGAAGCACTCCGCCTGGAACCCGATTACGCCGACGCCCACTGCAACCTCGGCATTGCCCTTAACGAGAAAGGCCAAATTGACGAAGCGATGCGCCACTACCAGGAAGCCCTCCGCCTCAAACCGGATTACGCCCTCGCACACAACAACCTCGGTGACGCGCTCGTCGCGAAAGGCCGCATAGACGAGGCAACGCGCCAATACCAGCAAGCTCTTCGCGTGGGAGCAGATGAGGCCGAGGCCCATTATAACCTCGCCAATAAACTCGACGAGAAGGGCTTGGTGGATGAGGCTATGCGCCAGTATCAAGAGGCCATCCGCCTGAAGCCGGATTACGCGCTCGCTCATAACAACCTCGGCATCGCCCTCGCCAGGAAAGGCAGAACCGACGAGGCGCTCAGCCAATTTGAGAAGGCCATCCGCCTGAAGGTGGATTACGCCGATGCCCATAACAACCTCGGCATCGCGCTCGCCAAGAAAGGTCAAATTGACGAGGCCGTTAGCCAATACCAGGAAGCCCTCCGCCTGCAACCGGGTTGTGCCGAGGCCCATTACAATCTCGGTAACGCGCTCGTTAGGAAAGGCCAAATTGACTCGGCCATCAGCCAATACCACGAAGCCCTCCGCCTGAAACCGGATTACGCCGAGGCCCACAATAACCTCGCTCGCGCACTGAGAATGAAAAACGTTCCGGCGAGCCCGTGATTCACCGAGGATGCGGTTGGAATCGGCCGTTGCGCCCGCGCCAAGTAAGGTCGCGACGATGAATCGCCCGCCAGTTCCTGGAAGCCCTGAGATTCAATCCGCGCTGTGTCGCTGTCCGTCAATCTTGCGCGCGTCGAACAACCTGGGTCCAGAGGCCTCACATATACATGTGAGGCTCGGTTGTGCAAGAATGTTGAAGAAAAGGCTTGATCTGCGACGCGGCCTCGCAATAATTGGCTGCATGGTATTCCGCAGAGTACTCGTTTTACCTGGGTTTTTTTATTGGATAACCGCCGCATTCACTCAACAACTATAGCGAGTACGGAAACTGTCCCTATCAACTCTTGCCTATGAAACCGAAGAGAATGTGCAACCACCTAGTCACGGTAATGTTCACAATGGCACTGTCGCTGAGCATGATTCCCAGCGGCTATTCCGCCACCGCCACCATGTCGTGGACAACGAGCAACGGCGACTGTTACATCCGAAGGGGCAGCCCCGGGACCGCCGGCAACGCCTTCGGTCTTCAGGTAGGCTGGAGTTCAACCACTTCTGTCGCCGCACGGCGCAGCCTTGTCCAGTGGGATATGACGGGAGCCCCGCCGCAGTCGGCGGTCGTTAATGCTGCCAACAGCGTCCGGGTCAAGCTATACTGTTACACCCGGTCTGTTAACACCGCCTACAACATCGACCTCGCCCAGATCAGTGCGAATTGGGCCGAAGGTACGGCTACATGGACTAGCATGGCCGCCAATACTAACTCTGGGGCAGTATGGGCTACTACTGCCGTCGGTGCGGTGGGAGATTATACTTGGCAGTGGAATGGAAACACCCTCGGCATCCCGGTCGCGAGCCGGGGCGTGATGGTGTTACACCAGAATGAGACGCTCAATTTGGCCGCGAAGACCTTTACTGACAAGGAGCTGACCGGCGGTGCCAACCCTACGCCGCGGATGGAGGTTGACTACACGGTTCCAGTAAACGCTCCGACGGCTACAGCCCCGTCCGCCATCACAGCATCGTCCATCACATGGAACTGGACGGCTGGCACGCCGGTTGATTACGGTGGCCACAGGGTGTATGACGCTGCCTCGGGAGGGACTGTCAAGGCGACAGTGGGATCCGGCACTGTAACTTGGAACGAAACCGGTTTGGCGCCTAACACCTCGTATCAGAGGTGGGTATGTGGATACACAGGGAACGCTAATGGAAGCACTGAAACAGCGCGCTCAGCCTCCGGCGCGAAGTACACACTCGCGGCTGGGCCAAGCGCCGCTAACGTGACCCCTGACAACATATCTCCGTGTCCGGGCAGCACCGTGACTTGGACTGCGGTTGGCGGGTTTGGGGCCGGCACGGTCCAATATTACCGATATGCTTGGGATCAATCTCCCACACACACGTGGACCGATTCCGAGACCCAGTGGTCGAGCGGCACCATCCAGACGACGCTCAGTTCGCCGGGCGCCTGGTATCTGCATCTCAAGAGTTTCAACGCTGAAGACGTCGGGAACAACACCACATTCGACTACGCGATTCCGGCGGTATTCAGCGAGAGCATGGGAACAGTGGCAGCAACTACCGCAATTTCCGCGCACGAAACCGCGAGCGGATTTGATAATGACGCTTACACGATGAGTGGCACGGCTGATGTGCGCGCCACAACCCCGTCTTCCGGCTATGGCGGTGCGTCGGGTGGGGCCAACGTCTTCATCAGCAACACTGCTGAATTAAGCTTTCAAATCGCAGATATCAACACGGCAGGGCTGGCCTCTTTTCAACTTTCCTTCGGCGTCTATAAGAGTACGACCGCGTCCAGTGGGTCCGAGCTGGCTGTGGAGGTGAGTTCCGACGGAACCACATACACTCCATTGTCTTTTCCAGCCCTCCCGACCGGCACTGGCACAGCGATCTGGCATTATCGCACGGCCTCGGGAACGATTCCAGCCACTTCCAATCTGAGAATCCGGTTCCGTCAGACGGGGACTGGACCGCAGTTCCGCATTGACGACGTGAGCTTAACTCACGTGGTGCCGACTACCTCCGCGATCGCCGGCAACAGTGCGGTCGCTATCGGGCAGGCGGGGCAGAACTATTCCGTCACGCTAAACAGCGGGTCGAGCTACGTGTGGACGGTTCCCACCGGCGCCTCGATCACCGCGGGCGCCAGCGGGCCGGACAACAATCAAATCACGGTCGCGTTTGGCAGCGTCAGCGGTAACGTCACGGTTACCGAAACCACCGCTGGGGGTTGCGTTGGCAGCCCGGTGTCATTTGGGGTAACGGTCGGACCGAACAATGCACCGACGGCGCAGAACTTCAGCCTGAATGCCCAGAGCGGCCTCGGCGTTCGGGCGGAGATCATTGGGGGCAAGCACTCACCGAGCGACCCAGACAGTGGCGACACTTTAGCGGTCGTGGCGGTAAGTTCGCCGACGGCCAATGGTGCCACGGTGACAACGGACGGGATCGCTGTGACGTACACCGCATTGAGCACGTTCACCGGCACGGACAGCTTCACTTATACGGTGAGCGATGGAAATGGCGGGACGGCGGTTGGAACGGTAAGTATGACCGTGAGCGCGAATAGCGGGGCTTCGCCCAACATCGTTTCGCCACCCACGTATGCGGACGGGAAGTTCAGTGTGACCTTCGCCGGCATCCCGAACGCGCAATATACTGTCGAGTATGCCGAGGGGTCGCCAGCGCCGCCATGGACGAAGCTTAAGAACGTCACGGCGGGCGCCAATGGGCTGTTCGTGGTGGAGGATACGGCCAGTGAATCGCCCTCGCGCTATTACCGGACGGTGTATCCGTCCTATTAGGGTATCGGGCCAACTCCCTTTGTTATTGACAACAATGCAGCGAATTCTATAACCGCAGAAGAAGATCGGAAGAACTTATGAAAAAAGTGTGTTTAAGCCTCTCAGTTCTGCTGTTGGCCCTGGCATGTCCGGTGCGGGCCGACATGGTCATTTACAGCGGCAGCTTCAACGTTGGCGGCGTTATACCCGACGGGAGCCTGGTGGGGTTTGCCAACTCACAGACACTAAGCGGGTTGAGCTCGGCGCCGATCTCGGACGTTAACGTGACCCTGAACCTGAGCGGCGGCTGGAACGGGGATTTGTATGCGTATCTGGTGCACGAGAGCGGGTTTGCGGTGCTGCTGAACCGGGTGGGGGCGGCTTCCGGTAACAATACAGGATATGGCAATGCAGGGATGAATGTGCTGCTGAGCGACGGCGGGGCGCTGGGAGACATTCACACCTATGGGGGCGCGGGCGTGCCGACAGGCGAGTATGCGCCGGATGGGCGGTACGTGGATCCGCGGTCGTCGGGCGCCACTATCGGTGGAACGCTGCGGACGGCGTTGTTGAGTTCGTTCAATGGCGGCAATGCGAATGGGACCTGGACGCTTTATCTGGCCGATGTGTCTGGCGGAGACCAGAGCACGCTGAACAGTTGGGGGCTGGAGATTGCGGCGGTGCCGGAACCGCGGAGCCTCGTGGAAGGGACAATCGCCGCGCTGTTCCTGGGCGGCGTGATTGGCTTTTACCGGCTGAAGGGACCCAAGCCGGTGCGCTGCTGAGCCTGGCCGGCTTGGCGGGCGAGCTTTTTTGTCTGGCCCCCTCCGTCTCTCGGAGGGGGTTTTTGTTTGGTTCGATAGGAATCCCGGAGAATGCCAACGGCGCTCAAGCTGTCAGCCCAGAGCACGCGGGGGTCTGCGCGGGCTCTGGCTCCAGGCGCGTGGCTCAGGAGATTCGGGCACGCGTGGTGGACGCACGCCCTTTCGCATGACCATTTGGCAAGCATATACGGGCCAGGGTCTGTCGGACTGAGCCGGGTTGGTGACAGAGTGCTGGCGAATGCGAGACGTATCGGCTAGGGTGATGGCCGGCGATATCATGAGTGCAGAAGGCAAGAGCAATGCAGGCAAAGGCCGCTGGGGCGGCGACCATGCTGAAGCCCGGCTGACAGTCGGCAATCGCCTTCTGTTCGCGCTCGGATATGCGCCATTGCTGGCCTTGTTCTTTGTGAATCTGTGGGGCCGTCCACACTACCAGTTCTTTCCGCTGGCATTGATCGGGGCAGCGTTTCTGGCCTGGACGCGGCTGAAGGATGTGCGCCGGCCTTTGGTGCCGGGAGACCGCCGGGTAGGCGGGCTGCTGCTGGCAAGTTCGTTTCTTGTGCTGGCGGCGGCGACGGCCTATTGGTCACCGTGGCTGGGAAGCATCGCGGCCATGCTCGGGCTAGCGGGGATTCTGTGGGGGCAAGGCGGCGGGAAGCTGCTGAGAGCCATGATGCCCGCCCTCGTGCTGCTGTTGACGATTATTCCCCCGCCGCTGGCGGCGGACACACGCTTGATCCAGCACCTGCGCGTGCTCGCCGTCAGTTGGAGCAGCCGGTTGCTGGATCTGATGGGGGTTACGCACGCACTGAGCGGCAACGTCATCGAGCTGCCCGGGCAGCAGTTGCTGGTGGACGAAGCCTGCAGCGGTATCAATTCGGTGCTCATTACGCTGGCCGGCACGCTGTTCTACGGGTTGTGGCGGCGGCGATCGGCGCTGCACATCCTGATTTGCGTGGTCAACGCCCTGGGCTTTGTGCTGCTGGGCAACCTGGCCCGGATCACGCTGGGAGCCTGGCTCAAAGCCCAGTACGGCATTGACGTGCTTTCGGGCACGGCGCACGAAGTGATCGGCTTGGTTCTGCTCGGATGCTACCTAGTGATGATCCTCAGCATGGACCAGTTGCTGGTATGCCTGACCAAGCCGGTCTGGGCGCGGGCGAAGCCGGGCGAAGCTCCCGTGGAGCGGGAGGCGGCGGCACCGAAGCCGGCGGCGCTGAGACTCTCGCCGGCATGGGCGCGAGCGGCGGCCGGCGCCTTCGCGTTGCTGGGGCTGGCGGGCCTGGGGCTGGGCTGGGCCCATCACCAGTACTCGGGAGCGCGGGCCGGTGTGCCGAAATCGGCCTTGCGCGCCGGGGCAACGTTTGCCATGCCGGAGCAGATCGGCGCTTGGAAGCGGCTGACCACCGAAGTGCCGCCACTCCAGAAAGTAGAGACCATGGGTGTGTTTTCACAGGTCTGGCATTACCGCAAAGGCGATATGCTGGCATCCCTGGCGCTCGACTATCCCTTTCAAGGCTACCACGACGTCACGCTGTGTTACACCCTGCGCGGCTGGGACTTGGTGGAGCGACGGTCGCGCGTCGGGGGGGGCACTAATGCCAGCCCGTCGTTTGCGGAAGCCCGCATGCAGAACCATGTTGGCTTGCACGGAGCGCTGTGGTTCAGCGCCGTGGATGAGCACGGGCGGTGGCTGGCGAGCCCGGGACCGAACCCGAGCCTGGCCAAGAGTATTCTGCGACGTTTGAAGTTGGACCCCGTCAATGCCTCGATCACCTACCAGATGCAGGTGCTGTCCACAGGCTTCAACCCGCTGCGGCCGGATGAACGCGAGCAGGTGGGGCAGTTCTTTCAGGCGGCCCGCCAGGCGCTCTGGCGGCAGATCTTCGAGCAGCTGCAGCGCAAGACATGAGAGTTTACCACGCTATCCGACGCTGGCTCAAGACCCGGGACGCCAGGCTCCTGCGCTGGGGCATCCCGGCAATCGTTGGCTGCGCCGCCTGGCTGGTGTTTGGCATTGGCCTGGCGGCCTGGAAGCCCCGTGAAATCCAAGCCCGGTATGACGGGATCGCCGCCCGGGCGCTGGCGGCCAAGGATTTCGAGACGGCGCGGGTGGCCTCGCAAAGGCTGCTGGTGCTTGGGGCCGAGCCCCGCCGGAAGCATCTCTTTGATCTGGCATTGGCGCTGGGTGGCCAAGGCAAGGATAAAGAAGCCGTGGCCCTCCTCGGGAATATTGCCCCGAGCGACAAGCCCGGCTTCCTCCCCGCGCACCTGTTCGTCGCCCAAACGCTGCTGGCGAAGACCAATGTGACGCTGCAGGAGATCGGAACCGCGGAACAGCATTTGAAGCAGGTGGTGGCATTCGATCCGAAATCGGTTGAGGCTAATGAACTGCTGGGGCGGATTTATGTCCGGCTCGGGCGCTGGGAACTGGCCGAGAAGCACTTGAGCGAGGTCGTATTGGCCCGGCCCGAAACTTCCCTTTTGCTGGCGGCGGTACTTAAGGCCCAGGGCGATAGCCTGGCGGCCCGGAGTTGGGCGGAACGGGCGGCCAAGTACCACCGCGAGAAAGTGGAGGCATCGAAAGTGGACCTGCCGGCCAATCGCCTGGCGTGGGCCGATGCGATGGCGATGCTGGAGGATTACTCGGCGGCTTTCATCATCCTGGAAGCGGGCTGGAGACAGTATGAGAACAAGACCTATCTCTCGCCGATGGGCGAGGTGTGCGGTCTGTGGGTGGAGGCTGTGGCCAGAACCAGGCCGGGGGATTTGGCTTCGCAGATAACGCTCACCCAGCGGGGCTTGGAATGCGCCCCGCAGAACGAGACCTTGCTCCGGCATCTGATCCAACTCACGCACCTGGAAGGCCCGGAAGCCGCCCAGGCGCGCGCCACTCTGGGCGCAATGTTGACGCAGGGAAAGGCCACGGCCATTCTGCATTTTGCTTTGGGCGTTGACGCCTGGCAGCACGGGCAGGCAGCCGAGGCCCGGAAACACCTGGCCCTGGCGTATGAAATTGCCCCCCATCTGCCCTATGTGGCAAACAACATGGCCATGATCCTGGCCGTCGGTGATAAGCCGGATTTAGCTCGCGCCCTGGCCATCATTCAATCCGTCCTGGAGAAGTTTCCCAACAACCCCAGCTTTCGCGAGACGCGGGGCGAAATTCTCGCGCGTTCCGGACGGCCGCAGGAAGCGATTGCCGACCTGGAGTTCGCGCTGCCGCTCCTGGCGTCCAAGCGCGCCACGCATACGGCTTTGGCCGAAGCGTATCGCGCCCTGGGCCTGCGTGACTTGGCGGCCAGCCATCAGCGGCTGGCCGGCGAATCGCCGTAAGCAATCCCGTGCCTCCCAGCAAGCAGGAAGTCCCTTTGAGCTGCTGTTAATGGGAAAGGGGTCGGTTTGCAACCGGCCTCAGGGAACCGACGCGGGAGCGGAAGAACTTGATTCCTTGCCTGGCGATGGTTTTCTGCGTTGGGCGAGCTGGGTATCGAAACGAAGGGGTGTTGAATCCGCCCGCCGCGATTTGCTGATTCCTTTGACCCAACCCTCGGCCAGCAGCTCGCTGACAATGTCGAACACTCGACTATCCGCAACACAGGGGCAGCAGGATCTTTCGCAGCCGGGCGCCCGTTGGGCGGGATAGTTGGTGACCTGACAGTCAGGCGCCTTAAACTCGAGGATTCCGCAATCCCCCCCCTGAAGCACGTGAACAACCGCACGAACGGGTTGGCCGCAGTCAGGTTGCTCCCACACCCTTTCCCCATCCGCGAGAGTCAGCCGGACAGAACTATAACCGAGCCGCTTGGCGGCCAGGACCAGATCTGACCAAAACTCTTCGACGGACTTGCACCGGGCGCCTTCCAGCGCCAGCCAGCGCATGAGGGTCAGGGCGTATTGAATTTCCTGCCGCATCTCGAGCGAATTGCCTACGACGCGCCCAACCGCGAACCAGTGGCGGCTGAAATTGAGCTTGCCAGCGCAGACCAGCAGAATGAGCATCATTACGCCTGCCAGGACCGGAATCAAGTGGCCGCGCGACCAGAACGCCGCAAATCCCAGGATCAGGAAGAGCAGGGTCACTCCGTAGAGAGACAGCACCACTTTTCGGCGGGAGAAGCCCATCTCAAGCAGATGGTGGTGGATATGCTTGCGGTCCGGCCGGAAGATCGGCAGTCCGCGCAAGCCGCGCCGCAGTATGGCCAGGGCAGTATCCGCGATGGGCAGAGCCAGGACGAATAGCGGCGCTACCAGTGCCGCAAAGACGGTTCCTTTGTGGGAGCTGACAATGGCGAACAGGCCGATCTGGAAACCGAGGAAGTAGGCCCCGCCGTCGCCCAGGTAAATGCGGGCAGGCGGGAAGTTGAACCACAGGAACCCGAGCAGCGCGCCCGCCATCCCTGACGCCAACAGCGCGAAACTGCCGCTTTCATGGCCGACATAGGCCAGCAAGACCATCAACATCAGGCAGATTCCCGCCGCCAGCCCGTCCACGCCGTCAATCAGGTTGATCAGGTTCGCCATTCCCACCAGCCAGAAGACCGTAATGAAGACACCCCAGCCGCCGAGGGGGATGACAGTCGCGGTGAAAGGGATCTTGAAATGCTGGATTCCAATTCCCCAGGCGCAGACCGCTATTGCGATCAGCACCTGGCCGAGCAGCTTCTTTCTTGCGCCCAGGGGCTTCAGGTCATCCCAGAAGCCAAGCACAAATATTGCCAGCGAACTGGCTAGAACCACCGGCCGGCCGTGCACCTTTTGCCGTTGTTCCGGCCAGACCGCTGCAATCAGGATCTCGACGCCGATGAACGCGGCGACCAGTGCCAACCCGCCCAGGCGGCAAACCGGCTGCCGATGGGTGTGATGCAAGTCCATCCCGCGCTGGAACCGAGTCCCCAATCCAGCCACTCGCAAGACCAGGGGAATCCCCGCAAGGACGATGGTCATCCCGAGCAAAGCACAACTGGCGAGTGCCCAATAGCTCATAGGCTGAAATAATGTGCCGGAGCTGCGCACCGGTCGGGATCTCGATCCCGTAGTAAGGCTCTGCGGTTCGTCATGCTATGCCCGGTTATTGGACTGGAATTCTCATTCCTGGCAAATCCGTCACCTCGGCTGCAGGAAAACGCCAGCTGTATCACGTTCATTAGCCCGCAACCGGCGCTATTGGCAGCAAACCCAACAGGTATGAGAGCTACTGCATCTCGTATTGGAGTTTGACACTAATTCCGAATGAAGGACGAGGCAAGCCGATTCTGCGCTCAATGGCCAAGTCATTAATAGCCTGGGGTCTTGCAATATCGTGTTGGGGGTGGGGCGGCTGAGTAACGGTCGCCGTGAACAAACCTTCCGCACCGGCGGTGGTTGGTTTGGGAAAGCACCACTGGCCGCCGAACGCAGCCCCGGCTTGGCCTTCAGTCGTGTGCAGAATCATCGGCGCCGGCAGTTGGCGGCAGCGCGGCGGCCACCAGGACAACGAATTCGCCCTTGAGTGATCGTTGCTGGAGCAGCGCCAGCAATTCGGCGGGCGTGCCGCGGAGGTATTCCTCGAACTTCTTGGTCAGCTCCCGGGCCAGCACAACCTGGCGGCCGGGAACAACTTCGTTCAGCTCGGTGACCAGCTTCCCGATGCGATAGGGAGATTCGTAGAGCACGAGCGTCCCGCCGATGTGCCGGAGGCGGTCCAATTCCCGGCGCCGCTGGCCGGACTTGTGGGGCAGGAAGCCGATGAAATGGAACTCATCGGTCGGCAGCCCGCTGGCCGTCAGCGCCGCCACCAGCGCGCTGGGGCCCGGCACCGACTCGACCCGCAGGCCCGCCGCAATGGCTGCGCGCACGACTCGCTCGCCCGGGTCGCTGATACCCGGGCTGCCGGCGTCGGTGGTCAGCGCGACCTTCTCGCCGTGCCGCAGCCGCTCGATGATCTCCTCACTCCGTTTGGCCTCGTTGAACTGGAAGTAACTCAGCAGCGGTTTGGCAATGCCGAAATGCCGCAGCAGCTGTCCTGTCCGCCGCGTGTCCTCGGCCGCCACTACGTCGCACTCCTTGAGCGTGCGCAGCGCGCGCAGCGTGATGTCCTCCAGGTTCCCGATGGGGGTGGCGACCAGATAAAGGGTGCCCGGCGCCAGCGGTGGCAGCGGTTCATTCATAATCCCGTTCCTGCCTCTTGTCTGCCGTAATTGCCGGCTACTTGGTGATTCCCCGTTCGCTGGCTCGAACGAACTGGACCAGGTGCTTGATCTCCGGCAGCGGGGGGAGTTCGCTCTCGATGCGCGCCAGCGCATTGGGTGTGGTCAGCCCGTCACGGAAGAGAATCTTGTAGGCGTGGCGCAGCGCGACCTGGGCTTCCTCGGACACGCCGTTGCGCTCCAGCCCGATCTTGTTGATGGTTCGGGTCTCCGCCGGGTTGCCGTCCACGATCATGTAGGGGGGCACGTCCTGCACCACTTTGGCGCACCCGGCAATCATGGACATGGTGCCAATCCGGCAAAATTGGTGCACGGCCGACAAGCCGCCGACCAGAGCGTAATCCTCGACGATCACGTGCCCCGCCAGCGCGGCCATGGAGACAATGACGTGGCTCCCCATGACGATGTTGTGGCCGATGTGGCTGCTGGCCAGGATGTTGTTATGCGATCCGATGACGGTGGCCTCGCCGTCGCTGGTGGCGCTGTGAATCGTGACGCACTCGCGGATGGCGTTATGGTCTCCGATGTCGGTGCGCGTCACGCCTCCTTTCCATTTCAGGTCCTGGGTCTTGAGGCCGATGCTGGCGAAGGGGTAAATCACATTTTCGCGGCCCAGGCGTGTGTGGCCGTCAATGACCACATGCGAGATCAGCCGGCACCCGGCGCCCAGCTCGACATGCTCGCCGAGGGTGCAATAAGGTCCAATGTCGCAATCCGCGCCGATTTGCGCCTGGGGATGAACGATGGCCGTGGGATGGATCATGTCGTTTGCCTGGGTGACGTTAGCCTTCGACCAGCATGAAGGTGACAGCGGCTTCGCTGACGATTTCCCCTTGCACTTTGCATACGCCCTTGGCCTTGCCGATCTTGCCGCGCATCTTGGTCAGCTCGACGTCAATGACCAGCACGTCGCCCGGGTGCACGGGCTTGCGCCATTTCACGTCCTCGGCGGACATGAAGTAGGCGATCTTGCCGGCGTTTTCGGCGGTCTTTAGCATGACAATGCCGGCCACCTGCGCCATCGCCTCCAGTTGCAGGACGCCCGGCATCACCGGGTGGCCGGGGAAATGCCCCTGGAAGTAGGCCTCGTTCATGCTGACGTTCTTGATGCCGATGATATGGTTGCCCTCGATCTTCGCGACGCGGTCCACCATCAAGAACGGATAACGATGTGGCAGCAGCTTCATTACGCCCTGAATGTCCATGGCGCCATCCTGCGCCTGCGTTTCATCGGCGGCGCCGCTCGGCGGCGCCGTTTTCGGCGCGGCGGGCGGCGGGACGAAGGCTTGTGCGGCCACCAGCGGCTTGCGCATTTGCGCGATGATGCGCCGCAGCAGCTCGCAATTCGCCGCATGGCCGGGCTTGACCGCCACCAGGTGCCCGCGCAAGGGCCGGCCCAGCAGGGCCAGGTCGCCGATGATATCGAGGATCTTGTGCCGGACAAACTCTTCCGGGTAGCGGAGCGGTTCGGTCGTCAGCACCGCGTCGTCGCGGATTACCACCGCGTTCTCCAGCCCGCCGCCTTTTATCAGGCCGTTGCTGATCAGGTACTCGATCTCCTCGTAGAAGCAGAAGGTGCGGGCGTGGGCCAGGTCGCGCTCCCAGGCGGCGGGCGTCACCTCGACGCTGTAGAACTGGGTAAACCGCCCTTGCTTGTCCGCGCTGGTGCAGGAGATGCGGAACGCCTCGTCCGGGAAGAGCGTCATCACGGTTTCGCCCATCTCCAGCTTGATCGGCGCCGTCACCGCATACGGCTCGCGGCGCTCGTCCTGGGGGATGATGCCCGCTTCCTGGATCAACTTGCAGTATTCCCGCGCGCTGCCGTCGGCGATGGGTGGCTCATTGGCGTCGAGTTCCACGATCGCATTGTCAATGCTGTAGCCGGCCAAGGTCGCCAGCACGTGCTCGACGGTGTGCACGCGGGTATGGCCCTTGGCGAGGGTGGTCGAGCGGTTGTTCTCGACGATGTTCTCCGCCAGCGCTTCGATTTCCGGCTTGCCTTCGAGGTCCACGCGCCGGAAGCGGATGCCGGTGTTGGGCGGAGCGGGCAGGAAAGTCATGGTGACCTGGTTGCCGCTGTGCAAGCCGACCCCGGAGAAGCTCGCGGAACGATTGAGTGTTTGCTGCTGTGCCACGGCCGCATTAAACAGGCTGCGGGCGCGCTTGGCAAGCTGCGGATGAAACCCGGCGGCGGGTCCGTGCTCGCCGTGAAGGCGGAAGGTGGTCGGGCTTCGGCAGCTTGAGCGCAGTCAGCGGCGCCCCGCGTTGATCGCCGGCTCACCCCCTCCTGGGTTTCGTGGCTCTGGGCTTGAACAGCTCCATCTGCGGCTCCTTGAAGAAGTCGTAGGTCTTCAGGATGCGGATGATCTGGAGCAGGTCGGACTTCTGGTAGTTGAGGTTGGTGGCGGTCTTGCTGATCAGCTCCGCGAGCATCGTGTGGAAGGGGATGACCGCGTCAATGCCTTTGGAGCGGAGCAGGGCGATGCTCTCGTCGCGCGCGGCGGCGGTTTGCGGCAGGCTCGGCACCACCAGCACTTTCAGCGGGGTGCCTTCTTTGCCGAAGGCGCGCGCCGCCTGCTGGAAGACTTTGGGCGCGACGAAGCGGAAGATGGCCGGCGATGCCTCCAGCCGCGCGGTGCTAAAGGTGTCCGTGTGCCAGCCTTTGACCACCACCACTGCGCGCGCGATGTACGGCAGGTCGCCGGTGCCGAGCACAAAGGGCAGCGCCGCGGGCGGAGTCTCCGGATGCGGGTTGAGCACGAAGAAGTCAATGTCGTCGTCGTCGTCGCGCCGCGTTTGGCCGACGTACTTGCGGTGCTGGCGCACGAGGAACTCGTGCAGCTCGAAGTATTCGCGGACGATGGATTCGCTGACAGCAGACATGGCTAAGTGTTGAGGGTTGAGGGTTGAGGGTTGAGGGCGCGCTCGATGAGCGACGTTGGAACCCGCTGGTCGAAGGCGACGGCGCCAATGTGGCGGGCGAGGACGAACTTCACTTCGCCGCCGCTCACTTTCTTGTCGAGCTTCATGGCGACCAGCAGCTTCCGCCGCTGGGGCGCGCTGAGCTTGACCTGGGTGGGCAGGCCGGCGCGCCGGAAGAACCGCTCGATGCGTTCCACGTCGCCGGGGGGCAGGCCCAGCACGCGCGCCGAGAGGACCGCGGCGGCGACCTGGCCGATGGCGATGGCCTCGCCGTGAAGGTATTTGCCGTAGGCGGAGATGGCTTCCAGCGCGTGGCCGATGGTATGGCCGAAGTTCAGGATGGCGCGCAAGCCGCCTTCGGTCTCGTCCTGCCGCACCACCGCGGCCTTGATCTCGCAGCAGCGTGCCACGACGGCGGCCAGGCAGGCCGGGTCGCGCCGCAGCAGGCGAGGCAGATCGCGCTCCAGCCGGCGGAAGAGCGCGGCATCGTAGATGATGCCGTACTTGATGACTTCGGCGAGGCCAGCGCGAAACTCGCGCAAGGGCAGCGAGTCGAGCGTGCGCAGATCGCAGAGCACCAGCCGGGGTTGGTGGAAGGCGCCGACAAGATTCTTGCCGGCCTTCAGGTTGAGCCCCACCTTGCCGCCGACCGAGCTATCCACCTGCGCCAGCAGGGTGGTGGGCACTTGCACGAAGGGCAGACCACGCAGGTAGGTGGCGGCCACGAACCCCGCCAGGTCGCCCACGACGCCGCCGCCAAGCGCGACAATGAAGGACTTGCGCTCCAGCCGCAGTTTGGCCAGTTGTTTGTAGCACGCCTCGACACTCTTCAGGCTCTTGGCGGTTTCGCCGGCGGGGAGGGTGATCAGCTCCGCGGCGAAGCCCGCTTTGACCAAGGCCCTGCGCACGGTTTGGCCGTAGCGGGGCGCGACGTTGGCGTCGGAGATAATGGCGCAGCGGCTGCCCAGACCTAGGCGGGCGCATTGGTCCCCCGCATGGGCGAGCAGGCCCGTGCCGATCTGGATGTCGTAGCTGCGTTTGCCGAGCGGTACCCTAACGATGCGCACGGGCTAAGCATAAAGATTCGCCTCGCGGTGTCAAAACACAAGGGCGAGCCTCCCAGGCCGTCTTGCCACACCTCGCACGCAACATTTCTAGCGTGGGCGAGTGTCCTCGGGAACTGTGGCTTGCAGGAGGCTGGGGCTCGCGGGGCGCTTATCCTCCCGAGCTAATGTGGCGCGGGCTTAAGTAAGTTGATAGTGTCTTTGGGCCTGATGTTTTACCTCCTCAAAGGGCAGATCCTGCTCTTCCACCTCCCGCTCTGGGGCCATCTTGAAGGCTTCGCTATACCGAATTCCAGAGTTCTGTCCTAATCGTCTTGCCATACAAGGTAACAATCTGTTTCAGGACCGGACCAATCCCCCCCATCCCTGCCCAGCCCCCCTCCGTCTCCTCACCGTCACCTCGCCGTCTCCTCACCGTAGTACCTCTGATAGGCTATCAGAGGTACTACGGTGAGGATACGGTGAGGTGAGCCTGAGGATAGGGTGTGGTAACGACGTGGAGACGGCAGGCGACAGGAAGCGCCGAGGGGACCGGCAGGAGTGAGGCTGAAGAACTTTCCCTGTCTCAAAATGAGACAGTGCGCCCCATGCAGAGCGGGAGACATCCCCTGCGGAGAGGCTCAATCAAGGCCGGGTCATTCGCGGGCGTCGGGCGTCCGCACCCGCACGGAGGATAGTAACGACCGAGGGGTCTGGGTGTTCCCCGGAAATCCGTGATGAGCCTGATTTGTGAGAGGTGCTACGGAGGGGTGACGGTGAGGAGACCGTGGGGCGCTTGGGGGAAGGAAGAGGCTTATCAAGAGAGGCGAAGAACCGCACTGGGGGCAAATGCCGTTGCAAGTAGCTGGGAATGCAGCGCTTGAGTTGCTTTTGTCTTGGTGGTGATGCTTCATTGTGCGGGGGCTCGTGAATTGTGGTGAGGAATGCGATTTCGGGATGCCGACAATTTGCTTTTGCTTCTGATGTTGGGAACTATCTTTGTGGTGCATGAATTCGGCTGCACTGATTACTGGCGCGTCGCGGGGGATTGGCCGCGGTGTCGCGTTGGAGTTGGCGAAGATTGGCTGGGACCTGGTGATTAACTTCTCCAGCAACGCCGGTGCCGCCCGGCAGACGGTGGCGGATTGCCTCTCGGCAGCGCGGGCTGCGGGCAAGAGCATTCGGGTGGAGCCGTGCCAGGCGGACATTGCGAACGGGGCGGACCGGAGGAAGCTGATGGAGTTCACCCAGGCGACGTTACACCGGTTGGACCTGCTGGTGAACAACGCCGGTGTGGCGCCGGAGGTTCGCGCCGACCTCCTCGAAGCGAGCGAGGAGAGCTTCGACCGCCTCATCAATATCAACCTCAAGGGGCCATATTTCCTGACGCAGCTCGCCGCCAGGTGGATGGTGGCCCAGAGTGGGGCAGGTGTCCTGCCGGCCAACTACCGGCCCAAGATCATCACCATCTCATCCGTCAGCGCCTACGCTGCCTCGGTCAATCGTGGGGATTACTGCCTTTCCAAGGCGGCGCTGTCCATGCTCACGTCGCTTTACGCCGCGCGCCTGGCCGAGCACGGCATTTTGGTCTATGAAATTCGCCCCGGCGTCATCCGCACGGACATGACGGGGCCGGTGAGGGAGAAGTATGATCAGCTCATTGCGGACGGCCTGATGCCGATCAAGCGCTGGGGCACGCCGGAGGATGTCGGCAAAGCCGTCGCCGCGATTGCCCAGGACTTGCTGCCGTTCAGCACCGGGGAGGTTCTTAACGTGGACGGCGGATTTCACCTCCGGAGACTCTAATGCCCCTCCACATTGACTATCGCCTCACCCCGAAGAAGCTGTTGCCGAAGGTCGAGCGGCTGTTTGACCTCTCGGCGCAGAAGATACTGAGTCTGGAGAAAGCGTGGAATCCAGCCTACGGCACGCCGGTGGTCACCGTCAAGGGCAAGTATACCTCGCGTGCCTGGACCGATTGGACGCAGGGGTTCCAGTTTGGCGCGGCCTTGCTCCAGTATGATGCGACGGGCGAGAAGCGCTTCCTGGAGCTCGGCCGCCGGCAGACGATCCGGCACATGGCCCCGCACGTGTCGAGCATGGGCGTGCACGATCATGGCTTCAACAACATCTCCACCTACGGCAACCTGTGGCGGCTGATGGGCGAGGGCAAGCTCCCGTTCAACGAGCGCGAGAAGGACCTCTACGAGCTGGCCTTGAAGGTCTCCGGCGCGGTGCAGGCGGCGCGCTGGGCCAGGACCGCTGACGGCGGCGGCTATATCTATTCCTTCAACGGGCCGCACTCCTTGTTTGTGGATACGCTGCGCTCGCTGCGCTCGCTGGCCGTGGCGCACCAGCTCGGGCACGTGCTGCGCGGCGAGCGGGACCAGAGCATTTCGCTGCTCCAGCGGCTCTTGGACCACGCCGAGACGACCGCGCTGCGCAGCATCTATTATGGCAAGGGCCGCGATGCGTTCGACGTGCGCGGCCGGACCGCGCATGAGAGCATCTTCAATCTCAACGACGGCAGCTATCGCTGCCCGAACTCGCAGCAGGGCTATTCGCCGTTCAGCACGTGGATGCGCGGGCTGGCGTGGGCCATTCTGGGTTACGCGGAGCAACTGGAGTTTCTCGGCGCGCCGGGCGCCAGGGCGGCCGGGCAGGAAACGCGGTCGCGCGGCGGCCAGCCGGGCGCCGGCCGCGATCTGACGGCCAGCTGGGCCCTGTTTCTCGAAGCTGCCCGGGCGACGGCGGACTTCTATTTGGCGAACTCCTGCGCCGATGGCATCCCGATGTGGGACACGGGCGCGCCTGGCTTGCACCGGCTTGGCGCGTACCTCGACAAGCCCGCCGACCCGTTCAACCGCTGGGAGCCAGTGGACAGCTCGGCGGCTGCCATCGCCGCCCAGGGCCTGCTGCGCCTGGGCAATTACCTGGCGATGCGAGGGGATGAGAAGAACGGCAACCGCTATCGGCAGGCCGGCTTGAGCGTGGCCAACACCCTGTTTGGCGAGCCGTATCTCTGCGCCTGCCCCAGTCACCAGGGCTTGCTGCTGCACTCGGTTTATCACCGGCCCAATGGTTGGGACTACATCGCCCCGGGCCAGAAGGTTGCCAATGGCGAGAGTTCGATGTGGGGGGATTACCACGCCCGGGAATTGGCTTTGCTGCTGTTGCGCGAAGCGTGCTGCGACACGTATCCGACCTTCTTCGTCGCGAGCGCCTGAAGCGCGGTATATTGTTTGGTAGAGCGCCGGCTGGGGATGGCGCGCAAGGACCGAGGCGGCCACCGAGAGGCTGGGAGCACCCGTGCGCGGATGCCACAAACGTTTGAACAAAACCAGTGTTGTCGTCGTCTGACTAGTGCAGTTCAACGGGAACTGAAATGGGCCGGCGATCACGAGTGTATCCCGGACCTGTGTTTCATAGTGGTTGGTTCAGGTGGGGGCGGCTCGTGCGAGTGAACGGGCCGCCCTTTCTTTCCCGGGGAATTCCCGGGGGTCTTTCCAGCCTCGGTCCGGGTTGCGCTTGCGCGCCGGAGGTGGCAAGGTGACGGCACAGTTTGTCTTTCTGTTTCTGTTTGAGGTGGTTGAGTTGAAGGGCGGCTCGGGCAACTGAGCCGCCCTTTTGCTGTCCGGGTCACTGCTCGTGATCGCCAGACCCGGCCCTGATGGCAACGCCGGTCGCACTCCCGCAGAGGCGAGCCTTGACGCTTTGGCGGCAATTCGTCAAGGTCTTCTACCAATGCTTAGCGTTAGCTTTATGGAAATGGCTTTGCTCACAACGTAGTGTTCGTCAGGCAATGCACGTTCCTCACGTCCCACAACATTATCCCGCGAAATTCATCCTCGGCATTTGGCTGCTTGGCTGCTTGTCCAGCGGCAGCCCGGTTGCGGCGGGAAGTTCTGCTTACTCCCAGCGCGTCGCAACGGTCACTGGCACCCCCGGGCTCGTCGCCTTCTGGGACTTTGTGCAACGTGAGCCGGACGGCGCGCGCCGCTTCACGGCCCACGTGCCGGCGGGCGCAACGAAGAACTTCGCGCTGGATGCGGGTAATTATGTAAAGGATTACTGGGGTGAAGGGAGAGAGGCGACGTATGCCGACTTCCCGTTGCTCGGGCGCGGACCGTTTGGGGAGGCGATTCGCATTCGCCGGGAGACGGACGCGGCCTTTCGCCCGTTCCTGTTCGTGCCCCGCTCGCGGCTGCATGACTCGGCGCTCGACATCAAGGGCGCCGGCAAGTCGGTGACGTTGATAGTGTGGGCGGTTCGCGAGAGCGGCAATCATGCGCTGGCCGGCATCTGGCATGAAGGCACGGATTTGAAGCAGACCTCAACCACAGACATCCGGCGGGTTGAGCGCGGGCAGCGGCAATATGGGCTGTTTGCCGGACTGAACACGGAAGGGGCGGCCTGCGGGCATGTTTCGGAAAACGGGGCCGGTTCGTTTGGCTACAAGTATGCGCTGAACAAATGCAACACGCTGGAGGTCTCACCGGCCGTTCCCGCGGACGCTGCGGCGCAGGTGCTGGATGCTGCGTGGCAGTGCTTCGCCATGACCTTCGACCCGGAGCGTGCGGAAGTGACCGCATGGCTGAACGGACGGGCCTCCGAGCGATGGCTGGAGGATGTGAAGGCAAAGCTCCCCCCCATTTACCGAGCCTGGCTCCAGGGTCAGCTTCGCCGCGCGCCCGCAACTCAGCAGGGTGGGGATGCCGCGCCCCCGCCGGACCAGTGTTACACCCCGCCGGAGGATACGCCCGTCTCCGTAAGGGTGCTTAGCGAGACAGCCGATGAGCGCGTCGAGTTGCGGGAGTTTCGCTATACGCGGGTGAAGGTGACGCTGCGCCGGGGCGCCAACGGGATCTTCGGCGTCACCACTCGCGACCTTGCCGCCGTGCGGTTGAATCCGTGGTGGTTCCCGTACGGGAGGCTCTACAGCCCGCCTGATGCGCAGAGCGGCGCCCCCTTCACCATTGGCCGCGTCATTCACAGCGCCCGCAGCGTCGGCTTCACTGGCTGGATTGGCGGCGTGGCCGTCTTCAACCGCGCTCTGAGCGCCGGGGAAATCGCCGGCCTCTCGGCCATTGGTCGCGATGCGCCGATAGCTGCGCCGACGCGGTGAGGCATTCCTCGCCGAACCGGCCCAGCGGGATCGTCCTTGCTTCACCGGCCTGCTCAAATAGCATTCGCGCGTGAGCGAGCTGCTGGACCATGTCGAGCAAACCATCCACGCGCGCGGGCTTTTTCGTCCGCGGCAGCGCGTGCTGGTGGCGGTTTCCGGCGGGGTGGATTCGCTGGTCCTGCTGCACTTGCTGCACGAATTGGCGCGCACGCATCGCTGGCGGCTGACGGTGGCGCATTTGAACCACTGCCTCCGGGGCCGGAGCAGCGATGCGGACGAGCGCCTGGTGTGCCGTGCGGCGGCAAGACTGAAACTGCCGGTGGTGACGGCACGGGCGGATGTCCGCCGGCTGGCCCGGGCACAGAAGCTCTCGCTCGAAATGGCCGCGCGCGAGGCGCGGCATGATTTCCTCGCGAGCACGGCGGCGCGCCTGCGAATTCCCACTGTCGCCCTGGCACAGCACGCGGACGATCAGCTCGAGCTTTTCTTTCTGCGGCTGCTGCGCGGCAGCGGGGGCGAAGGGCTGGCCGGGATGAAATGGCAGAGCCCATCGCCAAGCGACCGAGCGATCGCGCTGGTTCGGCCGCTGCTGGACCAGCCGAAACGGGTGCTATGCCAGTTTGCCGCCGAACGGGGCATTCGACATCGCGAGGACGCGAGCAATGCGCTGCTGGACTTTCAGCGCAACCGCATCCGGCACGAGCTGCTGCCGTTGCTGCGACGCAAGTATCAGCCGGGCCTGGATAAGACGATTGCGCGGGTGATGGCGATTGTCGGAACGGAGGCGGAGTTTGCGGGCCAGACGGCTAAGGACTGGTTGCGCGGCAGGGAGAGGTTCCAAAGCCGGGAGCCCAAGACCGTCGAGGCGAGAGCTTCCTCCCATCGGCTGCTACGGGAGAAGGAAGGGGGGCTGGAGCGGTTGCAGTTTGGCGAGTTGCCGATGGCGGTGCAGCGGCGTTGCGTGCAGTTGCAGTTGGCAAAGCTCGGGATCGCATCGGATTTTGAGCTGGTGGAAGAGCTCCGGATGAAGGCGGGGCGGAAGGTCGCGGTGAGCCTGGCCCAGGTGTCTCAGGCCAGGGCAGCAACCGACGGCGGCAGTTGTTTTGTGGTACGCGATCGGTGCGGGCTGGTTCGTTTGCAGGCCGCGGCAGCGGAGGCGCTTGGATCTGAAGCCAGGCAGGTGGATTTGCACGGCAAGGCAACGGAGCAGGAGTTTGCCGGGGTCAGGATCGCCTGGCGTGTCAGCCGGGGTAGGGGGGATAAGCGGGCCGGAATCGGCGTTCGCCGCGAATACTTCGATGCGGACAAGGTTGGTTCGCCCGTGGTGCTGCGGCACTGGCAGCCCGGTGACCGTTTCCAGCCCATCGGCATGGCCCAGGCGGTCAAATTGCAGGATTTCTTCACCAATCGGAAGGTGCCACGGGAGGACCGGCACCGGCTTATCGTGGCGGCCACCGCAAAAGGCGAGGTCTTCTGGGTGGAGGGGATGCGGATTTCGGAACGGTTCAAGCTTACACCAGGGACGATTCGCCGCTTGCAATGGCGCTGGAAGCGGCTTTAATTGGGCAGGTTGCGGCCCCCGGGCGGCCGTGCTAAGGTTGCAGCGACCAATTCTAAGATGGCAGACGATAACAAGACGGGCGGCGACGGCAAGAACTCGAAGAAAGGCAGCGAGTTCAGGGTGCCGCCGCGTACGCTGGTGGTCTGGATTGCAATTCTGGGGGGCATCACGCTGCTCATGCTGTTCAAGGACCGCATGGACGCGCCGGGCGAGGTTCTGAGCCAGTTCAAGTTCCAGCAGTTGGTGGAATCGAACCAGATTGTTCAGGCCACCATCAACTACAGCCCGCAAAGCCCGGACCTGAGGGAGATCACAGGCAAGTACTGGAAGCTGGATAGTGGCGAACGCAAGGTCGAGGTGCCGTTTCGCGCGAAGGCGCGGCTCACACCCAAGCTGGAGGAGAAGCTCCTGAGCATGCCGCAGTTCGAACCCCGCGAACCAAACACGATGCTGTTCAGTTTTCTGCTGAGCATCCTGCCGTTTGTGGTGATTGCAGCGCTGATTTACTTCTTCTTTATCCGGCAGATCAAGATGGCCGGCAAAGGCGCGCTGAGTTTCGGCAAGAGCAAGGCGCGATTGCTGGCCAAGGAGCGCAACAAGACCACCTTCAAAGACGTGGCGGGCATCGAGGAAGCCATCCAGGAGGTGTCCGAGCTGGTCGAATTCCTCAAGGACCCGAAGAAGTTCCAGCGGCTGGGTGGGCGCATTCCCAAGGGCGTCTTGATGATCGGCCCGCCCGGCACGGGCAAGACGCTGCTGGCCAAAGCGATTGCCGGCGAAGCTGATGCCGCGTTCTTTAGCATCAGCGGGTCGGACTTCGTCGAGATGTTTGTCGGCGTCGGCGCCAGCCGCGTGCGGGACATGTTTGAGCAAGCCCGGCGCAACACGCCGTGCCTGGTCTTCATTGACGAAATTGACGCGGTGGGCCGGAGCCGCGGGCACGGCCTGGGCGGGGGCAACGACGAGCGCGAGCAGACGTTGAATGCGCTGCTGGTCGAGATGGACGGCTTCGACACCCAGGAAGGCATCATCATCATCGCCGCGACCAACCGGCCGGACGTGCTGGACCCGGCGCTGCTGCGGCCGGGCCGGTTTGATCGCCAGGTCACCGTTAATCTGCCGGATGTGCGCGGGCGGGAGGCCATCTTGAAGGTTCATGCCAAGAACGTGAAGTTGGCGCCGGCGGTTGACTTGTCGGTCATCGCGCGGGGCACGCCGGGCTACTCGGGCGCGGAGTTGGCCAACCTGTTGAACGAAGCCGCGCTGCTGGCGGCGAGCACGAACAAGAAGGCCGTGGGCATGGTGGAACTCGAGGAGGCGCGCGACAAGGTCCGCTGGGGTCGCGAGCGCCGCAGCCTCGCCATGACGGACGAGGACAAGAAGTTCACCGCCTGGCATGAAGCCGGTCATGCGCTGCTCAATGTCGTGCTGCAGCACACCCATCCGCTGCACAAAGTCACTATCATTCCGCGCGGCCAGGCCCTTGGCTCGACCATGTCCCTGCCCAAAACGGATGTGCTTAACCGCCGCCGCAAGGAAATGCTGGACGTAATTGCGGTGACAATGGGCGGCCGTATCGCCGAGGAGATCATTTCGGGCGATATCTCCAGCGGCGCGGCGGGAGACATTCAGCAGGCAACGAACATGGCCCGGGCGATGGTAACTCAGTGGGGCATGAGCGATCGGCTGGGCATGGTGCAATACGGGGATGACGACGAATTCGTCTTCCTTGGCCGCGAGGTTTCCCGGGCCAAGGTCTATAGCGAGTTTACCGCGCAGGAGATTGACGGCGAGGTCAAGCGCATCATTGACAACGCGTACAAGACGGCCAAAGACATCCTGACGAGCAACCTGGACAAGCTGGAGCTGATTGCCAAGTCGCTGCTCGAATACGAAACGCTCGATGGGCAGCAGGTGGAGGAAATCGTGAAGACCGGCAAGTTTACGGCTCCGCCGCCGACACCGGAAGTCACACCACCCGTCGGCGCGCCCGCCGGGACACCACTGCCCGAAACACCGATCAAACCGGCTCCGCCCAAGCTGCCCGGCTTGGGCACACCAGCCCCGGCTACCGTCTGAAGCCCTTGCGGGCTCGCGTTGCCCTTGCGGTTAGACGCAGTTTTCTAGCAAAGGGCATGGTGTCCATATATAGGACACTGATGGCTCTTGGCTGCCTAGTTGTATGGGTACACACCCTATGCTCGGCGTTGCTGGGCCCGGGGTGGTGCTGAGCGCGAGAAGGGGGAAAGTGGATTGACCCGTGCCAGCCGACCTCTTACCCTTTCTGCATGGCGAATGCGAAGAAGAAACAGCCACGCCGCAAAGCGGTGATGGTGGGGCTTGGCCTCGATAGCGACGGCCATAAGCGGGTCACCACCGGCCCCAACTTCATCCTCGCCGGCGGTTCGCAGGAGACCCACGAAGTCATGACCGAGAAGGCCATTAAAATCAATGAGAAGCTCGCCGCCAAGGGCAAACAACTGGAAGAAGTGAGCCACGAGGAATTCGACGAAATCGCCCACTCCGTCGGCCTCCACCGTCCCAGGCCCAGTCAGAATTAGTGCTTGCGCCCTTGGAAAGCGGCTCCGAGTGCGCCTCCAGGGCTTCACGTCGCCGCGAGCTGCGGTGAGTTCAGGCTCGCCAACCCACCCGTTGCCCCCCACACTTCACGTTTTATATGCGTTGGTCACAGACACTAATACCTACTCTGAAGGAGACTCCGGCTGAGGCCGAGATCGTCTCGCATAAACTGCTGCTTCGCGCCGGCCTGATCCGCAAGCTAACCGGCGGGCTCTATACGTTCCTGCCGCTCGGACTGCGCGCGCTGCGCAAGGTCGAACAGATCGTCCGGGAAGAGATGAACCGCGCCGGGGCGCTCGAACTGCTCATGCCCGCCCTGCAGCCGCCGGACATCTGGCAGCAGAGCGGCCGCTACCAGGCCGCGCAGGACGTGCTGTTCAAGGTGCGCGACCGCGCAAAGAAGGAATGGGTGCTCGGCCCGACGCACGAAGAGGTCATCACCACGCTGGTCGCCGGCGAGATCAACTCTTATCGCCAGATGCCCAAGAACTTCTACCAGATTCAGACCAAGTTCCGGGATGAGATCCGCCCGCGCTTCGGCCTGATGCGGGCCAAGGAGTTCATCATGAAGGACGCTTACAGCTTCGATGCCACGGACGAGGCCGCGCAGGCAAGCTACCACAAGATGTACGACGCCTACGCGCGCATCTTCCAGTGCTGCGGGCTCAAGGCAATGCCGGTCGAGGCGGACACCGGCGTCATGGGCGGCAAGTTCTCGCACGAGTTTATGGTCCCGGCGGAGACGGGGGAGAACGAAGTCGTGTACTGTGAGGGATGCGGGTATGCGGCGAATGTGGAGAAGGCAACGAGCCAGGTCGAGAAGTGCGCAGTGCGGAATGCGGAGTGCGGAATCGAGAAGTTCCCTACCCCCGGTGTGGTGACGATTGAGGCGCTGAGCAAGGCACCCCATAACGTCCCGGCGGAGCGGCAGATTAAGACGCTCGTGTACATCGCCGACAGCAAACCAGTGCTGATCCTGATGCGCGGCGACGACCAGCTGAACGAAGCCAAGCTGACCGGCACGCTCGGCACGGGGAACTTCCGGCCCGCCGAGGTGGAGGAAGTTGTTACTGCGCTGGGCGCGCATCCGGGGAGTCTGGGCGCGGTCGGCGTCACAAAGCTGCCAGTCTATGCCGACGAACGCCTGCGCGACGCGGCGGAGATGACTACGGGCGCCAACGCGGACGGCTTCCACCTGTGCCACGTCGCGATCGGGCGCGACATCCAGGTTGCACAATGGGCAGACCTGCGGTTGGTGCAGGCGGGCGAGGCTTGCCCCAAATGCGGCAAGCCGCTCAAGGTCCAGCGCGCCATTGAGGTGGGCCACGTCTTCAAGCTGGGCACCAAGTACAGCCAGGCCCTCAACGCGCTGTTCCTCGACGAGACGGGCAAGCAGCAGCCGGCGATCATGGGCTGCTACGGCATCGGCGTTACGCGCACCCTGCAGGCGGTCATCGAGCAGAGCCACGACGACAACGGCATTGTGTGGCCAATCAGCGTCGCGCCGTACACGGTTTGCATCACGCCGCTGAACGTGGCGCCTGAGGGTGCCGTCATGCAGCGCGCCGAGCAGATCTATGCCGACCTCACTGCGCGCGGGGTGGACGTCATCCTCGACGATCGCAGTGACCGGCCGGGGGTGAAGTTCAAGGATTCAGAACTGGTCGGCTTCCCGATCCGGGTGGGCATTGGCGAGAAATCGCTAGCCAAGGGCGAAGTCGAGATCAAGCCCCGCGCCGGCGCGCTCATGGCGGTCAAGGCCGAAGAGGCGGTGGAGAAGGTGCTGGCGCTAATCGCAGCATCCGCCGCGTAAGACGGTTTGCCATAAGCGCGGGGGGACCCACCGCGCTATTCGAGGGTCCAGTCAGGAAGAATATCTCCGTCCAGGGAGGTTTCCTCCTGACGCAGCCGGAGCTTTCGCTCGGCTAGAATCCCGATCATTGCGGCGTTGTCGGTGCAGAAGGTCTGCTCGGCCAGCCACAGGCTGAACCGGTCGCGCTCACAGGCGGTGGCAAGTCTCTGGCGGAGCGCGCGGTTGCAGGTGACGCCGCCGGAAGCCGTGACGCAGCGCACCTTGAGCCGCCGGGCGGCCCGGATGGTCTTGGCCACCAGCACATCCACGATGGCCGCCTGGACGCTGGCGCACAGGTCGCGCACGCGTTGCGCATCAGCGAGCAGGTCGGGGTGATCGCGCAGGAAATAGCGCACGGAGGTCTTGAGCCCGCTGAAGCTGAAGTCGTCGTTGGGGTCGTCCAGCATTGGCCGCGGAAAGTCGTAGGCCCGGGGATTCCCGGCTTCGGCCAGCCGGTCAATTTCCGGTCCGGCCGGGTAAGGCAAACCGATGAGCTTGCCGACCTTGTCGAAACATTCGCCCGCGGCGTCATCAACGGTCGAGCCGAGCACGCGGTGTTCCAGTTCCGCCCGGACATGGACCAGGAGCGTGTGGCCGCCGCTGACGATGAGGGAAACGTTGGGTTGGAACTGCGAGAAGTCGGCGACGGGCGGCTGGCCTGTGAGCCAGGGCGAGTAGAGGTGGGCCTCGTGGTGATGGATGCCCAGAAATGGCCGCCGCAGAACGAAGGCGATCCCCTGGGCAGCTTTGAGGCCGACCATCAGGGCCCGGGGCAGCCCTGGGCCGCGGGTGGCCGCCACGGCATCGAGCTGACCCGCAGCAACGGAGGCTTCCTGCAAGGCCATCCGTGTGACGGGGATCAGATTGCGCAGATGCTCGCGCGCTGCCAGCTCGGGCACGACGCCGCCGTACTCGGCGTGGAGCCGGATTTGCGAGGAGACGGCGTTCGACAAGACCCGGCCCTGGTGAACGACGGCCGCGCTGGTCTCGTCACAGGAGGTTTCCAGGGCCAGGAGGGGCATGGTTTAAGGGCAGGACGCCAGGTTGTGGAGGTTCCCGCGCGGCACAGGGGCTATAAGAGAGTAAAATGAGTTAAGAAGGTTAATGGGTGAAGCGCGGTTACTTCGCCGCCATCTTCCCGGTTTTGGCAACCCGATTCTCGAGGTCCGGGGCGCGCTGGGTGAAGAGCGTGATGCCTTTAAGCAAGTCCATAGCGCGGTCGAGCTGCGGATCGCGGGCGCTGAGCACTCGCTCGCGCTCCCGCGCATCCAAGCTCTGAATGCCGCCGGGCGCATGCTTGAGCAGGACGTCGCGCTCCTGCTCCTCAGTCAACGGGACCAGGATATCCGGGGTGATGCCTTCCTCGTGGATGACTTTATGGCTGGGAGTGTAGTACTTGGCGGTGGTGAGACGCAGGGCGGGGACGCCGTCGGGCATTTGGGCCAGCGGGATGATGCTCTGCACCGAGCCTTTGCCGAAGGTCTTCTCGCCGAGAATGATGGCGCGCTTGGAGTCCTGCAGGCAGCCGGCGACGATTTCGGAGGCGCTGGCGCTGCCCAGGTTGACCAGCACCACCATGGGCTTGTTGTTCAACTCATCGCCCCGACCCATAGCCTTGCGCACCGAGTTCTGGGACGAATTCGAGCCTTCAGTCGTGACGACCAGGTGGCCGCGCGGGAGGAACTTCTCGCAGACATCAACGGCCTGATCGAGCAGGCCGCCGGGGTTCCAGCGCAAATCCAGGACCAGGCCCTGCATGTGCTGGTCGTTGAGCTTCTTGAGCGCGGCCTTCAGGTCGGCGCTGGTCTTCTCGCCGAACTGCACCAGGCGGATGTAGCCGATCTGGTTGTCGCCCAGCGGGAACTCTTTCTTGCCGTTGATGTCCTTGACCATGTCAATGTTGATGACGGCGCGGGTGAGCTTGTAGTCCTTGATCTTGCCCGACGAGGGCCGAAGGATCGAGATGTTCACCTCGGTGCCCGGCTCCCCGCGCAGGTTCTTGACCGCGTCCTGCAAGCTCAGTTTCTCGGTGCTCTTGCCGTCAATCTTGATGATGCGGTCGCCGGATAAAATGCCGGCCCGGAATCCGGGGCTGTCTTCCATGGGCGCAATGACCGTGATGAAGTTGTCCTTCATGGCGATGACAATGCCGAGGCCGCCGAAGGCGCCCTGGGTGTCGTTCTGAAGCTCCTTGTATTTCTCCGGCTCCATGAACTCGCTGTGCGGGTCCAGCGTGTTGAGCATGCCTTTAAGGGCGGCATAGACCAGTTCCTTGTAGGTGAGCTTCTGGCCGTCCACGTAATCCTTGCGCACTTTCTCCATCGCGTACGAGAACAGTTCAAGGCTGGGGTAGGCCGAATCCTTTTCGGCCGCGCGGGCGGAAGATAGGTAGACTCGGGCGCCGATCAGCAGGTTCACGCTGAGGGCCGCCAATACGACCCCAAAAAGCAAACGTCGTTTCATAATACTCGAAAACCGTTGTGCAGACGATAACGGCGGCCGCGGGAGTTTGCAAGGGCAGCGGAGGGGGCTGTTCAAGCTTCCACCACGCATCGAGCGCTTCCCCTCTGGGACTTGTCCGTGCTAAATTCTGCTGCAGCATTGTGGCCAACCTGCTATTCTAAACCTAACATCTGCTAATATCTGCTAATCAAACCAAACAGCTATGCATACTACCCCACCCAAGACTCAAGCCACTGCCACCAGCCGCCGTGACTTTCTCAAGACCTCTGCCACTGTGGTCGGGACCGCCTTGCTCGGCGCACTGGACGTGGGCCGGTTCGCCCACGCGGCGGAAAGCAGCACCCTCAAGCTCGGCCTTATCGGCTGCGGCGGACGCGGCACCGGTGCGGCCGGCGACGCCTTGAAAGGCGACGCAGGCGCCAAGCTCTGGGCCGCCGCCGACATCTTTCCGGATAAGATTGAGGCTGCGCTCAAGACGCTGAGTCCGATGTTTCCGAACCAGATCGAGGTCCCGCGAGAGCGGCAATTCAGCGGACTGAACGGGTATCGCGGCGTTATCGAGAACTGTGACGTGGTGCTGATTGCCTGCGCCTCGCGCTTCCATCCGGCGTATGCCTTGGCCGCGGTGCAGGCGAAGAAGCATGTGTTTGTCGAGAAACCCGCCGGGGTGGATATCGCCGGCATCCAGAGGATCCTGCAAGCTGACGAAGTGTCCCGGAAGAATGGCACAGGGGTGCTTGCCGGCGTAACCTACCGTTATCACCTCGGCCGGCGCGAGGCGGTCCAGCGCATGCAGGCGGGCGAGATCGGTGACATCGTCGCCGTCGAGTGCGAGTATCTCCGCGCGCCCTACCGGTTGATCGATCGCCAGCCGGAGTGGACCGAGATGGAGTATCAGCTCCGCAATTGGTATCACTTTACGTGGCTGAGCGGCGACGACATTCCCCAATCGCTCATTCACAATCTCGACTCGGCCCTGTGGGTGTTCGGTGATGTGATGCCGGAGCACGCTTACGGCATGGGTGGGCGCTCGACACATTTCCAGGCCACGATGGGCACCTCGTTCGATCATCACCAGGTCACGTATGAATACCCCGACGGCCGGTGCATCTATGGCAGCTGCCGTACGGCGGTCGGCTGTTTCGGCTCCAACAAGGACGTGTTCCACGGCACCAAAGGCCGGTGTCACTACTCGGCTTTCCAGCCGCCGTATTTCACCGACCTCAAAGGCAACCGCACGTGGCGCGCGGACGCCGCGTTGTCGAAGACGTCCCCTTATGAGCAGGAACACCTGGAGTTTCTACAATCTATCCGCGCGGGTAAGCCGTTTCAGCGCGCGAAGGTGCTGGCCAACTCGACTATGGCGAGCGTGCTGGGCCAGATGGCGGTCTATTCCGGCCAGAAGATTACCTGGCAGGAAGCTCTGGATTCCAAGTTCGCCTTCCCGCCGCCAGGCGAGATCACGATGAGCACCGAGCCTCCGGTGAAGCCAGGCCCCGACGGATTGTATCCCGTCGCCATCCCCGGCCAAACCAAGTTACTGTAGGCACACCGACCCGCTTGGGTTCGCGGTGTTATCCGCTGGCGATGGGCGGAAGCCTCACGCCTTGCGCGCCAGGCCACGCAGCAGGGCCTCGATGCAACCAAGGTCTTCGGGGCGGGTAACCTTGGGATTGGGCTGGGTGCTGGGGACTAGTTCGACCGGCTGGCCGATGAGCTCGCAGGCGGCAGTGTCATCCGTGACCAGCAAGCCCCGGCGGCGCACTTCGGCCAAGGCCTGCCGAATGATCGCGACGCGGAAGGCCTGGGGTGTTTGAACCGCCCAGAGCCGGGAGCGGTCCAGGGTGCGCTCGATCCGCTTGCCGTCGGCCGATTCTTTGATGGTGTCGGTGACCGACTGGGCCGCGACGGCAGCGCCGATTCGGCGCGCGGCGGCGACGGTGGCAGCGATAAGGGCTTGGCTTGTGCAGGGCCGCGCCGCGTCCTGAATAGCCACCATCTCCGCGCGCGGGGGCAGGGCCATCAAACCGTTCCAAACGGAATCCTGCCGCTCTTTGCCGCCCGGGACGAGCTGAAACGGCTTCCGAAAGTGGTGCTGTTGGGCCAGTGCTTCAAAGGCAGGCTGCATGCCCTCGCGGACGACCAGCACCATTTCAGCAATACACTCCGCCTCCTCGAACCGCCGCCACGTGTGGGCGACAACGGGGCACCCGTCCAATTCAAGGAAGAGTTTGTCAACCCGGCTGCCCATGCGGGTGCCTTGGCCCGCGGCGACGATGATGGCTGTGGTCATAGATCGGTTGCAGAGTGCAGTTTCGCGGTCATGGTTTCAAGTGTCTCGTAGAGCCTGTCTGAAACGGTGGTGATAGGCATCCGTGCCTGCCGTAGAGGGCGGCTTCCGGGCGCCTGGAAAAGACTCACGAAAGACGAGGAGAGGTGACTAATTGAAGCGGACCAGCGATCCAACGCCGTGCCCGCCGGGCTGGAAGCCCGGCTCTACGTCAGCCAGGATGACCGACACTACAGGCTCTCAGGCTGGAACAACTTACGCCGGGCGCCAGTCGAGAACTTTCAGCTGCACGGTGCGGCAGTCGTTGTAGTCGTTGACCTGTGGGGCAAAGGCAAGGTCGAAGGGGGAAACGGGCAGGGCTTCACTGGCCGCGCCCCACCAGACGGCTTCGTGAGTGGTGCGGCCATCGGTGACCCACAACTTGAGGTGTTGCTTTTCGGCGCCCATGCGTTGCGGCGGGCGTTGCAGGGTGAGGTTGCGGGCGAAGAGCTGAACGGATGGATTGCCTTGGCCAATAGGGCGCAACCGATCGAGGGCGTCGAGGCATTCCAGAGTGAAGTCCGCCAGGCGCACCTCGGCATCCAGGCGGAGGGGCGGCTGGAGGTCGTCCGGCCTGAGGGCGCGCTGGGCGAGTTGGTTGAGGCGGGTCCGGAAGGCGTCCAGCTTGGCGGGCGCGAGGCTGACTCCAGCCGCCATGGCGTGGCCGCCCTGGCGCACAAGCAGGTCGGCGCACTCGCGCAGCGCCGCAGCCAGATCAAATCCGGGAATGCTGCGGCCGGAGCCACGGTAATCCGCGTCATCACCACCGAGGATGATGGTCGGGCGGTAGAACTGCTGTAGTACACGCGCGGCGACAATGCCCACGACGCCGATGTGCCACGACGGGTTGCCTTCGACAATCACATAGTCGGTCTGGGGGTTGAACCTGGCCCGCACGGCGGCGATGGCCTCTTCGGCAATGCTGCGTTCAATTCTCTGCCGGTCGCGGTTATGGGCATCGAGGGCCTGCGCGATGGGCAACGCTTCGGCGAGGTCGGGTGCCAGGAGCAGGCGCAGCGCTTCTTCCGCCGTCTCTAGGCGGCCGGCCGCATTGAGGCGGGGGCCGAGTTGAAAGCCGACTTCGTAGGTGCCGAGCGTGGCAGGGGACTGGGCGACTCGTTTCAGGGCAACCAGGCCGGGGCGGCGAGTTGCGCTCAGGCGCTCCAAACCGATGGATGCCAGAATGCGGTTCTCGCCGGTGAGCGGGACGATGTCGGCGATGGTACCGAGGGCGACCAAATCCAGAAGGGGACGCAGGTCGAAGTCGGCTGCGCCGGGCAGGCCAGTTTCCCGGGCGCGCTTGAGCAGGGCGTGGGCGAGTTTGAAGGAGAGGCCAACCGAGCACAGCTCGGTGAAGGGGCTGATTGAGTCACCGGGGTTACCTGAAGAGGAGGGTCGGGCGCCGGGCGGAGGAGGCGGCAGCGAGCGCTGAGGGTTGACCAGGGCCGTCGCGGCAGGCGCGGGAGAGCAGACCTGGTGGTGGTCGAGAACGATCACGTCCACGCCGCGCTGGCGGAGGGAGGCGATAGCGGCGACGGCCGTCGAGCCGCAGTCCACCGCCAGCACGAGAGAAGCAGGCGATTGCGCCAGGCACTTGTCCACCGCTTCCTGGCTCAGGCCGTAGCCTTCATCCACGCGATGGGGCAGATAGTAACCGGCTTGCCACCCAAGTGGCCGGAGAACTTCCAGGAGCAGGGCGGTGGAGGTGACGCCGTCTACGTCGTAATCCCCGAAGATCACGAGGAATTCATTGCGCTGCCGGGCCTGAAGGAGGCGCTGGACGGCAGCGTCCATGTCGGGGAGGAGGAACGGGTCGGCCAGTTGCTTGAGGCGGGGATCAAGAAAGGCGGCGATGGCGGCAGGCTCAGCCAGGCCGCGGTTGAGCAGGCATTGGGCGAGCAGCGAAGGGATGTCCAGCGTCTGCGCCAATTGCCCCGCGAGGGAGGGTTGGGACGGCGCGAGGGACCAGCGGAACTTCATTGGCTTGTGCTGCGCTGCTTGCGGCGGCCAATGGTGACCGAGAGAACGATGGAAACCAGAATGATCACACCAACCACCAGCAGCGAGACCGCAATGGGAATTTCCATTTGAAACCAGCGCGCGTGGCCTCCGTGCGGGTCGAGCAGCATCTTGAGGCCGATGAAGACGAGCACCAGCGACAGCCCCACTTTCAGGTAGCGGAAATACTCCAGGGCTCCCGCCAGCACAAAGTACAGCGAGCGCAAACCGAGAATGGCAAATACGTTCGAGGTGAAGACAATGAAGGGCTTGGTGGTGACGGCAAAGATGGCCGGGATGGAATCCAGCGCGAAGATGAGGTCGGTCGTCTCAACCATCACCAGCACCAAAGCCAGCGGGGTGAGCGCTCTGCGCCCCTGCCACGTGGTCACAAACTTCTGCCCGTCCAGTTGCGGGGTGACGGGGTAAACCTTTCGCACCCACTTGACGACGCGATTCTTCTCGGGGTGGACCTTGGTATCCACGAAGAGCATCTTGATGCCGGTAAAAAGGACGAAGGCGCCAAGCACGTAGAGAATCCACTGCAACCACGAGATGAGCGCGACGCCCACGCCGATCATCAAGCCGCGCATGATGAGCGCGCCCACAATGCCCCAAAACAGCACGCGATGCTGGTATTGGCCGGGGATTTGGAAATAGCTGAAGATGAGGGCGATGACGAACACGTTATCCATCGAGAGCGACAGCTCGATGAGATAGCCGGTAAGGAACTCCAGGGCCTCCTTCTGCCCGCGCAGCGGGTGCAAGCCCGCCGCAAAGAGCATCGCCACCGAGAACCAGACAGCGGTCCAGGCAAGCGCCTCCCGGAACTTCACCACGTGGGCGCGGCGATGAAACAGGCCCAGGTCGAGGGCTAGAAAGACCAGGACGCAGGCAACGAAACCAATCCAGTGCCAGCAGGTAATCTCGACCAGGGCGAGCATGGACCGCAAGAGCGGCTACTTCTTCGCAGCAGCCGCAACGCCTTCGGCCACGGCCGCCTGGGCGCCGGCCCCGATGTGCGGCCGCTGACCCTTATGCCACCAGAGAACGATGGCGCTGGCGATGTAGATGCTGGAATAGGTGCCCACGATGATACCGATCAGGAACGCGAAGGCGAAGTCGTTGATAGCGCCACCCCCGAAAATGTAAAGCGACATTGTTGCGAGGAAGACGGTGCCGGAGGTAATGATCGTGCGGCTGAGGGTTTGATTCAGCGCCTGGTTCATCACCTCGCGGAAGCTGCCGCGAATGCCCAGCTTCAGGTCTTCGCGGATGCGGTCAAAGATGACGATGGTATCGTTGATCGAGAAGCCGATGATGGTGAGGATGGCGGCCAGGGTGGCGGAGTTGAACTCGCGGCCGGACATGCAGTAAATGCCCAGGGTTATGAGCGTGTCATGAATCAACGCCACGACGGAGCCAACAGCGAACGAGAACTCATAACGGAACGCGACATAGACAAGAATGCCAAACAACGAGAGCAACAGCGCGATAGCGGCTGACTTCTGGATTTCCTTGCCAATCGTGGCGCCGATGCGGTCCTGACCCAGCAAGCGGAACTTGGCGGAGGTCATCTCCGCGAGCGTGGCTTTGACCTGCTCCGCCGTCCCCGGGGCGGAGTCCACGCGCAGGGCTTCATGCCGGCTAACCACATCCTTTTGAAATTGAATGCGCGGGTCCTTGATCCCGGCCTTGGCGAGAGCGGATCGCACGGCGGCCTCGCCCGGCTTCTGGTCGAAAGCGAAGAGGACGGTATCGCCGCCGCGGAACTCAACGCCGAACGCGCCTTCCCCGCGCCGGAACGTGTAGATAACCCCAATCGCGATTATGAGCCAGGAGATCGCGAAGGCGGGCTTGGCCAGCTTCATGAAATCGAGCTTGTTGTTCCGGAACAGATGAAGCATCGGCAGCGCCTTGAGCCAGCCGCGATCCAGCAGGAAGTCGAAGATCAGCCGGGTGACGACCAGCGCGGTGAACATGCTGGCCAGAATACCGATCGTGAGCGTGACGCCGAAGCCCTTGATCGAGCCGGTGCCGAAGTAGATCAGGATCACCGACGAGATAAGCGTCGTCAGGTTAGAGTCAAAGATCGTGCCAAAGGCGCGGGCGTAACCGGCGTCGATCGCGCCGCGCAGCGATTTGCCTTTAGCCTTTTCCTCCCGGATGCGCTCGTAGATGAGGACGTTGGCATCCACAGCCATACCTACGGTCAGGACGATGCCGGCGATGCCGGGCAGGGTGAGGGTGGTGCCTATCGAGCACATGACGCCCAGGAGGATGATGATATTGGCAATGATTGCCACGTTGGCCACGATGCCGGCCAGCAGGTAATAGACGATCATGAACGCGGCAACCGCCAGCGTGCCGTAAATGGCCGCGCTGACACCGCTGCGAATAGAGTCTTTGCCCAGCGTCGGGTCCACCTCGCGGGACTCGTCAATACGGAGCGGAGCCCGGAGAGGGTTCTCCAGCACGTTGGCCAGCTCGAACGCTTCGCGGTTGTCGAATTGGCCGGTGATCTGGCCGCTGCCCGTCTCGATGGGGGTTTGGATGACGGGCGCCGAGTAAAGCTGGCCGTCGAGGATAATCGCCAGGCGCTGCCCGACATTCGCCCGGGTAATCTCGGCAAAGCGCTCCGCGCCCTTGGAGTCGAGCATGAAGTGGATTTCCGGCTCTCCCAGGTTGCCCCGCACCACCATGGCGCTTTTAAGGCCGCTGCCGTCCATCTCCGCGCGTTTCCGGACCTCGACTTCTTCGGTTTGCTCCCGTCCGTCGCGGGTCCGCTGCTTGCGCTTCAGAATCTCGTAGCCGGGTTGAATGACGCCTTCTTTGATGTCCTGGTCGCTGGTCGGACACACCAGGCGGAATTCCAGGAAGGCCGCTCTCTGGATGGCCGCCTTGGCGCTCTCCTGATCGGCGGCAGACAGGCCGGGCAGTTGGACCAGGATGCGGTTGTTGCCCTGCGGTTGGATGAGCGGTTCCGCGACGCCAAATTTGTCCACGCGTCTGCGCAGAACCTCGACAGCGTGAGCGAGGGCGGTCTCCGCGTCAGCGGACTGGGCCAGCTTGTTGGTATCCATGCTGACGAGGAACGAGGTGCCGCCTTGCAGGTCGAGGCCCAACCGGATACGGCCGGCGGCTTCGCGCTGCAGGCGGTTCAGGATATAGGGAGTCGGGTAGAGTTGCTCCCTGGCGCCGAAGGCCGGGAAGTAACGCGTGATGTCGTTGGTGCCGATGGCCGTCACCAGGTTGTCGTAGGGCTTCTCCGGCATCGCCTTCTGCAGCGCCACGGCATTCGTGTAGATGGCGGTGAAGGCGGGATCGCGCCCGACCGCCTTATCGCGGAAATACTGCACCAGATCGCGCCCTTTGGGGGGGTAAAGCTCGTAGAGCGACCAGAGGACGACCAGGACAACCAGGATAAAACGCCAGAAGTTATTTCGGTTCATGAGGACAAATCAGGATTCTTTGGCTTCGTCGCCGCGCTCGACGATCTCGGCGACAGCGGACTTGGTGATTTCGAGTTTAGCGTCTGCGGACCGGATGGAGAGAGTCTTCTCTTTGACGGTAACGACAACGGCGACAATGCCGCTGCTGGTGACGATCTTATCGCCGGGCCGGATGGCCTTCAGGAGGTTCGCATGGTCCTTGGCCTTCTTCTGTTGCGGCCGGATCAGGGCAAAATAAAACACCACGACGAGCAGGGCCAAGGGCACCATGTTGAGCCAGGCTGGCGCCGTTGACTGCCCCGGTTGCCCCGACTGTGGCGGCGGCGCCAACGCCAGGAGGGCGTGAGGACTGAATAGACTCATATAGAATTAAACAAGCCGATTAATCTAAGGACCGGAGGGCTTTTGGCAAGCTTAACAATCAGGAAGTTTCAGAAATCACTTTGCCTGCGGGAGTCCCAAGCGTAAACTTGCCGTGCAGGGGCGGCTTGACGAACGATGACCAGCTTCTCCAGTTTGCGGTTTCGATTGGTCGGAACAGTGTTCCTGGCTGTCGCGCCGCCGTCGGTGCTGCTGTACTTCGGCAACAAGTACTATGCCGCTCGTTATGGCACCGATCTGCCCTGGACGGAGTTTGTGGTGGGACTGCTGGCTTTGGGGGCGGCGTGGTTTGGCGGCGAGCGCTTCATCCTCCGCCAGGTGCGGATGCTGTCCAAAGCGGCGCAAGGGTTGGGCGCGGGCGATTTGACCAGCCGCACGGGATTGTCCAACGAAAAGGGCGAGTTGGGCGAGTTGGCTAACACCTTCGACGCCATGGCCGCTACGCTGGAGGAGCGCGTCAAAGAGCGCGAGCGGGCGGAGCGAACGTTGCTGCACCGGTCCTTGCAGCAAACCGTCGTGGCGGCGCTCGGTCAGTTCGCCATGGTCAGCAACGACGTTGGCGCACTGCTCAACCAGGCGGTCCTGCTCGTCGCCCAGACACTGGAGGCGGAGTTCTGTCATATCCTCGAACTCCAGCCCGGCGGCAAGTTCCTGCTGCTGCGGGCGGGGGTGGGCTGGAAGGAAGGGTGTGTTGGAAAGGTCGTCATCCCGGCGGATCCCCAGTCCGAGGCGGGGTTCGCGTTGGCGGCGGGCGAGGCGGTCGCCTTTGAGTTCCTGCCCGGGGAGAGCCGCTTTCGCGGCTCCACGCTGCTGGCTGAGCACGGCGTAGTGAGCGGCATCACCGTGGCGATCACCGGGCATGGACAGGCGTTCGGTGTGCTGGGAGTCCACACGGCGCGCCGGCGGAAGTTCACGGAAGATGAGATCCATTTCCTGTTCTCGCTCGCGACGGTGCTGGCGATGGCGGTGGAGCGCATTCGGGCCGAGACGGAATTGCAGAAGCTGGCCGCGTTCGCCAAGTTGAACCCCAACCCGGCCATGGAGCTGAGCCGGGACGGCGCCATCACCTATTTCAACGATGCGGCGCTCAATCTCAGCCGGTCGTTCGGCCAGGAGCATCCGCGCGAGCTGGTGCCATCCAATGTGCGGGATATTGTCGAGAACTGCCTCGAAGCCGGCCAGAGCGTTCTGAATCTGCAAACGACCTCCAAGGGGCGCACCCTTTCCTGGTCGTTCCATCCCGTCGCCGCCAGCCAGGTGGTGCATTGCTACGTCGAGAACATCACCGACCGTTTGAGCCTGGAAGCGCAGTTGTTGCAGTCGCAGAAGATGCAGTCCATCGGCCAGCTCGCGGCGGGCGTGGCGCATGATTTCAACAACATGCTCACCGTGATCCAGGGCCACTCCGGGATGTTGATGGCCAGGCCCAACCTGCCGGCGGAGGTCTCTGATTCCGCCGGCGCGATCTATTACGCCGCCGACCGTGCCGCCACGCTGACCCGGCAATTGCTCATGTTCAGCCGCAAGAACGTGATGAAGCCCGAGCCGCAAGACCTGCGGGGGGTGGTCAGCGAGCTGTCCAAGATGCTCAAGCGCTTGCTGGGCGAGACCGTTACGCTGGAATTCCATCCACCCCCGGAACTGCCGCTGGTGCAGGCCGACCGGGGCATGGTCGAGCAGGTGATCATGAACCTCGCCGTCAACGCGCGCGACGCCATGCCCAAGGGCGGCGTGCTCACCATCAGCACCAGCCCGGTCGAGATCAACGAGGCTTACGTGCAGACACATCCGGAAGCGCGGCTGGGCATGTTCATTTGTCTGCGGGTCAGCGACACCGGGTGCGGCATGGACCCGGCCACGCTCACCCGGATCTTTGAGCCCTTCTTCACCACCAAGGAAGTGGGCAAGGGGACTGGCCTGGGCCTGGCAACGGTGTATGGCATCGTCAAACAGCACGAAGGCTGGATCGAAGTCAGCAGCGAAACCGGCAAGGGCAGCACCTTCAACGTGTTCTTCCCTGCCAGCGCCGACCTGGCTAAGGCCACGCCAAAGGCAGCCGAGGCGCCCGTGCAGGGGGGCCGGGAGACCATCCTGGTAGTGGAAGACGAACTGGTGTTGCGCGACATGGCGCACCTGATCCTGCAGGACTGCGGCTACAAAGTGCTGGAAGCGGCCTCGGGCGCGGAAGCCCTGGAGGTCTGGGAACGCAATCCCGGCGGCATTGACCTGGTGATCACCGACGTGGTCATGCCTGGGGGCATGTCGGGACGGGACGTGGCGGCAAGGCTTAAAGCCCTCCATCCCCAGGTTAAGATTATTCTCACCAGCGGCTACAACGTGGAGGAATCCAACACGGATTTCTTCCGGCGAGGCGGCGCAATGTTTTTGCAGAAGCCCTACACTCGCCCGGACCTGGCCAAAGCTGTGCGCGAGTGCCTGGACCGGCCAATGGGGAGCAGCTAGCTGTCTCTTGCCGCCGGGACAAGTGCCGGTTAGCTCCCGCCTTCAGACCTTGTAGCCGATTTGGCGCAGAAAGCTCTTGCGCCAGGCAATGTCGGGCTCGGCTTCGATCCCCTGGGGCCGAAGGCCGTCCACAACCCCCAGAATGCCACGCCCCAGGTTGGTTTCGGCAACCAGCACCTGCGTCGGATTGGCGGTCGCGCAGAAGATGTGGCAAACCTCGGGTACTGTCTTGATGGCGTTCAGCACGTTGACTGGGTAGAAACCTTCGCCAAGGAATACGATGAAACTATGGCCGGCGGCGATGGCCGAGGCGTTCTGGCGCGCCAACTCGATCATGGCCGCGTCGGTGCCGCTCCAGCGGATCAGGCATTTGCCCGACGCCTCGCAAAAGGCCAGCCCGAACTTGATGCCGGGCACCGTGCCTACCAGCGCCTCATGAAGGTCCTCGACGGACTTGATGAAATGGGTCTGGCCCAGGATGAAGTTGATCGGCTCAGGCTTCTCGATCGGAATGGCGGTGAGTTTGATGTCCATAGCGGTCAGATGGTTGCGCGCCGCAGCCAGCCGGTCAAGCCGCGAACAACGCTCTTGCCGTAACAAGGCGCCTCTCACTTTCCTGCAAGAAACCGGCATGCGCCCGTTGTGTGCGGTTAGACCCGCCCCCCCGGTTCGGCCGCGCTCCCTCCTTCCCTGTGACAGCCCCCTCTCTCATGGCTCACCTCACCGTATCCTCACCGTCACCTCACCGTTGAACCTCTGCAAGCTT
>CAZDOO010000044.1:0-44420 GCA_964507045.1 uncultured Verrucomicrobiota bacterium | reverse complement strand
GCGCAAGCGCGGGAGGATACCCGCAGCGGTCTCTCACCCGCGCAGCGCTCAGTACGGGCGGGCGCGCAAGAAGCAATTTTCTACCAGTGTCAGTTACAGCGCCCCGGCCACCAGGTCGCCTACCTGCGAGGTGCTGTAGCCCATCTTGCCGGCGGCGTGTTTGTTCCCGGCCGCGCTTGCGCTCAGTTTAGTCCGGGGTGCTCATCACCAGGCAACGAGCCGCGCCGGGTCATTTCGACTGGCGGCCGGTTATCTGCTTGAGGAACACCACCTCCTGCGGGTCAAACGGCGTCCCATCGCCCCGGAGGATATCATGGAACCAGACTTTCGGCTCCGGCGCGCCGGCCTTGCTGCCCCAAGGGAAATGGGTGTTCATCTTGCCGGCCACCAGGCCGAAGCTCATCGCGCCCACGCGCTCGCGCTGGTAGACAGGCAGCGTGTTTTGGAAGGTGCTGCCGCGCGTGCGGGCCATGTATTCGGTGCAGATCAGCGGCCGCTCGAAGCTTTGCAGCAGCTTGACAAAGGCCTCGACTTCCGCCGGCGCGCCGTAGCAATGGAAGGTCAGCACGTCGCAGTTTTCCTCCAGGAACCGCACCAGCTCCGACGTCGCTCCGGGCTTGGGCATGCGCATGATCGGCGCGGTGAGCGGCTGGGACGGGTTCACGCGGCGGGCCCACGCAAACACCTCCCGCAGGAGCGGCAGGCTCTGGGCGCCCTTGCGCGTGCTCTCCGGCTCATTGTAAAGGCACCACAGCAGAATCCGGTCGTCCTGCGCAAACGTGCTGACGACATCCACCACGTACTTCTCCAACCGTCCCCACTGCGCGGGGTTGTTGACGTTGGTGGCGCCCGGCGACTGCACCCAGCCGGAATTGTGAATGCCCGGCGTGGGCGCCGGCTGCGGCCCCAGGTGCGGCTCGCCCTGGTACCCGTAGCAGCCGTTGGTGAAGAACGTGATGATGGCGCGCAGATGATGTTTTTGGCACAGGCCCAGGAATTGGTCGAGCCGCTTCTTGAACCCGGCCGGGTCCGCCTCCCACACCAGGTCGTGCAGGAAGACGCGGACGGTATTGAAACCCAGCGCCTCGGCCCAGCCCAGTTCCCGGTCTATGGTCCGGGGGTCAAAGCTCTCCGCCTGCCAGGTCTCGATCTGGTTGATGGCGGTGGAGGGGATGTAATTGCAGCCCACCGGCCAAGGCTGGCGCTGGTACCATTGCGCCGCTTTCTCTTTGGACCAGCGCGCGCCGGCGGCGTCGGCGGCCGCAAGTGACAACGTGGCAGCCAGGAACAACACCACCGGCGCCAGGCGAGTGAGTCGAAGGAACGTGTTCATCATGTGCACAGAATGCGTCAGCCCGCATCGCCACAGGATCGTGTGCGCGACCCGGGGGCGGCGCGGGGGCCGTCTGCTACCGGCCCTTGAGCCGGAACAGGCCCAGGGAATCCGCGCCCTGCGAAACGGTGAAGCTGAACGGGACTCCGGCGGTTGCGGTATTGGTCTGAATGGACAGCCAGTTCGAGGCGCCGAGATCGGTGGATTTCAACAGAACGACATCGCCATTCAGGCCCGTGATTCCGTTGATGGTGAAGGTTCCTTGTCCATCGCCAGCAATGCCCGTGATGAAGGGCGGAGGGGTAAACAGCAGGTCCTGGGCGTAATCGAAGGTGGAGCCCGGAATTGGGCCCAGGCCGAGCAATTGGAGTGCGACGTTGTTCGCTTCCGCGTTCCGGATGGGCTGCATCCCGTTATAGGTGGTCATGGGGTAGGTTGTCGCCCGCTTGCGCCGGTCCGCGTTCAGGACGTAGAGGTCCGCGCCCCGCGCTACGCCCGGCCCCCAAACGAAGAAGGGGACAGAATAGCGGTCGGCTAGATTCGTGTAGGTGCTTTGGGTGCCGTGATCGGCTGTGAGGACGATGGCCGTATGATTCTTCATGGCGGGCACATCCACCTCGATCAGCTTGAAGATCTTGCCCAGCATCGTATCAACCTTAACGACGTTCGTATACCAGGTGAGACTGCCCCAACCCGACGAGTGGCCGTAGGAATCCGGCTCGTTGATGTGCAGAAACGCATATTGCATCGGATTTGTTTTCTGCTGGCCGATGTAGTTATCCACAAGAACGCCGCCGAGCGTGGTGTTGATGTAGACGGTGTCCACTTTGTCGCGCCCGTTGTCTTCGCCGGTGATGTCGGGGGCGCCATAGACGGCGTTGTACGAGCCGCCGCCGGTGTAGGTCGTGTTCGTGTCGAACAGCATGAACTTGGTCTTGTTTGCGAACATGCCGGTCCTCAGGCCGTTGTCGTGCGCAACGTCGAAGACGCCGGCGACGTAAGAGCCCCTGACGGAATGAATCGTGACCCCCGCGCCGGGATCGCTGTTGCTGGTCCAGGCGTGGCCGTTGGCGCCGAGCTGCGGACGGGCCGTGACGATGGACGTGTGGTTGGGCAGGGTCTCGTAGTTGTTGTTGTCGATGTGCGCGGCCAGGGTGCTTGCGCCCTCGTCCCGCAACCGTGTGAAGTTCGGGATCGGGAACCAGTTGTCCACCCGGCTAAACAGGTTGCTCATGTAAGTTCCGCCCAGGCCATCCACGCTGATGACAATGACGTAAGAGACCTCCGCCCTGGCCGCCAGAGCCAGGAAGAACATCGCGAGGAGAACCAGGGAGAGTTGTCTGATTCGTTTCATAGGATCGTGCTGTTGTGCAAGGCTGCCAGGACTTTGACGGTATCGCCGGCCAACAGGATCGGGATGGGCAGTTGAAGGCCGGGCAAGACGCGGCTGTGCAGGCCGCCTTGCTCACCCGCGTATCGCCCAGTGCTGGGGGGCGCGCAAAAGGTCATTCCTAATCGGTTACAGTGCGCCGGCCACCAGGTCGCCCACCTCCGAAGTGCTGTAACCCATCTTGCCGGCGGCCAGGCTCTTCATCTTCTCGCGGGTGATCTTGATGACGGCGGCTTCGATGGCCTTGGCGGCTTTGGTCTCGCCCAGGAAGTCCAGCATCAATCCTCCGGCGCAGATCGCGGCCAGGGGGTTGATGACGCCCTTGCCGGTGTATTTGGGCGCGCTGCCGCCAATCGGCTCGAACATGCTCGTGCCTTGCGGGTTGATGTTGCCGCCCGCGGCGATGCCCATGCCGCCCTGCACCATCGCGCCCAGGTCGGTGATGATGTCCCCGAACAGGTTGTCGGTGACGATGACATCGAACCACTCGGGGTTCTTGACGAACCACATCGTCGTGGCGTCCACGTGGGCGTAGTCGCGCTTAATGTCGGCGAAATCCTTCTGCCCGATCTCGTGGAAGGCGCGCTCCCAGAGGTCGAAGGCATACGTCAGCACATTGGTCTTGCCGCACAGGGTCAGCTTCTTGTCCTTGTTGCGCTTGCGGGCCAGCTCGAAGGCGTAGCGCAGGCAGCGCTCGACGCCGCGGCGCGTGTTGACGCTTTCCTGCACGGCCACCTCGTTGGGCGTGCCTTTGAAGACAAAGCCGCCGACGCCGGTGTAGAGCCCCTCGTTGTTCTCGCGCACGACGACGAAGTCAATGTGCTCGGGCTTCTTGTCCTTCAGCGGGCAGAAGCGCTCGTCGTAGAGTTTGACCGGGCGCAGGTTGATGTACTGCTCCAGCTCGAAGCGGGTGCGCAGGAGGATGCCCTTTTCGAGGATGCCGGGTTTCACGTCCGGATGGCCGATGGCGCCGAGCAGGATGGCCGGGAACTTGCGCAATTCAGCCAGCACGCTATCCGGCAGCACCTCGCCCGTGCGCAGGTAGCGCTCGCCGCCGATGTCGTAGTCGGTGTAGTTCAGCTTGAGCTTGAACTTCTTCGCGGCCACGTCGAGCACCTTGACCGCCTCGCGGACCACTTCCGGACCCGTGCCGTCGCCACCGATGACTGCAATGTTGTAACTCTTCATATCTAAAGCGTCTGTTTGTCCCGCGCGTTTCGCCGGGGAGGGGGAACTATAGCCGGATTTGGCCCGGAGGCAAGGACCGATGTGCCTGCAGGAAAAGTGCAGGGCGCGCGGACAGGAATGTTAGCACTCCGTTATGCAAACGCCCTGCAAAGTGACCGGGTGGGCGCAGAAAAAGCTTTATTGCGCGCTCCAAAAGCCTCAAAAGACAGGCATGAAATTGAATACGACTTTCCATTGGAGCCGCGGGGGCTCAGTGCTAATGATGTTGGCGGTATTGATTGCCGCTGGCGGCGGGTGCAAACACATCGTGCCCGGGGCGGCGGAAGTGAAACCGCCGAAGGGCTTTACGGCGCTATTCAACGGCCAGGACCTGGCCGGCTGGCGCGGCGGCGAAACCTTTGACCACCGGAAGCTGCTAGCCATGCCCGCCGACCAGCGCGAGGCCCAAATCGCGAAGTGGACTGAGACCATGAAAGCCCATTGGCGCGCAGAGAACGGTGAGTTGGTCAACGACGGCCAGGGCGCCTACGCCACCACGGAGAAGGACTACGGGGATTTCGAGCTGCTGGTCGAGTATAAGACCGTGCCCAAGGCCGATTCGGGCATTTACCTGCGCGGCTGCCCGCAGGTGCAGATTTGGGATTACACGGATCAGGGGAAGTTTCCGCTCGGCGCCGACAAGGGCTCGGGCGGCCTTTGGAACAACAGCCCGGGCGCGCCCGGCAAGGACCCGCTGGTGCTGGCCGACAAGCCGTTCGGGGAGTGGAACGCCTTTCGCATTGTCATGGTGGGCGCGCGGGTGAGCGTCTGGCTCAATGGCAAGCAGGTGGTGGATCACGCGCTGATGGAGAATTACTACGACCGCAAGACGCCGGTGCCGCCCAGGGGTCCGATTGAACTGCAGACGCATGGCGGTGAGATCCGCTGGCGCAAGATCTACCTCCGCGAGATCGGGGCCGAGGAGGCAAACAGAATCCTGGCCAGCCACGGCCACGCGGGGTTCAAGTCCATCTTCAACGGCCGTGACTTCGCCGGTTGGGCCGGGCCGACGAATAATTACGAGGTTGTGGACGGCGCCATCCGGTGCCAACCGCAAAAGGGCGGCACGATCTACACAACTGACGAATACAGCGACTTCGTGGCGCGGCTGGAATTCAAGCTGCCGCCCGGCGGCAACAACGGCCTGGCCATCCGTTACCCTGGCGAGGGCGATGTCGCCTATACCGGCATGTGCGAACTTCAGGTGCTCGACGACAACTACGAGCAGGCCAAAGGCCAGAAGCTTGATCCCCGCCAGGTGCACGGCTCGGCTTACGGCATGGTCGCCGCCGCGCGCGGTTATCACCACCCCATCGGCGAGTGGAACTTCGAGGAGGCCACCGTCCAAGGCTCGAAGATCAAGGTGGAGCTGAACGGGACGGTCATCCTGGACTGTGACCTGTCCACGGTGACGGAGTTTATGGCCGGGCACGCGCATCCCGGCAAGGACCGGACCAAAGGCTATTTCGGCTTCGCCGGGCACAACGACCCGGTGGTATTCCGCAACGTTCAGATCAAGCCGCTTTGAAGGCTGTCTGAGCAAGCGGCCCTGGGCGGAAAGGCTACTTGCTGCCGGGCGGCGAGGCGGGGCGGGATTCCGACGCGGGTTCCGCCGGGGCGGTGGACCTTTCCGCCCGCAAGACCGGCACTTTGACGAGCGGACAGAGGGGATGACTGGACTTGCAGGTGAATTCGACCTGTTGGCCCTGGGGCAGCTCGAAGCCTGCGGGGAAAGTGAGCGTGGCGCGGTAAAGCTGGCCGGTTTTGACGGTCTGAAGTTCAACGCCCACGTTCTTCGCGTTGCAGGTGGCATCGGAGAGCGTCAAGGCGTTGGTCGAGTTATTCTTGAGTCTGACCGAGAGCTTGCTGGCGGCAGCCAGCGGGCCCAGCGGCAACACGAGCTGGGAAGGGGTTGCCGCAATCAACGGCGGCACGAAAACGAACGCGGTTACCGTCAGAACCGGCGCATTGGTCGAGGAGGTTTTGACCCGGATCTTGCCCTGCACCCGGCCGGGAGACAGGGGGGGCACGGTCTTGATGACCAGGCGAAAGTCCTTGCCGGCCCGGTTGGTCTTGATCTCGGCGGCAAAGGCGCGGTTGTCGCATTCGGGGGCGGAAAGGACCAGCGGCGCTTCCTCGTTATTGAGGATGCGCACGCCGCCCGAAGCGCTGTGCGAGTCGGCGGTGACATGGAGGAAGGCAAACAAGGGCTTAACGTCAATCGGCTTCCAGATGCTGCCCCGGATCTGCAACGCCACCTCGGGCGCGGCCGGATCGTTGCACGCCACCATCACCATCTTGACCACCGAACCGCTGAAGTTGGTGCTGTTGAATTGGAGCGGGATCACGCCGGTCCGGCCCGGTTCGACTTGTTTGGTCCACTCGCCGACGGGCGTACAGCGGCAGCCGGGCTGGACGCTTTTGATCTCCAGCACCCGGTCGCCGCAATTGGTGAAGACGTACGTATGCTGGAGAATCGTGCCCTCTTGTTGGCGGCCAAAATCCCACATGCTGGCGGCGAACTGAATCCTGGGGCCGACGGCGTTAGTTGAGGCACTCCCGGCAGGTGTTGCGGGAGCTGCGGTTTGCGCCCCCACGCCGATCGGGCTCAGGGCGGCGGCGCACAGCGCCAAAACCAGGCTCCGGGTCATTCTCATTGCCAGTCTTTGCTTGTATTCCACAAGACAGTCTCTCATAAGTCCGCTCGTGATGGAAAGTTAAATCCCCATCGCGAATGTACACTATTTGTGCAGTGCCGGGCCGGCAGTGGCGCATTTGAGGACAAACGGGACGCTCGCCGCGAGCCGGGCCCGCTCAGGCACGGCAAAAAAGTTAAAAAAAGGGTTGACGTTGTCGGCATTCCTTCGCAGTATTCACGGCATCCGTAATGCTTTCACCGGATCGGAGCGCATTGGGCAGCACTGGTGCACTGGTAAAGAAAAGATAAAAAAATCGTGAAAGCAGTTGACGTCCGCTTGGTGACCGTGTAAAAATGGCCGTGAGTAGTGCCTACAGGGGCACGAAACGGACGACAAGAGTACACAGAAATAAACAACAAAAAAGTGATGAAAGTGGTTGACGACGGCTTGGTGGCTGTATAAGACTGCTTGCAAATGGGGCCCCGGAGTGGGGGCGCGCATCAAAGAGAACAATGCACAGTTGAGAAACATTAAGAACACAAGAACCGAGATAAATATGAAAAAAACAGTACTAGCGGCGTTTGCCGTATATGCAGGAGTGGCGCTCCAGGTGCAGGCCCAGGTGGCTTGGCCTTCGGCTGTCCACATCACCTCCCAACCAAACATAAATGGAACTGTGGGTACTATTGGAACCCCGGCCACGACAAAACTGGGGCTTCTGAACTTCAGCTTCGTCAACAGGTTCCAAGCCTATCAGTCCGGCAGCACGTGGGGTGTTGCCGTCAAGCCCAATGATCCTCGCTTGTTCAACGGAACCGTGACTTGGGACAACATCAGCTATACCTACAGCGACGCTGTTGATTGCAGCGGGGCGGTCACCTACAAGAGTGCCACCAAGACGATCAATAACAACTCGATCATCGCCGCACTCAACAAGGCGCTAAGCTGGCCCGTAGGCAAGAATAGCAGCATGGTGGCTGATAGTGAGGTTTATGGTGGTCCGCTGGTTGCAACCGCCAGCCCTTACCGGGGCGCGTTCACCACTGCCGCTAAGATTGTTGCGGTGAACTATGACAACGGTCGCTACCTGCCGCCCTATCCTCCGACTCAGGATTACGTGAACGACGAGAGCACGGGCTTTGATACGGCGCTCTGGAATGCTCCGTGGTATCTGTCCGGCAAGCCGGACCTCAATAACCCTGACGGCACCATCATTCCGCTCAATTGGCCCAATCTGAACTACATCTCCTGGGGCAAGCTGTGGCTGGAAGGCGAAAGTGCCACCTGGGCTGGCGCGCGGGTTTTTATCATTGACCCGAAGAATTCCAATCCGAATCTGCGGTGCTTCGATGTGACTCCGTTCTTCGCCTTCGAGGAAAGCTACTGCTACTATTGCTGGGACACGATGGATCGCGTCACCGATGGCAAGATCACGTTCGGCACCTCTTCGAGCCAGCCGCCGTGCGCTGGCGGGGCCTCCTCCTGCAGCGTTTCCGGCTCTGGCACCACCAGGTTCTACTGGACGGTCAAGTTTGACAACGTGCAGGGTGGCTGGGAGAACGATGCGAATGCTCCGAACTACGTGCTCTCCGACGGGTTTGGCAAGTACTCGCTCTACTACAATGGCATCTGTGGCTTTGAGTCAAGCTGGGGTGATACCTTCGGGTTCAAGCTCGATGATACCGACCAGCCCAACTCTCAGTACGCTCTGAGCCTTAACGTGAGTGGCATCGCCACCTATACCTGGAAGTTTAAGGCGCTGTCGGATGGTGCCAGCTGGCCGGTTGGCAAGTACAGCATGACTGCCAGCGGTCACGGTTTCTCACCGATGTGCGGTGTCTTCTCTGGCACGTTCTCGTTGACGGAGTATGACCGCTCCAGCAGCATCTTCGGTGGCAATTGGTGCGTCTCGCCCTAATCCGGGTGATCTAATATAGGTTGGAAGTTCTGGCAACCTTGTCGGGCCAGGGCGGTGGAAACACCGCCCTGGCTTTTTGGTAATGACGCCGGACGTTGGCTGGAGCAGTCGGTTTGGGGGTGGTTTCCGGGAGGGTGAGGCCGCTCCTTTGAACGCCAGCCTCAAAACTCAAGTCTATAGGTAAGAGTTCATTTATGCGACCAAAATTCGTGCTGGCGGTGATGTTGTTGGCAGTTGGGGTCTTGGGGATGCTGGTGGTGCTTAAGCGGGGTCAGGGGAGCCACAGCAAAGCGCCGGACACAAACCTGCCCGCGGATTCGGCCCCGCCGGAAGTGGCGGCCTCGCCGGAAACCGGAACGGCCCCGGTCACTACTGGTTCAGACAACCGAGTGGAGCCCGTGATTAACCAGGTTGCCGACAATCAGGCTAGGCCACCCGCTACCAACGATGGCCCAATGATTCAGCCTAGTCTGGTCGTCACAAACATTGTGGCCACCACACCTGAGGAGGATCGCCGGGCGGCGATTGAAAAGGACATGAACCTGCTTAATGAGGCGCTGTTGGACGGAGGCTCCGACCCGAAGTTGGTGGGAGCGGTCCGGGAGGAGCTGTTTCATCCGGACGCAGAAGTGCGCAAGACGGCAGTGGAGACTCTCATGCATTTGAGTGATCGCGAGGCCATCCCGAAGCTGCAGGAAGCTTTGGCCAAGACCGAAGACGCGCGGGAGAAGGTGGCGATCATGGATGCCATCGAGTACCTGCAGACTCCAGACGGCGATTCACAACTCTCCACCGCGCCGTCCATGACGGAGCCTGCTCCAACGGGCCCCACCACTCGGAGCAAGGTTCAACAACAGAAGAGCACCCAACCCAGGGCGACAAAGCACTGAGCGCGCAAGGGTTCCCAGGGCTGCGCAATGGGAATCTACCGGAGAAGCTGCGGCCGCAGAGTCGGCATTGCGTGACCGGTACCTGGAGGGATTACTTTCTGCAGATGGACTGTCTGCGCCGACCGCGAATTGGCGACCCGGTGGTGCTCTCCGGGGCGTGTGACTCGAACGTCTTCAGCGGTAGCGAACATTCGAAGATACTCGAAATGTGGGGCGTCTTGCAGCCTTCGGGAGGCGCGCAGGTGAACTTGACTGCGCGTGCTGTCAGCCGGTTCCCGATTGTGACTTCGTGATTCCCGCGCTAGTCTTGGTCTGCCATCAGAAATCGTTTTGCCAGTTTGCCCGATTAGAACAAGCCAAATGCGTATGCCAAGTGAACACGAAACACAAAGTGGGTCCGGACTGGCTGGTGCCAGCGCCAGCGGAAAAGGGCAGCCGCAGGAGGCGCCAGCCCCCCATACGAACCAGACGCTCATTGCTCCTTCGGCGTCCTGGCTGACCTGGGTTCGCCTGCTGCTAGGGGTCGCCATTTTGGGTGCCGGTTACCTGGCGTGGGTGGCAATTCATCACGGGCCGGTCGCCGGCTGTGGTCCCGGCTCAAGCTGTGACCGGGTCCTGCAAAGCCGCTGGGCGTATTGGTTGAATGTGCCGGTGAGCATTCCGGCGCTGGGGGTGTACCTAGGGCTGTTGGCGGCAACCGTGCTGCTGCAAAAGCGGCCCTCCCCGGACGACCAGCGTGGCGCGTGGATGGCGATCATTGGGCTGTCAGTGATTGTGGCGGCGGCGGCGGCGTGGTTTGTGGGGTTGCAGATGTTTGTGATCGAGGCCTTCTGCAAGTATTGCCTGGCCGCCCATGCCTGCGGATTCGCGGCCGCGGTGCTGTGCCTCAAGCATGTTCCGCTGGCGGCCGATGCGGATATGGCAGTCTGGTCCAGCAACCCGGAGGAGAGCGGAGTGCCGCGCAAGGCTATTCCCGTTTTGGTTACCACCGGCTTGGTCGGCGCGCTGGTACTGGTAGGGGGGCAACTTCTGGTGCAAAAGGAGCGCAACGTGGTGAAGGTGTTTTCCGCACCCAGCACCAACGTGATGAAGGTTGCCACCACGCCAAGTCCAGCCGGGACCAATTCGGTGGCTGCTCCCGCCTCGTCCCCCGTTCCGTCCTATTCTCCCAACGCCCGCTTGGTCGGACCGCGGCGATTGTCCATTTATGGCAGTCGGTTCCTGCTCCCGCTCGACGATGTGCCGATGATCGGCTCACCTGGGGCGTCGAACGTGATAGTGAATCTATTTGATTACAACTGCCACCATTGCCGCCAACTGCACCCAATCCTGGTGGAAACTCAGCGCCGCCTTGGCGATCGGCTGGGGATTGTCTGCCTGCCGATGCCGATGGACAGCCAATGTAATCCGTTCGTTCCACCAGGCCACGCGACCTTTACCAACTCGTGCGACTATGCGCGGCTGGGCCTGGCGGTCTGGCAGGCTAATCGCGCGACCTTTCCGGAATTTGAAAACTGGATGTTGTCGTCCAGGGATCCCCCGCCGGTTGACCAGGCAAGGGCCTACGCCTCGCAGCTGGTGGGCGCAAGCGAGTTGCAATCGGCTCTGACCAACCAGTGGATTGAGCAACAAATCCTGACGGCGTGCAGCCTGCACCAAACGAACTGGCAAGCCGCCGGTGGGATGGCGATGCCCCAACTGATCATCGGCCCGGTGATCAGCGTGGGTCCGCTCAACTCCCCCAACCACCTGCTGGTGCTGCTTGAAAAGTACCTGGGCATAAAGCTCTCACCCGATGCGCAGGCGCCAAATCGGGGCCGTATGAATTGATAGTGCCAAGGGCTTCTGCCTCTCCAGCCCGAAGGGTTGGCAGAAGGTGGCCGGGGCGTCGTTCAGGGTAGAGGGGGTACGACCACCGGTTGGCTGGTAATGATCCCATTGCATCCTGAAAGGATGCCAGAACGACTCGCCGCGCAGGCAAGGCGCCACCACGGTGCCTGGAGGGTGCCCTCAGACAGAGGGCACACCTCCGGGACACAGTCTCGATGGCTTAGGGCGCCAAGCGATAGAAGCGCGGACTGCCCGTCGCGCCCGGGTCCTTGAACTGATAGACCGGGGCGGCGTTGGTCAGGTTCGACCAACTGGAAAGGTTGGTGGAAACCTGCACCTTCAAATTCAAGCCGGTGATGTTGGTGTGCCAGAATTGAAAGTAACCATTGCAGAGCGCTGCCGGATTGGTCAGGCGAACATTCGAATTGGCGCTCCAGTAATTGGCGAAGACCTGGTTCAACTCAGAGAGCTCCACGATGCCGTTGTTGTTGCCATCCCCCAGCAAAGAGACAATGACCGTGACGCTGACAGAGCCGTTCGTGGTATTGTAGTTGGCGGTGTCAGTGGGCGTGTAGGTGACGCTTTGCAGGCCCGTGACGGTGGGCACCACGGAAGGCGTGGTGAAGGCGAAGTTGCCAGCCGGGGTGGCCGAACCGCCGCTCAGGATGGAGGAGGCCAGGCTCTGGCCGTAGTTGATCGCGCTGGCCGTCGGCCAAGCTGTCACCACCGGCAGGGCCTTGTTGACCGTTTGCGAAATCGCACTGGAGGTGCTGCCAGCAAAGCTGCTGGAACCAGCGTACACCGCCGTGATCGAATGAGGTGAGCCGGCCACGGACAGGGAGCTGGTGGCGAAAGTAGCCACGCCCGAGCCGTTTGGCGTCCCCGTGCCGAGCGTCGTCGTTCCGTCCTTGAAGGTGACAGTCCCGGTAGTAACCGGGCTGCCGGAACTGGTTACGGTAGCCGTGAACGTAATGGTTTGGCCATAAGTCGAAGGGTTGGCGGAGGAACTGAGGGTTGTGGTCGTGGGGTTCTGCACCACGCCGCTCGGGTTGTAGACGAAGGTAAACACATTCGTCTTGGTTTGCTTCAGGTTAATATCCTTGGCGTAGAATCGCAGCACATTGGTGCCGGCGACGATCTGCGCCGGGTTGAGCGATAGATCCCAAGCTGTCTGGTTCGTGATGGTCAAGCTGCTCCAGCCGTTGGTGGTATCCAGCTTGTACTTGATGTAATAGAGCGCCACGTTGGTGGAGATGCTGCGGCATTTCACGACGATGTTGCTAAAGGAGATGGTGTTGAGGTTCTTATAGTTTGCAGCCGTGATATCGAGGCCATTGCCGGAGTTGTTCTTCTCTTCCAGCCTTGCGACGTAAGGTGCCGTGCCTTGAAGCAAGCCGAGGCGCATCAGGTTGTATAGGCCGCTAGCGCCGCCAAAGCCGACGGTAACCGAGAAATAGGTGCTCGTATTTGTGGGATCAATCATCAAGAGCTGAGGCACCGGGAAAGTCCCCGTGCCCAACCATTGCGTATAGGCCGTGCAATTCTCATTCGGGCCGCAGGGCCAGTAGACAAACGACTCGCGGAGGAACGGGTAAACCGGGGGGTCCATGGACGGGAGGCCGGTGCTTGCCAAGGCCAGGCACGCGCTGCAGCCGTTGGTGTTGCTGACCACCAGCAGGATCGTCTTTTTGGGATAAACGTTGTTTGTTGCCAGGTAGATGGCTCCCTGCAGGGTGGTGGTGTCACCCGACACTTCGGCGCGGCCGGTCGTCACCACGAAAGCCAGGCCCAGGCAAAGAGCTACAAGGGGGTTCTTAATCATTCTCATAACGTTCTTAATTACACTAACTTTTGTGCACATTGCCTTCATTCTACTGTGCGGTTGAGCGCTGTCAACCTGCGCTCACAAGAAATATTAGGAGGCGCGGGACGATTCCCGCGCCGGCAAGTTGGGCTCGAAATGGAGCGAGCCGGAACGGCTGGCTTACCGGGTGGTTGCCCGGTACAGGAGGTTGCTGTCGTCCAGCACCAGACACTCCAGCTTGCCGTCGCGACGGAACACGGGGCCGCAGACAACGCCCTGATATTCCGGGCTGACTTGGCCGTCGAAGACGACGAACCCCTTCTTTCGGTTCTTGGCGCTGTAGGCCACACGTTTACCATCGGGACTGAAGGCAATCTTTCCAATCGAGTCATAGCCCGGACTACGCTGCCCATCCACGATGAATCCCCATTTCTCGCCCAGATTGGCGCCATAGGCGAGCCGTTTGCCATCCGGGCTGAACACAGGGCCGCCTTCGCTGATGCCGTCGAACTCCGGACCGGGTTTGCCATCCAGGATTACCGACCACCGTTCAGCTTTACGGGCCTCGTAGGCCAACCGCTGGCCGTCGGCGCTGAAAACAGGCCCCCTCCCCGCCAATCCGTCGAAATCAGGTCCGGCCTGGCCATCGAGTACCACGAAACGCTTGTTACCCTTGGCGGCCTTGTAGGCCACATGCTTGCTGTCGGGGCTGAACACCAGGCTGCCTTCAACTATGCCGTCGCATTCAGACCCGGCCTGGCCGTCCACATAAACCACGCAGGCCGACCCCTTGCGGGCCATGAAGGCGAGCCGTTTGCCGTCAGGGCTGAGCGCCAGCGCGCCAAGCCCGTCGTATTCCGGGCCGGCCTGGCCGTCCACGACGACAACCCATTTGCCGCCTTTGGAGGCGGAATACGCCACCTTGCCGCCATCGGCGCTCATCGTATGCACCCCAATAGCATCGAATTCCGGCCCCGCCCGGCCCTCGGTCACGACGAACCACTTGCCACCCTTCCTGGCGGCATATGCGAATTTCTTGCCGTCCGCGCTGAAATTCAATGCGGCGACCTGCTCGTATCCCGGCCCCTCCTGGCCATCCAACACGGCCAACTGCCGGCCGCCTTTGACCGCGATATAGGCGACGTGTTTGCCATCGGCGCTGAGCACAAGGCTCTGATCGTCTATGTACGGGAATGCCGGGCCCTTGATGCCGTCCACCATCACGAAGCGATCCTGTTTGGTGGACTGAATAACCGCCGCGAAATGGCATCCGTCAATACTTTCACTCTTGGCGGCGTCAATCACCCGGTTGAGAGTGCCGAGCCGTTCGAGCTGCAAGCTCAGTTGGTTCGTTGCTGGAGCGGCATTGGTCTCCGCGCGGACGCCAATGGCCGCACCTGTCAGCAGCACGAGCATCGCCAGGGCTAGCCTGCCCCTGCATCCAAAGGGCGCAAGCTGCCGGCAGGTTGCGAGGAAACGGCCGGCTGCGTCCGAGCCCCGAGGGTTGCGGTCCGCGCCGTGCCGGTTGGCCGCACTAAGATAAAGGTGCAAATTCATCGCTTTTGTCAGAAGAGGCAACGCTGAGGCGCCTGTCTGAACGCCCAGTATGCACCAGTTGCGCCTTTAGGCAAGGATGCGGTTTAAGCCTTGGAATACAGTCAAGCCGCACTGGAATCCGTATTGTGCAGCAATCAAAAGCGGACTCCGGGTTTAGAAGGTTGGACGATGGGGCAGGATGATGGGTTTGAGTTTCGGATTGAGAGCCTGGTGCAGGCAACGGATGACGGCGAGGCGGGGCGTCCGGAGAACGCCGGGCAGTGCCGACGGAACTTTGCCGTCCTTGCCGACGTCCCACCAGGGTGCGCTGGCTGTGGACGTAGGGCCACCACGGGGCAGCACAAGTCGGGCGCAACACCGAACGATCTTCTCCCCTCGCCCTGCTGTCCCCGCAGCTAGGGCACGTTGAAGACTCGATAAAACGCCCTGCCGCACGAAGGGTTCGCCCCGTCCGAAATCTCGCTCGTGCTAGCGGTGCTGACGAAGTTGGTGACCAGGCTCCAGCTATTCGTCTGTTCAAGGGCCAGACACCGCTCGACCTGGTTGGTAGCCCCAACGGTCAGATCCGCCAGGGTCAGGTGCACGACGCCATTGGCCACTTGGATTGAACAGAACCGCGGCCTAAGCAGCCCCGGGGTCGGATCGTAGCTGAAGAGCAGTCGGTTCGTTGGACTGTGTGAACCGTTGGCGAACACGGCATAAACGTCGAAGGTGTATTGATTCGATACCCCCGCGACCACGTAACTACCCAGCGGCGCGATCCAGTTAATTGCTCCGGTGGCGCTGACGAAGGGATTGGCCGTACTGGTGCCAAGATTAACCCGGTAAAATACATTGGTGGGTTGCGCATTGGTCCAGATGTGCCCTGTCACTTGGTACTGGCTGTCGTGGACTACCTGCTGACTGGTTAAGTTGTTCGGCTTAGGGGGGTACAAGCGTGCTGCGAGCTTCAGGTAACCTTCGAAAGTCCCGGCCGGATACGGCCCGGTTATCCTCAGCCGCCACTCGTTGGTGGTCTCGGGATCAATCATGCAGATTATGGGGAGGTAGCAATTCCCGAGGTCGGATGCATAGGGTTGCCAATCCGTAGAGGAGTCCATATCAGCATACCAAGGCACATAGACTTCATCAATGATGGGCTTTACGTTCGATGCTTCGCAGACCACTTCCTTCATGTAATGGCAGTATTCGCAATCGGGCCGCCCCGCCACCAGAAGGATCAGCTTCCCTTGGCTGATCGCGGAAGCTCTGGCTTCCTCCAGGCTGCTTCTCCAAACCAGAGATTCCGCCTGACCCGGCCTGCTTTGCATCACCACACACAATAAAAGGCTCACGTACCAAATGCAGCGGATGTGCGAAAGTTGCAGTCTGTTCATCAGGTTGATCTCTGGTCGTTCATCCGGGCCGCGCCTGCTGCTTCTTTCCTGGCTCCACTAGTGGGCACACTCCGGACAGGGCAATAGAACATGGTTTTTGTTGCACGTTCTTGGATTCGAGTTTGTGGCCAGCGCTTGGAGCGCAATCGTGCTCAACAGATGGGCGCTGCCATCAGCGAATGCCACATTGCCCACCGAGCCGTGAATGCCGAGCTGCTTTCCCCAAAACGTAGAAACGCGAATGCCGCCAGCAAACATTCCAGTCGCATTTGTACAGTCGCTAAGCGGTGACAGACTGCCAAGATTCCGGTCGCCGACCAGTAGCGAGGTTGGGGTTCGCTCGTTCGCGCAGATCCCGGCGAAATAGGAAAGACTCAAGAGCGCATTGGTGGCAAACTCGTTCCACGTCGCTTTCGCCGTCACAGCCTTGTCGCCAGGACAACTCAGCACCTTGGGAGAGGCGATCTCCCCCGCGAGCGGCAGGAATTGATAAGAGGCCTCAATCGACATGCCTTGGCTTCCACCTTCGTTCACGTCAACCATCCAGGGATACTTCTCTCCGTGGTCGTCTGACCACATATTGAACCCCAGGGTTACTTGCCTCAGGTTGCTCAGACAATTGACGCGCTGTGCCTTGGCTTTCGCCCGGCTCAAAGCCGGCAGCAACAGCGCCGCCAAGATCGCGATGATCGAAATCACGACCAGCAGCTCAATCAGGGTAAAAGCCCGGTCGAAGACGTTAGGCTTTCCTGGCTTCATGACTTGCTTGCCCCCTTCTGAGTCCTTCGTGCTTTACCCTTGATATGCTCGGTGAGCTTCAATGGATTCTCGTTCCGTTTCCAGAGGTTGTTCGGCAGCTTGCACTCTTCATACTTGCTGTCGAATTGGCCGCCAACCGGCAAATCCTTGCGCCCGTCGCGGTTGCTGTCGGCCACGCACGGAACGGCGAAGGCGGTTCCATAACCAAGCGGGCTCCCGTTAAACGGGAGGACTTGTGCGAGGCGGAGTTGAATCCGACCGGCCAATGCTGTGCTGGCCCTACTCCCCACCCATGCCAAAAAGAGCCCCGACTTGGCGAGCCGATGGTCCATGCCAGACATCATAGTAAAACAGGCAGCATTTGTATAGTTTCTTTTTAACCAGTTTTCTTGGCTGCTATTGCTTGGTAATGCAAAGCGGGTTAGGTCAAGACGCGACCGGGATTGTGCCAATCACGGTTCGAACGGCTTCAGGTGGATGGTGCCGCTGGCCCCGCTCGGGCCGACAAACCACCCCCCGCTTTCCACAAAGTAGCTCTCCCAAGGACTCTGCACCACAGCTCCGCGGAAGGCGGTTCGGCGCCCCGTCAGCGGATGGGTGAAACTGCCCAGGAACAGCCCGCTGCCCGGGACAATTTGGAGGGTCAGATTACTAATGCTGCCGCTCTGTGTTTGCAGTTGGTTGTTAACAATGACAACTTGGTTCGTCATCCTCGCCGGCACGTCGCCACTATTGTCCAGCACCACCATGCCATGGGTCCAATTGACCGCGTTCTGGCCCGCCGGCGGTGGTGTGTAAGGAATCAGGGCGGCAAGGCGCGCAGAGGTAAAACCTTCGGCATAGTAGGAACTATCCCGGGCGGATGGAGTCTTTGCCCAAACGACCCTTGAAATCCCCTCGTAGTCCACGAAGCCGAGCCAGCCAATCAAAATGCCCTGCCCACCGTAAGGGGCGGCATAAAGCGGCCAATACCCGTTTGCCGAGACGGTAGTGCTCTGGCTGATCAACGAGCCATCGGCCAGTGTGCCGACCATCTGGATGGTTCCGGAGGGGGAAACCCGCACACAGGCGACACTGTCTCCGTAAGGCACCTTGGCGTAGTTGAAACATCCCCCGCCGTCAAAGCAGCCTTGCACCAAGAGTGTGTAGGTGCCGGCAAAGGCGTTCGATCTGCCCACGGCAGCGATTGGGGCGAGCAAGCTCGAGCTCCATTGAGCGCCCCGTTCGACCGTGCCGCTGATGCTGCGAGCTTCGGGGTCCAGCCCGAAGTTGATCGTCAAGGGCGCGCGGCCCGGTTGCGGCACCGTTACCCGGCTCTGAAGGTCCAGGCTAAGCGTCCCGCTGAAAGGCAGGTTGTCACCTTCCATCTTGACCTTGCCGGTGAACTTGCCGCTGGCTGTCAGCGCAAGACTGAAGCAGCCGGAGTTGGTGGCGTTAGCCCACCAGGTAATCCCGCCCGTCAGGTCTGCCGGATAAAAGAGCCCGTTGTAGTTTCCCTGGAGAGCCGGAAACGGGTTCGGCACGAAGTTGGCCGCCAGCACCAGGTTCGACCGCATGATGAAGGAGAGCGGGTTGGCGGTGGTAGTGATGCCGCCGCTCCAGCCGGAGAACAATTGGCCGGTGTCCGGCCACGCGCTGACGGTGTATCTCTGGCCCAGCACTAGCTGATTGTCCTTGAAGAGGCGCGAGATGCGACCCAAGCCGTTGGTCTGGAGGGTCAGATAATCACTGGCCGCATAGGTAAACCGGATGCTGCTGGTTGGACTCTTGTTGCCGGCGGCATCTTCAGCATACACCTGGAAGAGACTCACCGGCTGGGAGAGTGCCAGCGGGGCCGCCCAGGAATCTGTGCCGGTGGCTTTGGTCCATGGCCCGCCGTCTAACCGGCACCACACGTTGCTCACGCCCACGTTATCGCGTGCCGTGCCCCGCACGGTATAGACCGCATTACTGGAGATGGGGATGACGATCCGCTGGTTGAGCGCAAGGTTCAGCACCCGCACCGCGGGCGGATTAGTGTCCGCAAACACCGCTGTCAGCGTCAGATTTGACCGCATCGTGAAGTAGAGGGTCCGGGTTGCCTTGGGCAGGTTGCCATCCCAATTGGTGGCCATAGTCCAGGTTTGGAACCGATGGCCGGGCCCGGGAATAGCGGTCAGCCGGTAGGTCGTGCCGATTTGCAGATCCGCGTTGCTATAGTTCGGCGTCCAAGTGCCCAGGCCGAGGCTCTTGACCTGCAGCTTGCCCGTCGGGCCTCCACTGCAGGTCAGCGATAGCAGGGATATTCCAAGAGACAGGACAGAGACGGATACGAATCGGTTAATAATAAGCATGTCAAAACACTCGGATAACAGGTTTCCTGCCCTGACTTCTCTCAATCTCGGCGAGGAAGCACCAAATTGGCATACATTCTAAGGCTGCATTCACTATCTTGTCAAACGAGTTTGCCCCCGACGCCAGAAGTCGCAATTCCGCCGTTTGCGGACCGGATGCCAGTAGTTTTACGGACCGCCTGCAGTGGTTTGAAGCCACTCCGCGCCGAACCCTTTCAAGGCGCTCGACGGGTGGCCGGGAATCGTCTCACCCAGCCAAGCCGCGCGATGGCGGCTTCAGGCTTGCGGGGTGCCAAGTGGCAGAGATGAAGTTCAACGGGTTCGCTGATCGTCTGATTGATCTCCTGCTGGAAGCGGGGGAAAGAAGGGCGATGCCTGGAATAGAACAAATGGCTGGCGCGGCTGCGGCGGTAGTCCGAGGAGCCGAAGCGCGGGATCGGCATGCAATAACCCGGAGACTTCTCCAGCACCTGTGCCAGCGCACGCTCCAGTTTTCGGTCGGAAACCGCGCACCAGATCGCCACCGGCTCGGCATGTGCCAGGAGGTAATCTATGTGCCAGTGCGGCTCGGCAGCGGACTCCAGATGGTGGCGCAATCGCGCCCGGAGGCCTCCCGGACCGAGGGCGCTGCCGACATAGGCATAGAATCCGGGGGCCAGGTAACAAATGCCCAGGCGGCCAATTCCCAGACTTGTCGCCTGGCGAAGGGAGGCAATCAGGATGTAGGTCCCTTTGGCCTCAGGCAACTCCATCCTGATCACCCGAAGGTGTTTCCCTTCCAGCCCCAATTGCCGGCTTCGACCTCGGTGAAGTTGAGATAGATTCGGTCTGGGGCCAGCCCGAGAGCTTCATTGAGCAGGCGGCATACCTTCTGGGAGAGCTGCCGGTTGATGGCGCCGCCCAACCCGCCAATGCCGCGGATGTCAACAAAGGCCGCGTCGCCCGGCTTGCCGGACATCAGGATGGCACACTGGCTGGCAGTGACCATGACGTATCCCTCCGGCTTGCCGGTGGTTTCGGCCAGTGTCCTGGAGAGGGCGGCGAGCAGCGTCTTACGCTTGTCATCAGTGAGAACAACGGTGGTATCAAGTTTCAGGAGAGGCATAGCTTTATATCCGTCAAGTTCATTGACCGCTGCAGCTTAACCCGCTTGGAGTCCTTTGGCGAGCGGCAGGTGGGGCGCGCGGGCGTCCTCGCCCGGTTTGGGCCTGGGAACGTCGAAAACCTGCGCCTACGCGTGCGACTCCAAACCGTTTAAGTGGGCGAGGTCGCCCGCGCGCGGGCACGATGGGGACTTTGTCACTGGCCCTGCCGGGCTCCGGCAAACTCCAATGTGCCCGAAAGAGTGACTTTACAGGCGTCGGTAAAAGGCGGAGCCTCGGGTATGCGACGTTTCGTCCGATTAGCTTGCATGCTGGCACTGGCCGCCGGATGCTGGGGCCCGCCGGGCGCGTTTGCGGCGGCCCCCACGCCGGCGGCTTCCGCCACCAACTCAGTGGTGCCCGGGGCCGATTTGGCACATGCCATTTCCGAGATTACAGGCGTGGCGATCTCGCCGCTGGTGGGCGTCAGCGCGGTGGGCGCATGGAAGTATTTCCACGCCCAGACGCCGCAGCAACGCGCCCGCCTGCCCTGGTTCGCGCAGCCGTGGTTCTGGATTCCCGCCTTCGTGCTGGTCGCCGCCTGCTTTCTCAAGGACACCCTGGGCATCACGGCGCCCAGGATACTCAAGAAGCCGCTGGACGTGGCCGACGCCCTGGAACACAAAGTCAGCGGGCTCATTGCCACCGGCGCCTTTGTGCCGCTGGTTATTGCGGTCTTTCCGTCCGCCGAACCGCGGAGTTCTCTCCTTGGCCCGAGCGGCTTCCTGGCGGCGATTGACCTCTCGTGGCTGGGCAACGGCCTCCTGGTGCCCGTGGCCATGCTCGCCTTCTTCTTCGTGTTCCTCGCCTCCAACGCCATCAATATCCTGATCCTGCTCAGCCCCTTCGCCATCGTGGACACCGCGCTCAAGGGTTTCCGGCTGCTGGTGCTGCTGACGGTCCTGGCAACTGCATTGGCCAATCCCTGGCTGGGTGCGGTCTGGGCGCTGATCCTCATTGGCATTGCCTATTGCATCGCCGGCTGGTCCTTCCGCCTGTCGCACTTCGGGCTGGTTTTTATCTGGGACATTATCACGCTGCGCAACCGGCGTTTCCTCCCGGACCCGTCGGCCAACCGGATGCTGCTCGCCCGTGAGATTGACCGCGTTCCCGCGCGCACTTACGGCACGTTGCGGCGGGATGAAAGGGGCCGCCTGGTCCTGCAATATCGCCCCTGGCTGGTGCTGCGCCGGCGCACGCTGACGCTGCCTGAGGGACAATACGCCATCGGCAGGGGCATGTTCTATTCGCAGATCCTGAAAGTGGAAGACCGGAAGCTCACCGCGTTGATGCTCCTGCCGCCGCGCTACCGCGGGCACGAAGAGGCGCTGGTCCCCATCTACGGCCTGGCCGGCGTGCGGGATGCGGGTTTGCGCGCCGCGTTTCGCTGGCTGCGGGAAACGGTGGGGATCAGAGGACGGATGCCGGCGGCTTCCAACGCCTAGCCGCCAACGGGCATATCCTGGCACCGCCACCCCCGCACCGACGGGGAATTCGTGAATTCCTGTGGGCTTGGCCGGCCCGGCGGCCCGGAATGCGGGTCAGGCTCAGGCCCGGACAATCCCCCCTCTCTGCTGGCTTACCTCACCGTCACCTCACCGTATCCTCACCGTTGAACCTCTGCAAAGTTTGCAGAGGTTCAACGGTGAGGTAACGGTGAGGATACGGTGAGGCTACGGAGGGGCGCGGGTGCCGGGGTCAGGCCCTCGGAGGAGAGGGAGTCCGGTCGAATTTGGGGCGGGGGTGCCGAGAAACGCCCGCCCTCGCGCCAAGAAGGTTGGGCAACGCGCCCTGAAACCGGCGGCTGCGTCCGTTGTCAGCGCTCCGCCTCGGCGGCGCGGGCCAGCAGGACTTTCTTGGTCGGCACGTAGTTGGCCACGAACTCGCGGCGGAACTCGGCAAATGTTCCGGCCGCAATCGCGGCCCGCATCTCGGACATCGTCCGCAGGTACATCCGCGTGTTGTGGACGCTTAACATGCGCAGGCCCAGGATTTCGCCCACATTGAGCAAGTGCCGCAGGTAAGCCCGCGTGAAATGCCGGCAGGCGAAGCAATCGCACCCCTCCTCGATGGGCCGGAAGTCCGCTTTGCACGCCCCGGCTTTGATGCTCAGGCTGCCCTGGCGCGTGAAGGCCGTGCCGTTGCGCGCCACGCGCGTCGGCAGGACGCAGTCGAACATGTCCACCCCGCGCGCCACCAGCTCGACCATTTGCGCCGGTGTGCCCAGCCCCATCGCGTAACGCGGCTGGCTGGCCGGCAGGAGCGGCTCCGTCATCTCGACCGCACGCATCATCTCCGGCTCGGGTTCGCCCACGCTCACGCCGCCGATGGCGTAGCCGTCAAACTTCAGCGCGACCAGGGCCCTGGCGCACTCTTCGCGCAGCGCCGCATTGGCGCCGCCCTGAACGATGCCGAAGACCATCTGGCCCGGCGCGCGCGGCTGTTCCCGGCACTCCGTCGCCCAGCGCATCGTTCGCTCCACTGCGGCCCGCAGCTCGCGCGGCGTGCTGGTGTGCGGCGGGCAATCGTCGAACACCATCGCGATGTCCGAGCCGAGCACCGCCTGGATGGCCATCGCTTCCTTGGGGCCGAGGAAGAGCAGCGAGCCGTCCAGGTGCGAACGGAACTCGACGCCGTGTGCCTGGATCTTGCGGATGGTCGCCAGGCTGAACACCTGGAATCCCCCGCTATCCGTCAGGATGGGCCGCTCCCAGTTGATGAACCGGTGCAGCCCGCCCGCGGCGCGGATGATGTCCAGCCCGGGCCGGATGTTGAGATGATAGGTGTTGCCGAGGATGATCTGCGTGCCCATCTCCTGCAACTCGCGCGGGTCAATCGCCTTCACGCTCCCCTGCGTCCCGACGGACATGAAGACAGGCGTGTCCACGACGCCGTGCGCCGTGGTCAACCGGCCCAGGCGCGCCTTGCTGGTCGTGTCGGTCTTGAGCAGTTCGAACATGGCGGCGAGGGTTGAGTACCCGGCGGAACGGGGCAACTGGAAAGTGGGGCCCGGGAAGATGCAGTTTCCCTCACGACAACCGGTTGGCGCCCAGGTCCTGCCTTGCGGCGGCGAGAGACTTGCCTGTCTGGGATAGTTCGCCAGCTTTTTCTTCAGGGTTATTAGTGTGAATTCACGCTTGTAATGTCTTGGCACTTCAGGCGAAATGCGTGCATAGTTTGGTTTCGTGGCTATGGATTTAGGCGACATTCTGAGCAGAGAGCAGATCATTACTGATTTGCGCGCTACCAACCGCTGGGAAGCGATTGATGAGCTAATCGACAACCTGGTGACGACCGGCAAGATCAGCCCCCAGAATCGCGAGGCCATCGTTGCCGTGGTCAAGAAGCGCGAGTCGTCCATGAGCACCGGCATCGGCTTCGGCATCGGCATTCCCCATGCCTCGACGGATTTGATTAACGAAGTGGTCGGCGCCCTGGGGCGCTCCAAGCAGGGGGTGAACTTTGATTCCCTGGACAACCAGCCGGTCAACCTGGTCATGCTCTTCCTGGTGCCGCAGGGCCAATTCCAGAAGCATCTGCACACCCTGGCCAACATCGCCAAGCTCCTCCACAAAGCCGAATTCCGCCAGGCCCTCGAGCAAGCCCCCGACGGCGACGCCATGCTCCGCGTGATCCGCGCCCAGGGGCAGAAGTAGGTTAGTTACATTGCTGCACGGTTACATGGTTACATTGGGAATCCGCCCATCCCCGCGGCAGGGTAACCCTGTGACCGTGCCACTCATGCAACTTGCTTAGCGCATGCTTCCCCACCAATTCATCGAGCAGCGACTGCAAGCGGCCGTGAAAGCCGTTCTGCCGGACGCTGATGTCTCTGCTGTCCTGGTCCGGCCGTGCCCCGATCCTAAGTTCGGCGATTACCAGACCAACGCCCTCATGTCGCTGGCCAAGGCCCGGAGAATGAACCCGCGCCAATTGGCCACTAATGTGGTCGCCAAACTTGACGTTGGTGATTATTGCGAGAAGGTGGAAATCGCCGGCGCCGGCTTCCTCAATTTCCGCCTTAAACCCGCCGTGCTGGCTCAGACCTTGCAGTCCGCCGCGCGGGGTGAACATCTTTTCTTCCAGCCCGCACGGCAGCCGCGCACCGTGGTGGTGGATTTTAGCTCGCCCAACGTCGCCAAGCCGATGCACGTGGGGCACATCCGCTCGACGATTCTCGGCGATTCGCTGGCCCGCACGCTGCGGCTGCTCGGGCACCGGGTCGTCACCGACAACCACATTGGCGACTGGGGCACGCAGTTCGGGATGCTGCTGGTCGGCTGGAAAACGCTGCTGGACCGGGCCGCGCTGGAGCGCAACCCGCTAGCCGAGCTCGAGCGCATTTACAAGACCATCCAGGCCAAGATCGTTCAGGAAACGAGCGCTGAAGTCCGGAAGCAGTTCGGCGACGAGGTGCGGCGATTGGTGAGTGGCGGGGTGCCGGAAGACAAGGTGGTCGAGAAGATGGTCGCCTCGCTTCCGCCCAGCCAGGCCCTCAACCTTTCGGCCACCGATGTGGCCAGCCGCCAGGAACTCGTCAAGCTCCAGGGCGGCGACGAGGAGAACCTTGCTGTTTGGCGCGAGATGATCCGGCTGTCGCAGCGGCAGTTCGACGAGATCTACGGCCGGCTGGGCGTGAAGTTCGACCACACCTACGGCGAGAGCTTTTACAATCCGCGCCTGCAAAAGACCGTGGACGACCTCATGGCCCGGGGCATCGCCCGCGAGAGCGAAGGCGCCAAGTGCGTTTTCAGCGAGGGCAAGCTGCCTCCCAAGGAGGATCCGTTCCTGATCCACCGCGACGGCGAGTGGCAGGCCAATCCGCAGATGATCCAGAAGAGCGACGGCGGGTTCAACTACTCCACCACCGACTTGGCGACGATCGGCTACCGGCTCGAAACCTGGCAGCCGCAGGAGATCGTTTACGTCACCGACGGCCGCCAGCAGCTCCATTTCCAGCAGCTCTTCACCACGTTCCGCCGCTGGCATCCCGAGCTGGCAGGCAAGGTGAAGCTCGCCCACGTGTGGTTCGGCTCGATTCTCGGCGAAGATGGCAAGCCGCTCAAGACGCGGTCGGGCGAGAACGTGAAGCTGGCCGAGCTGCTCGACGAGGCCGTGGAGCGCGCGCTCAAGACGGTTTCGGAGAAGAGCCCGGAACTGCCGGAGCCGCAGCGCCGCGAGATCGCGCGAGTTGTCGGCTTGGGCGCCGTCAAGTACGCCGATCTGCTGCCCAACCGCCAGAGCGATTACGGGTTCAGTTGGGACAAGATGTTGGCCCTGAACGGCAACACCGCCCCCTACCTGCAATACGCCTACGCCCGCATCCGCAGCATCTTCCGCAAAGGCGACGTGGGAGAGGGCTTTTCGCCGGCCGCCCTGGAATTGGGCGCGCCCGAAGAGCTGGCGCTCGCCCGGCACTTGCTCAACTTCGGCTTGGTGCTGGAGGCGGTTGCCGAAGACTACCGCCCCAATTTCCTCTGCAACTATCTCTACGAGCTGGCCGGCTGGTTCACGGCATTTTACGAGAACTGTCCGGTGCTCAAATCCGAGGCCGGCCAGCGCGCCAGCCGTCTCGTGCTCTGCGACCTGGCGGCCCGCGTCCTGAAGCAGGGCCTGGATGTGCTGGGGATCGAAACGCTCGAACAGATGTGAGGCCGTTAGCGTCTTCGGGGCGGCACCCTGCGCGCCTTCCCGCTCGATCTTGTGTCCGGCACGGCTAGATACTGCCGCGCGTTGGCATAGCAGATGTCCCGAATCATTGTCCCGAGCAGCTTTTCATCCTTGGGCAGCTCTCCATTCTCCACGTCCCGGCCAATCAGGTTGCACAGCACCCGCCGGAAATACTCATGCCGCGGATAGGACATGAAGGAGCGCGAATCCGTCACCATGCCGACGAACCGGGACAGGAGGCCCAGGTTGGACAGCGCATTAAGCTGCCACTCCATCCCCTCCTTCTGGTCCAGGAACCACCACCCCGAACCCATCTGGACCTTGGCGGCGATGCCGTCGCCCGGGAAATTGCCCAGCATCGTGGCAAAGAGGTAATTGTCCGCCGGATTGATGTTGTAGATGATGGTTTTGGGCAACGCCTGTTCGCGGTCCAGCGCGTTCAGGTACGCCGCCAGCGCCGCGCCCTGGGGGAAATCGCCGATGGAATCAAAGCCGGTATCCGGCCCGAGCTGGCTCAACAAACGCGCGTTATTATTGCGCAACACCCCCAGGTGCAGTTGCTTGGTCCAGCCCTTTGCCGCATCCAGCCGTCCGAAAAACAGCATCATGAACGCGCCAAACTGTGCCTGCTCAGCCGGCGACGCCGCCCGGCCCCGCCGCGCCCGGTCAAAGATGGCCGCCGCCGTCTTCTGGGAACAGAAATCAGCGTAACACTGCGTCAGGCCATGATCGGACAGCCGGCAGCCCTGCGCGTGGAAGTAATCATGGCGCGCCTCCAGTGCGGCAAGCAGTTGGGCCAGATTGCCGATGTCCCGGTCAGCCGCCTTTTCCAGCCGCTCGATCCACTGGTTGAGCAAGCCCGGCTGGTGCACCCCCAGCGCCTTGTCCGGCCGGAACGTCGGCAGCACCCGCGTCGCCAGCCCCGAAGCCGCCAGCGCCCGGTGATGCTCCAGGCGGTCGGTCGGATCGTCGGTCGTGCACAGTGTGGCAACTTTGAAGCGCTTGAGAATGCCCTGCGCGTTCAGCCCCGGCGCCGCCAACCGCTCGTTGGCCTGCCTCCAAATCCGCGCCGCAGTCTGCTCATTAAGCAGCTCGTCAATGCCGAAGTAGCGCTTCAGCTCCAGGTGCGTCCAGTGGTAGAGCGGGTTGCGCAGCGTGCGCGGCACTGTTGCCGCCCAGGCCTGGAACTTCTCGAACGGCGCGGCAGTCCCCGTGCAGCAACGCTCCGGCACGCCGTTGGCGCGCATCGCCCGCCACTTGTAGTGGTCCCCCTCCAGCCAGATCTCGAAGAGGTTTGCGAACTGCCGGTTCGCAGCAATATCCCGCGGCGAGAGGTGGCAATGATAGTCGAAGATCGGCTCCGCCTCTGCAAACTGGTGGTAAAGCCGCGCCGCCGCCCGGGTCTGCAGGAGAAAGTCATCGTGAATGAACTTCATAAGGCAGATGAGTCTTACCGGCGAAAGCGCGCGGGATCAAGCTCTCTAACAACACAACCGCTGGGGCATCGGCGGGCAACGGTGGTGTTCGCGCGGCTAAACTAGCCGATGCGAGTTGGCAACCTACTGCTCTGGCCTGCCATTCCCGGCTTGGCAGCCAACCATCTTATGCCAGCCATTGGGCAAAATGCGTCCGCCAACCCGTCCAACCCTGTGAATAAGATTTTACAACTTCCCGCTTGCACTTGGCTTGAGTTCTAGTCTAGACTACAGCCGCGACTCGAAATTTGAACGGCAGACGAAGCAAGAGAATTCAACCTATGAAAAAAGTCCTCGCAATCATCGGTGCGGTAGCAATTATCTCCGTGGCAGCCCAGGCTCAGGTTTTGCTGAGTTCTGGCACATACGTCCAGAATTTTGATTCCCTGGCCAGTACCGGGTCGTCTGGAAGTTGGACCGACAACACCACCCTGCTGGGTTGGTATGCATCGAAGGCATATTCGACGTCAGTGACACCCCAGACCTACGGCCCTTACTTGTACGCTTCTTACCGAGTTGACAGCGGTGGCAACAACAGCGGCAATCTGTTCAGCTACGGTGTGTCTGGTGTCAACCCCATCGATGAGCGCGCGCTGGGATCCATCGCCTCTGGCACCGTTGCCGGACCAGCCATGGCCACAGTCTTTGGCCTGCGAATTTTGAACGACACGGGGGTTAATTTTGTGGGAAGGATCAATCTTTCCTTCAGGGGTGAACAGTGGCGGCAGGGAGGCAACGTCAATTCCCAAGTCATTGAGTATTTCAGTTATGCGATAAGCCCCACGGCCTTCACCAGCCCGCTCTCGGCCAATCCGGCCGATGCTGCCTACACCCACCTCGCAGCATTCGACTTCACCAGCCCTAATCCGGGCACTGCCACCGCCGCAGCGATTGACGGGAATGCCACGGGCAACTACACGCTCATCTTCGGCGAAATTAACGGCATAACCCTTAACGCCGGCGAGGAGATTATGCTGCGCTGGTATGACATCAACGACAGCGGCAACGATCACGGTGGTGGTATTGATAATCTGTCCGTCGCCTTCGTCGTTCCTGAACCTTCTTGCGTAGTGCTGGGTGGCCTTGGCCTGCTGACGCTCGCCCTCTGGCGCCGGCGCAATTAACTGCGGCTGATTTTACAATATCACAAGAAAGGCGCACGTTTCGTGCGCCTTTTTTGTTCCCAATCCAAACTTGCGCCGCAGCCCGCCAGGGTCAGGGCCCCAACTCCCCCAGCTTTTCCCTGGCTTCCTGGTAGTTCGGTTGGAGCCGCAGGGCTTCGCGCAGATGAGCCACCGCTTCCGAGCGCCGCCCTTGCTGAGCCAAGGTGCAGCCCAGGTTGTAGTGGGCCAAAGCGAACTCCGGCTTGAAGTGCAGGGCCTGCTGGAAATGAATCACGGCTTCGTCCAGACGTCCTTGGCTCCGAAGGGCGTAGCCCAGATTGTATTCGGCTTCCGGGTTGTTGGGAGTCAGGCGCAGGGTCTCGGTGTAATGCTGGATGGCTGACTCCCATTTACCTTGCAGCGCCAGCGCCAGGCCCAGGCCGTAGTGGGCCACGGCATCCTGGGGTGATTGGTCCAGCGCCAGCCCATACTCCACCACAGCCTGATCGTGCTTGCTCTGCGTCATGAGGAGGGCTGCGAGGTTTCTGTGTGTCTGGGCGCTCTCGGGCTGGAGTCGCAGGGCCAGTCTGTAATGCTTTGCCGCCTCCTCGAGCCGGCCGACCTTGACCAGCGCATTGCCGAGGTTGTTGTGCGCCTCCAGATGGCCCGGGTCCATCTTCAACGCTGCTTCAAAAAATGTGATGGCCTCAGCGAACCGCTCGCGGGCCACCATCGCGTTGCCCAGGTTGTAGAGGGCTTCCACGTTGGCAGGGTCAATGGCCAGCGCCTTGTGGTACCAATCCTCCGCTTCGGCCTTCCCTTGGCGTGTCAACACCGCACCGACATTGTTCAGCGTCTGGGCGTTTTTCGGCTGAATGCGCAGCGACCGTTGGTAATAATCCATCGCTTCCCCGAGCCTACCCCGCGCGAAAAGCGATACCCCGATGTTATCGAGCGCAATGAAGTTGTCGCTGGTCACCGCCGCGGCATGGCGGAAGAGGCGCTCGTAGTCGTGCCAGTAGCCGGCCTGTCGCCAGCTCAGCACGCCACAGGCCGCAAGGGCCAAGGCTCCTGCCAGGCCCACCAACCTCGGCGCGAGTTTCCAGCGGACCTGTGTCTTGCCGGCGCCCCAAGCTAGCACGATAAAGATTCCAATCAGCGGCAGGTAAGTGTAGCGGTCAGCCATGGCCTGGCTGCCCACTTGGACCACACCGATGACAGGAATCAGCATGCCTAAGAACCAAAACCATCCGGTGAACAGGAACGGCCATCGGCGGCTAGCCCAAATCGCACTCAGGCACAAGCCGATCATCAGCAACGCAGCCAGTGCCACCTCTGTGGCGGACCATGGCTCGGACAGTGGATAGGGAATTGCCAGGCTGGCGGGCCAGAATGCCTTGCCTAGGTAGCGGGCATACGAAATCACGGCATTGCCGAACCGGTCGCCCAATGAGAAGTTGGTCAGTGGCTGAAGGGCTTTGCTCTGCGCCAGGACGGTTACCAGTGCCGAAGCCGCCGCCAGCAGGAGGAAGGGGGTCTTCTCCCACGCCAACCGCCAAAAAGTTGAGAGTTGAGAGTTGAGAGTTGATGGCCCGAAGCGCTGGAGAGGCCAATAATCCACCAACAGCAGCACCAAAGGCAGCGTCACCAGCATCGGCTTGCTCATCAGGCTCAAGGCGAAGAACAGCAGGGAAAGAAGATAGAAGATCGCGGATGGAGGCTGGAGGATGGAGGTGTGAGGGGTGTTGCGTGTTGCGTGTTGCGTGATGCTGGCTCCCGCCTCCGGTCTTCTGCATTCTGCATTCTGCATTCTGCATTCTGCGAAGCGACCATACGCCCATAGCGCGAGCAATCCAAAGAACGCGCTCAGCACGTCCTTGCGCTCTGAAATCCACGCCACCGATTCGACGTGTAACGGGTGCAGCGCGAAGAGGCCGGCCACCCAGGCGCTCCGCCAGTGGGCACCCGTTATGCGCCGGAGCAAGCCGAATAGAAGCAGGCTGTTGGCGACATGCAATGCCAGGTTGACACAGTGAGGCCCGGCGGCTTCCTTTCCAAACACCTCGGTATCCAACATGTGCGACAACCACGTCAGCGGGTGCCAGTTGCTGGCATAGAATGCGCCGAAGGCCCAAGTTATGTTCTCCCACTTCAGCCCGGTCAGGACATGCGCATTGGCGGTGACGTACTGCGGGTCGTCGTAGTTGATGAACTCGGCGCGGGTGACCGGCCAGAAGGCTCCGATCGTGGCGAGGGTCAGGACAGCCGAAACCAAGGCCGGGTGGGTCGCCAGCCGTCGCCACATGCCGGTGGGCGGCGTCGCGGGCGGCACGCTGACGGGAGGATGTTCTGCCGGCGGCCTCATTTTTCAGGCTCCGAGGTGGCCCGCAACGCCTTTAACTCCTTCCGGGCTTGCTCATAGTCGGGTTTGAGGCGCAAGGCCTCTTTGAGATGCGCCACTGCCTCGTTCCGGCGGCCTTGCCTGGCCAGCACGCATCCCAGGTTGTAGTGGGCCAAGGGGAATTCCGGCCTTAACCGCACAGCTTCTTGCAGGTGCCTAGCTGCCTGCTCAAACTTGCCCTGAACTTTAAGGGCGTATCCTAAATTGTAATGCGCTTCGGGATGATCAGGCATCAAACGGAGCGTCTCGGTGTAATGGTGAATAGCCTCCGTCCATTTGCCCTGCACTGCCAGCGCGATGCCGAGGGCGTAATGGGTGTCCGCATCACCAGGTTTCAGGGCCAGCGCTGACTGATACTGGGCGGTTGCCCCATCGAAGTTCCCGCCGGCGCCGAGAGCCTCGGCAAGGTTCTTGTGGAGCATGGGATCGTCAGGCCTCTGCTGGAGCGCCAGCTGATACTGCTCGCTGGCTTCACTGAGCCGTCCCAACTTCGTCAAGGCCTTGGCCAGATTGTTACGCGCCTGGTAGTAGTCCAGCTTGAGCGCTACCGCAGCTTGGAAATTGGTGGCTGCTTCGTCAAACCTGCCTTGTGCGGCCAAAGCATTGCCTAGATTGTAGTACGTGTCCGCGTTGGCAGGATTCATTTGTAGCGCCCGACGGAGGAACGCAAGTGCTTCCGCGGGGCGCTTCTGGACTGTTAACCAGGCCCCCAGATTGTTCAGCGCAGTGAGATTGTCTCCGGTTACGACCAGAGCGTGCCGAAAGAGGCTCTCGCTATTCCGCCAATAACGCAGTTGGTCCTGAGTCCGCAAAGTGCAAGCCCCCAGCACCAGCAGCGCCACCCCAACTCGTGCCCAGCGCGGCACCCGCCGACAGATCCGCGGTTCGGCGGCAGCCCAGACTGCCAGCAGGAATAGACCGAGCAGCGGCACATAAGTGAAGCGGTCTGCCATCGCTTGGGAACCCCATTGGATTAGCCCGAGCACCGGAACCAGCATGACTAAGTACCAAAACCAACCCACCAGGAAGTAGGGGCGACGCCCCTTCAGCAAGAAGGCGGCGAGACTCAAGCTAGTGACCAGTGCCAGCCCCAGAATACTCAGGCTCAAGGGCACTTGGCCTGCATACGGATAGGGCAGCGCCAGCCTCACAGGCCAAACGGCCTTGCCCAGATACTGTGCACAGGAAACGACTGCGCTCTGGAGCCGGGTGGCGACTGAAGCGTTGGCCAATGGCACCAGCGCCTCATACTCCTTGTGCACCCAGACCGTGATGATGCTGGAAGCCAAGCTGAGAAGAAGGAAGGGGGTCTTCTCCAATACTAGCCTTAGCCAGAGCAAGCGGCGCTCTGCTGGGCTCTTGTTTTCCAGCCGCCGCAGCGGCCAGTAATCCAGCAGGAACATTGCGAATGGCAGATTCACCAGCATCGGCTTGCTCATCAGGCCCAGTGCGAACCCAACCAGCGCCAGACCGTACCAGACTTTGGCCTTCAGACTTTGGCCTTGGGCCTGCTCGACGTATCGGGCGTAGGCCCCCAGTGTCAGCAAACCAAACAGCGCGCTCAGCAGGCCTTTGCGCTCGGCGACCCACGCCACTGATTCAACGTGCAGCGGATGGAGGGCAAACAGGGCCGCTATCAGGACGCTGCGCCACAACGCGCCCGTCAGCCGGCGTAACAGCAGAAATACCAGCACCGTATTGGCGGCGTGGTACAAGACATTCATCAAGTGCGGACCGGCGGCGCCCCGGCCGAACAGGCTGGCATCCAGCAGGAACGACAGCCAGGTCACTGGATACCAACTGCAATTGTCCGTTGTCCGCAGCGCCCACTTCACGTTTAACCAGTTCAGACCGCCCAGGACATGGGGGTTTTCCGAGAAGTAGGCCGGATCGTCGAAGTTGGTGAAGTCGCAGCCCACCGCGGGCCAGAAGACCAACAGCACCACCGCGGCCAGCACCAGGCAAACCCAAGCGGCGGGTGGCAGCGCCCGGGCCAAGCGCTGACCGCTTTGGTCACCGGTGGGCGGGTCACGTCGTTGCGGTTGGTGCGATGCTTGAACCATAAGCCTAGGAAAGCCGGCTTTAATCTAAACAATCCTTCAACCAACGAATACAATGTTCTGCAGGCGGTTCATGCTTTCGGCTGTGTCCGCCGGGAGGGCTTGGCTCAATCCAATCCCTGAGCCCCCAGTTCCCGCAGCTTTTGCTTCGCCGCCGGGTAGTCGGGTTGAAGCCGCACCGCCTCGCGCAGATGGGCGGTCGCCTCCGCAGGCCGGCCCTTGTCGGCGAGCACGCAACCCAGGTTATAATGCGCTAGAGGAAAGTCGGGCTTGAGCCGCAAGGCCTCACCTAAGTGCGCCATCGCTTCATCAAGCTGTTTTTGCACTCTGAGCGCGTAGCCCAGATTGTACTGCGCCTCTGCGTTGCCTGGGGCCAGGCGCAGGGTCTCGGTGTATTGCTCTATGGCCTCATTCCACTTTCCCCGCAGAGCCAGCGCAAGGCCGAGCGCGTAATGAGTGCCGGCGTTATCCGGTCGCAGTGCCAGCGCCTGGCGGTAGTGCCCTATAGCTTCCTCCAGCTTGCCTCGCGCGGCCAGTATGGCGGCAAGGTTCTCATGAATCCGGCCGCCATCAGGCGCTTGCTCCAGCGCCAGTTGGTACTGCGTAACTGCCTCGTCGGACCTGCCCAGTTTGAGCAGCGTGTTGGCCAGGTTATTGCGCGCTTCGTAATACCAGGGTACGAGGCGGAGAGTGGCTTCGAACGAGGCGATCGCCTCAGTGTATTGCCCTCGGGCGATCAGCGCGTTGCCCAAATTAAACTGGGCGTCGGCATAGGTGGGTTTCATGCGGATCGCGCTGCGGTAGCATTCAATGGCTTCGTCCAGCCGCCTCTCCTTCTCCAGCGAGATACCAATGAGATTGAGCGCGACGAAGTTGTCTTTAGTCACCGCTGCCGCGTGGCGAAAGAGGCGCTCGCCCTTGCGCCAATAGCCGGCTTGGTGCCGTGCCAGCAGGCCGCACAAAACCAGCCCGGCAGCGATCGTGGCCCCGACCGCGCCCTTTGGCAGGCGCCAGTGGGCCAAGACCTCCACCGCGCCCCAGGCCACAATGATGAACAACCCGATGAGCGGCATGTAAGTGTAGCGATCGGCCATGGATTGAAGCCCCACTTGAACCACGCCGATGACCGGAACCAACATGCCCAAAAACCAGAACCATCCCGTCAACAGGAAGGGTATCCAGCGAGCCGCCAACAGTGCGGCGAGGCACAAAGCTCCGACCAGCATGCCGGCCATCAACACCTGGATCAGCGGCCAGGTCCCTGGATGCGGATAGGGCAATGCCAGATCCACCGGCCAGATGGTTTTGCCCAAATACCGGGCGTAGGAAACGAACGTGTTGGCGAAGCGGGCCGGTAACGAGAGCGCGGCGACTGGCGTTATGGCTGTCCGCTGGGCCAACACAGTGACCACCGAGGAGGCTGCACTCAGCAGGAGGAAAGGCGCCTTCTCCCACAGCAGGCGCCCGATAGCTGATAGCTGCTGGTTGATATTTAATGGTTCGAAGCGCCGCAGCGGCCAATAGTCCAGCAGTAGCATGACCAAAGGCAGCGTCACGAGCATAGGCTTGCTCATCAGGCCCAGTGCGAAGAACAGCAGGGAGAGCAAATAGAAGATCGAGGATGGAGGATGGAGGATGGATGTGTGAGGGGTGTTGTGTGTTGCGTGTTGCGTGACGCTGGCTGCCGCCTCCTGATTTCTGCATTCTGCATTCTGCATTCTGCATTCCGCGAAGCGGGCATACGCCCAAAGGCAAAGCAGCCCAAAGAAAGTGCTCAAGACATCCTTGCGCTCAGCGACCCAGGCCACCGACTCCACATGGAGCGGGTGGAGGGCGAACAAGGCGGCCACCAGTGCGCTACGCCAGTGGGCGGCCGTCATCCGCCGCAGCAGCAGAAACAGCAGCCAGCTATTGGCGATATGAAGTGCCAGGTTGACGCAGTGCGGAACGGTTGGGGTTCTGCCAAACAACTCGACGTCCAGCATATGCGACAGCCAGGTCAACGGGTGCCAGTTGCTTGCCGCGAAGGTGCGGAATGCCCACACGATGTTGGGCCACGTCAATCCGCCCAGGACATGGTCGTTGTCCCAGAAATACGAGGGGTCATCGTAGTTAAGGAAGCCGCAACCCACGACTGGCCAAAAGACCGCCAGCGTGCTCAGCGCCAGCAGCAGGCAAACGACACCGGGCAGCGAAAGGAAGCGCGATAAGCTGCGGCGGCCCTGGATAACGTGAGGCCAGCTACTCGGTTGTGGCGATGACAGCTTAGACATGCGGGAGCCGACGTTCAAGCGCAATCCAAACACAGAGCGCCGACTGTGGCTAGTGCGTTCATTGCTTATTCTGGGACCGGTCCGCCCTGGGCCCGCAGCTTCTCCCTGGCTTCTGAGTAATCCGGGTTGAGGCGCAGAGCCTCGGTCAGGTGAGCCACGGCTTCTTCCCGGCGGCCCTGGTCCGCCAGCACACAGCCCAGGTTGTAGTGCGCCAGGGGGAATTCCGGCTGTAGGCGCAACGCCGCGCGGAACTGCATCCCCGCCTCTTCCAGCCGCCCTTGCCGCCGCAAGGCATAGCCCAGGTTATAGTGGACTTCGGCGCTATTGGCGTTAAAGCGCAGCGCTAGCGTGTACTGCTCGCTGGCTTCCTCCCAGCGTTCCTGAAGCGCGAGCGCCAGCCCTAACTCGTACCGCAGGCTGGGGTCGCTTGGCTGCCGGCCCAGCGCTTGTTGGTAGAGCCCGATGGCCTCGTCCAACTCGCCCCGGCCGGTGAGAGCAGCCGCCAGATTTCGGCAAAGCCTCGCGTCTTCTGGTCTGCTCTGCCAGGCCAACCGGTGTTGCGCCAACGCTTCGTCCATGCGGCCCGTCTTGGCCAGCGTGTTGCCCAAATTGCTCCGGGCCTCGTAATCGCGGGGCTTGAGGCGCAGTGCCGCCTCATAATAGGGAATGGCCTCAGCGAAGCGCTGCTGGCCAGCTAACGCATTGCCCAGATTGTAAAGCGCGTTCACATAGACCGGGTTGATCTCCAGCGCCTTGCGGCAGTAATTCATCCCCTCCTCGACCCTCCCGCTGCCGGCCAAATGGCCCCCAAGACTGTTGAGCGCTTCGGCAAAGGTCGGTTTCAACTCAAGGGCGGTGCGGAATTCTGCCTCTGCCTCGTCCGGCTTCCCCTGCTGCTCCAAGACCACGCCCAGGTTGTTGTGTGCCAGCCAGCAGTAGGGATTCTTAGCCAGCGTGTCGCGCCAAAGCGTCTCGAGATTGCGATAGGCCTCAATTTGCCGCCACGTCAGCGCCCCCAGCACCACGGGCAAGACCAGCAAACCGATTCGAACTCCTTTCGGCAGGCGAGTTGCCGCCGTTGCGGCCAGCACTATTAGCCCCACAGCCGCCAGGTATTGAAAATGATCCGCCACGAACGAATAGCGCATCGGATAGACGTTTACGAAGCCCAGCGCCGGGAACAGAGTCCCGCCAAAGAACAGCACCGCTACCAGCGGTCCCCGGCCAATCCGCCGCCGCGCCACCCACAACACTGCCACCACTCCAACCGCCGCCGCCGGAAACAGCCATTGCCACCAAACGCCCGGTTGCGGGTCCCACCGCGGGTAGATGAACGTCAGGTTTGCCGGAAACACCAGTTTCCCCGCATAGAACCACACCGCGCGCCCAGCAACCAGGCAGCGCTGGGCGAACGTCAATGACCAGTCCGCACCTTGAGCCCCGACGAAGTGTCGTTCTATATGCACGGTCAAAAGGCCTAATCCGACACCCAGGGCAAAGAAGGGCGTCAGCGGCCACACTGTCCTTCGGCGCACCCGCCCTTCCCGCCACCACTCGACCAGCAGCAGCGCTGCGGGCAAAGAACACGCCACCGTCTTACTCAGCATTGCCAACCCAAACAAGGCGAAGGCAGTCAGATACCACAGCCAACGGCGGTGCCGCCCTCCGTGCTCTGCGCCGCCACCCTCAGTTCCGCCACGCAGCGCCGAGAATCGCAGATAGGCCAGCGCCGCCCCGAAGTAGAATACCCCGCACAAGACATTCTTACGCTCTGTGACCCAGGCGACAGACTCCACGCATACCGGGTGAGTCGCAAAGATTGCCGCCGCCAGCCATGCCCCAGGCAATCCTAGCGCCCCGACCAGCCGCCAAAGCAATATGACCGCTAGCGCATGGCAAACCACGTTGACCAAGTGATACCCCAGCGGATTGAGCCCCCACAGATGGTATTCCAGCCAGAACGTAGTGTGAACCAACGGATAGTATTGCGGCACCGCTCCCACCTCAGACCAGATCCGTCCCAACCCTGCCCCATCCCGCAGAGTTTCGTTCCGGGTAATGTAGTCATCGTCGTCCCAGATGAAGCCGCAGTGGCGCACTGGCAGGTAGGCCACCGCTGTCAGCAAAGCGAGCAGCAGCGGCGCCACCAGAGATTTCCAGTTTCTTGTCGGCATGCGGAGCGGGCAGAAGCGAGAGTTGCGGGATAAGGGACCGGGTTAACTGTCGTCCCGCTTCCACAAATTGTACTTGAGAATGCAACGCAACGCGCTCAAGCCGTCGCGCCAGTTAGCCTTCTTGCCCTCGGCATACGTGCGGCCGTAGTAGGAAACAGGCACTTCATAGATCCTCACACCTTTGATCCGGCACACCTTGGCAATCACCTCCGGCTCAAACCCAAACCGGTTTTCCACCATCCGGATGCCCTGAATGATCTCACGCCGAAATGCCTTATAACCGACCTCCATGTCCGTCAGGTTGATGTTGGTGCACATGTTGGACAGGGTGGTTAGCAGGCGGTTGCCCACATAGTGCCAGAAGTAGAGGACGCGGTGCGCCCCGGCACCCATAAAGCGTGATCCAAACACGATGTCCGCTTTGCCCTCGAGAATCGGCCGCGCCAGGACCGGGTAATCTTGCGGGTCATACTCCAGGTCGGCGTCCTGCACCACCACGACCGGGGCCACGGCATGGGCAAAACCCGTGTGCAACGCCGCGCCTTTGCCCTGGTTTCTCTCGTGCCGGAACAGCTTGATGCGACCATCCTGTTTGCTCAACTGCTGCAACTCTTCCCATGTGCCGTCGGTTGAGCCGTCGTCCACTACGATCACTTCCGCGACCAGCGCCTGCCCAAGAACCTTTCTGAGAATCTCGCCCACCATTGCCGCCTCGTTGTATGCCGGCATGACAACAGAAAGGCAGGACGATAATACTCCGGCTTCCGCCGGCGGTGCAGGCAGTGCGATCATTCGTTCGGTCCTGGTTTAGCGTGACCCACACGCTTGGGTTAGCGAGTTAAGCGACCAATCCCAACTATTCCATTCGCCCCATTTTCCTGTTTTCTCCGGCTGCGGCAAGCTTTTGGTCGCGCGGCTTTGGTGGCGCCACCGGCGGGCCAAGAGGGCAAGAGGAAACGGCTGCTGTCCGATGGCGGGGGCGGCCTTGATTAAACAGAATCAGCCATTACTATACTCAAAGCCTATGAGCATCTCATCCAGAAACCTCAGCACGCTGGCGCTGCATGCCGGCCAAGTGCCCGATCCCACTACCGGGGCGCGAGTCGTGCCCATTTATCAGACCACGTCGTTTGTCTTCAAGGATTCCGACCACGCGGCAAATCTCTTCGCGCTGAAGGAGTTCGGGAACATCTACACGCGGATGATGAACCCGACCACCGATGTGTTCGAGCAGCGCATCGCCGCGATCGAGGGGGGCACGGGCGCGCTGGCGGTGTCGTCGGGCATGGCGGCGGCAACCCTGGCACTGCTCAATATCACCCGGTTGGGCGACGAGATTGTGTCGGCTAACAACCTTTACGGGGGCACCTACCAGCTTTTCCATTACATGCTGCCGAAGCTGGGCCGCACGGTGAAGTTCGTGGACTCGCAGCAGCCGGAGGCGTTCCGCCAGGCGATTACGGCGAAGACCCGGGCCATCTATGCGGAGACCATCGGCAATCCGAAGCTGGACGTGCCGAACTTTGAGGCCCTGGCAGCGATTGCCCACGAAACCGGCGTGCCGCTGGTGGTGGACAACACCATTGCTGTGGGCCTGGTGCGGCCCATTGACTATGGCGCGGACATCATTGTCGCTTCGGCGACGAAGTATATTGGGGGCCACGGCAACTCGATCGGCGGGGTGATCGTGGATTCGGGCAAGTTCAAATGGAACAACGGCAAGTTTCCGGAGTTCACGGACCCGGACCCGAGCTACCACGGGCTGAAGTTCTGGGATGTGTTCAACAACTTCCCGGGTCTGGGCAACGTGGCCTTTATCATCAAGGCCCGGGTGCAACTGCTGCGCGACCTCGGGGCTTGCCTCAGTCCCTTCAACGCCTTCCTCTTGCTGCAAGGGCTGGAGACGTTGCCGCTGCGGCAGCGACAGCATTCGGAGAATGCGCTGGCGGTGGCGAAGTGGCTCAAGAAGCATCCGCTGGTGAGCTGGGTGGTCTATCCCGGCCTGCCGGATAACCCGAACCACCAGGTGGCGGCCAGGTATCTGAAGCAGGGCTTTGGCGGCATCCTCGGCTTTGGCATCAAGGGCGGCTTGGAAGCGGGCCGAAAGTTCATCAACTCGGTTAAGCTGCTCTCGCACCTGGCCAACATCGGCGATGCCAAGAGCCTGGTGATTCATCCCGCGTCCACCACCCACCAGCAGTTGAGCGCGGCGGAACAGGCGGCGACGGGAGTCACGGCGGACTATGTGCGGCTCTCGATTGGCATTGAGAATGTCGAGGACATCCAGGCCGACATTGACCAGGCGCTGAAGGCCTCGCAGAAGTGAGACCCGGCGGGCGCACGTCAGATTGCAAATCGGCGCGGCGTGGGCCAGAATGTCCTGCGTGAGTCAAAACCCGTTTGAGAGCACCGACACCGCACGGCACGCCAAGCCGCTGCGTTACGCGCAGTCCGCCAGGCTGAGCCAGCCGCTGGCGTTGGAACTGGGCGGCCAGCTTGATGGCGTCACGGTCGCCTACGAAACCTATGGCGAGCTGAACGCCGCGCGCGATAATGCCATCCTCGTCTGCCATGCCATCAGTGGCGATTCGCACGTGGCCCGCCATGACGAGCAGGATGATCCGGGCTGGTGGGACATCGCCGTCGGCCCGGGCAAGGCGATTGATACCAGCCGCTACTTCGTCATCTGTCCCAACTTGCTGGGGGGCTGTCGCGGCACCACCGGCCCCGGCAGCGTCAACCCCGCCACCGGCAAGCCTTATGGCCGCAACTTCCCCACCGTCACCGTCGGGGACATGGTGGAGGTGCAGCGCCGTTTGCTGGATCAACTGGGCATTGGCCAGTTGCTGGCGGTGGTGGGCGGCTCCCTCGGCGGGCACCAGGCGCTGACCTGGGCGATTCGGCATCCCGACCGCGCGCACGGGGTGGTCGCGCTGGCGACCTCAGCCCGGCTGACCAGCCAGGCGCTGGCCTTCGATGTGGTCGGGCGCAACGCCATCCTGCGCGACCCGCACTTCCACGGCGGCCAGTACTACGACCGGCCCGAAGGTCCCAAAGTCGGCCTGGCCCTGGCGCGCATGATTGGGCATATCACCTATCTCTCACGCGAGGCGATGCGGGAGAAGTTCGAGGCTGACCGTCTCAAGCCGCGGGATGTCGCCATCGAGTTCGAGAAGCGCTTCTCGGTCGGCTCCTATCTGGGCTACCAGGGTGCGAAGTTCGTCGAACGCTTCGACGCCAACAGCTACCTGACACTCTCGGTGGCGATGGACCTGTTTGACCTGGGCAGCACGCCGGAGGAGCTGGCGGCGGCATTTCGCAACACGCGCGCCCGCTGGCTGGTGGTCAGCTTCTCCAGCGATTGGCTGTTCCCGCCCGACCAGTCGCGCGACATAGTCAATGCGCTCATTGCCAACAATGCGGCCGTGAGCTACTGCGATGTGCAAAGCAATTGCGGCCACGACGCCTTTCTGCTGCCCAATGACCTGCCAGTGTATGGTGAGATGACGCGGGCTTTCCTGGATCAACTGGCTCCCGCGCCCAACGGGCGCGCTGCTGTCAGAGACGAGGGGCAGGGGCCGACCAGCATTTTCCACCAGCACCGGCTGGACTATGAGCGCATTGCCGAGCTGGTGCCCGCGGGCGCCAGTGTCCTGGATCTCGGTTGCGGCTCCGGCACGTTTCTGGCCGGGCTGAGGGAGGCTAACCACCGCCGCCTGGTCGGCGTCGAGCTGGATGAGCAGAAGATTCTCACCGGCATCAGCCGCGGCCTGGACGTGATTCAGGCCGACTTGAACAAGGGCCTGGGCGTCTTTGGCAGCGGACAGTTTGACTGCGTGGTCCTGTCCCAGACTTTGCAGGCGGTGCAGGACGTGGAGGGGGTGCTCACCGAGATGGTGCGCATTGGCCGGACCTGCATCGTAAGCATTCCCAACTTCGGCTATCACCGCCTCCGGACAATGCTGGCCGAGACCGGGCGCGCCCCGAAGTCGGCGGGCGTGCTGCACTACGAGTGGTATAACACGCCGAACATCCGCTTCTTCACCATCGCTGATTTCGAGGATTTCTGCCGCGAGCGAAACATTCAAGTGCATCGGCGCATCGCCCTGGACACCGAAGCCAAGGCCGAGGTGTTCGACCACCCGAACCTCAACGCCGACCTCGCCATCTTCGTCATCAGCCGGGCCTAGCTGCCAGTATGTAGGCTTCGCAGGGAAATACCTCCATCTATCGGCTTGGAACCTACAATGGGTATACAGGGGGAATGCAGGGGGTTATGGTTAGTAGCTAGTGCGTACAGGGATCAGTTGCGGCGTAATGAATAGTAAATACGATGCCCGCCCATCAACTGCCTGAGGCCAGTCCCAGACGAGTGCGAGATTCAGCCGCCTGCCGTTCCGTCCTTGAAAAGGATGCTCCCGATGGCATTATCCATCCATCTATAACATAAGCCGCTGTCGGCGCGAGCCAGTCGCCGCCGGGGCGAGCGAGAGAATACTAACATGTCTTATCGAGCTTGGTTTCAGTGCATCAACCCGCAATGCGGAGCCACTTATCCGCTGAACTCCATCGTGTACCAGTGCCAGCAATGCCGCTCGCTGCTGGAAGTGCAGCACGACACGGCGGCGCTGGCCAAGCGCGGGGCCGCGGCGTGGATGAAGCTCTTCGAGGACCGTTACAAGAGCAACGCATGGCCCTACGGCTCCGGCGTTTGGGGCAAGAAGGAGTGGATTCTGCCGCAGATCAAAGACGAAAACGTCGTCTCGCTCTACGAGGGCGGCACCAATCTCTTTTGGGCCGAGCGCTTCGGAAAGGTCATCGGGGTGGACGATCTTTGGATCAAGCTGTGCGGCAACACCCACAGCGGGTCGTTCAAAGACCTCGGCATGACGGTGCTGGTCTCGCAGGTCAAGCAGATGATCTCGGAAGGCGCGCCGATCAAGGCGGTGGCGTGCGCCTCGACGGGCGATACCTCAGCCGCGCTGGCGACGTATTGCGCGGCGGCCGGCATTCAATCCGTGGTGCTGCTGCCCCGCGGCAAGATCTCCATCGCGCAGTTGATCCAGCCGGTTTCCAACGACGCCCTGGTGCTCTACCTGGACACCGACTTCGACGGCTGCATGAAGTTGGTGCAGGAGATCACCAAAGACCCGACGCTCTACCTGGCCAACTCGATGAACTCGCTCCGCGTGGAGGGCCAGAAGACGGTGGGCATCGAGATCGTGCAGCAGTTCGATTGGGAAGTGCCCGACGTGATCATCATCCCCGGCGGCAACCTGGGCAACGTTTCCGCCCTCGGCAAAGGATTGCTGATGCTGAAGGACCTGGGGCTGATCGCGAAGCTGCCACGCATCGTGGTGGCGCAGGCCCAGCGCGCCAACCCGCTTTACCTCTCCTACCTGCGCAATTTCGAGGTCTTCGAGCCCATCCAGGCCCAGAAGACGCTGGCCAGCGCGATCCAGATCGGCAACCCGGTCAGCTTCGCGAAAGCCGTCCGCACCCTCAAGCAGTTCAACGGCGTCGTCGAGCAGGCCACCGAGGAAGAGTTGGCCGACGCGGCCGCGCTGGGCGATCGCACCGGGATGTTCAACTGCCCGCACACGGGCGTCGCGCTGGCGGTGCTCCTCAAGCTGCTCAAGGCCGGCAAGATAGACAAATCCGAGCGGGTTGTGGTGATCTCAACCGCCCACGGGCTGAAGTTCGTCGAGATGAAGGTGAAGTATCACCAGCGCCAGCTCGACTTCCCCAGTCGCCATGCCAACGAACCCATCGAGCTGCCTGCCCGGTTGGACGCGGTCAAGGAAGCCCTGCATAAGTCCCTGGAGGCCAAGAGCCAGTTTCGGCTGTAGCTGACCCGGCAGAATCGTCCCCGCGAAGCCTGGCGGGTGGCCCGGCGAATCAGCGGCTCACCGGCTGCGCACCCTCCCGGGCTGGAGCTGCCGGTGCGGCGTTGGTTTCCTTGGCTTTCTGCTCCGCCGCTTCCAGGTTGCGCACCAGGCGCTGCTTCAACGCCGCGTACATGTCATTCGTAACCGCGTTGAGATGGGCGCGGACTTCGGGGAAGCGGTCGGCTTGTAGTTTGAGGCGGGCGAAGTGCAAGTACACGCCTTGGCGCTCGATGTCGTCATGGGCCAGCGCCAGCGCATTCGTCCACGCTTTCAGGGCGTCGTCGAGGCGCAAGGGCTTGATTCCGTAGTAAATCTGCGCGGCATCCGACGCGAGCGGGAAGTCGGTGGGGTCAAATTTGAGGGCTTGGTTGTAGAGGCCGAGCACTTTGTCGTAAACCTGCTGTTCGCTGATGGCGTAGTATCCCATGGCGTTGGTGCGGAACAGGTAGGCGACGTCGCCGAGGTTGCGATAGTAGAGCGGCTCCCGCGGATTGAGCGCGATGGCCTTTTCGTAGAACTCGAAGGCCTTTGGGACGGGGCCGGTCTGGCTGTAAAGGTTGGCGAGATTGTTGTAGGCGGCCGGGTCTTTGGGATTGAGTGCCAGCGCCTTTTCCCAATGCTCCCGCGCGCCCGCATCGTCGTGGAGGTCGCCCAGGAAGCTGCCGTAGGCAATATGGGCGCGGGCGTGGTCGGGGTGGCGCTGGAGGAACTCTTCATAGGCCTGGCGGATCGGTTTGAAGCGGTCGCGAATACGCCGCTGCAGGTCGGCGCTTGGCACGGCGGCGCCTCTGGCCGCCGCGGCGTCATTGTCCTGGATCCATTGGTCCACTTCGGCCTGGGCTGCGTCATCCTCGGCCATCAGCTGCTTAAACTCCTTCTCGATCTGATCCCCTGTCCCAGGCGCGACGGCGGGGGCCGGGCTGGCGGCGCCGCCGATCGGGTTGGTGGCCGCCGCAAGCCGGCCGGCGGCCATCGTTGCCCCGAGCAGGATGATCAGGATCTTTCGCATGGGCTCAAGCTAGCATGGCTGGTTTCCTCCCCAAAGGGCGAAATGGGAAGACGCCCGCCGCGGCCGCGTATCTCACTTTCCTGAAATAAACCGGGGCGCACCCGTCGTGCGCGGCGGTAGTGTCATAAAGGTTCTGCAAAAAGAGCGGGTCATGGTAAGCCACTGGGGT
>CAZDOO010000043.1:0-44524 GCA_964507045.1 uncultured Verrucomicrobiota bacterium | reverse complement strand
TCTTCGCGCCTTGGTTGTTCACTTCCAACTGCGGCGTTTAGGTTCACAGGGCTTGTGTTCCTCCCTGACCCCACTGTGCCAACTTGGCTCAGTTGCCGCGAGGATGCCCGGGTGGCCGCTTGGGGCACCAGAGCTTGCAGGTATCCGCCTGCCACGGGAAGAGGAACGTCGAACATCCAACGCCGAACCTCGAACCTCGAACTGCCCGGCTATCGGGCAACCGTTCCACCAGTCGAATGATTCTCGCGGCGTATTCCAGCAGCCGCTCTTCCAGGTCATAATCCGCCTTCATCCTGCTGCTCCCTCTTTTCGGTTCAGTGTTCGATGTTCGGCGTTCAGTGTTCGACGTTCACCCCATCGCCCCTCCGGCCCTGTCCCCTGGTTTGGGGACAAGCCCCCGCCGCTTACTTTCCCCTATAGTCCGGGAGTCGTGGGTTCAGCGGTTCAGTTCAACGGCAGTGTATCGGCCATGCCGGCCATCACGGTCAGGGCAATTTGTGCGCTTGTCGCCAGCCGGCACGGCGGATACACTGCTTCAGGTTAGCCAGTAAACCAATGCGCCTCATATTCCTCATGTTCGTTTGCTGCATCCTCGGGGGGGCAGGGGCTAGTGGCCAGCCAGCAACGCCGGATTACTCCAGGTACTCGCAAAGCAGTGATTTAATGAGCACGCCAGCCGAGGTGTTCCAGCACTTCCTACACGCGCAGACCAATGTGGCTGAGCACACGGGGCACCTCTTGGCGCTGACTGAGTTTGAGGGCTACGGCTTATCCTGGCGCGAGAGCGGGAGCGGACGCGTGACTCGCAGCTATACGGTATTGAAGTACTGGTTATCAGACACTGGCAAGCAGAGCTGGTATGGAGACGGTTATCCTGGGTATTCAGGCTCACGACACCGATATCCCCCGATGTCGGAAGCGCAGCTCAAAGAGACGATAGCTCTTATTCGCGAGCTGCCCGCAACGAATACAGCACCGCCCTTCGACGACCTTGTCCTCGTTAGCTTGCGTCAGGGGACGAACTGGGTGACATACAGCTACGACAGGCGCAGTCCGCCAAAGGCGCTTAAGCGGATTTGCGAAATCTCACGGTCGGGGTGGGTGCGTAACTTCACAGTCCAATGAGAGGTACGGCACTGGCTAACCCGGCGAGTACAGTGGACGGCGGGATTCCGCTTCAGTCCGATTCCGGACGCCTCTGCCCCACCGCCACTGACTCGCATCTTTAGACCGCATTACATGCCATGCGTGATAACCACGAGGGAATGCCAGAGATCGTAGATGCCCGAGAAGAAGGCGGGCACTACTTTGGGTTCGTTCAACTTGAGCGTGGCAGCGAGCGGAAGCGATTTAGGATCGGTATCAGTCGAGACGGATACTTAGCGCTCAAGCGGGCGTTGCAGCTCCGTCCGTTCGACCAAACGATTGGTGTGCAGTATCGCTGCTTCTTCGTGCCAGCGGTCCAGCGTTTGGATGGGGACAGGGTCATGATGACAGTCAGAGTTGAGTGCGGACGAGATGGCAAGCAGTTAGAGGTCGAGTCTCCACGCGATGTCGTTGCGAACTTGATGTGGTTTTATGAGCTTGATGATTGGAGCAAAGCACAGCATTTGGCCGTTACGGTCTAACGCCTATCAAGCCCGCGCCGTCAATAGGCAACAGTGATTTTTGCGGAAGGTTTTTGTGCTTCCGTTTAGCAGTCCTCGAAGCGGGAACTCCGGCTTGGTTTTCAGTTAGGCAGCTCGGGCTGGGGAGTCCGGCTAGACACCTATTCGGGCTCAATCGGGTTTGGCGTAGCGCGAGCCGCACCGGACCTGCCAGCGCGGCGATCAGACGCCGCCAGCCAGTACCAGCCGAACAGGCATTCGGCGCAGACGGTCAGGTCGTGGCGGCAGGGTTTGATGAGTTTGAGGAAGCAGGCGAAGTCGTTGTCCTTGACGTTGTCGCGGACCAGTTTCCTGCCCTGGCGGTCCATGACGCAGACGTACATCGGGTGGGATTGGGTCGCCGGAAGGATCAGGCTCCGGGGTGACAGACGATCTGTCTTCGCCAAGGCTGCGATGGGATTGAGCTGAGAGGCCTCCGGTCTCGGGAGGGCGAGCACCCACGCGGGCCCTGATTATGCCCCTTGAAGGTCAGCGGCGCTCTGACGAGCCGCCGCTACGCCGGTCATCCGGAGCTGGCGCGGATCGTTGGCCCGCGGCGGCCACAAACCCGGCGGCGCAAAAAACCACACCGATTGAGATGACAATTGCCGCCGGACACGCTACTATAGTTTCTCAGATTGATGAAAACAAATGGGACACTGCGAGCGTCTACGAAGCTGGAAGCTGAACTGGCCAGGCTTAGCAACCTGGTGCGGGAGCGGCGGAAGCAACTAGCCCGCTTGGAGAAGTGCCCGAATAAGGACTGTCCCTGCCGGTTCGTGTGGCGGGAACACGTCGAGCAGAACCTGGCCGGCCAGATTGGCAAGATCCGGCAGCAGGTGCGAGGACGGCTGGCCCGATCCGCCAAACCCCGGAAGCGCGCCGCCCGCCGTTGACGGGGCGAGCAGACTGGCGCTCGTTGCGCCGCGGAGGCTTGCGCGCCCATCGGGTTATTCAGGAAGCCTCCGGAGACCAGCCAAGACCCTTCAGGTTGAGAACCCAACCGTGTGGCAATCGCGGGGGCCGGCGCCTTCAGCCAGACCGCTATTTCTTGATCGTCGAGGCGATGTAAATCAGCAGGCCGGCAATCACCAGGCCCAGCACTACCCCCAGGACAATGAAGAATTGATTGACCCGGTTGTCCTTCTTCGAGAAGCCGGCGCCCTGGCTGTCAAAGCCCGCGCCGTGCGCGCCTTCCTCCAGCTCGGTCAGCTTCACCCCGCCCGCGATAACCGTGGTGCGGTCAAACTGCTTCTTCGGCGGGGCGCCGGCGGCATCGGATTCGAGGCGCATTTCCACCTGGCCCAACCGCAGGATCTGCCCGGGCTTGAGAACCTTCTCTGTGATCTTCTCGCCCCCGATGAAGGTGCCATTGGTGGAATCGAGGTCGCGGACCACTACGTCGCTGCCGCGCAAGAGCACCTCGCAGTGGTGGCTCGAGACGGAGGGTTCGGCGATGGAGAAGGCATTGTCTTCGACGCGGCCAATCGTGGTCTTGTCCGCTTTCAATTCCTGCGCCCGCCCCGTCATTCCCGCACTAAGGATAACAAGCTTCAGCATAAACTAAGCAAGCGATGCCATTTGTCGGCGACTGGTTTCGATCAACCGCAGGTCCGAAGGAAAAATGGTCGGGGCGGTGAGATTTGAACTCTTTTAGCCCACTTACCATAAACACCAATAAATGCACGGCACTCAATAGAATCAATGGTTGCAACGCTATTCACACTTTGACACCACTGGACAGGAAAAGACAATTATTGCCGGTTTCCATTCAGGAATATTCAGGAAACTTTGCATGTGAGTCATTATCTCATTCGCCCGGGCGGCGTGTCAATCCCCTTCCCTCGCCCTCCCGGCGCTTCCTGGGGCATCTGTAACAGGCGTTTGCCCCGGTGGGTGTCGTCCATGCGGCCCCCTCGTCAAAGTCGTTCCTGCGGCGAATGGGGGCCAGTCTTGCGGGCTCTGGCGGCTTCGTCGGGCAATCGTATCGTGGGAGACTCCTGCGGTCTTGGCCAGTTCCTTTTGAGTGTCTATTGGAGTTTGTTTCACAGAATTCTGTGAAACAGATTTTGGTTTGCGGGTACACCTGCGGTCTTGGCCAGTTCCTTCTTGGTGTCTGTCGGTTTGTCAGATTTCTGACGACCCGAGACTCCTGCAACTTTGGCGAGTTGCCTGTGAGTATCTAAACCTTTTCCAGATTTCTGGGAAAGGTTGGAAAGCACCAAACCGCAATGCCTGCATTTCCTGTCTTTCCCTACCACCTCCACCAACAAAACCGGTTATAGCGCCAGCCAGTGCCACTTACAGAGGGTCTGGCGCGGCTCAACCCTTTATCTGCAACCAGGTATTCACCGCTCGGATGGTTTGTGGCGCGTGCGGTTTTCTCGGTATCGCCGGAAGGCCACAATGTTCGCGTAGCAGGTCAACGACGATCTCCCGAATCCCAATGCGCCTTGCGCTGGCGAGCTTGGCGAGTTCCTGCAACAATGATAACTCAAGGCGAATGGTCAGCGCCATGCCGGTCGTCAGCCTCCGTTTTCGGCCTGCTCCAGGGCGATGGCCGCCGTGCGTTCCTTTAGGTTTCACTTGATTAGCGTACACACTATTCAAGGGGTGTCAACCTTGTCGCCATTGGCGACTAGGTCGGTTCGCGTCCCAGACGGTGGAGGCTGAGTGGGCAAAATTTTGCGCACTTTCAGGGAGCAACGCCTGGACTTCAAAAACCTCTTGCATCCCCCGGGCGTCGGCGCATAATCGCCTCGCAGTCTGCTGTAACAGACTGCCGCCAGTTCTTGTGCCGGACTATCAATCCGGGGGCGAAACGAGAAACGATAAGTGCAGTTGTGAGCGATACGGAAAGCGGGTGATGCCGCTCCCGGATAAGGTTACAGCCTTCATTCACAACTGCACTTTTTGTTACAGACAATGAAAAACGCAATGCAAATCCAAGGCGCGGCCCTTGCCGCTCTCAATTCCAAGGCCCTCAAATCCGCTGCCGCATTCTGGCGGAGCGCAGCAGCGCGGCAACTTCCCCTGTCGCGCTTCGATCTGCCAGTGAAGCTATCCCGCAGAATGGATCGGCTCGCGCAGCGCATCGGGGCGAAGTTCAACCTCAGCAGGGTTCAGGCTCGGTCGCTGCTGTTTGAGGTGGTACTGCTTCGCGCCCTGGACGGCGGGAAGATTGCCGGCGAGCCTGTTGGCTCATAGGACCTGAGACGCCGCTCACGGCCCCGGCTCTAACCGGGCTGGGGCCGCTTCTAAAATGAACTACCCGCCTCCACTTCTGCACGGCAACTATTGGCAGGGCCAAAACGTGTCCGGCTGGTGGTGTTCCCCAAAGTTTGACGGCTGGCGGGCGTATTGGGATGGGCAACGTCTTCTCAGCAGGCAGGGTAACGACTACCATGCGCCGGCCAGCTTCACGGCTGGGCTTCCTTCCTTCCCGTTAGACTGTGAGCTTTGGCTTGGATACGGCTTTACCGCCGACGATGTGCATAAGGCGGTTGCCTCTGGTCGCTGGCAGGACTTGTTCATTGTGGTGTTCGATGTGCCCGGCACCATTGCAGAGACGGGGATTGAGATTATGCGGAGCCTCCAATGCGGTGGTAGCGTGATTGTGGCGCCGTTCTGGCGTGTCGAGTCTGCCGACGATGCCCGGGCATACATGCGGCAAGAGGTTGCGCGTAAGGGTGAGGGCGTCATGCTGCGCCGGCCCGGGAGCCTCTACAGGAATACCAGAACAGACGACTTGCTCAAATTGAAGCCTTAGACCCTCTCTGGGGCTTCACCGTTTGCCCCAGGACGCGTTTTGTTGGGGTGGGCAGGTAGATTGGATGGGGGTAAATCGCAGCGCGTTCTTGCGTTGCCAAACCGCTCTGGGGTGAATGTTAATCACCAAAACGGGCATCCGCTGGCCAAAACCTGATCTGTTTTCCGCTAACGTCCAACGGCACGGCCATCATAAGGACCAAGGCAATATCGGTTACGAGCATGACGAAAAAGTCCTACTCATTGACCCGCCGACTGCCGACGAGCATGACCATAATTTAGGGCTGGCGGCGCCAGAGCCAGACCGCAAGCAGGCCCTATCTTCGGCCGCCGACTTCCTCGGTGAGATTGCCGCATGGATTGCCGACAGCAGCTGCGTATCGTCTGCCGGCTGCAAAGCCTGGGCGTTGGCGTTGTTGCTCCGCCCGCAATGTTGCCCGGGGAGCACGGCGGCGAGGCTCGCCGAACACCTTGGAATTACCCGCCAGGCGATTTCAAAATACGTCGCGCAAATTTATGCGTTTAGCCAGGGTCGCATGCGGTCGTCTGCGATGAGGAACGAGAATTTCAGGAAGCAACGGCGGCAGATTGCCATTGCGGCCCACCGCCGCAAGGGCCACAGACTAAACCCAAGGGGAAAATAAAACGCCCCCGCCGTGCGACCGGCGAGGGCGTCCCTATGAGTGGCGCGTCAGCTAACCAACAAGCCGCGCGCCCGCCGGGTTGGTAAGTCCCGGCGTCCGCCTGGGGAGAAAAGGAACCCAAGCGGAAAGTGTTTGCGGCTATTCCGCTGCAGCAGCGAGGCAACCTTGGGCCACAACAAAGGCCGATTTCTGCCGCAGCGCAACGTCTGCGTAGTTGGTCGAGAAGCAACGCAACTGCCTGGTGGTAGCCAAGGTGTACGGGTCCACGGACCATTCCGAAGCGCCGAACATGGCAATATACAACTGGTCCCAAGCCCCAAAAATCATGGAGCTGGTGCAGGTCGTTAAGGTGCCGCTGGTGAGATTTCTGGCCAACTGGTTTGTGGCCTCAGCTCGATACATATTGAGCAAGCCGGACCCGTTCGGACCCGGCGACCAGACCATAGGACTACCGGCCAGCGTCGTGACGGGCGTCTTTTTGAAAACGGTTCTGATTTCCGGGTTAACCAAATAGCTAAGATTTCCGCTGTCTGCGTTGGCGAGCGCCAGCGTTTCCTCCATCTGCAAAACGGTTTCGAAGGTCGGCACGGCGTCAACCGTGAGAGTCGTCCCGGCGCTGCCGATGATACCCGTCGGCTCGTCCCCGCCCGCCCCGGCTAGGGCAGCGGCGTCAATCGCGATTGCGAGGTTCGTCCAATGGTCCCCGCGCAGAATGTCCTCAATTTGCCCGCCCGTTTCGCCGGACTGCATGAGCAACTGCTTGCTGTAAATGCTCATTGAGCAAATGGCGTGCGGGGTCAAAGTAATCTGGTCCACCGCAACGGCAGATGCCGTAACCGTTCCAGTTTCCGGAAGCCAAGTGGCGGTTGTGCTCGCCGTCTGGCGCGGGATGGTAACGTTCGCCGTCAACCCCGGCAGGATCTTCGCCCCGAGGGCGGCGGCAAAGCAGCGGTTTTTGAGGATGGTGATAATATCCGAGGACCACAACTGCGTCGGCACGAGGTGCCCGCCAAGCGTGGGAGTTCCCGCTACCAGGGATCGCGTTAGAAGTTCATTTGGAACAAAGAAGCCCGACGGCTCGCGCTTCATCTGCCGCGAGCATTCCTTGGACACTTCGCCTTCCAGGCCGGTCAACTCTTCGTTGTTCGCCTTGGCCAGCAGCGCACGCGCCAGGCTGTAACGCCTCGCGTCACGGTCGGGCACGTCCACCATTGGGCGGCCACAGGGGGCAGGTTCCGGCATGGATCGGAAAAGCTCATCCTGCACGCTGGCTACGCTCCTGCCGTTTTGGATGGCTTCCATGCAGGTGCGGAAAGCGCCGGGGATGCGCCCGTCCATGTTCTTTGCGATTGTTCGCAGTTCAGTCACTCGATCTTGTTCTGTCATTTGAAAATTAAATTCGGTCGTTACTGTTCGGGAAAAACTGTTGCGGCTCGCCGTTACCCTTTCCGCGGCGGGTGCCAGAGGTTTGCCAGGATTGCGCCCCGGCTCGGTCTGCGGTCCTCAGACTCGGCAACCACCAAGTCCAGCCGTCGAAAGGGTTGCTTGGGTTTTCCCCGGCCATGCCATGTACCAGATTCAACCGTCGCGAGCCTTCACTTGGGCGCAGAAGTCAACACGCTCACGCCAGGCTGCTCAGGTCCGGCTCGTCATCCTCCGGAGGATACAACGCACCGCTAAGGGCTACTGCCGCCCTATGCAGCGCACCGGATAGCTTAGGGTCGCTGTAGCGTAGCTTGTCGCTGAAGTGCGAGAGGTCAACTAGGACTTCGCGCAGCGCAGCGTCGTGCGCCCGCAACAAGTCCTCGCGTTGCAGCGCCATTGCTCGCGGGTCGTGAGCCTTCAGCAACCGGTAGAACTGGCGCTCGCAGACGCCTAGTTTATCGGCTAATGCGGCATTGGTCTTGGGCAATCGGTCCATACGGATGTCATGTCATGGTGTTAAAAATGAGAATCATTCTCACTAGGCAATCGCCTCGCGCTTCACCGGACCGTTGGTATCGTGCCAGGGGGAACCAGAGACTTGCAGGGGTGCCCCGCATTGCTCGCTGCGTGCCCTGTGGCGCGTTTGATTGACGGGTTGGACACTTCATGTCTGACCCTGCTCCTGTGCGTCCTGTGGCAGGGCCAGCGCCTCCAGCGCCATGGTGGCGACGAGTAGGCGAGTGATCGCTTCACGTTCGGGGGCGAGCATGTTCGGGTCTGCGAGTAGGGCCTCCAGGTCGGCGGGTGCTTCGGGTTCTTGGTTCATGGCTCTTTGTCCTCTACTGGTTCCGGGTCTGCAACTGGCGCACAGCTTACGCACCTAAAACCAAACGCACGCAACGCACATTTGAGGAAGCGGGCGAGGCGCTTGTCTGGTGGGGCCTGCCAGTTGCCCGGGGCCGGCGTGAGGTGCAACACGATTATGCGGGGGTGGGGTTTCATCGTTTGCCCATGGCGCACTTGCTTGCATAGCTCTTGGCCATCGCCTTCCAGTTGGTGATCGGCCTGCCCTGCTTATCCTTCCAATGGCTCCTCTCCATCGCCTTGTAGAACGCTCCCGCATAGTCCGCTGCACCATGGAAGGCGCATTGCAGATAGGTGCGGACTTCTACCAGGTTGGGGACATTGCACCGAGGCGTGAGCTTGCTGGCCACACTCGAAGCCAATCCCTTCACCGCATCCAATCCATCCTTCCCTCCAACCAACGCGACTGATTCATTCCCTCCATCCTTCCCGGTGTCCAGGCTCTGCCGCAGTTGCTCGAAGCTACCTGCGGGCAACGGTGAACCGTCCGCTCTGGTCTGGTCTGGACTATCTGATCTATCTAATCTGGTCTGGTCTATCTGGTCTAGTCTATCGGGTTTAGGTGCGGTTAGCGGTCGGTTATCGGTCGGTTTTCCAGAATCGCCTATTTCATTGGGGTTTTCTGGTGTCGGCGGTCTGCCTCCTTTTTGGCCGGCTTGCCATTTTTGCAGAAGTTGCGCGTTGTGCTCGCTCCATTGATGCGCTCTGAAGCCTTTTGGCGTCAGCCTTTCGACGAAGCCGGCCTTGACCAGGGCAACATGGCAGGCGGGTTTCCGGTTATCCCAATGACACACGGAAGCGAGTTGCGCGGGGGTCATGTCTGGAAACTTGTCCCGGCGTGAGTGTTGGCAATGCGCCCATAAACGGACAACTGCCAGGGGTGCGGATTCGTCGCTGGTGATCTTCACTAGCAGGCGGGTTTTCCAGTGCTCGGGGAAGTCGGGTTGAATGATCATGCTGCGCTCCTCCAAATCTGTTTGAGTTGCTCCCGCTCGCCGTCCTCAGTCTGTTTGAGGATGGCCCATTGTCGGGGATCAATGTGCCGAGTGATACACTCCTCGACCAAGGCCCGGATGTAGGCCGGCGGCATGGAGTCCAACTCTACACACTCGCCGCCGGTCCACTTGGCGGCTCGGGTATCTCCCGTCTTAACTGGTCGCGTGGGGAGGTTCAACTTTTGAATCTGGTCCTGGGTGACTGCGGCCCGGATGAATTGCACCTCGACACCGAAGTCGTCACGGAATGCACGGAGGATGGATTCACCGGCAGCAACGCCGCTCGGGTCATAGTCTCCCAGGTGGTAGATAATCACTTGCTTCCCGCCTTTAACTGCATTGCGGAAAGTGTTGGCTGCGGAATAGAGGCTAGACAGGCTGGCGAATCCACGCGCCACGAATACGGGCACGCCGAAGGTGCTGGCTTTCCCGGCCACGATGGAGGCGATTGCATCCTTCTCGACCCAAACCTCGACGAAGTAAGGTTGCGTGCTCCAAAGGTTCCGGCGGTAGTTCTCTGCGGTGTTGCGGAGCGCATCCTCTATGCCGTCAAAAGTCTTGTGGCGAATGTGCCAGCGGGTGTTGTCAGCAAACGCGCTCCAGGGGATTGCCTCAGACCGTCGCCACTTTGAGAGGTGATTGCAGAGCAACTTGTATGCGGATTCGGTTTTGGGGATTACGCCAAGACCAACGAGGCGGTAGAACAAGTGCCGGATTGTGATCTGGTCATCTTCGCCGACGAGGATGGTCTGGACGGATTCAAGCAACGCGTCCATTTGGTTGCTCGTGCGCCGAGTCCGCTTTATTGGACTAGTCCTATAAGAGGCGGGTGCCGAGCGGCCCGTTGACACCTGTCCTTTAGTGGTCATATTGCATCCTGCTTGGGCGCGGTCCGGTTGGTTACGGGCCGCGTTTTCTTTTTGGGTAGCGGTCATGGTTCGGGCCGATACGATTTCAAGCTGCACCGCCCTTTTTGCCGACGCGGGGCTGGATTGTCAGCCGTTCGGAAATCGCCCGCTTGACAGCCTCGGGGTCAAAGTAGACCAGTCCGCCAAGGCGAACATAGGGCAGCTTGCCATCCTTCCTCGCCCGGGCAATGGACCGCGCCGACGGTGCGGTGGTGGGGTCTTTCCAGACCTCTCGAATCAATCCGGCAGTATCAACTAATGTGCTCATAAATGTTTGCTTTGTCTTTTGTTGGCGATGCACTTGCATGCTCTGTCTCCTTATGGTAATCTGTGACAACAATGTCCCAAATGCGGCAGAGCATGGTTGGCAGACCTCCAAGGGCCGGGAGGGTGGGGACGGGCATGTCCTCGCGGGAATTGTCCGAGTTTGCGGATATATTCCACTGGGCCTATAAACTCCGGCCTGATTCCCGCAAGCTGTCTTGGCGAATACCGTTCCGGAAGGTGGTCAAAGGGCTTCAATCCATTGGTGGCATCGCGGAGCTTGCTAGGGTGGACCGCAAGACCGTGTATCGGCGTAAGCTAAAGCCGGGAAGCCCTGAGGCTCTGGTTTTTGTTATCGGGGCTTGGCAGCGTGGCGCCGCCCGCCCACTGGTCACGCATGTCGAGGCCCGCAATCCGTTTAACTTCACCCCCTACTTGCGCGAGGTGTTGGATTTCGCCAGAAACAACCGGGAGCATGACGGCGAGGTCCGCACGACTTGGCTGGACAGGGCTGATTCGCTGCCGGCTTTGCGGCGTGCTTCGGGCATAAGGGCTGTTAGCTGGAAGGACGGCCCAAGGAAATGGCACCGCAAGCACCGCATGGGCGTTTGGGAAAACCCGCAACACCTAACGGACGAAAAGCGGGCCGAGTTTGCCGCTCGTAAGAAAGCCGGGACGATGTTTGTCTATGAGCCAGAGGGGCGAGTCACGGTGGCAATGGTCTGCACCGCGCTAAAGTGGCATCGGCGGAAGTTCTATCGGTGGCGCAAGTCGCTGACGGTCTTTGAGCGGAAGTTGCTGGACACCGCACTAAATCCAGCAGAGTCCCGGGCTATGCGGGCAACCGGCATCAGGGAAACCCGGGAGCTTGAACCTGGGGACTTGTTCCTGCCTGCCGATGCTGTGTATGAGGGGCTTTACCAGCAAATAGATGGCGGCTGATTCAAGCTTGGGCGAGCTTGGTAATCTTCTCCTGCCCTTCGGCCTGTGCTGGCATCACAGTAAACCATTCTTTAGCCTGTGCCGGCTTTACTCGCTTGAGGTAGTTGGCTTTTATGACGGCTGGGGAATTGCCGCTTTCGTCTGCAACGCGGGCAACGTCGGCACACTGGGCCACGCGGTAGCTGATATATGAATGTCGAAGCGCGTTTTTCTTCCAGACCATTAGGTCCTTGTCGGGCGTGCCATTGGGCATCGCCTTATTGATTTTCGCAACGAGCTTCATAAGCTGGTTCACTACGTTCTTGAATGGACAGACCGGCCCGGATTTCTTCCGGCAGTCCTGCAACCATGCTTTCAGGTTGGGCGAGATTGGCACAAGCCGGCGCGTGTCAGTCTTAGCCTTCTCTGCGGTCACCTCGATAAAGCCGTCGGCTAAATCAATCTCGCTCCAATCCAGCCGTTGAATTTCTGCCCCTCGCAAGCCGGCGAATGCCCCTATGACGATGTAGGGCAGAAGCCGGTTGTCGGCGTGCTCGATCAGCTTGGAGATTTCTCCCGGGGTAAATATCTGAATGGCTCCCGGCTTCATGCTGTATTTCTGGACACCCTCAACCAAGTCCGTGCCGCGCGTGAGGTAGCCGTGCAACACTAGCCAGCGCCCAAAGTAGCCTAGAACGTCGCGGGCGTTCTTCTTGGTCCGCTCACTGGCAACCATCGCTGTCAGATACCTCGACACAAGCCCCGGGGTCACCTCCCCGACTTCGGTGTTTATGTCTGTCGCAAAGCAGTTGAGGTAGTGGTCAAGCTGCTTCATCCGGGCCGAGCTCTTACCATCGGCGCGGCATTGGGCGAGCAACTTCGTGACTGCATCCCTCACGGTGATGCGCGGCAGTTCGGCGGCGTGGTGCTTCATGTAGAACCGTGCTGCTTCTGCAGGTGAGCCGGACCCGTTTAAGATTGCGCGGGTATCCACGCACTCACGGCAGGCGGTTTCAATGTCCAGGTTGAACGGGGCAACAATCTCCTTGCAGCGGAGGTATGCATCCCGCTCCCGGTTGCTCAATTCGAGAATGCCTTGGTTGCCCTCCGCGATGCGGCGGATGGCATCCTGCCCAGCCAGCTCCGCTTCTGCCAGGTCTGCAAAGGCCTGCCGTTTGAGCCTGCCCAAAAGGTTGTAAGCCAGGGTGTAGGAAACATACTTCGCCCCGTTTTTGGTCTGCTTCCCGCGGTAGATCGTGGCGGTGATGCCGGGGATGCCCTTGACGGTCACTGTCCTGGGGAATGTTGCTTTCATGCCCTGAATATTCAGGAAACGGACAGGAAAGTCAACAACCTTCTCACTTTTCTAAGAAATATGGTCGGGGCGGTGAGATTTGAACTCACGACCTTCTGAACCCCATTCAGACGCGCTACCAAGCTACGCTACGCCCCGAACCATTCGACCGGCCACACTACACCGGCCTGACCCAAATACTACCGTGGCGGCTTTTGAATTCAAGCGCCAAGATGAACCGGCTTCGCCAGCACCCGGACGCGGCTGCCGGAACCCTTGGGCTTAAGCCGGCTCAACCTTCTTGCGGACCACGGTGTGGGTGGCGTGGCCGTAAAAGGCTTCGGCGGCTTCCATCAGGGTCTCCGACAGCGTCGGGTGTGGATGGACCGTCAGGGCCAGGTCTTTGGCCGTGGCCCCCATCTCGACGGCGAGCACGCCCTCGGCGATCAGCTCCCCGGCCCCCTGCCCTACAATTCCCACTCCCAGAATGCGCTCGGTGTCCGGCTCGATAATCAGCTTGGTCATGCCTTCCGGATGGTCAAAGGTCAAAGCCCGCCCCGAGGCCGCCCACGGGAACTTGCTCACCTGCACCGCGATGCCTTTGGCCTTGGCTTCGGCTTCCGTCAAGCCGCACCAGGCCACCTCCGGATCAGTGAACACCACCGCCGGAATGGTGACATCCACAAATGCGCTCTCCTCGCCCGAGATGACTTCCACCGCGATGCGCCCTTCCTTGGCGGCCTTGTGGGCCAGCAACACCCCGCCGACGGTGTCGCCGATGGCGTAGATGGCCGGATCGGTCGTCTGCTGCTTCTCGTTCACATGGATGAAGCCCCGCTCGTCGAACGAGACCTTGGTGTTCTCCAGGCCGAGGTCGTCGGTGTTGGGCGCGCGGCCAACGGAGACCAGCACCCGGTCGTAAAGCTCCTCCCGCTTCTGGCCGTCGGTTTCCGACACGACCTTGATCTGCTTGCCGCTGGTGGCCATTTTGCTGACGCGGGTCTTGAGCCGGACCTCCTTGAACGCCTTCTTCGCGTAGGCAACGATGGGCCGGGCGAGGTCGGGGTCGGCGCCCGCCAGGATGCTGTCCAGCGCCTCGATCACCACCACCTTGCTGCCAAGCGTGGCATAGACCGTCCCCAGCTCCATGCCAATGTAGCCGCCGCCAATGACCAGCAGGTTCTCCGGAATGTCCTCCAGTTCCAGGGCCTCGGTCGAAGTCATCACGCGCGGGTTGCCCAGGTCGAAATCGCGCGGCATGGCCGCCTTGGAGCCGATGGCAACGATGGCGTGATCATACTTGATGAACTGCTGGCCCTGCTCGGTCTCGACGCGCAGGGTGTGCGAATCCTCAAAGTAACCCCGCCCGTGCAGGGTTTGGACGCCGCGCATTTTGGCCAATTGCGCGATGCCGCCGGCCAGGCGCGTCAGGATGGACTCCTTCCAGGTCCGCAGCTTTGCCAGGTCCAGGCTCGGCGGACTGAACACGATGCCACGGTGCTCCGACTCGCGGGCGGCGGTAATCGTGTGGGCCGCATGGAGCAGGGCCTTGGAGGGGATGCAGCCGCGATTGAGGCAAACGCCGCCCAGCCGTTTCTCCCGTTCGACCAGGATGACTTGCTTGCCGAGGTCCGCGGCATAGAAGGCCGCCGCGTAGCCGCCCGGCCCGCCGCCAACAACAACAACTTCAGTTTTGATTGGATCCATATAAAGAAAAGGGCTCAGGAAACGGAGTAACGGAGTAATGGAGTGTTGGAGTATTGGAGTGATGAAGCGGGCCAGTCGCGGCCGGCGCGCACCGTCCCCTCATTCCACCACACCATCACTCCTGCGTCGCGTCCGCTCATATCTTCACATCTTCCTCCCGGAAGTTCTCGAACGCCCGGACCAGGTCCACCGTGAAACGGGCGGCCGTGCCGCCATCAATCACCCGATGGTCGTAGGAAAGCCCGATCGGCAGCATCAGCCTCGGCTCGATCCGCGCCTCGCGCACCACCGCCTTCATCGCCCCGCGGCCCAGGCCGAGGATGGCGACTTCCGGCTTGTTCACGATGGGCGTGAAATGGGCGCCGCCGATGCCGCCCTGGTTGGAGATGGTGAAAGTGCCCCCCTTGAGCTGATCGGCTGACACCTTGCGCGCGCGCGCCTTGGCGGCGAGGTCCTCCAGTTCCCGCGAGAGCGTGAGCACGTCCTTCTTGTCCGCGTCCCGAATCACCGCCACGATCAGTCCCGCATCGGTGTCAACAGCGATGCCAATGTGGTAATACTCCTTCCAAACCAGCTCCCCTGCCACCTCGTCGAGGCTGGCGTTAAAGACCGGATGCTTCTTAAGGGTATCCACCACCACCTTCAGCGCGAAGGAGGTCAATGTGAGCCGCGCGCCCTGCTGCTCGTAGGCAGCCGCATACTTCTTGCGCAAGGCCATCAGCGCCGTGATGTCCGCCTCGTCGAATTGGGTGACGCGCGGAATAGTCTCCCAGCTCTCCGCCATTCGGCGGGCGATCACCTTGCGGAGCGGGGACAGGGGCTTCCTGGAGACCGGCCCCCACTGGGAGAAGTCAACTCGCTCTGCCGGAGGCTTGGCGGCGGGCGCCCCCCCCGCTTCCCGCGGCGCGGCGGCGAGACGCTGCAGCCGCTGAATGTAGCCGCGCACATCCTCCATCACAATTCGCCCGCCGCGCGCGGAACCCCGCACCCGGGTCAGGTCAATGCCCAGGTCGCGCGCCATCTTGCGAAGGGACGGAGCTGCCGCCGGAATGGCGCCCGGCCTGGCTTCGGCGTCCGGCTCCGGCAGGTCTTCGGCCGCCACCGGCACCTGTTCCGGTGAGGGTGTCTGGATCAGCCGCTCGCGAGGCTTGCTGGGAGCCGGCGCCGGTGCCACCGCGGCGGCGCCCGCGACGGCGCCTTCGCCCAGCGTCAGTATCCGCTGGCCCACCTTGATCTTGTCCCCCGCCTTCACGAAGAGCTGGGTCACTGTGCCGGCCGCAGTGGCTGGAATCGTCGCGACTGCCTTCTCATTCTCGAGCTCCAGGACGGGCTGATCTTTCGCAAGGCTGTCGCCCACCTTGACGAATATGTTGACCACGGTGCCGGAATCGGCGCCTTCACCAAGCGGAGGGAGTTTTAAGTCCATAAATCTGATAAGAGGTCTATGCGGTGGCGGCGCCAGAATCGCCTGCGCGGAACGCCTGCACCAGTTCAGGATGCGCTTTCGCCGGGTCAACGCCCAGGTCCTTGATCGCCTTGGCTACTACCCGCCCATCCACCTGGCCCTTTTGCGCCAGCGCATACAGGGTGGCAATCACGATGGATTCAGCGTCCACTTCGAAGAAGCGGCGCAGCCGCTCGCGCGTGTCGCTGCGGCCATAGCCATCCGTGCCCAGCGTCGTCAGCCCGCCCGGCACCCACGGCGCAATCTGGTCGGGCACAATCTTGATATTGTCCGAGACGGCAACGAATACCCCCGGCTCCGCCGCGAGCAGGGCTTCCACGTAGGACTTCCTTGGCCGCTCGGCCGGGTGGAGCATGTTCCAGCGCTGGACTTGCAGTGCGTCATTGCGCAGGAGCTTGTAGCTGGTGGCGCTCCACACGTCCGCCGACACCCCGAAGCGCTCCGCCAGGATTTCCTGGGCCCGCAACGCCTCGCGGATAATCGGGCCGCTGCCCAGCAGGTGAGCTTTGAGCGCCTTCTTCCCGGGGCCAGGCTTAAATTTATACAGCCCTTTGAGGATTCCCGCTTGCACGCCTTCGGGCATGGGCGGCATCTCGTAGTTCTCGTTGTAGAGCGTGAGGTAGTAAAACACATCCTCGCCCTCGACATACATCCGGCGCAGGCCATCGGCGACAATCACCGCCAGCTCGTAGATGAATGCCGGATCGTAGGTCAGCAGCATCGGAATGGTGCTCGACAGGATGAGGCTATGTCCATCCTGGTGCTGCAAACCCTCGCCGTTGAGCGTGGTGCGGCCCGAGGTGGCGCCCAGCAAAAAGCCCTTCGCCCGCATATCGCCCGCCAGCCACATCAGGTCCCCAATGCGCTGGAAGCCGAACATCGAGTAATACACGTAGAACGGCACCATCGGCACGCCGTGCGTCGCATACGAGGTGCCCGCCGCCACAAACGACGCCATCGCCCCCGCTTCGGTGATGCCCTCCTCCAGGATCTGCCCGTCTTTCCGCTCGCTGTAGTACAGCAGCGACTTGCTATCCACCGGCTCATAGAGCTGGCCTTTGGACGAATAGATCCCGATCTCGCGGAAGAGCGCGTCCAATCCAAACGTCCGCGCCTCGTCCGGGATGATCGGCACCACTTGGCGGCCAATGGCCTTGTTGCGGATCAGGGTGCTTAACAGCCGCACCAACCCCATGGTCGTGGACATCTCGGTGCGCGACGTGCCTTTGAGAAGGTCGCCGAAAGCTTCCAGCCCGGGCACTTTCAATGGCTCCGCCTTTACGATCCGCTGCGGCAGGAACCCGCCGAGCTGCTTGCGCCGCCCCAGCAGGTACTTCCGCTCCCGGCTCTCCGGCCCCGGGCGGAAGAACGGCGTCTCTGCGATCTCTTCGTCCGACACCGGCACGCCGAACCGGGCCCGGAACTCGCGCAGCTCCTTCTCGTTCAACTTCTTCTGCTGGTGGGTGATGTTGCGCCCCTCGCCCGCCTCGCCCAGGCCGTAGCCCTTGACCGTCTTGGCCAGGATTACCGTCGGCTGGCCTTTGTGCTCCACCGCCGCCTTGTAGGCGGCATACACCTTGCGCGAGTCGTGCCCGCCCCGCAGCAGCTTGCGAATCTGCTCGTCCGTCAGGTGGTTCACCAGCTCCAGCAGCTCGGGATACTTGCCGAAGAAATGCCGCCGGGTGTAGCTGCCCGGCTCGACTGAATACTTCTGGTAATCGCCATCCACCGCCTCCTCCATGCGCTTGAGCAGCAACCCGGTCTTGTCGGCGGCCAGCAGCTTGTCCCAATCCGAGCCCCAGATCACTTTGATGACGTTCCACCCGGCACCCTGAAAGGCAGCCTCCAACTCCTGGATGATCTTCCCGTTGCCGCGCACCGGCCCGTCCAGCCGTTGCAGGTTGCAGTTGACCACCCACACCAGGTTGTCCAGCCCTTCCCGCGACGCCAGCGTCAGCGATCCCAGCGTTTCCGGCTCATCCGATTCCCCGTCCCCGATGAATGCCCACACCTTGGGCTCCTCGCCCTGGATCAACCCCCGCGCATGCAGGTAACGGTTGAACCGGGCCTGGTAGATGGAAAGCAGCGGCCCCAGTCCCATGGACACGGTCGGAAACTGCCAGAACTCGGGCATCAGGTACGGGTGCGGGTAAGAGGACAACCCGCCGCCCGCGGCGAGTTCCTGCCGGAAGTTCTGCAGGTGCCGCTCTTCCAGCCGTCCCTCCAGAAACGCCCGCGCGTAAATCCCCGGCGTCGAGTGCCCCTGGAAAAACACCATGTCGCCCACGAAATGGTCAGTGCGCCCCCGGAAGAAATGGTTGAATCCCACCTCGCACAGGGTCGCCGACGATGCGTAGGTCGAGATATGGCCGCCCAGGCCGCTGTGCTCCCGGTTCGCGTTGACCACCATTGCCATCGCGTTCCACCGGATGAAGCTCTTGAGGCGCCGCTCCATCTCCCAATCCCCGGGAAACGGCGCCTGCTCGTCCGCCGCGATGGTGTTGATGTAGGGCGTGCTGACCACGCGCGGCACATCCACGCCCCGCGCCCGCAGCCGCTCCGTCAGCCCATCCAGGAACCGCGCCGTCTTCTGCGGCCCCTGGTCCTTGAGCGCATGCTCCAGCACCGTCTCCAGGGACTCCAGCCATTTCTCTTCCTCGGTCTGCGCCGCAGCCGGCAGCGCGCGCAGATCGGGCGCGGAATGCTTCTGTTCAGTCTTTGGCAATTTCACTTTGTCAATACAAGGCTACTTACTTAAACTCACTTTAGCCGCGCGTCAAACGCCTCATGGCATGCCGCATTAGACCGCACGGCCGGCCAATTGTCAGCCAAATACTGCAACCTATGCTACTCTGCGACCTTACGCTGCCGACGCCCGAGGAAAACCTCGCCTGCGACGAGGTGCTGCTCGACCTCTGCGAAGCCGGCCACAGCGACGAACTTCTGCGCTTCTGGGCCCTGCCGCGGTACTTTGTCGTCCTCGGCTACGGCAACCATGCCGGCACCGAGGTCAACTTGCCCTTCTGCCGGAAGCTTGCCATACCCGTGCTGCGCCGTTGCACCGGCGGCGGCACCGTCTTGCAGGGCCCCGGCGTGTTCAACTACTCCCTCATCCTGCGCATCGCCGACGACGGCCCCTGCCACAGCATCGCCGCTACCAACCGGTTCATCCTCGAACGCCACCGCGACGCGCTGGCCCCGCTCCTGCTGGCGCCCGTCGCGTGGCGCGGCCAAACCGACCTGGCCATCGGGGGACTCAAATTCGCCGGCAATGCCCAGCGCCGCCGTCGCCGGTTCCTCCTGTTCCACGGCTCATTCCTCCTGCACCTCGACCTGGGCCTGGTCGAAAAGACCCTGCCCCAGCCTTCCCGCCAGCCGGACTACCGCGTCAACCGCTCCCACACGGATTTCCTCATCAACCTCAACCTCCCCCCGCACGCGATGAAGGCTGCCCTCAGCCAAACCTGGAACGCCACCATCCCCCTCGCTCCGCTGCCGCTTGACGCAATCACCCGTCTGGCCCGCGAGAAATACGCGCTGGACGAATGGAACCTTCGGCTCTAACCCCGCCGCCGGGCAACTCCCCCTCAAAGCCTTTCCCGCCGAATTGCCTTGAACCCGGCTACCAGCCAACTAATGCTTGCTCCTCCGATCATGAAGCATACCGCGCGAATCCTGATCCTGCTTGCCCTGCCCCCACTAGCTCTTCTGACTGGCTGCAGCCACGTGAGCCGAACGCCCCCGCCCGCCCAGCCCCTCCAGGTCGGCGCGGCGGAGGTGGACATCACTCCGCCTCTCGGCTACCGCATGGCGGGCTATTTCAGCGAGCGCCTTTCGACCGGCATCCACGATCCGCTCCACGCCAAAGCCATCGTGCTGCGCCACGGCACCGAACAGCTTGCGCTGGTGTGCTGCGACCTCATCGGCGTCCCGCGGAGTGTCTCGGCCCAAGCGCGCGCGCGGATGAGCCAGCGGACGGGCATTCCCATCCCGAACATCGTCCTCTGCGCGACGCACACCCACACCGGGCCGCTCTACGAAGGCCCGCTGCGCGAATACTTCCACGAAGCCGCCTTGAAACAGAACTCAACCGACCCGCAGGAACGGGTGGATTACCCGGCGCTGCTGACCGACCGGCTGGTGCAGGTCATCGTCGCCGCGCAGGCGAATCTGCGTCCCGCGCAACTGCAGGCCGGCATCGCGCATCAGGAAGGGCTTTCCTTCAACCGCCGTTATTGGATGAAGAGCGGCGAGGTCGTCTTTAACCCGGGCCGACTCAATCCCGACATTGTCCGCCCCGCCGGACCGGTGGACCCGGATGTCGGCATCCTGCTCGCGCGCGGCGTGGATGCGCCGCAGCCGTTCGCGGGCCTAACGGTGTTCGCCGTGCACTCGGACACCGTGGGCGGCACGGAGTACAGCGCCGACTACGCCTATTTCCTCGAACAGACTATGCGTCAGACCTTCGGCCAGCAGTTCATTTCCGCCTTGGGTCTCGGCACGTGCGGCGACCTCAACCATATCAACGTCAACGAGCCGGCCGACTCCGGCCCGAAGTTCCAGATCACCGAGCGCATCGGATGCACGCTCGGCCAGGTGGTTCGTGAGCAGTCAAAGAGCCTGCCGCCAATCACCCGGCCCGCCCTGGCCGCGCGCAGCACAACCATCCAGGTGCCGTTCCAGCAAGCCACCCCCGGCCAGATCGCCGACGCGCGCCAAACCATGCAGCGGTTTAACGACCCGAGCGTGCCATTCCTCACCAAGGTAGCCGCCGTCCGCACGCTCGATCTCGCCCGTCTCAGCCCGCTGTACCCGCTGGAAGTGCAGGTGTTTCGCCTCGACCTCGACACCGCAATTGTGTGCCTGCCCTGTGAAATCTTCGTGGAGCTGGGCCTGGCCATCAAGCGGGCCTCGCCCTTCAAACAGACGCTGGTCATTGAAATCTGTAACGACCGCCCCAGCTACGTCCCCACGCTCAAGGCCTTCGGCGAGGGCAGCTACGAAGTCACCAATGCCCGCGTCAAGCCCGGCGCCGGGGAGATGCTGGTCGAGGCGGCGGTGAACCTTTTGAAGGAAGTGAGGCAATAGGTGGCTCGCCCCGTCCTTAATGGCACCAGCGGAGGAAACCTCCAACACCCAGGAACCAACATCGAACTTCCAGAAGCCGCCACTGGGACGGTCATTGGATGTTGGAGGTTGGTTGTTGGTTGTTGGAGGTTCTCCCCCCATCTCACGCAATGACGGCCTCTCCTCCCAGCCGCCCCCCCAACCCCGGGCTCCTCCCCACCCTCGGCATCTTCAGCACGATGATGCTGGTTGTCGGCGGCGTGATCGGCTCGGGCATCTTTCGCAAGCCCGGCGTAATGGCCTCCCAGGTCGGGTCGCCTGAGCTGCTGCTGGGAGTCTGGGTGCTGGCCGGCGTGCTCACGTTGTTCGGCGCGCTCACCAATGCCGAAATCGCCAGCATGATCCCCGAGACCGGCGGCCAGTATATCTACTTCGAGCGGATGTACGGCCCCTTCTTCGCCTTCCTGTACGGCTGGGCCGTCTTCGCCATCATCCAGTGCGGCTCCATCGCCGCCATCACCTATGTCTTCGCCGAATACGCCACGCAATTCGTCAGCCTGCCCGAGTTTCGGGCGGGGGTGGCCGCGTGGTCCTTCCACGTGCCGTTCGTGGGGGACGTGACGCCGCTCAGGGAGATCGGCATCAAGGGCCTGGCCACAGCGGTAATCGTCCTGCTGACCACCATCAACTACATCGGCGTCCGGTTCGGCGGCCTCGTGCAAAACATCTTCACCATTGCCAAGGTGGCCGCCATGCTGCTGCTCGTGCTGGGCGCGTTCTGCCTGCCCACCGGTGGCACCGCCGCCAATCTCACCACCCCGAGCGCCACCATTCATCTGGGCGGCCTGGCCCTCGTCGCCGGCATCGCCGCCGCCCTCCAGGGCGCCTTCTGGGCCTACGACGGCTGGAACAAGCTCACTTACATCGCGGGCGAAGTGAAGCAACCGCAGCGCAACATCCCGCTCGGCCTGCTCTGGGGCATGCTCATCGTCACCGCCATTTACCTCGTCATCAACGTCGCCTATGCCTACGTGCTGCCCATTGACCAGATGGCCCAATCCAAGCTGGTTGCCGCCGATGTGGCCGAGCGGTGCTTCGCCGGCGGCGGACGCTGGATCGCCGCGGCGGTGATGGTCTCCACTTTCGGCACCGCGAACGCCACTATTCTGGCCACCGCGCGGCTATATTTCTCAATGGCGCAAAGGGGCTGCTTCCCCTCCCGCCTGGCCAACATCCACCCCCGCTTTCACACCCCCGCGGCCTCGCTCGTCGCCCAGGGAGTTTGGAGCATCCTCCTGCTCTTGAGCGGCACGTTTGATACTCTCACCGACACGCTGATCTTCGTGAGCTGGGTCTTCTACGCCCTCGGCGCCTATGGCGTGTTCATCCTCCGGCGCAAGATGCCCGACGCGCCCCGGCCCTACAAAGTCCCCGGCTATCCTCTCGTCCCGTGGACCTTCGTGGTCTTCGCCACGCTCTACCTTGCCTTCACAGTGTATAACGATGTCGTCGGCTACCAGGCCGCCGTGGCGGCCGGAAAGCCAGCGCTCATCAACTGCGCCTTCGGCGCCGCCCTGACGCTTATGGGCGCGCCGATCTACTTCTTCTACCGCGCGCGAAGGCCAGCTTCGTCCCGGGAAAGTGAGCGTCCCCCCGAGCCCTGATTCCGCATCATGGGAGATGAAGTCAGGGCTCGCGCGGACGCTCGCCCTCCCGGACACGCTCCTTTCCGCTCCACAAAGCAGGCAGGAGCTGTTAAGCTTCCGGCCATGAAACTGAATCGCCGAGAGTTTATGACTGCATCCGCTGCGACCGGAATCATCGGTGCCGTTGCGCCTGCCGCCCAAGCCTTCACCCTGCCCGACCCGGCCCAGAAGGCGCGATTGCGGCTTTCCTGTCAGGAAGGCGTGTCGGCAGGCAAGACGCTCGCCGAGAAGCTCGATTTCCTGGAAGCGAACGGCTTTGAAGGTCTCGAAGTCGGCGGGCGCGACCTGGCCAAACGGGTGGAGGAACTGCAGAAGGCCCTGGAAGGGCGGAAGATCAAGCTCAGCGCCGTGTGCGCGGGTTTCGAGGGCGTCCTTATTTCCGAGCAGGAGGAGGTCCGGCAGAAAGCGCTCCGTTCCATGAAGGAAATTCTCACGGCGGCCGGGGCGCTCGGCTCCACCGGCATGATCATGGTGCCGGCCTTCCACAACCAGACCAAGCTCGGCCACCAGGAGTCCCGCGAGTTGCTGATCAAGCTGCTGGCCGAGCTGGGCGATCACGCGCACAAGGCCGGCACCCGCGTGCTGCTCGAACCGCTCAACCGCAGGGAATGTCACTTCCTGCGCCAGGTGGCCGATGGCGCCGCCATCTGCCGCGACGTGAACAGTCCCGGCGTCGGCCTCATGGGCGATTTCTGGCACATGACCTGGGAAGAGACCAGCGACATGGCGGCTTTTATCGCCGCCGGCAAATACCTCCACCACGTTCACATCGCCAGCCGCAAGGACCGGAAGGTGCCCGGCGAAGACGAAGGCGACAACTACGTGGATGGCTTCAAAGGCCTGAAAATCATCGGCTACCAGAACTTCGTCAGCTTTGAGTGCGGCTGCAAGGGCGACCGCACCCAGGCGATCCCTGCCGCCGCCCGGCTTCTGCGCGAGCAGTGGCAGTCGGCCTAGCCTTATCTATGCGGTTGGCTTCCCGCTAAACACAGTATCAGGGCTCGCCAGGTCGCTTGCACTCCCAACCCTGGCGGCCCGGCCGCACCCCCTCCTCCGCCACACCTCGCCACCGGCAACCCGTTGACCGTGGGGCCAAGCTGGGCGGCCCCGGGCGCTGAAGGTCTGCTGACGGTCCTGCCAGCCGTTGATCTGCTGGACGGTCTGGATAAAGACGCGCTTGCCGGCGGGCAGCGCGCCATACCGGCTCCCGTGAGTGACAGTTTCGTCGAGGGACCCGCTTCGGGATATATCGAGAATCTTCATTGCCGCACGCCATACCAATCCTCGGACTCGGCATTCAGCCAGAGATTAGCCAAACGATGAGCGAGTCAACCGCCTGCTGCTAAACGCCAATCGGTCCTCAGACCCGCAATGCCCCCTCCTAAACCCCTCCTAAACCCCTCGTATGCCCCTCGTATTGCAAATACGAGGGGTATACGAGGGGTATACGAGGGGTTTAGGACGGGCTAAGTGTGAACTACTTGGCGGTTCACCTTGGCTGAAAAGTGTTGAGAGTTGAGGGCTATACACCGTTCCTGAGCGTCTCCAACCCGCTCACGCAGGCCGAGGGCCGGGCCCTCGCCGACAAACTCGATGAGCTGATCAATACCCTGAACGCGTAGGCGTGCCTCGGGCGAGCGTCCGCGCGAGCCAAAGTATCCTGTAGGAAGGGGCCAAAGTCAGGGCTCGCGAAGACGCTCACCCTCCCAAACAGCCCTTTTCAAACAGGCTGCAGGCGGAATGATGCCTGAAAGTATCTCCATCCCTTGCGCCAGAGCCCAGCCCGAAGGGTTGGCAAACGGTAGCCGGCGCGTCGCTCAGGGCAAGTGGGGGCCAACCACCGATGAGCAGGGCGCGCGACTGGGTTGCATCCTGAATGGATGCCAGAGTTCTTGGGGCGCGGGTCCCTTCCGGGGCAACAACCACGGATTCCGCGGATGACAAGGATAAAGGAATGCTTCTTCCTTCCCCATCCGCGAAATCCGCGTAATCCGTGGTCAGAGTCTTCGGCTGTTACGGGGCCAACATCACCGCGCGGTAGTAGCGCTGCGGGAGGCTGGCAGCGCCACCGTCTAGGGCTTGGAACCCACCGCCCGTGCCGGGCACTTTGTTGGTCAACACGTTCCACGCCGCAGCAGGAAGTTCATCTGCGGCTGCGACGCGGCAGGTCTTCCCCAACATGCTGTTGAAGCTCAGGCTAATGTCGCCCCCGCGCTTCTCCATTCTCGTGAGGCGCAGGTTCGGATCGCCCTCGGCGTTGGCAATGTTTGGATCATCAATCGGGCGGGGCAGGCCGCGCTGGTCGGTGGTCAAGCCGCCGGTGTGGGCGGCGTCCAAGGCCGGGCTGTCAAAGCTCAAGGCGTGCATGGGCGTCCGAGCCGCCCAGGTCGGCCAACGGGCCGAGCTTCGGGTCGAGGTTGTAGATGTTGTGCGCGATGAGGCCAGTGATCGTGGCACCACTTGTTCTTGAACCAAGCAAGAACCCTCCGAAGTTGCCCGGCCGAGGATACCAGGAGCCAACGGGCTTCTATTGCCTGCGATGATACTACTTGGCCAGCGTCACTTCGAGCGTGTCCCCGCGCTTGTGTGGCGCGTCTTCCTCGGCCTCGACCGACGGTCCGGGGGTCGGCGTTTCCAGCGACGCCGCCGGCTGGTCGGTCACCGCCTCATTGGCCTTGTGGAACTTGACGCTAACGATCTTGCTCACGCCGTGCTCCTGCATCGTAACGCCATAGAGCACATCCGCCATGCCGATGGTGCGCTTGTTGTGAGTGATGACGATGAACTGCGAATGCGCCAGGAAACGCTGCAGGATGCGGATGAAGCGGTTGATGTTGGACTCGTCCAGCGGCGCGTCCAGCTCGTCCAGCACACAGAAGGGGCTGGGCTTGACCTGGTAAATCGAGAATAGCAGCGCCACGGCGGTCATAGTCTGCTCGCCGCCGGACAGGAGGGAAATGGTCTGCAACTGTTTGCCTGGCGGGCGCGCTACGATGTCAATGCCGCTTTCCAACAAGTCATTCTCGTCTATCAGCACGAGGTCCGCTTTGCCGCCGCCGAAGACCTCCACAAACATGGTCCGGAAGTTCTCGCGGATCTTCTCGAAGGTCTCGCGGAACATCTCCCGCGTCTGCGTGTTGATGCGGTTGATGAGTTCGAGCAACTGCGCCTTGGCCTGGACCAGGTCGTCATGCTGCTTGCTCAGGAACTGGTAGCGCTGCTCGGTCTCCTCGTATTCCTCGATGGCCACCAGGTTCACCGGTCCCATCTCGTCAATGCGCGCCTGCAGTGCCTCGACCTGCTGGGCCACGGCGCTCCAATCCGTCGCCGCGCCCGCGGCGGCCATCTCCTCCGGCGTCATCACGTGGACTCGGGCCGGCCCCTCATCCGCGTAGGTGATGGTAATGCACTCGCTGCGGATGTCATCCAGGTTGACGTGGTATTTCTGCTGCACCCGCTCGCGCAGGTTCTGGACCGACATGTTCTTCTGCGCCAGTTCGACTTCGAGGGTCCCGCGCTGCTCCTGCAAGCCGGTCAGATGCCGGCGCCGCTCGCGCAGGGCCTCTTCGCGTGAGGCTACGTCCGTCTCCTGGGTCTGCTTCCGGGCCGCCAGTTCCGCTGTCTGCGCGTTGACCTGCTCGCGGTCGTGCCGAAGCGATTCAATCAGGCCGCGCGATTCCTGGATTTCCGACTCGGCCTGTTCCTTGCGGCCGACGAAGGAAGACAGCTCGCCACGCCGCTGCTCGATGACCTGGGCCAACTCGCGGATGCGCTGCTCCAGGGACTGCCGCTGTTGCGCATACGAAGCGCACACTTGCTCTTCCGCGGCCAGCGCCACGCGGCTGTCCGTCAGGCCGGTGTTCGCCGCGTCGCGCTGCTGGCGCAGACCCTCGAGCCGGGCGGCCAATTCCGCCAGCAACGACTGGCTCGTCTGCTCCCGGGCCTCACACGCTTGCGCCTGGGCCGCCAGCCCCGCGCGCTTCTGAAGGCCTTCCTGTTCCTGGGCGGCGAGGCTTTGAACTTCGTAAACGACCGTCTCAATCTTCTGGTGCAGCAGGCGCTGGGAATTGCCGAGCGCGTTGAACTCGCCCTCGTGCGTGGCGATCGCCACTTCCTGGGCGCGCAGCTCGGTCTGCGCCTGCTGCAGGCTGGCCTCGAGTTCCGCCTGCTCGCTCTTCAGCACGCCTTTGTTGCGGCTGATTTCCGCCACCTGCTCCTGCAGCGTGGCCAGGCCGGCCTGCAACTCGGCGATCTGGTTCTTGCGGCCCAGGATTGAGGCCGGCGCTTTGCCGTCGCCGTTTCCGTTGTTGTAGCCCCCGGTGTAAACGCCGTAGCAGCTCAGCAGCTCGCCGCTCAGCGTCACATAATGGAACTGGCCGCCGCTCTCGCGCCAGGCTGCCGTGGCCGCGTCCAAGTCCCGCACCAGCCGCGTCGCGCCGAGCAAGCGCTCGACCAGCGGGCGGACTGAGGTTTCGCTCTCGACCACCGCCATCGCAGGCAGCGGCTTGCCGTTCAATTCGGCCGGGCCGGCGTCTGCGGCGTCTGCGGTCCCGGCAGAACCGTTGCCCACAAAGGCCAGAGGCGCAATGCTCGCCCGGCCGGTCTTGCTGGTGTTGAGGTCTGCGAGAATCTGACGGGCGGACTCCGGCTGCTCCGTCAACACCAGTTGCAGGTGATGGCCCAGGGCGGTCTCAATGGCCGTCACATATTGATTGGGCACGCGAATCTTGTCGGCCAGCGATCCGAGCACATGCTGCGACTGCCGCAGCGCGGCCAGCGGGCCGACGCTGAAGCCCTCGTGGTCGGCCTGCAATTGCTCCAGCACGTGCAGGCGCGAGCGTTTCCCGGCCTGCTGCTCCAGGGCCTGGTCCTGCTGCCGCGCGGCGCGCTCCAGTTCCTCCTGGATTTGGCGCAGCCGCTTCTGCCGCTCCTCGACCGTGCCGCGCTGCGTCTGGGCGCTGAGCCTCTCGGCGGCGACGCTGGCCTCAAACTCGTGCAGGCGCGCCTCCAGCCGTTTCCGCTCCTCCTCCAGCTGGATCTTCTCGGCGGAGAGTTTCTCCAGCCGTACCAGGTTGCCCTGCTTCTGTAAATCGAGCGCGGTGATTTCATTGCGCACGCGCGTCAAGTCCTGCGCCGCGGCAAAGGCGTCGGCCTGTGCCTGGCGAAGCGCCTCCTGCTGCTGGCGCATCTCTTCCTCCACTTTCCGCAGCGCTGCCTGCCGGGCGGCCAGCGTCTGCCGGTGCTGGTCAAGCGCCGTCCCGCTGGCAGTCAGATGACCGGTGACGGTCGTAAGGTCCTCTGCCGCCGCCCGGCGCCGTTCCTCGGCCTGCATCAGGTCGGCCATGGCCTTGGTGTTCTGCGCCGCGTATTCCCGCAGCCGCTCCTCATTGAACTGAATCCGGCTCTCGTGCCGGTCAATCTCGCCTTTGAGCTCCAGCCCGCGCTGCTGCTGCCCGCCGATCTCGTGCTCCAGCTCGGACAGCCGCGCGCGCAATTGCGCAATCTCATCTTCGCAACGCAGCACACCCGCCGAGCTCGCCTCGAGCTCGTCGCGCAGGTTGTCGGCCGAGGCTTGCCGATCGGCAATCTCTGCCTGCAACTGGTCGAACTGATGGCGCGCGAACTGGGTGTCGAGGTGCTGCAGCTCGGCGGAGAGCTGCTTGTAGCGGCGGGCTTTGCCGGCCTGGCGCTGGAGCGACCCGATCTGGCGCTTCACTTCCCGGACCAAGTCGGCCACGCGCAACAGATTCTGATCCGTGTATTCGAGCTTGCGGAGCGACTCCCGCTTCTGCGCCTTGAACTTGGTAATGCCCGCGGCTTCCTCAAAGATCAGCCGCCGGTCCTCTGGCTTGCTGGACAGGATCTGGGTGATATTGCCCTGCGCCATGATGCTGTAGCTGGTGCGGCCCACGCCGGTGCCCATGAACAGTTGCTGGATGTCCTTCAGCCGGCACGGCGTCTTGTTGATGAAATACTCGCTGCCGCCATCGCGGAACACCCGGCGCGTAACCGTCACCTCGTTGTAGGCCATCTCCACCCCCGCCGCGACGAGATGCTCCTCGTCCACCCCGCCGATCGTCAGCGAAACCTCGGCCATGCCGAGTGGCTTGCGGCCATCCGTCCCGTTGAATATCACGTCCGCCATCTCGCCGCCCCGCAACGCCTTGGCCGATTGCTCGCCCAGTACCCAACGTATAGCGTCCGACACATTCGACTTACCACACCCATTGGGGCCGACGATGGCGGTAACGCCGGGCTCGAAGTTCAACGCCGTCTTATCCGCAAAGGATTTGAATCCCAGGACAGTTAAGTTCTTCAGATACATGATCTTGTCTAAGACAATCAAACCCGCCCTGCCTCGTAAAGGGAAAAAACCACAATATACAGGGCACCGTTACTGTCGGAGCACAACTAATTGGTGAGGAACCGAGATATGTATTGTGCCGCTAACCGCTACTAGACTACTATAATGAATCTACGGCGCCGATTTTAACCCAGAATGCCCAGGTCTGGCAATAGTTTTCTATAGGAACTTTTGCCCTCGCCTCGCCTGCCTTTGCCCCATAATCTGGCCTGACTCTATGAGCCTGAACCGCCTCCGCCTAAACTCGGCTGTCACCCCGCCAGACATCAGCACGCCCGCCTTGAACCTGCCCGCTGGGGCCTGTTCCGTCCCCTCTGTTTATCTCCTCCACGGGCTTCGCAGTTTCAACCGCTGGCTCCGGCTCGGCAGCGCGCTGGCAGTCGTCGCAGCCGCTTCGACCGCGCAAGCCGCGGACTATGCAGCCTCCACGGTCGTTCCGCCTGCGCCGATGCGGGAATTCCGCGGGGCCTGGGTGGCAACCGTCGCGAACATTGACTGGCCTTCGCGGAAGACCCTGAGCACCCAGGAACAGCAGGCTGAGTTGCTCGCCATACTGGATCGTGCCGCGCAGCTCAAATTGAATGTCATTGTCTTCCAGGTCCGACCGGCCTGCGACGCCCTCTATGCCTCGCGCATCGAGCCCTGGTCCGAGTATCTGACCGGCACCATGGGCAAAGCGCCGGAGCCGTTTTATGACCCGCTGGCCTTTGCCATCGAGGAGGCGCACAAGCGCGGCTTGGAACTGCACGCGTGGTTCAATCCCTACCGCGCCCGGCTCCGGAGCGCCGCGTCGCCCGTCGCTCCGACGCACATCAGCAAGACCCGGCCGCAGCTGGTGCGGCAGTACGGAGAATTCCTCTGGCTGGATCCGGGCGAGAAAGAAGTGCAGGACTACTCGCTCAGCGTGGTGATGGATGTGCTGAAGCGTTACGACGTGGATGGCATCCACTTCGACGACTACTTCTACCCCTACAAGGCCAAGGACAGCGCGGGACGGGAGTTGGACTTTCCCGACGACGCAAGCTGGCAACGCCTCGGCGCGGGCGGAAAGTTGAGCCGCGAAGACTGGCGGCGCGAGAACGTCAACCTCTTCATCCAGCGCGTCTATAACTCAATCAAGGCGGCGAAGCCCGGGGTGAAGTTCGGCGTCAGCCCGTTCGGCATCTGGCGCCCCAGCTTTCCGCCCCAGATCAAGGGATTCGACGCCTATTCTGCGCTCTACGCCGACTCGCGCAAATGGCTGGCCAACGGCTGGGTGGATTACTTCGCGCCGCAGCTATACTGGGCCATTGACCCGCCGGAACAAAGCTTTCCCGTGCTGCTGCGCTGGTGGGCGGAGCAGAATCCCAAAGGCCGGACCCTTTGCCCGGGCATGGATTCCACCAAGGTCAGCGGACGCACGCAGTCCCGTCGCGGCTGGCAGCCGGAGGAAATCGTCAACCAGATTCGCCTGACCCGGAAACAGCAAGGCGCCCAGGGCCATATCCATTGGAATATGAAGAGCCTCATGCGCAACAAAGAGTTTGACGAGGTCCTTGCGCGCGAAGCGTATCAACAGCCGGCGCTGTTGCCGTCTTCGCCTTGGCTGGGCCGTGCCCAACCCGACAAGCCGCGCCTCACAGTTGCCACGAGCAAATCCCGGTCCGCACTGACGGCAACTTGGGCGCTGGGCACGCATGGGAAACCGTGGCTATGGCTCCTGCAAACGCGAGCGCACGGCGAGTGGACCACGGAAATTCTGCCCGGCAACCGAACCTCTCGCGCCTGGAATGACGGGCCGCCGGAAGTGGTGGCAATTTCAGCGGTTAGTCGAACTGGCGAGGTCGGCCCCGCCAACGTGCAGCAGGCCCGTGCCGCTGCCAGGTGACGCTGACCAGAACGCGGCCCGCCGCCGGTTCACGAAGAGGCGTGCCACCGTGTGTCTTCGGACCAACCCGGCGGCGGTGGAGTTGAAGCTATGCTCGATCCGCGAGATCGTCCCCGAGCCCTGAGATTTATGAAACCAAAGATTATACGACACCCGCGACATCGCCTTCCCGCCGGCTCTGTCCGCCTTTGCCGGGTTGCACTCATCCTTGTCTCCGCATTTGCCTTCGGGATGCCCGCCGACGCGGATTCGCCCGCCAAGTCGGCGGTGATTGACGACTGCGTTTACGACGGGGATGCCGCAGCCCAGGCGGCTTGGCGGCCCATGAGGGGCTCGCTGCCGGTGGCGACCGCCACGTTGAGTGGCGGCAAGGTCTTGCGCCTGCCCTGCAACTTCGCCCCGGGCCAGATCGAGCGGGCGTCGTGGGACCGCGCCGTCCAGCTGGACCTGGCTGCCAGCCGGGGCATCCAGTTCAAAGTGCTGTGCCGCAATTCCTCCCCGGTGTCGTACTTCAGCCTCTATTTTCAAAGCGGTGAGGGGTGGTATCACGCGGCTTTCTTTCCCGAGTCCGCCACCGATTGGGAGACGATCGAGATCAATAAGAGCGAGATGACGAGCGAGGGCAAACCAGCCGGTTGGAACAAGATCCAGACTATCCGCATCTCCGCCTGGCGCGGGAAGAACATGAACACTGAGTTCTATCTGAGTGACCTTCGCAAAACCGACCCGCTGCCGCCCGCGACCCCGCGCAGTCTGGCGCAAGCCGCCATTGAGGACATCGGGCAGATCGCCAGCTTCAAGACCTACCCGGACGCCACCAACCACGTCGCCGGCTTGAAGGGCGGGGACGCGCGAGTGGCGAAAGCTCTCGCCTCCGCCGCCGCGCTACGCGAGTCGGCGCGGAAGCTCGTCGCGCAGCAGAAGTTCCGCGAGGCAACCAGGCAAGCCGCGGCGGCGCGCGAGCAGCTCCTCGGGGCCTTCTGCCTGGCGCAAAAGCCGTCGTCAGGCGAGTTCCGCGCGTTCTGGTGCCACAGCGCGTTCGGGGTCCGGGAGATGGATTGGGACGAGGCCATTCGTCGGCTGGCCGAGAATGGGTTTACGGCCATTCTGCCCAACATGCTTTGGGGCGGCGCGGCGTTCTACGAGAGCAAGGTGCTGCCGGTCGCGGCCCAGGCGGCTGAGCGCGGCGACCAAATCCGGCAGTGCCTGGCAGCCTGCCGCAAATACGGCGTCCAAATGCACGTCTGGAAGGTGAATTGGAACCTGGGCTCCGCCGCGCCGAAGGATTTCGTGGCCAAGCTGCGGCAAGCCGGGCGGCTGCAAGTCAGCTCGCAAGGCAAAGAGGAGCCCTGGCTCTGCCCCTCCGATACTGACAATCGGCAACTGGAAATTGCCGCGATGGTCGAGGTCGTCCGCAACTACGACGTGGACGGCATTCACTTCGATTACATCCGCTATCCCGACCACGACCACTGCTTTTGCGCCGGCTGCCGGGGCCGGTTTCAGCGCGCCAGCGGCTCGACGTTGACGCACTGGCCCCAGGAGGTGCTCGCCGACGGCCCGCGCCGCCAGCAATGGCTCGAGTGGCGGCGCGGCAACATTACCGCCGTGGTCAGGTCGGTCAGCGAGCAGGCCCGCGCCCTCAAACCGAAGATCAAGCTCTCCGCGGCGGTGTTCCAAAACTGGCCGGCAGACCGCGACAGCGTCGGCCAGGACTGGAAGCTTTGGTGCGACAACGGCTACCTCGATTTTGTCTGCCCGATGGATTACACGCCGAGCAACCGCAGGTTCGAGACCATGGTCGCCCAGCAAGTCGAGTGGGCGGGGCGGACGCCGTGCTACCCCGGCCTGGGCGTCAGCGCGTCCTCGTCCCGTTTCGGTGCGGATCGCGCGATCGAACAGATCAACATCACCCGCCGCTATCAGACACAGGGGTTCGTCATCTTTAACTACGGGGCAAAGGAGAGCGCCGAATTGCTGCCAATGCTGGGGCTCGGGATTACGGCCAAGCCAAAGACTGCGTCAACTCCTTAGCCAGAGTTGCCAGTCTGCGTCTTAGCGCTCCGGACCAAAGCGGATGGCCGCGACCCCGTACGCGGGCAGTTCGAGTTGCAGGGGCGCGGCATCCGCCAAACGAAGGGGTGAGCCGGTAAAGGCATCTTCCGCACGGGAGCCTCTGGACCAGCCGATGACGGTGAAAACCGCCGACGAGTTGGCCGAATTCACCAGGAAGAGCCAGCAACCGCCACCATACGCAAACTCAGCGCTGGTCCACGTGACCAGCTTGATCTCGCGTTTGGCCCGCTCAGCAACGGAGGTGGTGGTTGGCTCGGTGCCGCCACCCAGCGTAAGCCCGGAAGTGGACTCGCCTTTGACAAGTCGAACCTTGAGGTCCGAACTGCGCTCACCAAACAGGAAGGCCTGCGCCAAGGCGCGCGTGCCGTTCAACTCCTTCGCGCACTCGGCATAGGCGTCATACCAAAGTTGCCAGGTGCGTTTGACTTCTTTGCGCGGGAACAGGGACCAGATAAGCACTCCCTTGGCGCCGCTGCACAGCCCAAGGTAAACATCATGGCGGACCCAATCGCGAATTTCCATGTCCTCGGCAGGTTCGGGGTCCTGGCAGAGTTCGGGCATCAGCAATGGTATGGTGTTGGAGCGGCCGGCTCGGCCGATCGCCTCAAGTTCCTGCTCAATACTCCAGCGAACCCAGGCCCGGTCGCGCTTGCGGCCCACGTGATTGACGTAGCAGCCCTTGGCCAGGACATCCACCTGCCGGGCCACCGGCAGCAGCGTGTCGGCATTGCGATGGTTGGGATTGTAATGGTAAATGGGACGGCGCAGCGGGTCAGTGTCGCGAATGGTCTGGCAGACAATCGAAAGGTATTTCATTTCCTCGCTCCGCCAGGGCCGCAGTTCCTCGGGCGTCACCGCCCACCAGACGATTTCCCGGCGACCGGCCAGGGCCTGGACTTGGGCCTTGATTTGCTGGCGGAGGGCAGCTTCGTCGAGCCGGTACTTGGCCGGGGCCTTGTCGGCGAAGGTGATGCGCGGTCCAATGTGCGCCACGACCGGCCAGCCGTTGCTGAAGCATCGTTCCAGATACGGCATCTGGTTGCCATAGACCGGGCCGGCCACGGTGAAGCCGTTGGTCAGATCACGACTCGGGTTGCCCGAGTAGCCCATAAACGCGAGCTTGCATCCGCGAGGATAAATCGCCTCCGCGGGCGGGGCTGGCGTCTCGCCCCGAACTGGCACGGGGCCAGCCAGCAGGGCGCCTCCGAGGCAGAGCGCCCAAACCAACTGCTTCCCGCCGGCGGCGACACGGCTCCCGGTCCAGGGCGGCCTGGTTCTCGGCATGGAAATGAACACCCGTGGCGGCACAGTTCAGGGGCCGAGCCGAGCGCGGTAGAAGCGCGTCGTAAATGCAGGGGCGTTCGCATCGCTCCAAATAAACGGCAGCGCGGGTTGATTGGTGGCGAACACCGTCGTCCAGTCCACCAGGTTCGTGGAGACTTGCACCGAATAGTCCGGCCCGAAGTCACCGCCAACCTGGAGCGCAATGAAGATGTTGGACAGCGTCACCTGCGCCAGGATTGGAGGGTTGAGCTTGTTGACGACGACGCTGAAGGCCTGTGTCGCGCTCAGGCTGGGCGTGCCATTGTCAGTCACGATGACCGAGAGCCGGTGGCTCATCCCGGCCTGGGCGGCCGCCGGACGCCACGTGAAGAGGCCATTGGCGGAGTTGATGTTGGCGCCGGCCGGAGCATCGCCCAGACTGAACGCGAGCGTTTGATACGGCAGGTCCGAATCGGCCGCCGAGTTAGTGATGGCCAGGGCCAGGCCGGCGTTGACGGTCCGGTCGCTGATTGGCGCCAGCACCGGTGCGGAGTTCTCCAGATTGAATGTTGCCACCAGCGAGCGGCCCAGGGTCGCGCTCACATTCACGACCAGCTGAATGGTGGGCTGGAGCTGAATGACCGTGATAGACGGGTCAACTGACGCGATGCTCCTGGCGGTACGGTCCAGCGTGACCAGTATGGTGCCCGTGTTGGTTTGGGTCGGGTCGGCCACGGCCACCGATAAGACCGCCGGGTCTTCCTGTGTCAGGACGGAGGCCTTCTGGTTGACCGTAATCAAGTCAACGGTCCCGGCCCCATCAATCCAGAAGTTGGCCGCCACAATCTTCGCCATGGTTTCTTTAACCGCCTGAATATTAGTCGAGTTCTCGAGAATCAGGATTTCCGGGCTGGCGGCGTAATTGCTAACCTGCGCGCTGCTGTAGTTGGGCAGCAGGACATAAGCGTAGCTTGCGTTTGTCGGGCTCGTTCCCTGGTCAAGCCAGAGCGTGAAATAGTTCTTGGTCGTTGCGGTGGTTGTGCCGCCGCTGTTGATTTGCGACCAGGAGTTGGTGCGCGCCTGGCGCAGGACATTGACGGTCGTGCCGCCGGGAAAGTAGCAGCCGCCCAGACCGCCCAGCGCGCACCAGGTCGTGTTGGGCCGGTTCGTCTGCCAGCCCAGCGCTGTCGGCATGGTAACGCCGTCCACCACAAAGACATTGGTGTTGCCCGGGCTGAGCTTCCGGTTCACCGCGGCCGTCTCGATGTCGGCGCTATTGGTGCACGTGATGCCCGCGCCCAGGCAGACGACTTCATCATCGAACATGAACCAGGACTTCTTCGCCGTCAGCGGGCTGTTGTACGCGTCCAACTCCATCCCGGCGGCACCGTTCGTGAAGAGCGTCGCCCCGCCAACCCAATTCTTCGAGCTGAGATAGCTTTGCCCGGAAGCGTTCGTGCGCGGGGTCGTATCAACCGTCGTTCCGGGCAGCCGATACGGGTCCACCGTCGGCCAGAAATCGTCGCTGAATTGCCCCACGTCGCTGTTGTAAAGGTACGTCATCCCATCGCCTTGGAACCAGCCGTGAAGATTCTCGCTATTGATGGATTCGTAATTGTAAATGCGGCTGGAGGACATGCTCAGGGCGAAACCCCAACCGGGGCGCAAATGCACCGCCCGGTCCATGCCGGCAAAGCTCCAGTGGCCCAGCAGTTCGCCGCGCGGCGGAATGGCCGCGTCGGCCATTAGCTGCTCAGTCGCCGGGATTAGTTGCAGCGGCACGTTGTTGGTGAAATTGCGGAAGGTGTCCGCCAGCGCCAGGTACTTGACCATGCTCTTCATCCGCGCGGCATCGTTGGTGGAAGGGAAAGCAGACGCGGCCAGTGTGAGCAGCCCTTGCATGACCGACGCGCCCGCACTGTGATCCTGGCTGCCGGAGCGGCTGACCGCCCGGCCACGGACCAGGTCCATCATCGCGCCGGAATAGAGGAACGGCTCGTAGGCATTATAGACCCACTGGATCACATTCGTTTGCCTCGGGTCCACACACTGCCACGGCGACCCCATCAGCCACGGCAGCACCAGGGCCGTGTCGCCCAGCGCGACCGCACCGTAGCTCCCGTTGTAGGGGTGGCGGGCATGCTGGACAAACGAGCCATCCGCGTAGTAACCGTCGCCGCTGGTGACATAAGGGAACAGACGGCTGAACGCATCACGCGCGGCGGCCACCTTGCTGGCATCCTTGACGACCGCGCCCCGCACTCCGACCACCCGTATCTTGTCGGTCAGATTGCCGCCGGTGGACGTGCCGGAAGTCCCGCCGAACGGCGAGGGCACGAAATGATCCACCGCGTTGAGCGTGTTGGACAGCCCGGCAATCCCCAGCGCGTCATACATGAAGACCGCCAGGTCAACAATGTGGAGCGGCGCCCCGATCTCCCAGTCATACCAGTTGTCATACTTGGCCGCCGATTCATGGTAACGGTTGGCGTGCATCCAGTTCAGCCCGGTCTGGATGTCAGCGGCAAGCGCCGCGTCGCCGCGCAGGCCGGAACCGTAAGTGGCGTAAGCCAGGGCCATGGCCCGCAGGCGGCTGTAAGCGGTGGAAATCTCGCCGGAGTCGGACGTGCTGGTCAGGTTGGTCCACAGATAGGTATTGGTGCCGGTCTTGTCCATGGATCTCCAGTAGCTCCAGGCGCTGTTGGTGATGCTCGTCAGCCGGCTTTTCACCAGGCTGTCGGTCAGGCTGTAGTTGGTTCCGCCGGTCTGCAACTGCCACCACTTGACCCGCAATTGGTCGCAGTCCTCCGCCGCCGTGGTGATGATCCTCAGGTTGTCTATCGCCAGCGGCACGAAAAAGCCTGTGCCGGCCTCGGCAAACGCGAATTCGTCAAACGCGCTTGTCAGAACGGACGCCGCGGCAACCGTGGCGGACGCCACCGCTCCGCCGTCCAGCTGGCAGCACAGCGCCAGATCCCCGTTCGGTTGGCGCGCGATCTGAAGCCAAGCGGAGTGCCTGTTGGTGCCCGAATTGAGCGAGGCAATAGCCGTCCCCTGGTTGGCGGTGTGGCTGGGCGACGCCCCCCCAAGTATGTCGTTGCCAGCCGCCTCGCTAAAAAGCGAAGTGCCGGTTGCCGAGTTGGTGCCGGGATTGCTCTGGAAGCCGTAGCCCACATCGTCGCTGCGAAAACCCGTGTCGCCGCCATCTGCGCTCTGCCGGGTGCCCAACGAGTTATACAGCCCTGCCCGGAAGCCGGCGGCGATATTGGTCGGGACCGCCAGGAACCGGTAGTCGAAGCTCACTACCATAGAGTCGCCCGCCTGCGCCAATGTCACCGGTCCAAAATAGGCCAGACCGCGCGCCCAACTTGTGACCGGCAAGAGCAACAACGCATTGCCCGAGCCCATACCACCATCGTCGTTCGTCACCGTCAAGCCGCCCGAAGTCTGTCCCATGTAATAAACCAAACCGAGCGCGTCCCCGCCAGTAGTGTTCAGGCGACTGCCGTCCGTGTAAGGATCGCTGACGATGACGGTTGCCCCCTGGGCCGCGCCCCCCAAGAGCCAGCAGACAAGCGGCAAGCAACGCAGTTTCATCGTTCGCAGAGCACAAAGTGTGATCCAGGGCAGGCCAGATAGCCAACCGTTTTCTTCAACCGTCTGACTTGGAGTAACGATGATACTTCGTCACCGGGACCATGTCCGGCCGCTTCCCCTTTCATATCCGGCATTGCCTCCGGGCCGACGACGGCGAGGACAGGGTGTGCACCCCGCGATTGCCCGGTGTATCCCCATAGGGAAAGGTCGGCTTGGGCATGTCATCGCCAGACAGAATGAACTAAAGACCGCTTGGGGTGTGCGCTTCAGTTTGAGGAATACGGTCCGCAGACCCTGGTCACTCGACCGCTCTCGGCGGAGTCGTCCACGATCACCACGCGAAAGCTGTCGCCGCCGCGCGCAACCCGCAGGACAATATGGCCGGCATTGCTGGCCAGTTTCTCGATGCCCTTGATGGCCTGCCGGTTGGCGGGATGGAGGTCGGTGGCGAAGATGTCCCGCGGTCCCGGATAAAGCTGCTCCGACTGCAGCCGGGCCCACACGCCCGCCGTGGGATGGTTCTTATCCCACACCGAAAGCGTCCATACGCGCGGACGCAGCGTGCCGATGAAGAACTCGTTTTGCGTGTCCACGTAACCATGGTGGTCCAGAATGGCCGCTTCCACCGGCCCCACCGCCTTGGCCACCGGGGTCTCGACATCCCACCACGCCGGCCGGCCTTTGGGCACCACGCCCGGGATGTCGCCGCCGTTGAAGTAGTCGAACTTGCCGTAGCTCAGGCGAAACGAAATGCTGCACATGTTCTCATGCGGCCAGGAGGCGCGGGGCACCGTGTTCAAAGCGGGAAACTGCTGGCGCGTGGCGGTGCCCTGCCCCGTCCAGATTTCTCCATTTGCCCCCACATTCCGAATCTCGAAGTTCGGGTACTTCTTCGCGTCGCGGCACAGCACCACCTGGTCGTTGCGGCCCGGGGCAAAACGCTCGACGCGCAGGCCCTTGTGCTCGGCTTGCCATGTCACGAAGGCGCGGTAGTTTGTCATGCCGGCATCATCGAGCGGCTCGGGATAGCTGTAATCCGGCCAGCCGCGGTCCAGGAGTTTGCCGATCTTGAGGCTCTCGCCCACCTGGGTGAGCCCGGTTAACTTGTAGGCTCCGGAGCTTGCTGTCGGCGATTTGTCTGACGGGCTGCCCATGTGATCGCTATGAAAATGCGTCAAGAGCGCGTAGTCGAGTGCCGGCTGCGCGTCATGCGCCAGCGCGCGGCGGATGTAGCGCACGATCCATTCGCCGGCCGGGCGCGTGTTGTCCGGCCGATCGGGAGTGTGCGCTGCCGTCTTGGCCGACAGCTCGCCGGCGTCCACCAGGAGGGTGGTGCCGTCCGGTAGGATGTAGAGCCCGGCATTGCCCCGACCGGTGCTCATTTGGTGGATGTCCAACGTCCCCGGTTGCCAGGGTGAAATCGGCTTCCCCACCGCGTCCTGAGCGCCGGCCGCCAACGTAACGATCAGCAACAGCCCAATGCATAGAAAGAGTCTCATCATCAGGCTCACATCGTGCTATGAAGGGACAAAAGGGGTCAACCGCGGAATAGGTCGTCCTGCACTTTGTGGGGCGCATCCCGCGGGCGTGTTTCCCAAACGCACCCAAACCTCTTTGCAGCGCTTGAAAAACCTTAGTCGCCCACGTCAGTCGGTGCTCCAAGCTCACTTCAACCAGAGCACAGTGATCCCCTCGTTAGTCGCGTTCAAGTCCGGGTCGCCGCGCAGGTCCGGCACGGCTTCCAGCAGGGCCAGCACCGGGTCGTTGAAGATCGAAAAATCCTCACCGGCGATAAACTCCTTGATGACCCCTTCCTTCTTGCGCAGCCCGAACGATTTGCGCAACCCGACGCAGAGCGACCCGCCCTTGCCGGTTGAGCCGTAGCCGTGTATAACCTTCAGCACTCTCACCCGCTCACGCTTGGCCTGCTTGATGGTCTCAATGACCAGCCGCCGCGCTTCGTCGAGGGTCGGCAGCCCGGCCTCCACGTTGTAGGTGCGAATTGTGCTCATTTGCGCTCAATCCTATAACGGCGCGCCTGGCAATGATACAGCATAACTTCGCGCCTCCTGCCGCTTGGGCTTGACCCGGCTGCTTTCCACAGGACAATAGTCCCATGCTACAAATGCAAGCCCCGCTGTACGACCGCTCGCCCCACCCGCGTCTGAACCAGGCCCTCACCGCCCTTGGCCTGGCGGCCCTCGTGGCCGGCTGTAAAACTGCCCCCCGCCCCGGCACCTTCGCGCCCCGCACAGGCGACGAAATCGTCGTCGCCGGCCAGTTCGTCCACACCGGCGCGCGGGTCGTGACCTGGATGGACCCGGGCGGCTATGACGCCTACCGCGTCGAGCGGCGCTTCAGCCCCCTGGACCAGGCTGATTGGGAATCCTCCCGCACGGCGGTCAAGGACCTTGACACGCCCAACCGCTACAACCTGCGCCACCGCGGCCTGAGCGACGACGAAGTCGAGCGCGTGCGCGGCGGCGGCTGGGACCTGCCCCTCCTGCAACGGGTCGTGGATCAGTTCGTCATTCACTACGACGTCTGCGGCACCAGCCGGCAATGCTTCAAGGTCCTCCAGGACGGCCGCGGCCTGAGCGTCCATTTCATGCTCGACCTGGACGGCACCATCTACCAGACCCTCGACCTCAAAGAGCGCGCCTGGCATGCCTCTTCCTCCAACAGCCGCTCCGTCGGCATCGAAATTGCCAACATGGGCGCCTACCCGGTCGGCGACAAGCCGTTCCTGCCGGACTGGTACACCCGGGACGCCAACGGCCGGACCCGCATCACCCTCCCGCCCCGCTACGGCGACGGCGGCATCCGCACCCGGGATTTCGTCGGTCGCCCGGCGCGGCCCGAGCCGGTCATCGGCACCGTCCAGGGCCTGGCGCTGCGGCAATACGACTTCACGCCCGAGCAATACCAGGCGCTGATCAAGCTCACCGCCGCGCTCTGCAAAGCCCTGCCGCAAATCAAGTGCGACTATCCGCGCGACGCCACCGGCCACCTCGTCCCCCAAAGGCTGCCGGATGCCGAGCTGGAAGCCTACCAGGGCATCCTCGGCCACTTCCACATCCAGACCAACAAGGTGGACCCCGGTCCGGCCTTCCAATGGGACTACGTCCTCGACCACGCCCGCCGGCTGCTTCATGGCGGCATGTCCCCGATGGCGGACCAAACCAGCAAGGGCCATCTGCGGCAAAAGTGAAGAAGCTCTTTCTGCTGGATGGAATGGCGCTGGTGTATCGGGCGCACTTTGCGTTCATCGCCCGCCCGATCCTCACGTCCAAAGGCGTCAACACGTCCGCCCTCTACGGGTTCACCCAGACGCTGCTCGACATCCTCACCAACCAGCAGCCCACTCACCTGGGCGTCGCCTTCGACACCGCGGCGCCCACGCAGCGGCACCTCGAGTTCGCCGACTACAAGGCAAACCGGCAGGAGATGCCCGAGGACCTCAGCGCCGCCCTGCCCCACGTCCGCCGCATGGTCGAGGCGTTCAACGTCCCCGTGCTCACCTGCGACGGCTATGAGGCCGACGATATCATCGGCACCCTGGTGCGGCGCGCGGAGCCGGAAGGCTTCCAATCCTACATGGTCACATCGGACAAAGACTTCGGCCAGCTTGTCAGCGCCAACAACTTCATCTTCAAGCCCGCGCGCAGCGGCGAAGGCGTGGAAGTGCTCGGCCTGCCGCAGATACAAGCCCGGTGGGGCATCCAGCGCCCGGAACAGGTGGTGGACGTGCTGGCGCTGATGGGCGACGCCTCGGATAACATCCCCGGCGTGCCCGGCATCGGGGAAAAGACCGCGGTGAAGCTCATCGCCCAGTTCGGCTCCCTGGACCACCTGCTGGCCCATGCGGGCGAACTGACCGGGCGCGTGAAGCAAACCCTCGAAACCCACCGCGAGCAGGCTCTGCTGTCCCGGCGCCTGGCCACCATCATTTGCGACGTGCCCTTTGCCATTGAGCTGGACGCCCTCCAGGTGCGGCCGCCCAACGAGGCGAAGCTCAAGGAACTGCTGGTCGAATTCGAGTTCAACTCCATCGGGCGCCGCCTCTTCGGCGAGGACTTCAAGGCCGGACGCGGGGGCGGAAAGCAGCAGGAAGCAGCCAGGATGCCGCCAGCAGCTCCGGCCGCCCCGGGCGCGAGCGCGGGCGAGCAATTGGTCCTGGTGGGCGAGACGGAGGGGGCAGCGGAAAAGCCGCCGGCCAAGCCGGCGGCCGCGGCGAACCTGAAGACTATCGCGGATGTGCCGCACGACTATCACCTCGTCGCCACACCTGCCGAGCGCGCCAAGCTGATTCAAACCCTGCAGAAGCTGGACTCGTTCTGCTTCGACACCGAGACCACCAGCCTGGACCCCAAAGCGGCCCGCCTCGTAGGACTGGCATTCTCCTTCGCCCCGCATTCGGGCTACTACGTCCCCATTCCCCAGGACGAGCCCGCACAACTCCCCGCTCCGCACTCCGCGCTTCGCACCCCTCCTGTCCTGGAGGAGTTCCGCCCGGTGCTGGAGTCCGAGCGCAGCGAGAAGGTCGGGCACAACCTCAAGTTCGACCTGAGCATCCTCAAGTGGCAGGGCGTCTCGGTGCGCGGCAAGCTCTTCGACACCATGGTCGCCCACAGCCTCATCGAGCCCGAGATGCGCCACGGCATGGATTACCTCTCCGAGGTCTATCTCGGCTACACACCTATCCCGATCAGCAAGCTCATTGGCGATCCCAAGGCCGCCTTGATCAACATGGCCGAGGTGCCCGTGGCCAAAGCCGCCGAATACTCCGCCGAGGACGCCGACGTCACCTGGCAGCTCCGCGCCGCGCTCGAACCGCTCCTCAAGCAGAAAGGCCAGGAGCGGGTCTTCTACGAAGTCGAGTCCCCGCTCATCCCGGTGCTGGTGGACATGGAATTCGAGGGCATCAAGGTGGATGCCGCCGCGCTGGCCGAGTTTGCCGCGCAGCTTTCCAGGGAAATGGACGAGGCGGAGAAGACCATCTATCGCCTGGCCGGAACCACGTTCAACCTGAACTCGCCCCGGCAGCTCGGGCAAATCCTCTTCGACGTCCTCAAAATCGGCGACGCCCCCAAAAAGACCCGGACGGGCCAGTACGCCACCGACGAGCAAACGCTGGCCACGCTCGCCGCCGACCACGAAATCGTCCAGCGACTCCTCGAATACCGCGCCGCCACCAAGCTCAAGTCCACCTACGCCGACGCCCTGCCCGAGGCCATCTGGCCCGGAACGGGCCGGGTCCACACCACCTACAACCAGGTGATGACCTCCACCGGCCGCCTCAACTCGCAGAACCCGAACCTCCAGAACATCCCCATCCGCACCGAGCGCGGCCAGGAAATCCGCAAGGCGTTCGTGCCCCGCGGCCCCGAGTACCGGCTGCTCTCGGCCGACTACTCGCAGATCGAGCTGCGCATCCTCGCCGCCCTCAGCCGCGAGCCCGCCATGCTGGAGGCATTCCAGGCGGGCATGGACATTCACGCGGCAACCGCCGCCCGCGTCTTTGGCGTGCCTTCCGACGGCGTGACGCCCGAGATGCGCCGCAAAGCCAAGATGGTCAACTTCGGCATCGCCTACGGCATCTCGGCTTTCGGCCTCGCGCAGCGCCTGGGCATTCCGCGCGCCGAAGCCGGTGAGATCATTGACCACTACTTTGCGCAGTTCCCCGGCATCCGGCGCTACATGGACCAGACCATCGCCTTCGCCCGGGCGCACGGCTATGTCCAAACCGTCACCGGCCGCCGCCGTTACCTCCGCGACATCCGCTCCGCCAACAACACCATTCGCGGCGCCGCCGAACGCAACGCCATCAACGCCCCCATCCAGGGCACCGCCGCCGACATGATCAAGCTCGCCATGATCGCCATCCACCGCGAGCTGGCCGCCCGCAAGCTGCGCACCCGCATGTTGCTCCAGGTCCACGATGAACTCGTCTTCGACCTCCACGTGCCCGAGGAGCGGGAAGTCCTGCCCCTGGTCGAGGAACAGATGAAGAACGCCATCCTGCTGGACGTGCCCCTGGCGGTGGAGATGGGCGCGGGCCAGAACTGGCTGGCGGCCCATTGACCCGCGCTCGAATGCTCGGGAACCGGACTCGCACCCGAGATGGGATTCCATATGCACCTGCCCTGCAAGGAGAGCGCTCCCACGGAGCTTGCTCTACGCACGGCCATGAAGTTGAGGAAGACCTGAATTCCCGGGAGCGCTGGCATCCTTGCCGGCGAGTTGCCCACCCCTTCTCCCCGCCGGCAAAGATGCCGGCGCTCCCAGGCGGACCCCCAGAGAAGGATCGGTTACTCAATCCCGAGGCCGCCAATTTAACCAGAACCATCAGATGCGGACCCGCATGTCAGGCCTGTTTGGGAGGGCGAGCGTCCCCGCGAGCCCCAACATCATGGGGAAAAGGGTATAATCAGGGCTCGCGTGGACGCTTGCCCTGAGTCCGCATTATCAGACGGCCTCTCAGACCAGTCCAGTCGTAGCCTTGCCAAAGGCTGGAATCCCCGCTTCGAGGTCCGCCAAACGGACGGCTTTCAGCCCTCCGCAGAAAACTACTGTTGCCTATTAACGGCGCGGGCTTGATAGAGGTTAGGCAGCATCATCTTCAAGGTGACTAATCGAATCCAGTATCTCGCTGACCTCATCAGCGTCATGGCACTTCTTCG
>CAZDOO010000042.1:0-44879 GCA_964507045.1 uncultured Verrucomicrobiota bacterium | reverse complement strand
TCGGTCCATGATTGGATGTTGGGCGTTCGATGTTGGATGTTGGTTGTTCCCCCGGCTCATGGGGAGGGAATGAAGGGGGAGCCCAGGCGAGCTTTGGCCCAGGCTCAGCAGATCAGTTCTCTCACAATTGACACAGTCGGCAGCCCCCAAGTCCCCACGATACTCGAGCCGCAGCTTGCCCGACATGCTCCAGCCTTACCCGCACCTCTCGGAAGTGTAAATAGTGAGAACTGATAAACATTAAGGGCAGTTGAGACGAAGGTCTCCTCGCAGTAAGAACGTTGTTGGTAGTAGAGAGTCAACAAACAACGCAATAACTATGAGAAGACCTAAGGACAAAGTAATCGCAGGAATTGACCTGCACGGCAACAACCTAGTGATTGGTGTGATCAACCAGGACGGCAAGCGGCTCATGCATCGGAAGCTGGATTGCGAGCTGGAGCAAGTGGAAGAGTTTCTTCGACCGCTCAAGCCGCAACTGCAGTCGATGGCGGTGGAGTCCACGTTCAACTGGTATTGGCTGGTGGATGGCTTGCAGGCGCGCGGCTACCCCATCGACTTGGCCAACCCGGCCCAGATCGAACAATACAGCGGTCTCAAGCACGCCGACGACAAGCACGACGCCTTTCACCTGGCCGAGCTGCAACGCTTGGACATCCTGCCCAAGGGGCACATCTACGACGCGGAGCTGCGGCCGGTGCGCGATCTATTGCGGCGGCGAACCAACCTGGTGCATCAGCGCACGGCACTCATGCTCTCCTTCAAGAGCCTCTACAGCCGCACCACGGGCCAGGCCATGCCCTTGGCGCAACTCAAACAGATGAGCCCCAAGCAAGCTCCGGGGCTCTACGAGCATCCGGCCAACCAACTGATCGCCCAAATCCAACTCGAACACATCGAGGGGCTGGATCGGAGCGTCAGCCGGATCGAGAAGGCCGTGCTGGGCTGCGCGCGGGAGATCCCCCTCTACGCCAAACTGCTGACCTTGCCGGGGGTAGGCAAGATTCTGGGCATGACCATTACGATGGAAGTGGGCGATATTGCTCGGTTCAAGACCGACGGGGATTTTGCCAGCTACTGCCGCGCGGTGGACTCGCGGCGCTTGAGCAACGGCAAGCAGAAAGGCCAGAACAACCAGAAGTGCGGCAACAAGTACCTGGCCTGGGCTTTCGTGGAAGCGGCCAACTTTGCCCGCCGCTCCGACGAGCACTGCCGGCGTTGGTATGACCGCAAGAAGGCCAAAACCAGTACGGTCATCGCCACCAAAGCGCTGGCCTGCAAACTCGCCAAGGCCGCTTGGCATATCATGAGCCGGCAAACCGACTACGACGCCCGCCGGATATTTCCGGAGCTGGCCACCCAGCCGAAGTAATTTTGTGAGCGTCGCCGCCAGCCAGTGCAAGTGTTGGACACTGAGCCAGAGAACTGATTGGAGGCGGCGGCGCTCCTCTTGAATCATGAAGAGCTAAGTTTATGAGAGTAGCCGTTAGCCAGTGAAAGGGGTTGGACATAGAGCCCTGGGAACTGATTGGAAGCGGCTGCTCTCGCACTTTGCAGACAGTGGCGGAGAAACAGTTTTGCAGGCGATTCGACCGTGCCGTGAGTCGGAAACGGGTTGGCCCCGCAGCGCGCAGGCGCGCAGCGGGAACCACAACTCTTGGATACTGAATGAACACGGCCCGGCACTGAACGTTTTCTGGTCCCGCCGGTGGCGGGATGGGCGCAGGGTCGGTGCACGCAGGGGCTTGCCAAAGCGGGCGCCTGTGGTAATAGAACGGTTGACCAAGAAAACCGAGCCGGAGGGAGCCGGGCAGGAGACGTCTTGTCCGCTCCTTTCGGTTCGAATTTGGGTTCAGCCAGGACATCGGCCCCACGGGCGCTAGAACCAGATGGGTGACTGAACGGATCGCCTCACCAGCCACGGCGGGTGAACGGTCTGGAATCGCAATGAATGAAAACGCAGGCTCGGGTAGAGCCTGCAAAATGCAGTTTCAACGCCTCGGCAAGAACCGGATTGCGAAAGCCGGGGTGGAACAACGTTTTTTCTGTTGATCAGGGCCCTAATGGGCGACACTTTTTTGACACTTGTTCGGGCGCATGCTTATTCCAAAAATCGCGAAGGCTGCACGGGCTTCTCTTTCTCCCACTCGCACGCACATACCAGTTTCTTACCGGCTCCGCACTCAGGCTTCGCTCGTCGCTGGCCCGCCTCGACTGCTCCGGCCCCATCCGTTCTTCCGCCTGTTCAGCTCACTGAACTGGGGAGCGGACAGAACGGAACCCCAGGTCGATGCTCGCGTAGAGCGGCGTGCGGCGGCCGCGGTACGCCGTCCGGCAGTAGCTCGCGTCGTCGGCCCAACTGCCGCCACGAATCACGCGGTCCGAGCCCGAGGTGGGTCCACGTGGATCGCTTCCCGGTGACGAACCGTAATACGTGCTCGAATACCAATCCCAGCACCACTCCCACACATTCCCCGCCATGTCATATAAACCATACCCGTTCGCTGCAAAATATCCCACCGGACTCGTGTAGGGGTAATCCCAATCGTTGAACGTCGGATGATAGCCCCGCGTCGGGCTGATGTCATAGGCCAAGCTGGAACTACTATTGTAATTCGCCTGACCGTGGGTGATTGTATCCACATCCGACCAAGGAAACCGATGCCCGCTGACCTCACCCCGCGCCGCCTTCTCCCACTCCGCCTCAGTCGGCAACCGATACCCGTTCGCATCCCACTTCGCATAAGGAGTGTTCGTCCCGCTCTTATACACCGTCGTCAATCCCTCCTCGTTATAGTAGCAGGGCGTCAGCCCCTCCTTCTGGCTCCGCGCATTGCACCACTTCAAGCAGTCCCGCCAGTTGACCGTCTCTACCGGGTGTGTAATCGCCTTCCCCCAATCGGGATTCTCATAGACGTACCCATTGCCCCCGTTCCAGGCCTTCACCTCGTCCCACAGAGCATGCGTTACTTGATACCGGTCCATGTAAAAGGCGCTCACATAGACGGTGTGTTGGGGAACCTCGGCACTGTAATACTCGTGCCCCATATTGGTCGTCGCCCCCATCGTGAAGCTGCCGGCGGGGATGAAGACCATGCCGGCGGGTGGGGGTATTATGCTACCTGCCAGCGCCTCCACGCGGTAGAACCGCTGCGAGACGGGCGGTGCGCCCTCATCCACAAACCAATACGGGCTTTCGGTCACCACCAGGTTCGTCAATACCACCCAGTTGGGCTGGCTCAGGTTGGTAGAGCATTCGATCTGATTGGTGATGCCCAGGTCGCTGTGGACGCCAAACTGCGGCGTAGCCCCGACCATTGTGATGTTCGTAATCACCGGTGCTGCCGCCTGCGCGGCCAGCCCGGCCTCAAGCGCCAGGGCGCACAGGCTGAGTTTCATTGTCGTTGTCAGTTTGGTCATAGCCTGCCCTTTCCAGCGCGCTTTCCCCTTCGGCGCGGTACTCGCGCCGGAAGGCTTGCGGACTGATAAGAATTTGCTTTGTGCGCGCCCGCCTGTACTCAGCGCTGCGCGGGTGAGGGAGAATTGGTTTTTGATCTCACCAAGCATGACGCGACCTTATCCAGGGCGGGACTGGGTATCAAGCGCCCTGTTTGTGGCGGTTTTTTGCCCGCTCTGGGGGATGCCGCCGGCCGGGTTTGGGCGTAAAGGGTGTGGTGAGGCCGGGATCGAGCCCAATCCGCCCGACTCGTGGGCGCACCCCACCCCGAGCCGGCTGGACGATGCGGCATTTTCCAGTCGGTTAGCACCTTCTCGTAGTCGGGCATGGGATCCACGTCGCCACACGGTTCGTACGTGTATGGGCCCGGCAAACCTCCCGGAAGCGATTTGGGCGGCACGCTCACAACATACGCCTTTGAAGTCGGGACCTGCTATTGTAGACTGGCAGCCGTGTTTGGCGAAACCCTTGTATGGCGGAAATTTATCACGCGTTAGGGCTGCACATGCATCAGCCGCTGGGGAACCTGGTGGCGCTGCACAACTCGGCGGAGAGCTGGGAGGCGCGGCAAATCCTGTGGTGCTACGACCGGCCGACGCGCATGCTGGAGGGCTACGAGGACGTCGCCCGGCTGCACCTGAGCTTTTCGGGCACGCTGCTCAAGCAACTGGAAGACGCGGGGGTGCGGCAGACATTTGGGGAGGTGGTGAACATTGAGGATTTCCTGAACCGGTATCGGCGCTCGAACATCGAGTTCCTGGGGAGCGGACTGTATCACCCGGTGTATCCGCTGACGCCGAAGGCGGATTGGGACGCGCAGACGGAGTGGTGGCAGGGGCTGGGACGGCACTTGCTGGGACGGGAGAAGTTCCCGGGATTCTGGCCGCCGGAGATGGGCTTCTGCATGGAGATGATCCCCATGCTGGCGCGGCACGGCTACCGGTATGTGCTGGTGGATTCCATCTACATCAAGCCCAAGCGCGAGATGCGCTGGGAGGAGCTGCGGTATCGGCCCTACCGGGCGCGCTACGACGGCGCGGAGATCATCGTGGTGCCGCGGGACCGGGAACTGTCCAACGCGCAGTTGTCGGGGGTGGATCCCGGGTGGTTCCAGCACGAGGTGCAGGAACGGACCAAGCACTGCGATTTTCCGGCGCTGGTGACGACCTGGACGGACGGCGAGAACGGCGGCTGGTTCCGTACTACGCAGGTGGAGGGGGGATTCTGGGGCTTCTTCTACCGGCCCCTGCTGGACCGGTTCCGGGCGGGGACGCTGGGCTTCACGCCCATCCACATCAGCCAATACCTGGAGCAGTATCCGCCCCAGGAGGAAGTGGACGTTTATCCCGGAGCCTGGAATACCGAGCACCAATGGGGCGGCGATTTCACGCAGTGGACCGGGTCGCTGCTGCAAAAGAAGGGATGGGACGAAGTGCGGCGCGCCAGCGAGTATTACTGGCAGGTGAAGCGCGGCTTTGACCAGCGGCAGGCGGCGCTGGCGCACCCGGAGGAAGCGCGGCAACTGATTGTCCGCGCGTTTGATCACCTGCTGACGGCGGAGACGAGCTGCAACTTCTACTGGGGCAGCCGGTGGGTGTCGCGCTCGTTCGACGAGCTGGAGCAGGCCTATTACCTGCTGGATGCGGCGATGAACCTGCTGCGCCAGGTGTAAGCCGCGGAAGGGTGGAGCGAGTTAACTATGTATATTGTGCAAATTGCCAGCGAATGCGCGCCCGTGGCGAAGGTGGGCGGGCTGGGGGACGTCGTATTCGGCCTGAGCCGGGAACTGGAGATTCGCGGCAACTCGGTGGAGATCATCCTGCCCAAATACGACTGCCTGCGGTATGACCAGATTTTCAACCTGCAGATCGCGTTCAAGGACCTGTGGGTGCCGTGGTATGGCGGGGCGGTCCACTGCAGCGTCTATTTCGGGTTCGTGCACGGCCGCAAGTGCTTCTTCATCGAGCCGCACTCGGACCAGAACTTCTTTCATCGGCGCGTGTTTTACGGCCAGCGCGACGACGACCAGCGGTTTGCGTTTTTCTCCAAAGCGGCGCTGGAGTTTATGCTCAAGAGCAACAAGCACCCGGACATCATCCACTGCCACGACTGGCAGACGGGGCTGGTGCCGGTGCTGCTCTACGAGATGTACCAGCACGCGGGCATGAGCCATCCGCGCGTGTGCTATACGCTGCACAACCTGCAGCACCAGGGGGTGACGGGGGAATACGTGCTGCGGGGCACGGGCCTGAACCGGCACGCCTACTTCTTCCACCAGGACCGCCTGCAGGACAATTTCAATCACGGCGCCGTCAACCTGATGAAAGGGGGCATCGTGTATTCCAACTTTGTGACGACCGTCTCGCCCCATTACGCCCATGAGATCCTGAACACGAGCCAGAGTTTCGGCCTGGGCCACACCTTGCAGGTTCACCGCGGCAAAGTGGGGGGCATTTTGAATGGGGTGGATTACGAGGTCTGGAACCCGGAGATAGACGGTCATCTCCCGCGCCGGTATGGTCTCAACTCGCTGGACGACAAGTACGAGAACAAGCGGGCGCTGCGGCAGCGGTTCTGGCTGCGGGACGCCTTGAAGCCCATCGTCTGCTACATCGGCCGGCTGGATCACCAAAAGGGCGTGCCGCTGATCACCCACGCCATTCATTACTGCCTGGAACACGGGACGCAATTTGTGCTGCTGGGAACGAGCCCGGACGGGGCCATCGGGCATCACTTCTGGCGCCTGAAACAGCACTATAACGACAATCCGGACTGCCACATTGAACTGAGCTTCAACGAGGAGCTTTCACACCTGGTTTATGCCGGGGCCGAGATGATCGTGGTGCCGAGCCAATTCGAGCCCTGCGGCCTGACGCAGATGATCGCGCTCAAATACGGCACCGTGCCGATTGTGCGCGCGACGGGCGGCCTGGCGGACACGGTTTTCGACGCCAACTACGCCGACCGGCCATACCATGAGCGCAACGGCTATGTCTTCAATGACTTCAACGCCCCCGGCATTGAGTCGGCGCTGCACCGAGCCATTGGCATGTGGTACTCCTACCCGCAGTACTTCCGCGAGCTGGTGAGCAACGGCATGCGCTGCGACTATTCCTGGAACCACCCGGGCCAGCATTACCTGAACGTTTACGACTACATTCGGGCAAAGTGAGTCGGAGCCGGGCCGCGACGGGGTGAGAGCTCCGGGTTAGGGAGCCCGTTCCTCCTGGAGGATCCGGGCCAGGTTGTAGTGGGTGAAACGAGTGTGCGCAGCCGGGTTTTGCGAGTCGGCATTGGCGACCCAGAAATCGAGCGTGTCGGGCGCAAACAGCGCGCAGTGGAGGTTGGACATCATGCAAACGGGCCGCTTCATCAGGTCGCGGGCGCGGTCCGCGTCGAACTTGCCGTAGTCCGCCTGAACCCGCCGCACCAGTTCCTCGTAGCGGTCGCCGGCTGACAGCAACACTGCGTCCGGGACGGGGCGCGGCAGGAGCGGGTGGCGCTGGCCCGGCAGGATGGTCTCAAACTTGTCCGGGGTCGCGGCGATGCCCATCGCGCGGTTGGACTTGGCGTCGGAGATGACATAGAAGTATTCGCAGGTGCGGGGGCCTTTGCGCATGATTTCCACTGCCTCGTCCAGGGTGTTGGCCTGCTCCATGACCTCGCGCACCAGTTCGGCCATGGGCTTGCCCTCCCATTGGCCCTGGCCCTTCCCGCCCATCTCGCCGATGGCCAGGTGTTTTTCATTCATTGCGGTGACCGACCCGATGAAGCCGGCATAACCGACATTCACCCACGCGTTGCCGGAGTCCGGCTGCAGCACCATTACCACCGCGCTCTGCTCCAGGCCGACGCCCCGCATGTAATCGAGGATGCGCCCATGATACAGGCGGCCATCCACCGTGGTCTTGCCGAAGAGGGCAAAGCCGCTGCAATGGAACAGCTCGGGGAAGTAGTTAGCCAGCCGCACTTCCTCGCGCCGGAGCCCGGCGGCGCCGGCCAAGGCGTCCATCTCCCGCAGGTAGCGAGCCTCCATGAATGGCTCGAGCCGCTGTTGGGCCGCCTCGATGCCGCCAAGAACCCATTTCCCCTGTTCGAACGAGCTGCCCACGCCGACGCCGAACAGAATACGGTCCACCAGCCGGTGGACCTTCTGTTTGAGGAGCACGCCATGCTGGCGGCCCATTTCCTCCGGAGTGCCCTTGAGGACCAGTACCGTGGTGCCGTCCACCTCTTCCAGGCGTCCGTTGCCTTCGCGCGCAACGACACGACGCTCGCCGGTAGGCGGGCCGAGCGGCGGGACCTTCTCCCCCAGCGCTCCAACCATCACGTCCACAAAGCGCGTCAGGTGCGAGCGCGCCACTGTCTCCACAAGATCGCCCGCGCCGACTTTGAGATTCCACCGCGAGTCTGGCCACGCGTCCTGGAATTGAGGGTTGACCAGTTCAATCTGCACCTCGGTCCCGTTGCCTTCGCGATAGGCCAGGCGCAGCGGGAAGTCGTCGCGCTCACGGATCCACAATTGCAGCGTCCCCGCCGGCAGCTTCAGCGCTTCGACCGCTTCCGGTTTCACGGCCGCCGTCAATACCCGGCAAGGGGTTGCGGCGACAGTTTCGCCAGGCAGCACCTTCACGTCCGTCATCAACGGCAGGACCGCAAGCTGTTCGGCGGCGAACGGCAGTTTAATCGGGGCCAGCGGCTTTGTGTCTTTGGCCTCCGGCGCGGTCGAAAACGGCGCCTTGTTGGGGGAACCGAGCAGCCCGAAGTGCCTGGCCGGAGCATAGATCCACAAATCCTGGCCGTCCCGGCAGGCGACATACCTCTGGTGGTCCAGGGTGGTGGCAATCCGCAAGTGGTCCGGAGCCTGGAATGCCAATTCCAGTTCCAGGCCCTCTGCCGGTTTGGGCAACCCGGCGGCCTTGATCACTTTCACCGTGGTGGTGAGCGTGCGCGGCGACTGATTCTTCGGCGGTTCGAGCAGCGCCACGAGCTGACCCAGCCCGCGGACAAAGAGCTGCGACGGAGAATTGGTCTGCGGCGCTTGCGCCGAAGAGATGCGAGGCAACAGCAGCGCGGCGGCTAGGCAGCCAACAGCCACACGCGTCGTTACGCGCACTCGCGCGCGATGCGCCTGGGCCCGCACCCCGCCGGTGCTCGGTGCTGCCGCCGGGCAACGGGCACTTGAGCCAGGCGCAACGGCTCGGCCAGCCATCAGGAACAAGAATGAATCCGTCATACTGCTTGCGACTTCACAGGGTTCCCCGATTCCATTGGTTCTCCAGCAACTGCGGGCCATTGAACTGCTTTCGCCTGGCTCCGTCAAGCAGGTCGGCCTGTCCCACAACGGCTACTACGCTGTCTCCTGCGAGCGCGCCGACGGGGAAGGGGAATCATTGATTGCGTCTTTGCCGAAAAACGGGTGGTGGTCTATGATCTCCGTAATCGAATGCCGAGCGGAAGCATTGGCAGTCCCGGGTCGAGGCCGGTTGGCTTGCGGTCCGGAGCAGGGCATTCGACCTGTTTACCATGAGCAAACTCTCGCGATTTGATTTCCTCCGCTTGGTCGGCACCGGCCTGGCAGGTGCCTCGCTGGGCATGGCAGGCGGTGCGCCTCGGGGCGATGGCAGGCTGGCCCGAATCCAGCCCATCAAAGGGAGCTGGATCAGCATTTGGTGGGATGACCGGCGGCACTTCTACTGGAACGACACCTGCCTGAATTACACCGCCAAACAGTGGGAGCTGGCGGTCAAGGAAGTGGCCCAAATCGGGATGGAGTACCTGGTGCTGCTGGCCATTGGCAAGGACAGCAAGGCATTCTACAGCACGCCGCTGCTGCCCAAGCTCAAGATGGCCTGCGACGACCCGATCGGGGCGCTGCTGGCGGCGGCGGACAAGCACCGCGTCAAGTTCTTCCTGAGCAGCGACTGGTTCGGGCCGTGGGATTACCGCTGCCTGCATGAGCCGGCGCTGGTCCGGGCCCGGTTCCAGATGATGAGTGAGATTGCGCAGCAATACGGCCACCACCGGAGCTTCTACGGCTGGTATTGGCCGAACGAGGCGGCGCTGGGGCCATATTTCACCGAAGAGTTCATTACCTACGTCAATGCGTGCAGCCGCGAGGGACGCAAGTTGATGCCCAAGGCAAAGGCGCTGATCGCGCCCTACGGCACGTCCCGGGCAGTCAGCGACGATCAGTTTGTGCGGCAACTGGAGCGGCTGGACGTGGACATCATCGCCTACCAGGACGAGGTGGGGTGTCTGCGGATGAACCCGGCACAGAGCGCGGTCGCCTTCGAGAAGTTGCGGCGGGCGCACGACCGGGTGCCCCAAAGAGCGCTGTGGGCAGATGTGGAGACGTTCGCCTGGGAAGGCCCGCCGAACAAGCCGAGCAGTCCGCTGCTTCCCGCGCCCTTTTCGCGCGTGAAGGAGCAGCTGGCGGCGGTGTCGCCTTTCGTGGACACGGTTTTGATCTATCAATACCAGGGGCTGATGAACAAGCCGGGCAGCCGGGCGTTTGCCGGCCATCCCGATTCCACCCGGCTCTACACCGATTACGTCCGGTGGCGGAAGGGCAATTGACTCGCGCCGGAGCGCAAAGGCGCGGAGACAGGATAAGCCGGAAGCGCGAGCTGACAGGCAGGGGTGGGGCAACTTCGGGTCCAGGGCAAGGCCAGTGCGGAAGACAGGGAGGAATTCCGCTTTGGACAATGTGGCACCTATTCTTTAGAAAGAGGGAATGCTGAAGCTTATTGGTTGGTGGTTGTTGATGTTGGGCGTTGGGACCGAGACTGGCGGCGGGTTGCGCGGCGCGGAGCCCAGCCCGCGTGCGGTGTCCGGCGACACGTTCGTGCTCTGGCAATTGCCCAACCAAACCCACACGCAGATGATGTCCTATGTCCTGCGCACCGGGCATGGGAGAATCATCGTCCTTGATGGTGGCACGACCGGAGACGCGGCGTATTTAAGGGGGTTTCTCGGGGCGCTGGGCAACGAGGTGGAGGCCTGGTTCGTCACCCATGCGCACGACGATCATTTTGGCGCTTTGAGCCGGTTGCTGGGGGAGCATGATGCGCCGCGGATTAGAGCGGTTTACGGCTCACTGCCCGGCTTGGAGTGGGTTAAGGCCCATGGTGTGGGACCGCAGGACACCAAGCCCTATGAACAGTTCCTTGAGTCCCTGCGCAAGGCAGACAAGCGGGTTGCGGACCTGGCGCTCGGCCAGGAGATGACGATCGACAGCCTGCGGTTCGAGGTGCTCGGCGTGCGCAACCCCGAGATCACAAACAACGCCATCAATAACTCAAGCCTGGTGTTGCGTGTCTCGGACAAGGCCAAGTCAGTCCTCTTCGCCGCCGATCTCGGCGTCGAGGGCGGGCGCAAGCTGCTGAACTCGCCCCTCGCCACGCGGCTGCAATCGGAGTATGTCCAGATGGCCCATCACGGACAAGCCGGGGTTGACGAGGCGCTCTACCGGGCGGTTAAACCAACGTACTGCTTGTGGCCGACCCCGCTCTGGCTTTGGGATAATAACTCCGGCAAAGGCAAAGGATCCGGCCCCTGGAAGACGCTCGAAGTCCGCGGCTGGATGGAGAAGATGCAGATCAGAAAGCACTATGTCATGACCCAGGGGCTGATTCGAATCGAATAGCGGGCAAAGAAGCCACGGGTTCCGGATGTTGTTGAATAGGGTTCGTCCGTGGGCAACGCCTGCGGCTACCCCTTTGGCGGCATGGGAACCGGCGTGTCATGGTTCGGCATCGGCGGGTAGTCCGGCATCCCGATCCCGGGCACCAGGTCCGCAATCTCCACCACCTTGCCGCTGACAAAGGACTTGTTGGCGGCGATGCCCGTAAGGATCGAGTAGGCGCCAGCCCGCTGGTCGGCGGCCCGCAGATGCTTGTCCGCCGGCTTCTCAGGAGCGAACAGGTCCCGCAACATCACATCGTCACCGCCCCCGTGCCCCCCTTCGCCGGTCCAGACGGTGACCTCATACGCGGGCGCCCGCAGCGGGTAGATGCGAATGAAGGTGCCTTCGCCCTTGATCGCCCCCGGCACAGAGCCATCGCCATTGATATAGACCTTCTCCTCCATTTTGTGTTCCAGGCGGCCCCGGGTGCCGTTGAAGCAGACCCGGTAGCCTTCCCAGGCATTGAATGCGTTGAGCGAGTAGGCCATCGTGACGCCGTTGCTGTAGCGCGCCTGGACGTTCATGGTGTCCTCGATGTCAATGTCCGGCCGGAAGACGCAGCGATCCCGGAAATAGCCGTCGTATTGTTCCTGGTCCAGGTAGAGTTCCTTCAGGCTGGCATTCTTTGCCAGGTCCAGGCAAAACGTGCACCGCGTCTTCTCGGGGCAGGTGAGGCAGCGTTCGTGGTGGCTTGCCAAGCCCAGGCGCTGGGCCATCCTCGGTGTGTAGAACTCGCGCTTGCCCATGGCCATCACGGACACGGGCACCGCTGAAAGCCACCAATTGATCAGATCGAAGTGATGCGTGGCCTTGTGGACCATCAAACCGCCGGAGTTCGCTTTGTTGCTGTGCCAGCGGCGAAAGTAATCCGCCCCGTGGTGGGTGTCGAGCATCCAATGGAAATCCACCGATAGCACGTCGCCGATCACACCGCTCATCAGCAGGTCCTTTACCTGCGTGCGCGGTGGAGAATACCGGTAGTTGAAGTTCACGGTAAGGCGGCGGCCGGTCTCCCGCTGCGCGTTGAGGATCGCACGGCACTTCTCCTCGTCCGTGGTCATCGGTTTCTCGGTCATGACATCGCAGCCCAGCTTCATCGCCCGGATGATGTATTGGTCATGCGTGGCATCTTTGGTGGTCACGATAATGACCTCCGGCTTCCGGTCGCGGATCATGCGCTCAAAGTCCTTTGCCTCGTACCCCGGCACTTCCACGCCCGCGCTTGCGCGCGCCTGCCGTTGGGCGAGCTTGAGCCGGCCGACGTTCACATCGCAATAGCCGACCATTTCGCAGTGTGCGGCGTAGGTTTTCAAAACGGCGTTGCGATACATTCCGGCGCGCGAGCCGACGCCCACGAGCGCGTAGCGCTTTTTCCGTGCGCCGGACGGCGCGGGGCCGGCTGACTCGGCCAGTGCGGTGCCGGCCAGGACCAGTCCGGCGCCGGATGCTGCGGTAGCGGCAATGAAGTGGCGGCGGCTCACGCCGCCCGCTGTGTAGGAGGTGTCTGCGGTCATAGTGATGATGTGTTTATCAGGAATCAGGCGCGGATGTCAGCTTTTTGTGCCGTTGCTCGCGCGGACAGCGCTGCCTCCTCGCTGTCCCAGGTTCTACATCCTTCCGTTGAAGCGGTGGATGGTCTCAAGCATGGCGATGTAGTTGGCGGCGGGCATGTAGTTGGTGATGGAGTTGCCTGAGCCGCAAGCATAGCCGCCGCCCGGCGCGCAAGCTGTGAGAATCTGTTGCGTCCGGCGCCGGACCTCGTCTTCCGTGCCGCGGCTGAGGAGGTCCACATCCACGCCGCCCAGCACCGCCACCTGAGCGCCCCAGCGGCGTTTGAACTCCTCGACTGGCACAATCACGTCCTCGAAGCTGTGCTTGGCGTCTATCCGCACCTCCTCGATCAGGTCGGGCATCACGGACTCGACGTGCCCGCAACTGTGGAGCAGGAACAGCCGGCCGGTTTGGTGGGCCAGCCCGGCGTAGCGCTTGTGCCAGGGCAGGATGTATTGGCGGAGGTGTTGCGGCTGGAGCAGCGTGGCGGTCTTGAAGCCCATGTCGTCCCCCAGCCAGATGGCAAAGCATCGCTCCATCTGGCAGAAGACGTGAAAGGCGTCGTAGATGATCTGCCCGACCCGGTCCACGACTGCCCGCACCAGGTCCGGATCGTCGTAGAGCAACAGCATCATGCTCTCCAGACCGAGCAGGTTGCTTGACCATTCGAGCACGCCGCCGGAGAAGCCAATGAGGCCCATGCCGTCGGGCAGCGCGCCGGCAGCCGCTTCCGCTGCCGCAAAGTCAATGGCCGCCGGCGCCGGCCAGGGATAGGCCTCGAAGTCCGCGATGGACTTGATCACGCCCTCATGTTCGTTGACCCACTGCCGGTCTCCCGCTGCGGCGGCAGCCGTGTTGCGCGCTGCCAAGGTCTCCATCTGAAAGGGAATCTCGGCCCGGACGCGGTAGTAGTCGTAACCCAGCGCGCGCCAGAGTTGGAGGCGCTGTTGGATCCCCTCGCGGAACTGCCGTTGGCCGTCTTCCCGGGAGAGGGGGATCAAAGGCCGGCCATGCAACGCGGCAAGGGTTTCTTCGGCGATAGCCAATTCGACTAGCGGGACCCGGTTGCAGGCACCGCGCTGGAGCACGCGCCGGAACTCTTCAACGTCGGGCTTTGGCTTAGGCAATCGTGGGAGGATGAGGCTGTCCATGAGATTGCTTCTCGTTCTGGCTCATTCTGGCCGCACCGTGGCACAACGGTACCGGGGTGTAAAGCAGGCAATCAGCCGATCTGGCTGGTTGTGCGCGTGTGGCCCCTGCGGCTGGGAGCCTGGCGGCGGGGCTGCAACGTTTCCCTCGCGCGCTGGGTGTGCCGCGGGATTGCTCAACCCAGAGAGAACGTCGCTCGCGCCAGGCCGTTGGTCCCGGGCGCGACTGGTTGGGGAGCGGTGAGGAACAGCCGGTCGGGGATGACTTTGCCGGTGTCGAGCAGGAACCTCTGCACGGTCTGCGCCCGTTTCAGCATCAATTCGCGCAGGTCCTCGTCCGTGGCGGACAGAGTTGTCATCAGGCGCTGCTCCATTCCCTCGCGCGCTGGTTCGGACCCGGGTTTCGCCTTGGGCGGTGGCGTGGCGGGCGGTGATGCCTGGGGGGGCACCGTGTCGGTAGAGGTGCGCACGAGTCGCGCGGCGCCTTTCTCGATCTCAACGGATGGGCGTGTCGAGGGGGCGGGCGCGGTGACGGGCACGGTGGTAGCCGCCGCGGCCGCCCAGTCTTCCGGCGCCGCGCTCTCAGGTTTGGCCGGGAACGCGGCGGCGTAAGCTTTGCGCAGCAGACGCTCGTAGTCGCCGGGTTCGACCTCAAGCTCACCCAAGGGGGGCACCGGCTGGCCGCGCTCGGCCAGCTCCTGCGCGCGCAGCGACTTGAGCTTGTCCTGCAATTCCTGCCGCGCCAGCGCCTCGCGGTCGGCGACGGGATTGACGGACGCGCTGATTTCAAGGCTCAGGGCGGGCCGCTCGTAAAGCGCTTTGGTCAACTTGTCGAGCTTATTGGTCTGCGCTGCGTCGAGCGTGGCGGCCCCGGGGGGGAAGTCCACGTATTGCAGCTCCTCGCCGCCGCCGCCGACGATCGCGCCCAGCAGCGAGAACGGCGAAGCGGCCACTTTCAGCAGAATATTCGAGAGCGCTTTCCACACCAGCGCGCCGATCTTGAATTGCGGATCGTCCAGGCTGCCGCTGACCGGCAGGTTCAGGTCAATCCGTCCGTTGCGGTCTTTGAGCAGCGCCACGGCGAGCTTGATGGGCAGATTGGGGGCGTTGGTGCTCTGGTTGCGCCCGCCGAATGTGAGCTGGTCAAGGGTCAGCGCGTGGGTGGCCTGCAATTTCCGGTTCTCGATCTTATAGCTGACATCATAGCTGAGCTTGCCCCGGTTGAGTGGATGCCCGACGTACTTCTCGCAGTAGGGTGTGAATGACGTAAGGTCGTTGTTCTTAAGTGTCAGCTTCAAGTCCACGAACGGATTCTTCGCATCGGGCGTAATCGCGCCGGTGATTTCAAACGGCGCGAGCGCGCTGACTTTGCCGCGGATATCCACGCCCGTCTTGCCTATGCTGGGCAAAGTCAGGTCGCGAATCGTGCCGTTGAATTCCTCGATGCTGGTCTTGAAGGGGGGAGTGAGCGACTGGTCGGCGGCGTGAAACGAGCACTTGTCGAAGGTCGCGGTCCCGATCCTGATTGGAAACGCCGCGGGCCTGGCGGGACCGGCCGACGCGACTTTTGGGCTGGGCGGATTGGTGCCCGCCGCCGCCGCAGGCTTCTCCCTTACCAGGGCCTGGACGTTGAGCTGGCCGTTCGAAGAAACGACAAGACTGGCGGCCAGGCCCTGCAACTTCACCTCTTGCACGCTCAAGGCGTTGGTCTGCAAGGCGAGCTGGATTCCCCGCAGGCTCAGCTCGTCCCACTTTGCGAGCTGCTGGCAGGCGACCGTATCCGTGGCGGCAAGCCTGGTGAGGGCCAAGTCGCCGCTGAAACGGACCAGGGGCGCGTCGGCTTCGCCGGGGGTATAGCGCGCCTGCCCGTTGATTGTCAGGTCGCCCGAGTTGAGCACCAGACGCAATTGCTGCTCGAGATACGGCTGGAGCGGCGGCAGCGCGCAATTGCCAAGGGCGATCTTCGCGGCGCCGGCCGGCGGCTGCAAGGTGCCCTCCGCCTCAACGCGGACCGTGCCGCCGCCGCGCCATTTGAACTCCGCCATCGCCGTGACCGGAGCGTTGCTCTGGTTTGAAACGCCCTTCACCTGGACGTGCAAACCATCCAGGCCGAGCTTTGCCGGCGTCGTCGGAACGCGATCCTCCGCGGTGACCGTGAGGTCATCCAGGTTGAACTCGTCGAGAAAGGCCTTCCACGGCGCGGCGGGGCCGGCTGGGGCGTTGGTCTGGGCGGCGACCGGCTTGGACGGCGCGTTGGTTTGCGCCACGAGCAGCTTGAGCCAGTTCAATTGGCCGTCGCTCTCGCGCCGGAGGACCGTGGAACCCCCGCGCACGGTCACGCGCGGCACGCGGGCTTCACGGCGGGCAAGACTGGCGGAGGCGCCTTCGATGCTGAGGCTGTTGAGCGCCAGCAGCGTTTCGCCGTCATTGGGGGCGGTGACCCGCAAGTGATCGAGCTTCACGGTGGCGTTGGTGATGTCCAGTTGCAGCGGCTGGGCCTCGGCGTCGAGGCGGTAGTCCACCCCGAAGTCCAGCACCCCATCGGCGATTTCGGCCCGCATGAGTTCGGCCAGGTAAGGGGAGTAAGTCCCTATACGCGCGCCTTGCAGTGTCAACTTGCCGGACGAGTGAATCGGGTCAACGGAGGCCGTGCCCGACCAGACCAGATATCCACCGCTCGGCGTGGTAATCGCCAGCGTGCAAAGGCCGTCCTCTTTGCGCCGGGTTGTCAGATTCTTAAGATCAAAGTTGATCGGCCGGTAATCCAGGCTCAACGGCTGCGCGCGCGTCTGGTCACCTATGGTGATGTCGCCGTTGGTGACGATCAGATGTTGGATGCGAACTGCGGGCAGGGGTTTGGGCTCTTTCGGCGCTTTCGGCTGCGGCGACGGCGGACCGGTCAGCAGGTTGGCGAAGTTAAACTGCCCCGCGGCGTCGCGAATGATCGTGGCAGTCGGGTGCGCGAGTCGGATCTCGCGAAACGTCCACGCCCAATGGAACAGCGAGGAGAGCTGGAAGTTGACGAAGAACTCATCGAAGCCGGCAAAGGGGGCGCCGTTCGTTTCCGTCAGTGCTAGGCCCTGCACCGAGAGCGTGAGGGCATAGGGGTTAAGCTTCACCTTCCGCACGGCGGCTTGCCGGTGCGTAATCCCGGGCAGGCGTTTGACAAGCTGCCACCGGATGATCGCGGGCAGGACAAAGAAGCCGATGATGGTGTAAAGCCCAACCGCCAGGAAGACCCACCGGCAGCGCCGGCCCCAGGGCGTCCGCGGTGATTTCAGGCAGACACAGAGCGAAGACCAGTTCATAAGACAATGGCATCGCCTCTCCACGGGGCGACGCTGCTTCAAGCTAGGCGGTGTGCCCTGCAAAGCAAGCCCAATTCAGTCGGCACGCGCGGGCGAGCGCATCTGCCGGGGGCATTCCCCCCAGCCGGCGGGGAGCGGGGAACGGACACTTGAGGGCTATGCGTGCGGGCCACCTGCCGAAACAGTTTGACGATCCGCCTCTTCAAAGGGTATGAACAGGCTGTCAGCCAGTTTGCCGCTGGTGCGGGCAAGGCGGCCCGGGCTCAAACTGACTGCTGACGCTGCGTCCGGCCGATGCCGAGCGTGGTGAAATCTCAAACTGAACAGACTGATGCCGGCGCGTGACGGCGCGCCAAACCTGAGAATCGAGACCAGATGAAAGCCCGCATTTACTTTTGTGCCAGCCTCCTGCTTTGGGCGGGAACCCTCCTTGCGCCAAGCCAGCCAGCGGCACCGCTGCTGGTTTCCCCCGCCAGCAATGCCGTCAACGTCAGTGATTCCCCGGCGCTCAAGGTCCGTGTGTCCGAACCGGGCAACGGCAATCTCACGGTCCGGTACTTTGGCCGCCTCGCGCTGAGTCCGGGCCCCGATTTCACCATGGTGGTCATGCCGGACACCCAGTGTTACTCCGCGGAAATCAACGGCGGCAAGAAGGAGATGATGTTTGCGCAGACTGAATGGGCGATATCCAACCGGGTGTCGCGCAATGTGGCCTATGTGACGCAGCTTGGCGACATTTCGAACAACGGCGATACCCCGTCCTACATCGTGCAATGGTATAACGCGACCAATGCGATGTACCGCCTGGAGAACCCGGTTCGCACCCAGCTTCCCGATGGCATGGCCTACGGCGTGGCTGTGGGGAACCACGAACAGACGCCGAATGGCAACGCCGACAGCGGCACGACTACGAACTTCAACAAGCACTTTGGCGTGCCGCACTTCACAGGCCGTGGGTATTACGCGGGTCATTACGGGACAAACAACAACAACCACTTTGATCTTTTCAGCGCCGGCGGCCTGGACTTCATCGCGCTGTATTTCGAGTACGACACCACGCCGTCGGCGGCAGTGCTGGACTGGGCCAACCAGGTGCTGGCCACCAACGCCACGCGGCGGGTGATCGCGGTGACGCATTACATGGGCACCGCCGCCACACCCGGCTCGCTGAGCGCCCAGGGCTCGGCGATCTACAATGCGCTCAAGGCCAACACCAACCTGTTCCTGATGCTCGGGGGCCACACTTGCGGCGATGACGGGGAAGGGGAAGGCTCGCGATCGGACACTTACAACGGCAACACCACCTATACGCTCATCTCGGATTACCAGTGCCGCACCAATGGCGGCAACGGTTTGATGCGGCTCATGGAGTTCTCGCCCAGCAACAATGTGGTGGTGGTGCAGACCTACTCGCCCTGGACCGGGGAATACGAGACCGACGAGAACAGCGAGTTTTTCTTCCCGTACGCGATGCCGCCCTCCGTGCCTGCGTCCACCACCAACTTCACGGAACTGCACACGGAATCCGGCGTGCCGTCAGGCAGCGTGGCGAGCTTCGTTTGGTCCGGGCTGTTGCCGTACCGGACGTACGAATGGTACGTCACCGTGACGGATGCCTCGAACCATACCGTGACCGGCCCGGTCTGGCGGTTCACGACCTGGCAGCCAACGGCCCCGCACGGCGCGTCTGCCGGCCTGCTCGAGGTATCCCAAATCCCTGGCTTTAGCGGGGAGGACGAGAATACCAACTGTCTGGTCACCTTGGCGCTCGGGATCAACGACTTCCAAGTCAGCACATTCAATCGCGCCGATTACAGCGTGCAAAGCGGGTGGTCGGCCACCGATGACCCGCCGCTGGGCGTTCTGATTGGCGCCGTGGCTCAGAATGGCCGCAACAACTATGGCTCCAATGTCTATTCCACCTGCGGCATCGCGACCAACGCCAATGGCTCATACCGCCTGGTGAGCTATGGCTGCGCAAACGGCGTCGGTGGCGACGGCTTCGAGTACAATGTTAATGTGGCGAGCGCATGGTTTCCGTATAAGGAGTACCTGGGCGGCTTTGTGCGCAACAGCGCCGGCGCCAACGGCGGCAGCTGGGATCTTTTCACCGGCTCACCCGGCCTGGTATTGGGCACACACCTGGTCCCGCTGGGCGGCGGCCAGGGGATTGTGGACCTGCGGAGCCTGGGCATAGACGCGCGCACGAATGGCGTGCTGCTGGTCAACCATGCGAAGGATGAGGGCAACTACGCGCTCGCGCAGGTCAACAGCGCCAACGGCACCTGGAATGTCTTTGTTCATGATAACTCCACCGACGGCAGCACCTACGAGCAGGACCCCCTGGCGTTTGTCTTCGTGCCGCGCACCGACCCATCCCTTATCTCCGGCCGGTTCCGGGGCGACGGCACGCCTCTCCTTTACAGCGGAGCCACGCCGCAGTTTGTCGTGACCAACCTTGGACCGGGCCAATGGGAGCTCCGGATCCCGGGACATGCGCCCACCAATGGTGTCTTAATCATCTCGCCCGAAGGCGGCCAGCCCGGCAACCAGGATAACATCGTCACCTATGAGCCCAGCGCCGCGGGCGATAGCTGGATTATTGAATCCCGCGACCTGCCCGCCTGCACACTGGAAACCCCGGGCGGCGGGAGCGAGTCGGTCGCGTCCTTTGTCTTTATTCCCGTGTGGGTGCCAGAGATCATTGCGCAACCCAAATCGCAGGAGGCGATCCTGGGCGGCAGCGCCGCGTTTAGTGTTCTCGCTACTGGTGAGATGCCGCTCTATTACCAATGGCTTTTCAACGGGGCGCCTATCCCCGGCGCCACCGCCACCAGCTACGTCCGAACCAATGTGCAAATGGCGGATCTCGGCGGCTACTCTGTTAAGGTCAGCAACTCGTTTGGCACGGTCAGCAGTTTAAACGCCGTGCTCTATGTCAATGGCACTCTGTTGATCACCGGCCATCCCCAGAGCCAAGCGGTTCCGCTCGGCCAGGGGGCGACCATCACCGTCGGGGTTTCGGGCACGCCGCCCCTCAGCTACCAGTGGTATTTCAACGGAAAGCCCCTGGCCGGGGCGACGGCTTCATCCTGTGTCTTCCCTGCAGTCTCGGGAGACAACGCCGGGTCTTACTTTGCGGTTGTCCAGAACGTTATCGGGTCGCTCGTCAGCTCCAACGCCACGCTTGGCGTCATCCACGATACGGCCTGGGGCGACAACCTCTTCGGCCAGGGCAGCAGCTCCGGCCTGGGCGCCAACCTGATCGGCATCGCAGCCGGCACCTGGCACAACCTCGGCCTGGCTGCGGACGGCGGCGTCATTGCCTGGGGCGAGGATTCTAACGGCCAATGCGACGTACCTCCGAATCTGACGAACGCCCTGGCCGTCGCGGCCGGCGGCTATCACAGCCTGGCTGTTCGGGCGAACGGCACCGTCCTGGCCTGGGGCGTCGGCGACTACGGCCAGACCAACGTCCCGGCGGGCCTGGCGGATGTGATCGGCATTGCGGCGGGCACCTGGCATTGCGTCGCATTGCGCGCCAACGGCACGGTCGTGGCCTGGGGCGACAACAGTTTCGGCCAGAGCGATCCTCCGGCGGGGCTGACCAATGTCACTGCGGTCGCGGCGGGCGGCAATCATACTCTCGCGCTGAAAGCCAACGGCACCGTCGTTGCGTGGGGTGAAAACACAGATGCCGAGGGCAACGCCGCGGGCCAGTCGGTCGTGCCGCTCGGCCTGACGAACGTGGTCGCGATTGGCGCGGGCGACTATCACAGCCTGGCGGTCAAAGCCGACGGCACTGTGGTGGCGTGGGGCGATGATGCACAGGGTCAGTGCCGCGTGCCGGCGGGGTTGACGAATATCGTGGCGGTGGCCGGTGGCGGCGCGCACAGCGTGGCGCTGGCAGCCGATGGCACAATGGCCGCCTGGGGGGCGAACTGGAACGGGCAATGCGACCAGCCTTCCGCCCTGGCTCCTGTCTCGGGCGTTGCGGCGGGCGAACATCACACCGCCGTCATGTTGGCCGACTGCATCCCGGTGCCGCGCCTGCTCAGTCCGACCCGTAACCGCAGCCAGTTCCGCGCGCTCATCCAGACGCTGAGCTGCAAACACTACGCCCTCGAATTCAACAATTCTGTGACCGCGAGCAACTGGACTGCTCTCTCCACCAACACTGGCAACGGCCAGCTTCGCGTGCTCACCGATCCGAACGCCACAACCTCCCCGCGCTTCTACCGGATGCGCCAGTGGTAGGAAAAAAGGCTGGGCGCAGAATACTTGGCTCATCACGGATTTCCGGAGAACGCCCGGACCCCTCGGTCGTTACGTTCCTCCGTGCGGGTGCGGACGCCCGACGTCCTTGAATGACCCGGCCTTGATCTAGCCTCTCCGCAGGGGATTTATCCCGCTCGGCATGGAGCGCTCTGCCTCATTTTGAGACAGAGAAGCTTCTTCAGCCTCACTCCTGCCGTCTCCACGTCTTTACCACACCCTATCCTCAGGCTCACCTCTCCCTATCCTCACCGTCACCTCACCGTAGTACCTCTGCAAAGTTTGCAGAGGTACTACGGTGAGGATAGGGAGAGGATACGGAGGGGCCACGGTGGTGTGCTGGTGCCAGGGTCGGGGGGAGAGGGAGTCCGGAAACCTGCTGGTTCGTGGCTGCCGAGCCGAACCGATGATGAAATTCCGTCGGCGTTGCCCGGAAATTCAGGATGAGCCGAATACTTGCACTGTTCCGCGACGGCCTGCCTCGTGCCGTTCGCTGGGGGACGGTTTGGGCCGGTAACATCGATCCACCGGGCGGTCTACCCCATGGTCCGCCGCCGAACGCTGCGTGGACGTTGCTCTTCAGCATAGGGGGCGGGATTTCGACGTGTCGGGGGAAGGTCTTTCACCCTGCCCGCAATCCATGCGCGCACTTTCCGGATGAACTCGGGTATCAGGAATGGCGGCACAATCGCCAATAGTCCTTGCTCAAACTGTATGGCGCTGTTTCAATTCATTTGCTCAAACGGGCATGGACTATATGAACAGATTCGCCAGAAAGCCTGTGCGCTTCGGCTTGCCCTTGATCATAGACACCGCTGGAGGGCGTTCTTTGGGCGGGTTCCTGGAAAGGATGTTTCGCGCGGGTTGCGGCGTGTGTGGGGTGGCGCTGTTTTGTGTCCTGTTGCTGGCGCAGACGGGAACGTCGGCTTGGGCGGCCGGGCGACAGCGATTGCGCGGGCATGTGCCGGTGGCTGTCGGGCGTTTGCCGGCGATCGAGCGGGTGCCGGGCACGAATCGGCTGGAGCTGTGCATCGGCCTGCCCTTGCGGAACCAAACGGAGCTGAAAGGCTTGCTGGCACGGATTTACGATCCAGCCCGCCCGGAGTACCACCGATACCTGACCCCGGCAGAGTTCGCGGAGCGGTTCGGGCCGAGCCGGGAAGATTACGCGGCGGTGATCGCGTTTGCCAAGGCGCGCGGCCTGCGGGTGAACAGTGCCCATCCGAACCGCACTTTGTTGGATGTGAGCGGAGCGGTGGCCGATATCGAGCGAGCCTTCCACCTCAAGCTGCATTCCTATCGGCACCCGACAGAGGGGCGGACGTTCCATGCGCCGGATGCGGAACCGTCGCTCGACCTGGCGGTGCCGGTGCTGATGATCAGCGGCCTGGATGATTTCTCATTGCCTCGGCCCGCCAGCCTGGGGTGGAAGCCTGCCGCGAGGGCTGCGGACGCGGTGTCCGGTGCGCAGCCGGCGGCAGCGGGGTCCGGCCCGCGCGGGTATTTGCTGGGCCGGGACTTCCGGGCGGCCTACGCGCCGGGCGTGGCGCTGGATGGGGCAGGGGAGGCGGTGGGGCTGTTTGCGCTGGATGGTTATTACACCAATGACGTGCTCGCGTATGAGAACCTGGCAGGGCTGCCCCATGTTTCGCTGACCAACGTGCTGGTGGACGGCTTCAACGGCCGCCCGGGATCGGCCAATATCGAGGTGGCGCTGGATATTGACATGGCCATCTGCATGGCACCGGGGCTGGCCAAAGTCATTGTTTATCAGGGCAGGCCATCCAGCAGTCCCTACACGGTGCTCAATTACATGGCCAACGACACGAACAGCCTTGGGCAAGTCGCCGCGCGGCAACTCAGCTCCTCGTGGATTTGGTCGAGTGTCTCCACAGAGGCGCAGAATCAGGTGTTCCTGCAATTCGCCGCGCAGGGACAGTCGTTCTTCCAGGCCTCCGGGGATGATGGCGCCTATTGCGGAGCGGCCTGTCGGCCCTGGTCCCCGGCGGATAATCCCAATGTCACAGTTGTGGGCGGCACGTCGCTGACCACGAGCAGTCCGGGCGGCGCGTGGGTGTCGGAGAAGGCGTGGAGCTGGTTTCCTGACCAGCCGGCGGCGAGCGGCGGCGGCTTCGGCACAAACTACGCCCTGCCGGATTACCAACAGGGTGTTGATATGGCCGTCAGCGGGGGCTCGACCACGATGCGCAACAGTCCCGACGTGGCGTGCGTGGCGGATGGCATTTGGCTCATCGCCAACAATGGCGAGGAGTTTGACGGGGCGGGCACCAGCGCGGCGGCGCCGTTGTGGGCCGGGTTTGCGGCGCTGGTCAACCAGCAGGCGGCGGCCAAGGGGCAGCCCGGCATCGGCTTTATCAATCCCACCCTCTATGCCATCGGCAAGTCTTCCCAGTACGGCTCGACGTTCCACGACACCACGAATGGCAACAATACCAATGCTTGCTGCGGTCCCAACACGTTCCTTGCCTGCACTGGCTACGATCTGTGCACCGGCTGGGGCACCCCCACCGGCAGCAACCTTATCGCCGCGCTCCTGGCGCCGCCGCCAGCCTTGCGCATTACGCCCGCAACGCCGCTCACTTTTACCGGACCGCTCGGTGGTCCGTTCCGGCCGGCGGCGCAGAGCCTGGTTCTGACGAACGACAGCAATGCGCCCTTAAGCTGGACGATCGCCAATACGGCACCTTGGCTGAACGTCTCGCCAGCCGGTGGCACGCTGACAAACGGCAGTCCGGCAGTCTCCGTCAACCTGACGCTGACCACCGCGGCCGACAGCCTTGCCCTCGGCAGTTACGCCGCCGTGTTGTGGTTCACGAACGCGAGTGATCGGGTGGGCCAAAGCCGCCTGCTGACCCTGGACATTGTAGCCCCGCCGGTCATTACCGCGCAGCCGGCAAACCAGACCGTCTTCGAGGGCATGACCGCCAGCTTCAGCGTGGCCGTTGGCAACAGCGCATCGCTGTCTTACCAGTGGCAATACGACAACGGGCAGTATGTCACCAACCTGAGTGACGGCGGCAGCATTTCCGGCGCGGCCTCCACGACGCTTGTCATCGCTAATGCCGCGCCGACTAATGCCGGGGCTTACTCAGTCATCGTGAGCAATGCCGCCGGGGCGGTTGCGAGCGCGCAGGCGTTTCTGGCGGTTTTCCCGTGGCGCCCGGTCATTACGGTGCAACCTGTCCATCAGACGGTGCTGGCCGGGCAGACCGTGACCTTTTCGGTGGCTGCGGTTGGGGACCAGCCGCTGTTCTATCTCTGGCAGCGGAATGGCAATGCTTTAAGCGACGGCGGGAATATTTCCGGCGCCACCGCCAGCGCCTTGACAATTCGCAGCGCGGCCCCGGCCGATGCGGGTACTTATTCCGTGATCGTTGGCAACGCCGACGGGCTGGCGACCAGTTCGGGCGCGGTGCTGACGGTGATCCCCATCACCGTGCCGGGGGCGACTCTGAACACGGTGTATTCCTTCACCGGCGGCGAAGACGGAGCCAACCCGAACGCCCTGGTACGCGCGGTCAACGGGAGCTTCTACGGCACGACGCAAAACGGAGGAACGAACTTCGCGGGCACGGTATTTCGACTGGCCCCGGGCGGGGCCGTCGTGCCGCTTTACTCGTTTACGGGCGGGGAGGACGGGGCGACGCCTTTTGCCGCGCTGGCGCGAGGCCTAGATGGCAATTTCTATGGCACTGCATACCAGGGCGGCGCCTTCGATAATGGCACGGTCTTTCGCATGACGCCTAATGGCGTGGTGACATCGTTGATCTCGCTGAATATCACCAACGGGGACTTGCCCTATGCGGGGCTGACGCTGGGGGCGGATGCGAACTTCTACGGCACCACCTACCAAGGCGGAGCCGGAGGGCGCGGCACGGTCTTCAGGATTACCACCAACGGCGAGCTTGCGACGCTCTGCTCGTTCAGCAACGGCCGCGAAGGCGGTCACCTGGCGGCGGGGTTGGTCCAGGGCGGTGATGGCAGTTTCTATGGCACGACTTACAAAGGCGGCGCTAACAGCAATGGCACCGTGTTCCGCATCACCCCCAACGGCACGCTAACCAGCTTGACGTCTTTCAACAAGACCAACGGTGCTCTCCCACTGGCGGAGTTGGCGCCAGACCCTGCCGGAGACTATTGGGGGACGACCACTGCCGGCGGCGCATACGGCAACGGCGCAATCTTTCGAATCTCCTCCGCGGGAGTGCTCTCCAACCCTCATTCGTTCACTGGTGGCACTGACGGAAGTTACCCCGCGGCCGCTTTGCTTCTGGGCAGCGATGGCAACTTCTACGGCACCACCGCGTACGGAGGCGAATACGGCCAAGGCACCTTGTTCCGAATGGCTCCCGGTGGCGGCTTGACGACCTTGGTGGCGTTCGACGGTTACGCCGGTGCGAATCCAGAGGCCGCGCTGGCTGAAGATGCCGACGGGAGTCTGCTGGGCACGACCCAGAATGGAGGGGACAATGACGCTGGCGTTATCTATCGCCTCAGCTTCAGCGGCCCGCCCCAAATCACCAGCCAGCCACCGAGCCAGACGGTGTACGCGGGCGATAACGTGGTGCTGGACGTGGCGGTGGCCGGGTCGAGCCCATTTTCCTACCAGTGGCAGAAGAACGGGACCAACCTGGTTGATGGCGGCAACTGCTCAGGCGCCACCAATCGGTTTGTCGTGCTTGCCAACGTGAGCACCAACGACGCGGGCACCTACTTGGTGACGGTGAACAGCCCGGCGGGCTGGACTAACAGCGGCGGCGCCCTCCTTACAGTGCTTTCGTCCCCGCCGGTAATCGTCGTGGCGCCGACCAACCTGGCGCCTGTTGCCTGCACGGCTGTTTCGTTCGGCGTCGCTGCCGTTGGCAACAAGCCCTTGTCCTATCAGTGGCAGAAGAACGGGGTCAACCTGGCCGATGCCTGCAATCTGTCCGGCACGACTGGTTCAACGGTGGTTATCAGCAATGTCACCGAGGCCGATAATGGCGTCTATACGGTCGTCGTGACCAATCCCCTCGGCTCGACCAATGTTTCAGCTACACTGGCCCTGGTGCCGAAGACCGTGGCGTGCACAAGCCTGAGCACGCGGCACTGGTTCGGCGGCCCCGGCGACGGCGGCACGCCCAACGGCCTGGCTCTGGGCACCAACGGCAATCTCTACGGGACAACCCAGTTCGGCGGGGACAGGAACCTGGGCGCCGTATTCATGCTGGACACCAACGGTGCCTATGTGACGCTCGCGTCCTTCGCGGGAACCAATGGGGCTTATCCCTATGCCGCGCCAGTGCAGGGAGCAGATGGCCGTTTCTACGGCACCACCTTCCAGGGCGGCGCGTATGACAAGGGCGCCGTCTTTGCCATGACGGCGGATGGCATGCTGTCCATTCTGCATTCGTTTGACGGGGCGAGCGATGGGGCCAATCCCGCCGCCGCGCTGGTGCAGGGTGCCGACGGCGGCTTCTACGGCACGGCGAGCGGCGGCGGCGGGTTCGGCCACGGCAGTGTGTTTCGGATCATGTCCAATGGCGAATTCAGCCGATTGCACGCGTTCACTGGCGGCACCGACGGCAGTTCGCCCGCGGGTGCGCTGGCGCCGGGCGCCGACGGCAATTTCTACGGCCTGACGCCTAACGGCGGCGCCTCCGCCAAAGGCAACTGCTTCCGGATCACCCCCGGGGGCGTGCTTGCCACGCTCTATTCTTTCACCGGAGGCACCGACGGCAGTTCTCCCGCCGGCGGGTTGGTGCTGGGCGCCGATGGCAACTTTTATGGTGCCGCCGCAACCGGCGGCCTGGGACAGAGGGGCACGGTGTTCAGGTTGACCCCAAGCGGCGCGCTGACCACGTTGCATCCCTTCGGCGACTTGATCCTCAAGGATGGGGTGTATCCGTCCGCCGGGTTGGTGCAGAGCTGCGATGGGAATCTTTATGGCACCACCTGTGCCGACTATGTCGGCGGCTATGGCACGGTGTTTCGGGTGTCGCCCGATGGCAGCACGTTCGCGACGCTGCTCTATTTCGACGGCTGCAACGACGGCTCACGCCCGCAGGCCGCACTCCTGGAAGACACGGCGGGCAATCTCTACGGCACAACAACCGCCGGCGGTCCCTGCCAAGCCGGCCAGGGAACTCTCTTCCGCCTGGGCATCAGTTGCGCGCCTTCGATTACCGCCCAGCCCGCGAGCCAGGCGGTTCTCGCCGGTGCTGAGGTGCGGTTGAGCGTGGCGGTCACGGGCGCGCGCCCGCTCGCTTATCAGTGGCAACGGAACGGAACCAATCTAGTGGATGGCGGCAACCTCTCCGGCTCCACTCGTCGCAGCCTGACCCTTGCCAACGTCACCCTGGACGATGCTGGCGCCTATTCCGTGAGCCTGAGCAACTCGCTCGGCTTGGCGAGCAGCACCGCCGCACATTTGACCGTCGTATATCCGCCGGTGTTCCTCTCGGCGGTCAGGTCGAATTGCGCGCTGGCCCTCACCTACAGCACCATGCCGGGACAAAGGTATCGGCTCCAGTATCAATCTGACGTGGCTGGCACCAACTGGACTTTCCTGGGGAGCTCGGTCTTCCCGACCAGCAACACGGTCACCGCCTTTGACAACATCTGCACCAATAGCCGGCGTTTTTACCGCGTCGTGCTCTTTCCGCAGATTCAGTAAGCCTGACCCGAAGTTGGGAGCTGCCGGGATGCCTCGAAAGCTGGCGGGGGGACGCTGTTCCGCGAGGGCGGTTTATGGCTAACCTCGGCGGCGCGGAGGGCTGCGGCGGCTTACTTCTTCGTCGCCGTAGCGCGGGCCAGCCGTTCCAGGTCAGTGTTGCCGGGCTGTTCGGTCTTGTTCATGCTGACCTGCATGGAGCGCGAATCGCGGCATCGCCAGATTTCCGAGTGGCCGTCAGCGAAGTTAAGCACGTAGCTGAAACTGTGGCGAGCGGCGGAGATGGCAGGGAAATCAAACCAAATCCGGCCCGTGGGGTCGGTGACGAAGAAACCGTCGTTGATGCTGCGCTGGTCTTCCTCCAACAACACCCACGTCTGCTCGGGATGCGGGATGTCGGCGCCCTTGGCATAGAACGAGACATAGCTTGCCGCAGTGGATGGGATCGGCTCTCCCGACGGGTCGCGCGCGCCCATAAAACAGTTCATTGAATAGCTGCGCACGGTTGGAACCACTTTCCCGTCGATAGCGACCCCTTCGTCGGCGGAACAATGATAAATGGCGACGCTGCGGTTATAAGGGAAGAGTTTGCCCTGACGGATCAAGTCGGCATTCCCCGCCTCGTCGAGCTTGGTCATGTCGCCTTTGACCCACACCTCGGGGTTGTTCGCCGACGAACCGGGATAGGACTCGACGACGTAATCACTGTTATCATCCCGGTACAGCGCCCACGCAAATCCCAGTTGGCGCAAGTTGGAAAGGCACGTGGTGCGCTGAGCCTTGATCTTGGCTTTACTCAGGATGGGAAACAGCAGGGCGGCTAGAATGCCAATTGTGGCGATAACCGTCAGCAGCTCGATGAGCGTAAAGCCTCGAGGCCAAACCGACTTCCGCGAATACATTTTCGCTCGTGCGGCGATCATTGCCGTTTTCTCTGCCTGAATATAGCTCGGACGGGCTTTCTGGGGCAAGCCTTTTCTTGCCTTTTCTGCACGCGGAGGCGCGGGACCGATTTCTTCCGTCCCTGTAGTTTATTGGCCTTTTCGGCCTGGAAGTATATGAGACGCCATATACTGCGTCAGCCAGGTCTCATTAACACCCCGCTTTAGCGGGGTGCCTGGACCGCCGTTACCGATGAAACCGTTTCAACGGTTTCAGCCTTGCGCCACTCCAGGCCATAGCGTTCCACCAAGCGCTGGAACTCCTCAGAAAAGCTGCGCCGGCGGTGATGTTCCTCCTGCCCCGAGATATACCCGCCGACCGCCGCAACCGCGGAGTGAGAGACCGAGAAGACCCCGTAGCCGCGCCCCCAGGCGAACTTGCCCGGCAGCAGACGGCTCTCGTTGATCCAGTGCGAGCTGGCACCTTTGAACAGTTGCATTGTCTCCTCGATGGAAAGGCGCGTCGGCAGGTCCACCAACGCATGCACAGGGTCGGAATTGACGTAATTAAGCTTCAGGTAAATGCCCTATTCGCGGGCATAAGTGTTCAGGAAACCGGAGAGCTTAATGGCGGCATCCTTGGTTAGCAGGGGCCGACGCTCCAAGGTCGCCCAGACCAGGTGCAGCCAGACGCGGGAGTAGGAATGCAGCGACATGCGCAGTGAATACCGAGTTCTATGGCGCACGGCAACCGAGGAAACCGTTGAAACGATTTTCCCGGCTCACCGGACCACGCAACACCCCGCTGAAGCGGGGTGTTAATGAGACGTACCACCAGTGCCGAAGGAATCTGTCCTGCGCCCGGTTCGGATTGCACGCGATTTCCCCTTTGACAGTTGGTCCGCCGGCTGGCAAGGTTAGGTTCCCGATTTTGGAACGGCTTCCAAACATGGTGAGCTGAGCGGGTTCGGCGCAGTTAGAAAGCAATTGAAATACTATGGCAGAATTAGTTGGAAATCTGTTAGTGGCGCAATCCGGCGGACCGACGTCCGTCATTAACGCCAGTTTGGCCGGCGTCATCCAGGAAGCGGGCCGGCATGAGTGCATCGAGGAAATCTACGGCGGCGCCAACGGCATCCTCGGCATCCTCAACGAAGAACTCATTGACATCAATGAAGAGCGCGCCCGGACCATTGAGGGCCTCCGGCACACCCCCGCCGCCGCGCTCGGCACGTGCCGCTACAAGATTGACTTCAAGAAGAAGCCCGAAAAGGCCGCCAAGGACATGGACCGGCTCTTCGAGGTGTTCCAGGCCCACAACATCCGCTACTTCGCCTACATTGGCGGCAACGACTCCCAGGACACCTCGCACAAGATCCACGAGGAAGCCGTCAAGCGCGGCTACGAGATGCGCGTCATCGGCGTGCCCAAGACCATTGACAACGACCTGCCTCACACCGACAACTGCCCCGGCTACGGCTCGGTCATCAAGTACAACTCCACCACGGTCATGGAAGTTGGCCTCGACGTGGGCTGCATGGCCACCGACGACGGCTCGTGCTGCATCATCGAAGTGATGGGCCGCTCGGCGGGCTGGATCGCCGCCGGCACCGTCCTGGCCAAGCGCGGTAACCCCGCCAACCCGCCTCACATCATCCTGGTTCCGGAAATCCAATACGACGTGGATGCGGTGCTCGCCAAGATCAAAGAGACGATCGAGGCCTACAAGTATTGTGTGATGGTGGTTGGCGAAGGCATCAAGAACAAGCAAGGCGAGGAGATTGGCGCCGACAAGGACCGCCTGGATGCGTTCGGCCACCCCGTGCTGGCCGGCGCCGCCGAGATCATCAAGGAATATGTGCAGGGTAAGCTTAATACCAAGACCCGCACCGTGCTGCTCGGCTACGCGCAGCGCGCCGCGGCCCACGCCGCCAGCCTGACCGACGCCACCAACTCCTTCGCGTGCGGCGAGGCCGCCGTCAAAGCCGCCATCGCCGGCCAGAGCGGTTACATGGTCAAGATTGTTCGCGACACCCAGCCCGATGGCTCGGTTAAGTGGGGCACGGACGTCCAACCGCTGGCCGACATTGCCAACGTCGAGCACTTTATCCCGCGCGACTGGATCAGCGAAGACGGCTATCTGCCCAACGAGAAGTTTGTCGCTTACGCCCAGCCGTTGATCGAAGGCGAAGTCAAACACCCCATCGAGGGCGGGTTGCCCAAGTACGTGGTGCTGGAGAAGACCAAGGTCGAGAAGAAGCTCCCGCCCCGCGCGAGCTGAACCCGGCCCGCAGCCTTGATTCCTTGCGGTAGGGCCGCCTCTCCCAGGTGGCCGCTCTTGATTCGCCTGGCCGCCCAGGCCGGGCCACCTTTGGGTTAAGCGCTCGCAGCATGGCGAAGCACGACACAGCCGACTTGAGCCAGCCGGGGACGGAGGGGGTCTCCTTTCCGCCGGGCCTGCACCACGCCTACCTGTTCTCCGTCTTCAACGCCTTCTCGTTCCAGATTGTCCTCAACAGCCCCATGGTCCTTTATGCCAAGACCCTGGGTGCCAGCGCCACCGTGCTGGGTATCATTGCCGGCATGATGCCGCTGTTGGTCATTTTCCAAATCCCCGCCGCCAGCCACATCCCCCGGCTGGGGTTCAAGCGCTTCGTCTATGCCGGCTGGGGCACGCGCATCATGTTCATCTTCGGCATGGCGCTGGTGCCGCTGACCGGGTTCTTTCTCAAGCCCGAGACGCGGCTGGCGCTGATGCTCATGCTGCTGTTCGGCTTTAACCTTTCGCGCGGCATCACCAGCGGCGCCTGGCTTCCCTGGATTACCGCTTTGGTCCCCGCTCCGCTGCGGGGAAAATACCTCGCCCGGGATGCCGCCGTGCAGAACTGCGCCAGCCTCATCACGTTCCTGATTGCCGGCGCCTGCCTCAGCGGTCAGACGCGTTCCTGGCAATTTGCCATCCTCTTCGCTTTCAGCGCCATCATGGGCGCCGTCAGCCTCACCTTCCTGAACCGCATTCCGGACGCCGAGATGCCCGAGGAGGTCAGCGCCTCCAAAGGCCGCGTGCCGTGGTTGGAGATGATCTGCTATGCCCCGTTCAAGAAGCTTCTGTGGGCGCTGGTGGCCTACTCCGTCGCCTATGGCGGACTCACCGCTTTTGTCGTCGCCTTCCTGAAGAGTGAGACCAATCTGTCCGGGGGCCAGATTCTCCTCGTCAACTCCAGTGCCTTTCTGGGCGGCCTCTGCAGCCTGTGGTTTCTGGGCTCGCGGCTGGATCACCTGGGCAGCAAACCGGTGCTCAGCTTCTGCTTCGCGGGCTGGGTGGCCGTGCTGGGCGGATGGATGTCCATCTCCGGCGGCGTCTTCCCGGTAAAGCTCCTCAGCGTCCTCCTGCTCCAGTTCCTGATGGGCCTGCTGGCCGCGTTAATCCAAATGGCTTACACCCGCCTCGCCATGGCCGTTATCCCCGTCATGGGCCGCAACCATTTCTTCGCTATCTACTCCACCATCGGCAACGTCACCCTCGGCCTGGCTCCCATCGGCTGGGGCCTGCTCATTGACGCCGTCGGCGCCCGCTCCCCGGTCTGGCTCGGCCTGGCGTGGAATCGCTTCACCGTCTTCTTCGCCGCCGCCAGCCTCGCCTTCCTGGTCACCCTGACCCTTGCCCGCCGCCTCCACGAACCCGAGGCCGCCAGCATGGAAGACCTCCTGCGCGAAATCCTCATCGAGTCCCCCCAGCGCTTCTGGATTCGGTTCTGGCCGCGAGGGGGGACGTGAGACCAGGAGCAAGGCAACGGCGCGTCGGCACTCAACCGGCAAGTCACCGTGTTGCGCAACTTCTACCGTGCGATCGTGGCGATGGGCCACTTGCGGCTGCGGGCATTTCTACGGTCTGACCCATGGACGTAGATTCGCAGCGGCGCTACTTCCGAGTGCTGTTTTTGGCAGTTGACGTTGGGTGGTAACCTGACAGTTTGGGGCTCATGCCGCGCGCCATGCGAGTGGAGTACCCGGGCGCAATCTATCACGAGATGGACCGTGGTGACCGCCGGGAGGACATATTCGTGGATGATGTGGACCGCCAGGACTTTCTCAAGACCCCGGCCGAGGCCTGCCAGAAGACCGGCGGGCAGACAAGTGTCTATCAGTTCTCTGTGAAAACTAACACTGGCTTTGTCGCCGGCGCATTGGCGGTCGCTCTCGCGTGGCTGGCGAGCGGGTGCGCCGTTGTCAAAGCCTCCTCGGAGCCTCCGGCCATCGTGCAGGGGAAGACCCAGGCGTGGTACGGCCGGGTGAATTGCTGGGTGGAAAACAAGGCGGTTCTCGAATCGGACATAAAGGCGTGCGCGAAGAACGGCGTGACCGGGTACATTATCGAACTGCTTTCATGGGGCAGATACTCGGTCGGCGCATCCATGAAGGCCCAGACGGAAGAGGCATACAAGCTGGCCGTGAAGCTCTGCCGGGAAAACGGCATGTGGCTGTTTGTCGGCGGCATAGCGAACGACAACAGCGGAACGGGGAAATACGGGGATAAAGGCCCCAAGCTGTCCGGGCAGACGGACCTGCTGAACTGGGGGTTGAATCTGGTGCTGTCGCAGGGGCCGAAGAACGTGATCGTCCAGCCCGTGTCGGAAGCGGGCGTGACGTCGTTCGGGAAATCGTGGAACGACGCGGCCGGGAGAATCCTGAAAGATGCCGGGTTCGCGACGGTGAACAACGACAACGGCGGACACCCAAAGAGCAAGCCGGTATGGGCGGACTGGAACAGCCAGCATCCGTGCGACAAGAACACGGTGGTGAATGGCGACCTGTGCATCTCGGATTGCGGCATGATTATCCGTCAACTGATGGGGGGCTACGACACAGCGGGCTATCCGATTCTCGTGAGGACCTGGTCGGCCCGGCAGAAAGGGCACGCCCCCGTCGTCGGCTTCTACGCGTTCAAGTATCCGGGTCCCACCGATACTCCGACGATCAGGGCGATGGCGGAAGGCGCGAAGAAAGGAGCCAGAAAGGGGTCATAGATGTTGCGAACTGTTTTGGCGCCGTGCTTTTGGCCGAACTGGGACTACAGTGTTTTGGAGCGTCTGACCGGACTGGGATGCCAAGTAGCCGTGCTGCTGTCGTACGGCTACGAGGTGGAAGGTGCTGTTGGAGGTTTGGACCCTGGGGAGGGTGTTCCGAAATTCAAACCTGCCATTCTTGATTCTATTGGCTGAAATGCATCAGTCCGGAAACGGCTCCCGTGCTTGGCAGGTCATCACAGTGCTGCCGCGGAAGTGCATTTTGTGTCGGTCCTGCAAGGGTCGCCCCGCTCACTGTGCCTATCCCTTCGAGCCTACCCTGTTCTGCGCTGGCCCTCCCACCCTCACTTTTTGCGCTCATGTGCCTGCGGTACCGGCACATGCTCTGAATTTCGGAACACCCTCCTGGGGGATTTTGCACCGCACTGGGATCGTATGTGGTCGCCCCACGCCGTATTTCCAAACTGCCATCGTAAGGCCGGGTTTTGATTGCCCATCGGTCTTTGGCCGAAGCGGCGTCGTTAGACACCGACGCGGGTGGGGGAGTTATGTGCTGGTGATCTGGCGCATGGCCTCCTAACAAGTGTCACTTGCTCGTGCTTGCTCAGAACCACAGCTTTTTGGCGCTCAATGAACGCGGGCCGGCACTGAGAGTTTTCTGGTCCGGCCAGTCGCGGGATGGGCGCAGGGGGGTGATTAGAACTGGGGGAGGTTACCAACGCGGCTTGCAGTCTCAGGGCTACTGCCGCGCTCGCCGTCAATCCGGTAGCGGCGGTGCATGTAGAGATCATCGGCGACCTGATAGATGGCGATGGCGTCCTTCTGGAGCTCGCGGTCGCTGTCCGCAGGTTGCGGCAGTAGGGTCATTTCCATCAACTTCGGATCGCCCTGGTAGAACTCGACCGTCTGCCTCAGCCCCAGCACCACCAGCCGGTCGCGTGCCAGCAAACCGATGTCGCGGTTATGATTAAGCAGAGCGCGGTCGTTTGCGGGCTCGCCCTGCAAGAGGTCGCGGCCAAAGAACAGGCTTTCATAAGGACGCCCCAGCAGGCCGAGGATGGTCGTCGGCACATCCAGCGAGCAGCCGAGCCGGGAGATGCAGCTCGGGCTCTTGACGACTGCCGGGCCGGCGATCAGCAGCGGGATTTCATAGGAGTGGATGGGGATGCTTTGCTCGCCATACACGCGCGCGCCATGGTCCGCCACGACAACGAACACGGTATTGGTCCAGAAGGCCTCTTTTCTCGCGGCCTGGAAGAACTGTCCCAGGGCGTAGTCGGAGTATTTCACCGCATGCTCGCGCTCCCGGTCATCCGGGTTCTCGGGGATTGTGCCCTTGGGGTAGGTGTAGGGCCGGTGGTTGGAAACGGAAAGCAGCGTGCCGCAAAACGGCTGGCCCGTCTTTGCCAGTTCGCGGAACTCCTCAATTGCGCGCTGGAACAGGTCTCCGTCGCAAACGCCCCAGATCGTCTTGAAGGTCGGATGCTGGAAATGCTTCTGCTCGACGAAACGGTCATAGCCGTTGCGCACAGCGAAGGAGCGCATCCCGTCAAACAGGCCGTGGCCGCCGTAGAGGAACAGGTTCGTATAGCCATCCCGCTTCAGCACGCGGGCGATGGTTTCGACATTGTCCGAGCGGTCGCGTTTGACGATGGATTCGCCGGGCAGGGGAGGGAAGGAGGAAAGCACGCCCTCGAACCCGCGTACGGTCCGGTTGCCGGAAGCATAAATGTGAGTGAAGAGCATGCCTTGCTCAGCCGCCAGCTTGTCCATCTGCGGCGTGAGCGTGTCCTTGCGCCCCAGGCAACCCCAGAATTCGGAGCCCAGGCTTTCCTCGAGAAAGATCACCACGTTAAGGCGCGGTCGGGCCGGGTCGCCCGCCACGCGGCGGCGAATGGACTCGCCGTTTTCCACAAACTGCGTGTTCGGCTCGGCCAGCAGGCGGCGCGCCCGCTGGTAGGCCTCGTCCTTCGGCAGTGTCTGGTAGAACGCGCCATAATCAAGGTTGTGCGTCCACGCCGCGGCGATGAAAGAGAGCGCGCCGTTGTTGGCCACCTCGTTTAGCGTGCGGTCGTTGCTCACGTGCGCGCCTTTGAGATTGAGGGTCGGCGCGAGCATGGCGGCCAGCGCCACCCCCGCCGCCAAATGCAGCAGCCGGGATTTCGCGGAGAAGGGCCGCTCCCACATCTGGCCAAAGAGCCGCCTCGCCGCAAACAGCCACCCCAGGCTAAAGACCAGGCAAATCACCAGGATCACCGCGACGTGGTACGACTCCCAGATGTTGATAAAGACCTCCCGCGGATACAGCAGGTAGTCTACCGCAACGGTGTTGAAGCGCGACTTGAATTCGTCAAAGAAGAAGAGCTCCACGAACAGCAGGAAGATTTGCCCGAACCAGAACCCCCAGCAGCCTCCCAGGAACACCGCTCGGTGCCACCCGCTCCCAAACCGCCGGTTTGGCACGATCAGCATCCAGCCCAGCAGCGGCAGCGTCCCCGCCAGCGCCGCGAAGATGTCCCGATGCAAGCCTCCCAGCAGCGCGAGCAGGATGTCGGCCGCCGGGATGCCGGGCGGGTTGAAGGCAAAGAGCAACACCAGTCGCAGCAGAGACCAGACGGCCAGCAGCGAAAGAAACCAGAAGCCGGCGAAGCCGTAGCGCGAGCGTTGCCAGGGCAACTTAGCTGTTGGAGCCGTATTGCTCATCAAACTCAAAAGTATCCAGTCCGACAGTGGCGGCACCCCCCCTTCAGCGCTTTCGGCAGAGCTGAATGCCATCCGCGATTGAAACCAGCACGGCCTCGACCCGCGGGTCGGCGGCCAGTTTATGATTCAGAGCATTAATCGCGCGCCCGGTGGCCTCTTTGATCGCGCCCGCTCCCAGCCGCCCACCCCAAAGCATGTTGTCGAAGAGAATGAGCCCGTTGCGCTTGATGCGTGGCAGGAGCAGCTCGTAATAGGCGTCGTACTCCGTCTTGTCGGCGTCAATGAAGGCGAAGTCAAAGGTCAGCCCCCGTTCGAGCGCTTTGAGCCGGGGAATGGCCGCGCCCAGGCGCAGCTCGATCCGGTCCTGCACGCCGGCCTTTGCCCAATACTTTCGCGCCACCGCCGTCCATTCCTCGCTCGCATCCAGACAGATAAGCCGCCCCCTGGGGGACAGGGCGCGCGCGATGCACAAGGAACTGTAGCCCGTGAACGTTCCCACCTCGATGGCGGACTTCACGCCGGTCGCCGCGACCAGAACACTCAGAAAGGCGCCCTGCTCGTCGCTGATCTGGCAGTTGCTCACTTCTTTGCCCAGCGCCGCCGTCTCCGCGCGCAGCTCCCGCAACAGCGGGTCCGCGGCATCACTGCGGCAGCCGCAGAGGTAGCGGTAGAGGCGCTCGTTCAGCCGGACGTATTTCGTGCCCATGGAGCTATTCTAGCAGACTTGCCGGAAGTGGAAAGGTTAACGCATGCCGCCTCGTCACCGATCCTGCCAAGCCGCCGGCACGACACTCAGCCCAGCTTCTGACCGGGCTGCAGCGGGTGCCCGGCCAGGAATGCCTGCGCCTCCAGGCGTCGTCCGCCTTCGCGCTGCAACACCAGTATTCGCAGGGCCTCGCAGCCGCAGCCGATCACGATGCCCCCCTTGTCCGCCTGCAAGATCTCGCCGGGGGCGCCGGAGCGCTGCGCGACCTCCGCCCGCCAGATTTTGAGCAGGTGCGGCTGGGGTTGGCTGGGCAGAAAGCTGAACGCTCCGGGCCAGGGCACCAGGCCGCGCACCCGATTCCAAATGGCGCGCGCCGGCTGGTTCCAGTCAATGTGCCCGTCCTGCTTCTTAATCTTGGGACTATAGCTGACGCCTTCTCTAGGCTGGGGGCGCGAGGCAATTCTGCCGGCGACATGATCCGGTATGGTCCGCACCAGCAAGTCCGCGCCTATTCTGGCCAGGCGGTCGTGCAGCGTCTCGGCGTTGTCCTCCGCGTGAATTGGAGTCGTGGCCTGCGCTAGAATGTCGCCGGTATCCAGGCCCTGATCCATCTTCATAATCGTCACCCCCGTCTCGGCATCCCCGTTCAGGATCGCCCATTGAATGGGCGCGGCGCCCCGATGCCGGGGTAGCAGAGAAGTGTGAACGTTGAGGCAGCCGAAGCGCGGCAACTCCAGAATACTCGCCGGCAGGATCTGGCCATAGGCCGCCACCGCAATCAAATCCGGCCGCAGCCCGCGCAGTTCTTGGAAGAACTCCTCGCTTCGGGCCTGTCCAGGCTGGAGCACCGGAACCCTTGCCTGCAACCCCAGCTCCTTCACCGGCGAGGGCTGCAGCTTCAGCTCCCGGCCCTTGGGACGATCGGGCTGCGTGACGACCGCCACGACCTGGAACGCCGGCGATCCAATCAGTGCTCGCAAGCTGTCACACGACAGTTGCGCTGTGCCCATGAAAACAATTCGTAATGCGGCCATGCTCCAAGGCTAAAGGAAACGCCCGAAAGACGAAGCCTGAAATCCAACGCGGCGGGTGCCACTGGACGCCGCGGCTGGCGTCTCCCGTCCCGCCTAACGCAGCAGTGGCCGGCCGCGAGCCGGCCGCGCTGTTCGCGGGCGCGCTGCGGCTACCGCTGGTCCGTTGACGGTCCGCTTGCCCAGCGACGTGGCGCAGCGGGCACAGAGGAATTCGTAGAGTTCCCCCGAGGGCAGCACCAGCAGCAGCCGCTCGCGGACCGGTTGGGCGCCGCGGCACTTTGGGCAATAGAGTTCGCTCGCCGTAAAGTTGCCGAACTGCTGCGCCATCTTACTTCGCGTCTTTGTGCTTGAGCACGATCTCCTTGATCTCCGTGAAGGGGATCATGACTTCCTCCGAAGCGTGCCCATGCTGCACGAGCAAATGAAGATCGTTGGCGGCAATGCGGCTGATCCGCTGGGCGGTGTATTCTCCGCGCGCGGACTTGAATACCAGCACCATGTCCCGGTCGGCGTCGCGGCGCACCACGCCGAAGAAGCCGGCAAACTTCGTCTCGAGGAAACGCCGGTTGAACGTGTACTGCCCGCGCTGGTACGTGACGGTCTTGGGCAGGGCGGCAGCCTCCTCTCCTCCCTCGAAGTGCCCCAGTTTCACTCCCTCCGCAGGTGCCGTTCCCGCCAGCTTCAATGCCGTGGGATGTTCCACCCCCTCGGCTTGCATCGGATTAACCGCGCCGGCTGCCGCCGCTTCCGCCGCCGCCGCCGGCGGGAACTCCCGGGTTTCCTCGACGGGTGCGATCACCGTGGGCATGGACAGAAAGATGATCGGACCGATGAACGGCAGCACCGCGGACACGCCGCAAACCAGCGCCGCCGGCCGCGCGCGAAAGATCGAGACTTCGTAGGCGGCAAAAATATTAGCCCCGTAAAGCAGCAACAACACTACGAACCCGGGGCCCGACGAAAACAGCGCGCCCAGCAGGGATTGCGGCGCGGGCCGTACCAGGCGCGCCGGCTGCTTGATGGGGACCTCGGTTTTCTTGATCTTCTCCTCCTGCGTGATTTCGATAAACGGTTCGACCAGCGGCTGGAGCTTCTGAACCTTGGCGAACTTCTTGAGGTCCTCCTGAGAGAAATTGGCCCAGGGCACCCGCTCATACTTGCCCTCGCCCACTTTGATCTGCACCCCCGCGTCATTGGCCGACCCCGCCAACACTTCACCCGCGAGCGTTTCACCGTTGGCGAGCTTGAACTCTTCGGCGCCGGCCGCACCCGCCAGCCATACGCATACCAACGCAGTTACGATTAGACTCAATCTGCGCACCATGAGTGTTTCCATAACAGATGTTCCGGCTCAAAGAAAGCAAAATCCCAGGGACGCCAGTTACGCCTCGGCTGTCCCATAGCATGCGTGAATGTCGCTGCCCGGCTACCGGCCTGTGACCGTCCCCACCACTTCGGTCAAGTCCTCCACCACCCAGTTCGGCCGCGTGGCCTGAAGGTGGTCTGCCGCCGCGCCGTGCTGCCAGACCCCGTAGCGAATCGCCAGCAGCGGATCGGCCCTTAAATCGGGCTGGGCCAGCAGGCCCGCAAGGTATCCCGCCAGCACGTCGCCGCTGCCGCCCTGAGCCAGATAAGGGTTGCCGGATGGGTTGATGTAAACGTCGCCCGTGCTGCGGCCTATGAGTGTTTGATGCCCTTTGAGCACCACCCAGGTATTGCCGAATCGCCGCGACACATTGCGCAAAGCATTCAGGCGGTTTGCCTGCACTTGCGGCGGTGTCGCCCGCAGCAGCCGCGCGGCCTCCCCCGGATGCGGCGTGATCACACGCAAGGCATTTCGGGGCACGGGGTCCAGCGGCAGCCAATCCAGCGCGCTGGCATCCGCCACCACGGGCAAGAACGAATCCCGCCACAAATGCCGTGTCTGCAGCTTCATCGCGTCCGGCACGTCGGCCGCCGCCAGCCCGGGACCGAGCAGGATCGTGTCGTGCGCGCCGGCGAACTTGCCCGTCGGCGACCACACGGAAACCATGGCGGCCTCCAGTTGGGGCGCGATCGCATGGTAAACGGTTTCGAGCGTGTGCAGGGTGATCAGGCCGGGCCGGGCCCTTTGGGCTCCGCGCGCCGCCAGCACCGCCGCGCCGTGATAGCCCAGGCTTCCCGCCACGATCGCCAGGTGGCCATAATCCCCTTTGTGCGTCGCCGCCAGCCGCGGGGGCGGGAATCCGGCGAAGTCCTCCGGCAGGGTCCACTGCAGCTCGCTTTGATGCGGGCAAGGCGTCAGCCCCACATCCGCTGCGACTTCGAGCCGCCCGACAAATGGCCACGCCACCTCCTGCAGCAACCCGATCTTGGGCGCGCCCACGGTCAGCGTTACGGCGGCTTTGATCGCCGCCCCTTGCGGTTGGCCCGTGTCCGCGTTCAGCCCCGAGGGCACATCCACTGCCAACACCGGCACTCGCGCTCCGTTGACGCGCTCAATGAAACTTGCCCACTCCGGTCCCAACGGCCGGTTCAGCCCAATGCCAAACAGGCCATCCACCAGCAAAGCGGGACGCAGCCGCAGGAGAGCTTGTAGTTTGTCCAGGTCGGCTGCCGTTTCCGTTGCGTCCAGCACCTCGACGCGGCGCGCTGCCAGGTGTTCGCGCGCGCAGCGGGCGTCCTTGCCGTTGTGGCCTTTGCCGGCGAGAATCACGATCAGGTCGCCGGACTGCGTCAATTGCAGCGCGCGGCGCGCCACGCAGAGGCCAACGCGGCGAATAACTTCCGCTTCGGTTTGACCGGCGGCCCACGTGGCCTGTTCCCAGTCGCGCATCTGCGCAATGCTAATTACCGGTACTGGCATGGCGCGGGAAGATACACACTCCCGCCCGGGACGGAAGCATAAACCCCGCATCCGCAGCGGGCCAACCTGGACGAGGCAATCGCGACCATCCTGGCCAGGCAGATCGCTACGTTCTTCTTCAAGACGCCCGCGAACCCGCGGACGAAGGGCTCGCATTAGGACGGCTTAGCCGGCCCGCCTAGCGAAGGTTTGGCTGGGATCCCCGGTGCCACTCGCTTGTGTTCCGCTCGTGGTTCGCTCGTATTCCGCTGATATTCCGCTCATACTTCTATGGGTGGAATTGCGTCCCGTTCCCCGCCGCGGCATGGTGTAGGGTGGACTTCCTGCCGCGAGTTGTTTCCTACGACTTAACAGGCCCTGGAGGCGGCTGAGCAAGTTTGCTGCGGCGCACGCCGTAGGCGAAATAGACCACCATGCCAATCAGGAACCACACAATCAGGCGCAGCCAGGTGGCGGCGGGAAGGGCGGACATCAGGGCGATGGCGGCAATGGCCCCGGCGGGCGCGACGAACCAAACCGCCGGGGTGGTGAATCGGCGCGGCAGATTGGGCTCGCGGACGCGGAGCACCAGGACGCCGACGGACACGATTACGAAGGCCAGCAAGGTGCCAATCGAGCAGAGGCTGCCCGCCTCGCGCACCGTGAAGACAGCGGAGAAAAATGCCACCCCCAGGCCGGTGATGATGGAGGTGATCCAGGGCGTGCGGAAGCGCGGATGAACCCGGCTGACGACCGGCGGCAACAGGCCGTCGCGGCTCATGCTGTAGAAGACGCGCGATTGGCCGAGGAGCATGACGAGGATTACTGAGGACAAGCCCGCAATGGCGCCGAGCTTGATGAGCTTGCCCATCCAGCCCATGCCCGCGCGGTCGGCGGCCACGGCAATCGGGTCCGGCACGTCCAGTTGCGTGTAGGGCACGACGCCGGTGGCAATGGCCGAGACGGCGATGTAGAGGACAGTGCAAATGAGGAGCGAGCCGATAATGCCGATGGGCATGTCGCGCTGCGGGTTTTTGGCTTCCTGGGCGGCGGTGCTGACGGCGTCGAAGCCGATGTAGGCGAAGAAGACGATGCCCGCACCTGTCGCAATTCCCGACCAGCCGAAGTGGCCAAACTTGCCGGCGTTGGCGGGGATGAACGGATGCCAGTTGGCGGTTTGGATGGCTCGCGCGGCCCCCGCGATGAAGAGCAGCACGACGGCGACTTTGACGAAGACGATGATGTTGTTGAAGTTGGCGGACTCTTTGATGCCGACCACGAGCAGCGTGGTGACGACGAAGATGATCAGCACCGCGGGCAGATTGAAGATAGCGGTGACTTGGGGCAGGATTGTGGGATCGGTGCCGAGGACCTTGATCTGCTCCGCCAGCCCCGGACTGAAGGCAGCCCAGCCGGCCTTCATCTTCAAGGCGGCCGCCAGGACGGCTGGCATCTGGATAAGCTGGGTGCCGCGAGCGGCGGAAAGCTCAGGCGGCACCACAATGCCAAAGTCGTTCAAGAAGGAGACCACATAACCTGACCACCCAATAGCCACGGTGATGGCGCCGACGGCGTATTCGAGGATAAGGTCCCAGCCGATGATCCAGGCGAACAGCTCGCCCAGGGTGGCGTAGCCGTAGGTGTAGGCGCTGCCGGCCATTGGGACCAGCGCGGCGAACTCGCTGTAGCACAGCGCGGCGAAAATCGAAGCCAGGCCGGCCAGCCCGAAGGAAAGCACCACGGCGGGACCGGCGTTCTGGGCCGCGACTGTGCCCGTGAGCACGAAGATGCCGGTGCCGATAATGGCGCCGACGCCCAGGGCGGTGAGGTTCACGGGGCCGAGTGCACGGTGGAGGCTTTGATCCGTTAGCGCTTCGGCTTGCAGATCAGTGACATTCTTGCGTCGGAACAGATTCATGCTTTCCCCGGATTCTCAGATGGTCTGATTCTTGGACCGGGTAAATGGTCTGACGCCCTCTGGAAGTCAAGGAAATGTGAAGAAAAAGCGGCGGGGCGATGGGGTCGCGCGGGAACGCGCGGCTGGCTGTCGCGACTTTGGGCTTTGGACTTTGGACTCTACCCCCTACCATGCCTCCGATGATCGGCACTGCCCTGAATGTCGTGGGAATCCTGGTTGGCGGCGGCACCGGCCTGCTGCGGCGCAAGCCGCTTTCACCGGCAAACGAATCATATCTCAGGGCCGCGCTCGGAGCCTTCACGGTCTTTTACGGCCTCCGGTTGACGTGGCTGAGCCTGAACGGCTCGCTCCTGCAAATCCTCAAGCAACTCCTCATCACCGTGCTTGCCTTAATGCTTGGGAAGCTGACGGGGCGGCTGCTGCGTTTGCAGAAGATTTCGAATCATCTGGGCCGCGAGGCGCGGGCGCGCATTGCCGCGTGCAAGCCCGCCGACCCGGATCGCTTGGGCGAGGGATTCAAGACCTGCGCCGCGCTCTATTGCGCCGCCCCGCTGGCTATGCTTGGATCCGTCCAGGACGGTTTGTCCGGCTACTATTATCCCCTGGCGGTCAAAGCGGTGATGGACGGCTTGGCCACGATGGGCTTTACCTTGCTCTTTGGCTCGGGAGTGATGCTGGCTGCTCTGCCGGTGCTGGCGTTCCAAGGCACGATTACTCTGGTTTGCATGCAGTTTCTCAAACCCTTTCTCCAAGCCCACGACTTGGTAGACCCGGTCAACGCCGCGGGCGGCTTGCTGGTCTTTTGCGTGGCGCTGCTGATTCTGGAGCTGAAGAAGATCGAGCTGGCGGATTACCTGCCCAGCCTGGCGTTCGCGCCGTTGCTGGCGTGGGCGTGTCGCTGATGGGAGGGAGGCGCGGGCTGCGGGGGGCGGGCTTTGGAGCCGAGTTCGCTATAGCCGATCGGCGGATGGCTGGGTATGGGGTGAATACCCTATTGAGGGCGTTCGAACTCGCATCCACTCTTTGTTCATGCGACACGCGGCAATTCATCTCCCATTGCGCTCCTCGGTTCATGGGGCCGTTCCGGAGTTCAGCGTGGTCATTGCCTACGAGGATTTCAAAGCCGCCGAAAAGGCGAAAGAGGTGTATGATTTCCTGGTCGCCAATTTCACCCACGAATGGCGTGTCAGCAGCCAGATGTGGAAGTTCGCGGTTCTGGACAACCCGGAGCTTCGGAAGATGGCAGCTAAGGATGCCGCGACGGCCAGCCTGATTATCGTATCAGCCCGCGGCGACCAGGAGTTGCCAGCCGATGTCAAAGCTTGGATAGAGGCTTGGCTGGGCTGCCAGGATGAGGGCGTGGCGCTGATTGCACTGTTTGACAGCCCGCCCGGAGCTGCGGGACATGTCCAGGCAGATCAGGCCTATCTTGAGAACGTGGCCCGCCGGGGGCGCATGGAGTTCTTCGCGTGGCCAAGCCTGGAAGCGCCAGCGGCAAGCGCGGACGAAGGCAACCCGCCGGATCACAGTCGGGATAGGGTCGAGCAGACCCGGACCCCGCCGGCCGCGGCGTTGCGGCGGGCGGAGAGCTTCGCACACTGGGGCATCAACGAATAGCGCGCCTGCACTCAACGGGCACATCTTGACACTAGCACCATAATAGGGGCGTGAACTGGTTCCTCATCCG
>CAZDOO010000041.1:0-46581 GCA_964507045.1 uncultured Verrucomicrobiota bacterium | reverse complement strand
CCCAATTGCCAAAGATGCCACAGCTAAACCCAAAGGGCTTGGATAGGAGTATCAAGAGCGCTGCAGGCAAGCGCGGGATTCACGTTTTGTTCCATGCTGGACGCTTTTCGCCCGCGCTGCCTGAGCGCCATCGTTGGGCATAAGCCGATGAGCGCTGGACGGCAATTGCGGTGGAGGGAGCCTTGGTTCTTTTCGCTGCGTATGCGCGACAGGCGTGGGTGGCAGCGGAAGGGTTGGCTTATCGTTGCCGTCTTTGTTGCGATGATGCTCGGATGGTACTTGGATCAGCGGTACGGCAAGGGGCTGCGCATCGGACCCACGGGAGCAATCCTCATGTGCTTGGGCATTGCGGTGTTTGTGGGTTTTCTATCCGACCTCGGGCTGTCGGAGGTTCAAGCTACGGATGACGGCGTGGCTCGCGCGTTTTATGGGCATGGGGTTGGCGCTTCACTTTGGCGGTACCAGGACATTGTCGCTTTCTCTTTCATTCCGAGCGCGAGTTCTGGGAAGCCGTTCGGCCTTTTGATTCTTATGATGCGTGCGCACATCGTAATTCTCGGCGTTCCTGAGCGGGTCTCTCGTGGTGAGTTGGTCGAGTTCTTCCAGAGCCACGGCGTTCAGGAAGCACAAGAGCCCAACACCTATCAAGCCCGCGCCGTCAATAGGCAGCAGTGATTTTTTTCGGAAGGGACTTGTCCTTCCGTTTAGCGTGCCTCGGGGCGGGAACTCCGTCTTAGTTTTCAGTAAGGCAGCTCGGACTGGGGAGTCCGGCTGAGGAGCATTGAGCCAACGGGAGGCAGCCGGTTCTGCCCGTCGCGATTCGTGAGCCAGTGGGGGCTGCCTCCCATGGCTCCTGATCGTCTTTGCGGCAACTTGCGCTAGCGGCGGCGTTCTGGCATAGAAAGGGCATGAAAGTATCGCGCAAGCGAGAGTTCAGCGTGGTCGTCCACCGGGATGAGGAAGGCTTCTATGTGGCCAGCGTTCCGGAGTTGCGCGGCTGCCATACACAGGCGCGGTCGCTGGATAAGCTCATGGAGCGGATTCGCGAGGCCATCGAGTTGTGCCTGGAAGTTGAGGGCGGCTCACCTTCGGCTGCGGAGTTCATAGGCGTTCAGCGCGTCGCGGTCTGAGTATGGCTCGATTGCCCCGATTGCGCGGTCGGGAAGTGATCGCGGCGTTGCGGCGCGCCGGGTTCGTGGTGGTTCGCATCCGGGGCAGCCATCACTTCCTGAAACGCGCTGACGGTTATGCCACGGTGGTTCCCGTCCATGCCGGGGAGACGATTGGCCCGGGTCTGTTGAGACAGATTTTAGCGGACGTGGAAATGGAGCCGCAGGAATTTGAAAAGTATTTATGATGCCGCTTGCCGAAGCCCTGCCATCAAGCCCGCGCCGTCAATAGGCAACAGTAATTTTTTGCGGAGGGCTGAGAGCCGTCCGTTTAGCAGTCCTCGAAGCGGGAACTCCGGCTTGGTTTTCAGTTGGGCAGCTCGGGCTGGGGAGTCTGGCTAAACACCTGTTCGGGCTCAATCGGGTTCGGTGTAGCGCGAGCCTCACTGGACCCGCCAGCGCGGCGATCAGACGTCCGCCGTCGCAGTTGACGTCGGTGGCTTTGAGCTCTATCAGTTGCCGGAGCCGGGCGGGCTTTTGGTCCTGAGTCCAGCGATGGCGCGCCTCCTTCTCTTTCGCGGGACGGCTACAGTTTCTTTTTTTACAGCAATGAGCATCGGCCCATCCACGTCCATGTTCGGCATGGCAGCGGGGAAGCAGTTTTTGAAATCGAGCAGGACGTGGAATTGCGCGAGTCACAAGGGCTGAAGGTGCGGGAACTGGCAAAGGCGCAGGCGCTTGCAACCGAGCACCAAGGTCTTATTATTGAGAAGTGGCATGAGCGTTTTAACCGATAGCGCGCGTTCAGCCGTCTTTCGTGACGGCCAGATCATCATTACTATGGAAAGCGGGAACGAGATTCGCTTCCCGGTTGCCGGAAATCCCCGGTTGGCGCGAGGAACAGCGGCGCAGTTGAATCGGATCGAACTCTCGCCGTATGGCATTCACTGGCCGGATTTGGACGAGGACCTGTCGTTTCAAGGCTTGCTGAGAGGCGACTATGGCCAGCACCAGCAGGGCGAACCAGAGCATTGAGCCAACCGGAGGCAACCGGTTCTGTCCGTCCGCATTCCTGAGCCAGTGGCGGGGTCTGGATGCCCAGCCTTTGTGCCGAAACAGACTGCAAGTCCGACGACCTCTCGCCACCGTTTTGGCGTGCAACAGAATCACAGCGCGCAAGATTAGAACTCCTGCGACAATGCAAAACAGCCATCCTTCTGGATCGAACGCCCTGCGGAGTCTCGCGAGGGCGACTCGCAACGGCTGCTTGAGGCTGACCGCCCTGCTCCTTGTGGGCGGGTGTGGTCTCAGTTCCAGCCCGCTGCAGGCTCGCCCCCCAATTGATACTGCGGCGGACCGGGCCAAGACGCCGCTCGACCCCGGGCTCAAACAAGTCGGCACCCTCAAGCCCCGCGGCGCGAAGGAAATCAGCGGCTCGAACTGGACGCTGGGCTGCGAGACGCTCGACCGGGATTTTGCCGATTTCCAGGAGTACAAGGAATACATTGTGCCGCTGGGCATCAAGACCATCCGCCTCCAGGGCGGCTGGGCCAAGACCGAGCGGGTTAAGGGCACTTACGATTTCGCCTGGCTCGATGCCATTATCAATGATGCCCACGGGCGCGGCCTGAACATCCTGCTCGAAACTGACTACGGCAACACCAACTATTCCGGCGGCGGCGGCTGGGATTTGGCGGGCGGGTTCCCCAGCTCGGACGAGGCGCTGGCGGCCTGGGACCGCTGGGTGGCAGCCATGGCCAAGCATTACCGGGTCAAGGTCCGCGATTGGGCCATGTGGAACGAGCCCGACATCAATAAGGAGCATACCCCGGAGAGCATTGCGCTCTTTAACATCCGCACCGCTGAAATCATCCGGCGCATCATTCCCGACGCGCGGATCGCCGGCCTCTCGCTGGCGCGGAACGATCCGAAGTTCTTCGAGCGCTGCCTGACGACGCTGGCGGATCGGGGCAAGGTGGACCTGTTTCAGTGGTTCATCTACCACGGCTACGCGATGAACCCGGACAGCTCCTATACGAATGTCGAGGCGCTCAAGGCCACGCTGGCCAGGTTCTCGGCCAAGGCCCGGATGCGCCAGGGCGAGAACGGCTGCCCGTCCGAGCTGGCCACCAGGTTCGCCCTCTCGAAGCACCCGTGGACGGAGTACAGCCAGGCGAAGTGGGACTTGCGGCGGATGCTGGGCGACTTGGGGCATGACGTCGAGTCCGCCGTGTTCACCATCTGCGACTTCAACCACACCGGGCGCGAGATCAATCGCAAGGGCCTGCTCCGCGCCACGGCGGACAAGAAGGTTGAGAAGATCAAGCTCGCCTACTATTCGGTGCAGAACGTGGTGTCGGTTTTTGACGACACCCTGGAGCGGGTCACGACCCCGGCGCTCACGGTCCTTGCCGACAAGCGCACCGCCAGCTATGCGTACCGCCACAAAGCCACCGGCCAGAACCTGATTGTGCTCTGGGACAACTCGGGCACGCCCGATGACGCCTTTGTCACCCGTCCGGTGCAGGTGGAGGCCAAGGACCTGGCGTTCCAGGAACCGGTATGGGTGGACCTGGTCTCGGGCCGGATTTACGAGCTGCCCAGGACGAGTGTGATGCGGGCGGGCCATACGGTGCTGTTCAAAGCGGTGCCGCTGTATGACGCCCCCGTGCTGATTGCCGAGAAGGCGTTGGTGGTCAAGTGACGGGCCGGCCACCGGCATCAACCCGGTGCGGGTTTATGAACAGGCTGCTAGCTGGCGGGGGCGGGGCCGTTCTGGTAGCCGAACAGGTGGTCGCGTTTGATGATCTCGGCGATCATGGGGGGCACGAGCTGCTCCCAGGAGGCGTCGCCGGAGTGGATTCTCTCCAGCACGTCGCCGGAGCGGATGGGGAGCAGGTCGGCGTTGAAGTTGCGGATGGGCTGGATGAGGCGGTTGGCCACCAGGTGGGCGTAGAGCTGACGCAGGTGCGGCGGGATGGGGAAGTTGTCCACCGTCAGCCGGTGGCCGGAGTCCAGGTTGAGGTGGGGGTAGACGTAGAGCCGCCCCGAGTTTTTGAAGAGCTGGCCGAGACCGCCGAGCAGGCCGCCCTCGTTCTCGTTGTAGAACTTCTCGTCAAAGATCTCCGCGAGCCGGGAGGCGCCCATCGCCAGGCCGAGGGGCCGCTGGGTGTAGCGGGCCAGGTAGGCCGCCAGCCGGTGGAAGCGGCGGAAGTTGGACAGCAGCACCGTCTGCCCCAGGGCGCTGAGCATGTCCGCCCGGTTCAGGAAGTCTTGCTCGTCAATCCGGTCGCCGCTGGTCAGTTGCCGCAGGGTCATTTCCATGAGCACCACGGGCGCCTCGCCGTTCAGCTCCGGTTCCTCCACAAACTGTTCGAGCGCGCGCTCCAGCAGGTCCAGGGTGGAGCGGGTGACGGGGCGGAAGCTGCCGCGCTGGACCAGGGCGGGCTTCTGGTGGAGCACTTCGGACCATTGCACGACCTCGCCTTTGGCGGTGAACATGGCCGCCTCGGTAAGGTCCTGCCGGACGAGTTGCAGGGCCATCAGCCGGTTGTCCACGCGCGCGAAGGCGGGGCCGGCGAACCGGATCATGTCCACCTCCACCCGTTCCCAGCTCAGGTCGTCCAGCAGCGAGCGGATCAGCGCTTCCGGCTCGCGATGCAGGTAGAACGCGCCATGGACCAGGTTCACGCCGATCACCCCCAGCGCTTCCTGCTGCCGGATGCTCTCCTTGTCGAGCATCCGCACGTGGATGATGATTTCCGACGGGTCCGCGCCCGACTCCGCCTGGAACCGGATCCCCAGCCAGCCCCGTCCGGCCTCGCGGCGCGTTGCCACCGTGTCGGCGAACACGAAGAACGCGGACTTGCCGCCGCGGGTCTTGTCCAGCCGTTCCAGCAGCAAGTCGTATTCGTAGTCGAGCATGGCGTGGAGGCGGCGGCGGCTGACGTAATAGTCGGTGGGGCCGTAGATGGCGTCGCTGACGGCCATGTCGTAGGCGGAAATCGTTTTAGCGACCGTGCTGGCGGCGCCGCCGGCCCGGAAGAACCAGCGCACCACCTCCTGCCCGGCGCCGATCTCGGCAAAGGTGCCGTAGCGCCGGGCGTCGTGGTTGACTTGCTGCGCCTTCTGACTGGTATCTAGTTTCTCGCTGGCCATAACCCGGGACTACTATTCACTCAGTTGCCAGTTAAAGCGAGCGCGATAGTGGTGGTGCGCGGGGCGCACGCATTTTGCGTGAAGATCACCCCGGGCGGGCGGGCGCGGCCCCGGAATCCGAAGCAAACCGCGTTGGCATGATATTTGTTAAGGAATCTGGATTGATCATGAAACTGCGCGGCATGATGCTGGGTTGGCGCCGGGATCTGCCCTGCCCGGAACGAACTTGTTTTTTTCTGCTGCACAGAGGATTTTTCTCTTTGCATTTGACCGGGGTTGGAGTTTCCTGTAAGCACCATGGGCTGCCTGCCGGTTAACCCAACCTCGGCGGCCAAAACTTTGTAGGCCATAAGCCACAATAGAATGCTGAATACGAAATCATTTCTCGCCGTTGATTTTGGCGCGGGCAGTCTCAAGCTGGCCGAGTTCGAGGTCAATGAAACGGGCGGGTTGCGCCTGAAGCAATACGGCCTGAAGCCCCTCGGGCCGGAGGGGGCTCAGGAGACCACGCGCGAGGCCGCCGTCCTCAAGGCGTTGCAAGAGATGCTGGCCGAGAAAGGCATTAAGGCCAAGAATGTCAACGTCTGCGCCCCGGGCTTCCACGTCTTCTCCAAGTTCGTCAAGCTCCCGCCGGTGGATGCGGGCAAGGTGACGCAGATCATCCAGTACGAAGCGCAGCAGAATGTGCCCTTCCCGCTGGAGGAAGTGGTGTGGGACTACCAGATCCTCGGCACGACCGCCGGGGGCGAGCTGGAGGTGCTGCTCGTCGCGATCAAGGCGGACATCGTCGAGGGGCTGTTCCGGGTGACGGAGTCCTCGGGGCTCAAGCTGCAGTTGACGGATGTGTCGCCGGCGGCGCTGTGCAACGCGTTTCGCTACAACTACGGCGACCTGGAAGACTGCACGATGCTGCTGGACATCGGCGCCAAGACGAGCAACCTGCTGTTCTTCGAGAAGGGCAAAGTATTTTCGCGCAGCATCAACCTGGGCGCCAACTCGATCACGCAGGACTTCGCCAACGAATCGAAGCTGAAGTTTGACAAGGCGGAGAAGCTCAAGATTGATGAAGGCTTCGTGAGCCTGGGCGGCGCGTACGAAGAGCCGGAGAATCCGCACCAGGCGGCCATCTCGAAGATCGCGCGGCAGTTCATGACGCGGCTGCACATCCAGGTGAACCAGACGATGCAGTTTTACCGCGGGCAGCAGGGCGGCTCGGCGCCGCAGCGGCTGTTCCTGTCCGGCGGCGCGTCGGTGATGCCCTACACGGCGCAGTTCTTTGCCGAGAAGCTCAACGTGCCGGTGGAGTATTTCAACCCGCTGCGCAACATTCAGCTCGACCCGGCGCTCAACCTGGAGGAGCTGGCGCGCGTGGCCCATACGCTGGGCGAAGTCGTGGGGCTGGGGCTGCGCAACCTGGCTCATTGCCCGGTGGAGCTCAATCTGATGCCCGAGAGCACCCTGCGCTGGCAGAGCTTCAACCAGAAGAAGCCCTACCTGTTCGCGACCGTCTGCAGCCTGGTGCTGGTGGTGGCCGCCATGGGGTTCCTGTTCGACAAGCTGGCCGGCGTCAAAACGCAAGTCCTCCAGACCGTCGAGAACGACGTGGGGCCGGAGGAGTCCAAAGAGGTCAAGTTCAAGAAGGCCCACGGCGATCTGAAGAAGACGCAGGCGGAAGTGGATCAAGTGGTCGGCTGGATGCGCGACCGCTATTATTGGTCCGATGTCTTCAGCGAACTGCGGCAGGTGCTGATCCGGTCCGAACAGGCCACCAAGACCAAGCTCCATAACGACGCCGGCATCTGGATCGAGCAATTGATGACGGCCGCCCCGAGGCCGGAGGGCGAGATGATGCCGGGCGCGGAGCCGGGCGCCCCTCCGGGAGCGCCGCCGATGGACGACGCCTTCCGCCGCCGCTATGGATTGCCCGATGAACGGCCCGTCCCGCCGCCGGCGGCAGCGGAGCCCCCGCCGACACCGCCTACGCCCGCCGAAGGCGCGCCTCCGGGCGAAGCCCCCCCGGCCGCCCCGGCGGCCGCCGACGATACCAACCAAGTCTCGACCCTCACCCTGACGTTCCGGGCCGTAAGCCTGCGGAATGTCTCCGGCGAGGCCGACGCCGACAAGCGCATCGCCTACACGGTGCTGCAGGAGCTGCAAAGCAGCCCGCTGTTTGACCCGAACCCGCAGCAGACGCGGACGGCCAGCGACGTGATCAATGACGAACAGACAGGCACCTTCACCTTCAGCCTCATCGCCAAACTGAAGCGGCCACTAAAGCTATAGGATATGGACTGGATCAAGCGTAATCTCTACTTCCTGATTGGGAGTGTGCTGGCGTTGGCGCTGATGGGCCTGGCGGGGTGGCACCTTTACTCGAAATGGCAGCTCAACAACGAGATGCTGGGCAAGCTCGACGAGCAATACGCCAAGCTGAAGCGGCTCAACGAGCAGAACCCGCATCCCGGTTCCGGGCAGGTGGATAACATCAAGGCCGCCAAGGAGCAGGAAGATGAGTTGCGCGCCTACCTGCTCAAAGCCCGGGAGCACTTCAAAGCCTGTCCCCGCATCCCCGAACCCGAGTCGGGCAAGCTCACCAGCCAGGAATTCAGCTCGGCCCTGAGCCGGACCGTGGATGCGATGCAGCGCGCCGCCACCAAGGCCAGCGTGGTGCTGCCCGCGCGGGAAAGCGGCGGCTCGACCTCCTACAGCTTCTCCTTTGCGGCGCAACGCGAGCGCCTGGCTTACGCGCCGGGCAGCCTCGAACCGCTCTCGGTGCAATTGGGCGAGGTCAAAGCCATCTGCGACGTGCTGTTCCAGGCCAAGGTCAACTCGCTGGACAGTCTGCGGCGCGAGCGGGTCTCCGAGGACGATCTGAAGGGGCCGCAGAATGATTACTTGCCGGAGAAATCGGTGACGAATGAGCTGGCGGTGCTCACGCCCTACGAAGTCGTGTTTCATTGCTTCAGCGCGGAACTGGCCGGCGTGCTGGCCGGCTTCGGCAACTCGCCTTATGGCCTGCTCGTCAAGACCATCAATGTCGAGCCGGCTCCGGTCGTAATCTCCGCCGCGCAGCCGGCCGTGGCGCCGGTTACGGCGCCGGCCGCGGCATATTATGCTCCGCCCCAAGCCCCGGTCCCGGCTCCGGCCCCGGCCCCGGCTGCCGCCGAATCGGCAGGGGATGCGTTTGCCGCGCGTTACGGAATCGGTGGCGGCCGCTCCGCCGCCCCCCGCCCCCCGGCCCCAATGCCGCAGCGCGCCTATGCGCAACCGGCGGCGGCGGCGTCAGCCAGCCGGGGCGGCTTGCCGCCCGCGCTGGATGAGAAGCAACTGAAGGTCACCCTCATGCTGAACGTGGTGAAACTCATTGTCCCGGCTGCTCCAAGCGCTCCGAATGCTCCGAGCAACCCGAGCGCCCCGAGCAACCCCAATCCGCCAGAATCTCCGAAGTAAAATGGATTTCCTTAAGAAAAACTACGAGAAGGTCCTGCTGGGCGTGGTGTTGTTGGGCCTGGCGGTGGCGGTGGCATTCCTGCCGTTCAAGATCGCCAGCGAGAAACAGAAGCTCGAGGACATGCGCAACACGCTCATCCACCCCAAGGTCAAGCCGCTGACGAACCTGGACCTGACCGTGCCGGATACCGTGCTCAAACGCACGGCCACCCCCAGCCAGGTGGATTTTGCCGCGCCCAACAAAGTCTTCAATCCGCTCCTGTGGCAGAAGACGACCGACGGCCGGCTCATCAAAGTGGATGACACCAACATCGGAGTGAATGCGCTGGTCGTCACGCGGATGGTGCCGCTCTACTTGCGGCTCACGCTGGACGATGTAACCACGATGGACTCGGGGGCGCGCTGCAAGATCGGGGTCGAAAACGAAGCCACGCTCAACCTCCGGGACCGGAAGAAGCAGAAATACTGCAAGGTCGGCGACAAGAATGAGACGTTCGCCCTGCGCGAGGTCAAGATCGCGCCAAACAATCCCACCAATGTCACGGCGGTGCTCGAATTGAACGAGACCGCGCAGCGCCTGGAAATCACCCGGGAGCAGCCTTTCCGGCGCATCGAAGGGTACATGGTGGACCTGAAATACGCCCCGGAGAGCAAGACCTGGGCGGCGCGCCGGGTCGGCGCTCAACTTAATTTCAACGGCGAGGAATACAATATCGTTGCCATTACGGAGAACGAAGTTGTATTGTCCGCCAAATCAAATTCTAAGAAATGGACAATCAAGTACAGCGCCAGTCCTACACCCTGAACCGCGTTGGTCTCTCGCCCAACGCAACCGAAACCATGACTAAAGCAGCCATTTTCCCGTTAACATTGATTCTCCTGCTCGGCGCCGCCGCCGCTTCCAACGCGCAGATGCCACCGCAGGACACGGCGGTCAATGAAGCGGTTTACCGCCAGGCCAACCGCATTACTTTGCGCGAGAAACTGGCCGAGGCGAAAGCCGCGCAGGACCGCCGGGCGCTGGCGACCGCCGCCAAGCTCTACGACGATTCCTGGGAGCTGGTGCAGCAAATCGGGTCGGGCGTCGAGGCCGAGCGCGACCAGACCGCAGCCGGGCTGGCGGCCGTGCGGCTGGAGCTGGCCCAGACCGCGCAGAAGCGCGGTGATTACAAGGAGGCCCGGACACAGGTGGACGACGTGCTGCGGGTGGATCCCACAAATGCCGCCGCCATCGAGTTCAAGCGCGGCAACGAGAAGCTGCTCGCTGAACAGCGCGGCACCATTCCCAGCGAAGAGACTCGCAGCCAGGTGCCGGGGATTGTGGATGAAAAGGTCAAGGCCAGCACCCTGGTGCATGACGGCAAGCTGCTATTCGAAATGGACAAGCTGGACGAAGCCGAGGCCAAGCTCAAACTGGCCCTCCAGCAGGATCCGCACAACGAGGCCGGCTTGTATTATCTGAACCTGGTGTCGGAGGCCAAATACACACGGGCGGCGAAGCTGCACGAGGTGACGATGCGGCAAGACATCCGCACCGTCGAACAGGCGTGGGCCAACCCGGTCAAACGCGAGGCGCTGCTGGTCCCCAACCCCTACGCCCGCACCAACCTGATTCATACGGGCGAGGGGCGCCAGACCATCATGACCAAACTCGACCGCATCCGGCTCGACAGCGTGAAGTATGACGGCTTGCCGCTGGCGGAGGTCGTGATCAACCTGAACGATGAATGCAAAAAGCGCGATCCGGAGAAGCGCGGCATCAATTTCCTGATCAACCACGGCGGCGAAGCCGCCGCCCCCGCTCCCGCCCAGGTGCAGCTGGGGCCGGATGGCAATCCGCTGCCCCAACTCCCCCCCGAGCAGGTGGACATGAACGCCATCTCCATCAAGCTCAACCCGCCGTTGACCGATATCCGGCTCGCGGACGCCCTGGATGCGATTGTGAGGGTGGCCGACCATCCCATCAAGTACTCCATCGAGGATTACGCGATCGTCTTCTCCTTGAAGGCGCAGGAGGCGGTGCCCCTGTATATTCGCACGTTCAAGGTGGACCCGAACACCTTCTACCAGGGCCTGCAAGGGGTCGGGGCCTATGTCTTCGGCGAATCTTCGAACGTGGGGCAGAATCAAAGCGGCGGCGGCTTTGGCGGCGCCACGGGCGGCGGCGGTATGTCTGGCGGGCAGAATCAGAACCAAATCTCCGGCGCGATCATGTCGCGCGTGCGAGTCGCCGGCGGTCAGGTCATGGGGGGCCGGCAGGGGGGGGGCGGCATGCAGGGGGATCAGGGGGGATCCGGGGGACTGAACTTCCTTACCCGGACCAACGACATGTCGGAAGTGTCCCGGGCGGTCATTAATTACTTTGCCAGCCTCGGCGTGGATCTTGATCCGTCCCGATACCCGGGAAAGGCCCTCTTCTTCAACGATCGCCAGGGCATGCTCATTGTCCGCGCAACGATGCAGGATTTGGACATGATCGAGGCTGCCATCCAGGTGCTCAATGTCGTGCCGCCCCAGATCAACATCAAATCCAAGATCATCGAGGTCGCGCAGGATGATACCAAGGCCCTGGGGTTTGATTGGTATCTGGGGAATACGCTGATGGCCAATGGCACCATTGGCGCGCAGGCCGGCTCCGCTCCTTCCTTTGTCGGCCAGCCGACGGCCGCCAATCCCACCGGGGTGTTTCCCGGCAGTCCCTTCGGGAACTCCCCCACCACCATCGCGCCCAGCCCCACGGATCAGCTTTTGACGTCCGGCCTGCGCAACCCGGCCACGTCGCTCTTCACGGTCACCGGCATCCTGACGGACCCGCAATTCCGCCTGGTTATCAAAGCCCTGCAGCAGCGCTCGGGGTCCGAGCTGCTGGCTCAGCCCGAGGTTACCACCACCAGCGGTCGCCAGGCCCAGATGAAGGCCGCGGACGTCAAGAGCGTCATCACCAGCTATAGCTTCAGCCAGGCACAGAATACCCAGGGCACCGCGACGGGCACGGGAACCACCGTTAACCAGGCGCAGCCCACCGTGGTTTACCCGATCCCGGAGCAAATGGAACTGGGGCCGGTGCTGGACGTGATTCCCTGCCTGCTCTCGGACGGTTTCACCATCAACATGACTTTGATCCCGACGTTGACCGAGTTTGTGGGCTACGACAACCCTAATGAAGTCAACGCGGGCGGCGGGCTCAACGCGTCACTCAGCGGCGGTTTGATCATGGTTCCTACCGTGCTGCCGCGGTTCACGGTGCGGCAGGTGGTGTCCACGGTTAATGTCTGGGACGGCCAAACGGTAGTCCTGGGCGGCCTGCTTTCCGAAACGGTGACAACGATCAAGGACCAGGTGCCGGTGCTGGGCGACCTGCCGCTGGTGGGCCGGCTCTTCCGTAGTGAGTCCAAGACTTCCGGGAAGAAGAACCTGCTGATCTTTGTCACTCCGACCCTTATTGATCCGGCCGGCAACCGGCTGCATTCCGAGGACGAAATGCCGTTTGCGCAGACAGGCATTCCAGTGCAGTCGCCGGTGGTGGCGGGTGCGGAGAAGAACGCAGGAAAGTGACGTGCGAGGTCACCGGAAGTCACAATAAGTCACCATAGGTCATCGTAAATGCCTGAATGTATGTCTTTGTCATTGTTCGCTCGGAACCTGTTGGTGTGCGGGACGCTGGCCGTTAGTATTCCCGCGGTTGTTTCCGGCCAGACCAACTCCTACTTGACCAATGGCGCGGAATACGCCATTGCCGGCTCCTTGGGGGGAGATCAGGTCCACCCCGCCCTCAGCCTGAAGAGCACCGGCGGATATCTCGTCTGGGAGGACAACCTCACTGACGGAGATGGCTTGGGGATCAGCGCGCGGCGGCTGGACAGCACGCTGTCGGGCTCGTACTCGACATTTCGCGTCAACGCGACTGGGACGAATGATCAGGAGCGGCCGCAGGTTTCCTTGCTGAATGGCGGCGGGGCGGCGTTTGTTTGGCAGGGCGGGCGACGCAGCTACCAGCATATTTACGCCCGCTTCCTTTCGGCGGGCGGCACTTGGGTTACGCCCAGCAGCGACGTCAGGGTGAATAGTCTGACAAACACTTACCAGGTCAACCCCGTGGTGGCGACGCTGGCCAACAGCAACGTGGTGGTGGCCTGGGGCAGCTTCAATGAGTTCAGCTCGAGCAGCATGCAGGACGTCTACGCCCGAATCTTCACGCCCGCCGGCCAGGCCGTGGGCAGCCAGTTCCTGGTCAACTCCTTCACCAGCTACAACCAGCGCACACCCGCGATTGCGAGCTTGCGCGACGGTCGGTTCGTCATTGCGTGGGTTTCCGAGCAGGAGCGATTTGAGAACAGCGTGGACATTTACGCGCAGATCTTCAACGCCGGCGGGACGCAGGCCGGAAACGAGATTCTGATCAACTCCTCGACCAATGTTTGCGCCAATCCCAGCGTGGTGCCAACCTCGACGGGCGGTTTTATCGTGGCCTGGAGCGAGAAGGACCTGACCAGCGTGGTCACCAACAGTTGGGATGTCTATGCGCGGGCTTTCGGGAGCGCCGGAACGGCGAGCGGAGCCAGCGTGCGGATCAATCAGTTTCGGTTTGGCGACCAGTTCGCCCCGCGGCTGGCGATCATCGGCTCGGATGTGGTGGCGGTGTGGACCAGCATGAATCAGGATGGCTCCCGGGAAGGGGTGGTGGGCCGGTTCCTCGGCAGCAACCTGACGCCCTCTGGGAATGAGTTCGTGGTCAACACCGCGACGTCCGGTCCCCAAATTCATCCGGTGGTGGCCGCCGACGGCCAGGCGCGGTTCCTGTTCGCGTGGAGCGGGTTTGTCAGCGCGGCTGCGGGCATGGATCTGTTTGCGCAGCGCTACGCCTCCACGCTCCTGCCGCCGCCCGCGCCGGATCCGCCGTTTGTGACGGTTCTGAGTTCGAACGCGCTCACGGTAAGCTGGCCGGCGGTGGCGGGCTACCAGGTCGCCTGCTATGAGGTCTATGCGGACGGCGCCACGACCCCGACGGCTTCGGTGACCAATACCTGGTGGACGATGACCGGTCTGGCGCCTGCCAGCACCCATAGATTTCAATTGGATTACTTGCTGGCGGATGGGCGCTACTCGGATATTTCCGGCGCCACCACCAACAGCACTTACGGCACCCTGACCTGGGGCGGGATTCCGTATGAGTGGATGATTTACTATTTCGGCACCGATCTCTGGAGCTGGTTTTATCAATACCAGCCGCAAGCGGACAGCGACGGGGATGGTGTTTCAAACTACAACGAGTATCTTGCCGGCACCTGCCCGACCAACGCGGCCAGCGTTCTCCGGACCGCTTTGCAGCCCACATCGCAAGGTCTTTATCTCAACTGGAATACCCAGCCCGGCTTGATCTATCAGGTCCAGACTTCGACTAACCTGAAGAACTGGACCAGTTTGGGCGGAATGCGTTTCGCCGCCGACGATGTGGATTGGCTCTATGTCGGCGGCAGCCCGGCAAGCTATTACCGGGTGCTGCGAGTGCGCTAACTTAAATTTATATGTCGCGTTTTCTAGCTTACCGCTGGTGGATCTGCTGGCTCGGCCTGGCGGCCGGAGTCCAGTCGGCTTCGGCTTTTTCAATGTATGGCCCGGCGGAATCGTGGCAAACCGCCAATCTCGGGTATGAACGGGTCGCCGAGACCCGGTTCCCGGACAATGATTTTTGGATTATCTTCTTCGGCGACTTCTCCACCCTCCCCAAGAACCTCGGGGAGGAATACCGCTGGAACCAGCCGGTGTTGTATTATGCGTATGACCAGAGTTTTCTGGACTATTTTGGCGCCAACGGGGTGGCAGCGGTGGACGCGGCAGTGGCCCTGCTCAACAAGCTGACCAACGTGTCCTCTTACAGTGAGGACTTGTCCGAGTTTCCACTCCGGGAGGCGCGCGTAAACCATACGGCTTCGGCGCTGCACCTTTTCGATCTGAAATCCGCCGCGCTTGAACTCTTGGTTGAGCGGCTCGGCCTGGCCGATCCCGATCACTGGACGTGGTGTTTGCGCGAACGGATTCTGCCTCCGGGCCTATCCTGCCCTACCTTCCATTATGCGGTGATCCAGCGCAATTTCGACCCGGTTACCCTGTCGCCTTCCCGCTATGTGAATGGCAACCTCTTCACGTATGCCATCGAGCAGTCTTGCACCCCTGATTTTGGCGATGCCGACGAGTTCGTGGTGGACCCGACGGATATGTATCTCAGCGCGGTGGCATCGCCTAAGGTCAGCTACCCCCGGTCCGTCTATTACGGCTACTTCCATACCGGCCTTACCCGCGATGATGTGGGCGGGTTGCGTTACCTTTACCGGACCAACAACATGAACATCGAGGGCGCGGGTGCCGGCACGCTCACGTATGTGACCGACACGCTTCAAACCAATCTGCTCTATACCTCAAACCTGACTGTTTTGGCCTCCGACGCGCTCACGAACAATGCCGCCGCGCTGCAGACCCTGTATCCCTACCTGAGCATCGCGTCCACAACCCCGATTTATACCAACATCTGGGTCACCAATCTCACGGCTTACTTCACCAATTACCCGTTTGATCCCATTGGTACGCCGCCGCACCTGACCTTCAAGACTAACCGCACCCTCACCGTCCAGACCTGGTACCGCCACACGTTCAACAACGTATCCGAGTTCAAGCTCATCAACAATGTTTGGACCGTGGTGCCGCTGCCGGACATCATGAATCACACCAGCAACGTCTGGATCACCGTCCAGACGACGACCGTCACCAACGCGCCCTGGACCGTGGCCGGAACGCCGCTGGTTACCAATGTTACGACCGTCACTTACCGAACCAATCAGGTGACTGGAGCGTATTTCATCATTCCCACCAACCTGTGCGGCGTCTCCTTTGCCGCCCATCAGGCGACCATAGACGTCTGGACCACAAACCTGGTGGTCGCGGCGACAAATGCCCTGACCACCTACAGCAATAACTTTGAACAGGTCGTCATTACCCGCTTTCCGCAGGACGTGTTCTTGATCAACCCCACTTACTGCCTGACGAACAGCGTTGGGATACGCCAGGGCATCGAGAAGATCTCCTTTGTCCGGCGGGATTTCGATTCGCTCATTGGCCAGTACTTCAGTCCCATCACCAATTACTACACCCTGACATCGGTGACCAACAACTTGCCGTTCAAGCAGCGGGTCCAACGCATCGTAACTCGGCCCGACATACTGTTTAGCGCCTCTGACCTGGCCGGATCGTTCCCCTATATTCCGACCGTCGTCCGCAGCACGCCGAACTACGGCACCAATGGCGTCCTGCCGAACCTGGCTGGCCCCGGTACGATCGAGGGGCCGATGACCTTTCAGTTCAACAAGGTCGGTCCGATCTATCTGAACGGCCTCTACCCCTTCTTTATTGACGAGTTCGGCTCAGTTCTGGATTTCGTGTGGGGCTCTTTTGATGGCTCGACCAACGCCCCGGTTGTCTATCCGAGCGGCACCAGCATTTACAACCTCGAGAACCAGGTCCTGATTCAAATTGCCCCGACCTATTTGCCTGCCGCCGAGCTGGGCAAGCCCTACCAGGTCCAGCTCCAGACCACCAGCGGGACGCCGAATTGGACGGCGCCGTTCACCTGGTCGCTGGTGCCTGGTTCGCTGGGCCTGCCGCCGGGGTTGGGCATCTCCACGGCGGGGCTGATTTCGGGCACACCGACCGCCGAGGGGTTCTATAATTTCACAGTTCAAGCGACAGATAGTGGCGGCCGCGTCGCCCGGCGGAGTTATTCCATCAACCTGACCGGCCTTCCCTGAGCCTGGCTCTGCCATCCCATGCGAACCCGCCAAGAAAAGATTATGAAGCAGAAGTTACTTTCCGGCCTGATGGTGCTTACGCTGGCTTTGGCCCTGGCACCGGCCGCCTGGAGCCAGCCCGACGCGGTTTATGAAAACTGGGGCGCGGTGATTTGCCCCCCGGAAGTCCCGCCGACGATTGACGCCACCAACTTCATCAACCATGGCCAGTTTGTCGTCAACATCACCAATTTCCCTCCGCTCCTTCCCTCGGCGGGACCGGTGGACCCTTATCAGACCTACGACACACTCAACTTCAGCAACCACTTCGGCGCCTTTCTGGCCTGCAACTCGGGTTTGCTATTGCAGTTTAATCCGCAGGAAGGCGTGGAGCGTCCGGCTGCGAGCTATTATAACGCCGGCACGATCAACTGTGGGACGAGCGACATGGTGGATCTGAGTTATCTCACTTATCGCGGCCCGGCTTTATATACCAACAAGTGCCCGGCCAATTTCACGCTCAACGCCACCAACATCGTCAATCCCGGGGTGGTCAACATGGGTGCCAACAGCCGGCTCGGTTTCAAGGGGGACACCTTGGATCTGACCCGCGGCCTGATCACGATGGAGGAGGAAGGGACCAACACTGTGTACGGGGCCCTGGCGTACACTGGAGGCATTTTTGACGGCTACTGGGGGGCGGGCAGGGCCAGCGTTAATCCCGCTACCAATTTCGGCGTAATTCCGCCGTTTACTTTTCCGCACACCGTTACCAATCGTTACTACCAGATCTTCAGCCAGGTGCTGGTCGCGTCCAATGCCTTGACTTATATGCAGACCAACGTGACCGCTGACGGCTCAAACAACTTCTATCGCATCGTGTTTCTCGTGAACACTAATGCCGGGCTGAAGTCCGAGGTCTTCTTCCCCTCCAACTGGTCCCTGCCTTTCTTCACCGATCCGGAGACATATCCGGATATCGTGCTCCAGTGGTCTGCGCCTGCGACCAACCGCGTTGGTGAGGTCTCGACCAATTACCTCTATCTCTTTGATTCGTTTGCGATGGCGCCGGAGGATCAAACAGACCCGCCCGCGCCCACGCGCGTTTGGCCCCCGTTGGCGCCGGCGGCCGGCCAGACGTTTGTGCCGGTTAACTTTCTGCCGTTTAACTACATCTACCAGGGTTTCTTTACGTTCGATCTGAACGCCTATGCTTTCTTCATGCGCCCGTCGCCCCTGGACTTCGGGCCGCCGGTGCCGCCCACGAACAATTTGCCTTCCGGCTTCTTCCCCAACCGGCCCGCTGTGGTGAGCTACTCCGCCTATGAGGGGCTCTTCTCCGCCGGTTCCGTCGTCATCGCGGACGTGGCCGGCCAGAACATCACCAACCTGCCGGGCCGGATTGATTTGACCGCGAATAAGACCATGGACCTGACTCTGGCCGATATCAGCAGTGTCAATTCCATTACCTTGAAGGCGACCAATCATTTTATTGGCAGCGCGGGCGCCAGGATTACAACGGCGTATGTGGACATTAACCTCCGCAGCACTAACGGCTCGCTCGCCATCACCAACCTGATCGAGCCGGTCATTCCCCACCCAGCCGGGGTGTGCGATCTGTGCAGCATCCGCTGGACCAACCTGATTCAGGTGGGGCAAAACATCTACATCACCAACGGTTACCATATGCTCTTTGCGAATGCCAAGCTCGCGCCGCGAACCTCGCCGCTGATTCAGAGTCTGATCCTGCGCAGCACGAACTCGGTCACACGCGATGATAGTATCGTCATCCACGACTTCCTTACGGTGGCCACAAACCTGTTGCTCGACACCCGCCGGCTGACGATCGCCACCAATGCCCCGGGCGCGGAAACCGGGGTGGGCGGCATTGACATCGTGAATCAGAATATCGTTTGGTCCAGCGCCACCCCCCGGCTGCAGTATCTCACCAACTACGGGGTGCTTCGCGCGCTCAATACGGTCTTCTTCGGCGGCTCGCGCACCTCGCCGTACTATACCTCTAATTACAACGAGCCGTACTACGTATTTGTCAACCGGGGTGCCGTCACCAACTTCGGCAGCTTGATCTGGGCCACCAACTTCCAGAACAGTGGCATCTTTTTTGCGAGCAGCGGCGTTATCCAGTTGCAGCAGGCCCGCGAGGCGGTCTTGACCGATGGCGCCTTCCTGGCACCCGGCAACTTCATCAACATCGAAAGCGCCAGCCTGTTGGTCAGCAACCATGTGCTGCGGGCCGGCGGCGCCCTTACGCTTTGGGTCACCAACTACCTGGATGACGGCAGCCTCTCCAACAGCGTGGACGTCATCACGAACCGCAACATTTGGAATGCCGGCTACGGCATGAACCTGCCCCTGCTGCCGCCCCGGGCCAGTTTGCTGGGCACGACGATTACCAACACCGCCGCCGCTAGTGTCAACACGCCCAACCGGTGGGCCGGCAAGGACCTGGGCTGCCGGCCGGGCGGTTTTGTCAACAACGCCGCGCTGGGCCGGTTGATCCTGGACGGCGCGACCGCCGCCAGCGGGTTTACCTTCCAGTGTGTCAATGGCACCAATGCGCTGTATGTGGATCAGCTCGAATTCAAGAACGCCACCACCAACTTCTCCGCGGGCAGCCTCCCGGAAACCTGGAATGTGCGCGGAGTGACCCTCGCTACCAACTTCACCATTTACTACGGGGACGCCATTGTGAACGGCGGGTCGGTGGCCCGGAAGCTCAACGGCGGCTACGGTGTGACCGACACCAACGGCGGACGATTCTGCTGGGTGAGCAATTACAACACCGGCTTTTTCTCCTCCACGAACGTGACTTACGCGGACGGCAGCGGCACCCATCGGCTGAACCGGGCGCTGGCGACGGATTGCGAGATTGATTCCAACGGCAACGGCCTGCCCAACTGCCTTGATCCGAACCCGATCCCGGTGCTGACGCCCTCCACCTTGATCTTGCAGGCGCTGTACACCAACCTGCCCGCGCGGTCGGTGGTGCTTTCGTGGAACACCATCCCGCTCGCCAGCAATTACCTCTATGCCTCGTCGAACCTGTTGCTGCCGGCTACCAACTGGCAGCTCGTCACCAATTTCCTGTCCGATGCGACGGTCGGCGGGCGGGCGACGGTGACTTATCCGCTTACCACGAATGGCCAGCGCTATTATCGGGTAGCCGTGTTGTCGCCTTAGACAACCAACCGACGGTGTGGAGACGGTGTGGAGACGGCGGGGTTGCGGTTGGGTGCGCCCGCGGGCTGGGCGGCCATGATGGGCTCGGTCAATTATTTAGATGTGAAGTGTTTATGCGAAAACTGCGAATGAATCCCTGTTTTCCGGGCTGCGCGGCGGTAGTGCGGCTCGGCCTGCTGGCGTGGCTTGGCCTGGCGGCGAGCGTGGGCTGGTCGCAAACCAGTTTCAGCGGCGCCCAGGTCATTTCCGGCCAATGGGGCGGTGTGACCAATAATAACACCGGAGTTGTGCCGGACACAGGCGGGCCCAGCCATGCGGGATTTGCGCCTCAGCATACGCTTTGGTACCGATGGACCGCCCCGGAGAGCGGCGAAGTCGCGCTCGATACCATCGGCAGCGTGGACGCGGGTGGCACGAATCTGGACACCGTGCTGGCGGTATATACGGGATCAAGCATTTCGCAGCTTATTCAAATCGCCGCCAATGATGACTATTACCCCTTCACTCACCTGATCCAGACCACTGAGACCTACGGCTCGCCCATAAACAATCCCTCGCGGCCGCAGTATCCGTTGCCGCTGACCGGCCCCAGCATCCTGCGTTTTAATGCCACCGCAGGGGCTACTTATTACATTGCGGTGGACAGCATGCCGGGCAAGACGTTTTCGGAGTACGGCACAACCTACGGCTGGCTCTCACAGGCGGGCCAGGGCTCGGTCTCGCTCAACTGGGCGCTTCGCCCTTCGGGCGTTTTCCGGTTTGCCACCGAGGAGTACGACATCCAGGGTTGGACGGACGCCCGCTCTCTGAATCCGGGTTCCCAGCCGATGCCGGCCCCGCTCTACCAATGTACCGAATGGGAATCCAAGCCCTACGGCGCCGGCGGGGACGACCGCGCGGTAAGCCTCCACCATTCGTATTACGTGTACGAACCCAACGGGGTACTGGTCACGGTAACTCGTCTCGCCGGCTCCTGCGGGCGCCTGCTGGTAGATTACACCACCGCCGATATCACCAATGCCACCGCCAACACCAACCTATTCTCGAGTAGGCCGATTTCTGCCGTGGGGGGGGTGGATTATACCCCCGTCTCCGGCACGCTGGTCTTCGATGATTTTGAGATGAGCAAAACCATCGTAATCCCAATTACTCCTGGATATTCGTATTGCTCTACCAACAATCCGTCCGATGGCATGTGGCCCACGGACTGGGTGGATAAAGATTTTCAGGTCCTGCTCTCCAACCCGCGTCTCGACTCGTTCGAGTCCACGAATGTTTCTCCCCCCCGGCTCGACACGCCATTCTCCACCGCGAGAGTCCGCATTATGTCCATGGCGGGTCTGGGGGGTGATCCGCTTCAGAACTGGACGGGCGATAACCACAATACTCCTCCCAGTCACGACGTTTATAACTTTGGCAAGAGAAACTACCGGGTGCCGAAAGATGTCACTAACTTCTGGACCGAGGTCGCTATCGCGGTCTTCCGGACTCACACTCGTAATCGTCCCAACTGTGATGATGAGGGGGCGATCAGCGACCTCCACTACCGTGTCAACGGAGTCCTCCCGAACGCCACCTATCCTCGGGAAGTTAACAATTTCTTTGCGCTCAACCCCGGTTCTGATTACGCCATACCACATACGAATAACGCCTGTCCCTGGATCTTTCCGCACGACTCGGCCGACCTGGCGGCATTTCCCGAATATGATTTCTCGTTCCTGGGGGACGATCTGCCAGATGACACGGTCAATTTCACAGCTCTAGGCTTCGGCATGATCACATTCAAGGTCAGAAACGATCAGCTCACCAAATTCAACAAAGATTTCAACATCGTCATTTTTCGCCCATATAAGAGTGGCCGGGTCTCGGTCGGGGAGAACAACGAATGCCATGTTACCATACTGTTTGATGATGAGTCTCCACCCGCCGGATCGGTGGATCAGCATTACAACACCGATTTCGGGAGCCAGATGAAGCCGCCGGTGGCGACAGTTCCGTCGAACCAGTCCCATCCAGGCACCGACGGTACCGTTTGGGCACTGGCCGTGCAACCCGATGGCAAAGCCATTCTGGCCGGCGAATTCTTCAGCTACAACGGCACCCCCTGTCATGGCATCGCCCGTGCCACAGCCGCCGGTCCGATTGACACGACTTTCACCCCGGGCACCGGTGCTGATGACGGCATGATCAGTTCGCTCGCCCTGCTGCCTGACGGCAGCGGCAAGATGATGATCGGCGGCACTTTTAATCACTACAACACCGCCGACCGCAAGTATATCGCCCTCCTCAACACAAACGGTTTGCTGGATGCCGCCTTCGCCCCTGCAAAGGACCCCGATGGCCCGGTTTGGGCGCTGGCCGTTGGACCCAGCAACGAGGTTGTTATTGCCGGTGACTTCCTGTCAATCGGCGGGGTTCCGCGCGCCCATGTTGCCAAGTATAACGCGGACGGATCGCTAGATCTCAGCTTTGATCCCGGCACCAACGCGCCCGACAATACTGTCTGGAGCGTGGCGCTCCAGCCGGACGGCAAGGTGCTTATCGGCGGCCAGTTCGCCAACCTGGGGGACCGGGCGCTGGGCGGCCTGGCCCGGCTGAACGCCGACGGCAGCCCCGATAACGCGTTTAACGCCAACCTTGGCTTTGGCGTGGACGGAACGGTCTATGCCGTAGCGCTCCAGGGGGGCACGAATATCGTGCTCGGCGGGGAGTTCCAGAACGTCGGGGTTTTCCAGCGCACCCGCATTGCCCGGCTTAGAAGCGACGGTACCGTGGATGACTCCTTCAATGCCGGCACTGGCGCGGATGACACGGTGTATAATATCAGTGCGCAGCCGGATGGCAGCATGTATGTCGGCGGCTTGTTTACCATCTTCAACGGCACCCATCGCCTGGGCTTCACCCGCCTGTATGCCGATGGCTCGGTAGATACCACCTTCCTCGATACCGCCTACAACCAGTTTGCGGGCCTGCACCGCAAGTACTACGACCGGCAATGGCCTGATCCGGACAACCCGGACCCCAACCCCGACTACCGGCCCTTTGTTTTTGCCTCGCAAGTCCTGCCGGACGGCAGTGTCGTCATCGGCGGCAGCTTTCGGCAGGTCGGCGGCGGCCAGGCGGATGCCTCGATTCGTTTCGATTCCGATTATCCCTCCTCGTCCATTGATACAAACGTCTGGACGGAGCCCAAGTCCCGCGAGGGCGTGCGCAACCGCAGTAATTTTGCCCGTCTGATCGGCGGGTCCACGCCGGGGCCGGGGAACATCGGGCTGCTTTACACCAACTATTCGGTGAACAAGAGCCAGCTTTCGTTGCCTGTTGACCTGATCCGTGCCAACGGCACTCTTGGCTACGCCACAGCCAACTTTGCGGTGCAACCGGGCCTGGCCCAAAGCGGCATTGACTACGTCTACAACAGCACGCCACCCACTTACCTCGGCTCCTGGTGGCTCGGTAATGTCTCGGTCCAGCCCTACTATAGCACCGAGCCATTTGCCGTTACCCGTGCCCATAGCGATGGGTTTTATGGCACCAATTCCGTCCCCACCGACATCTATGGCCACGTCTGGTTTCCTTATCCGCCCGGGGCGCTCACCCTCACGATTAAGAACAGCGGCTTGGCGGGCGACGTGGGCACCCAGGTCCGCTTGGCCAATCCCAGCGGCGCCGACCAGTTCTTCCTCGGCGGCCAGAATATTCCGCTGGGTAATGCGCTCGGCGTCTCCTCGGCGCCGCTCACCATTGTGGACGACAATCGGAGCTCCGGGACGATCGGCTTTGGCTCGGTAAACTTCTACGTGAACGAAAATGGCACCAACGCGACCGTGATTATCACCCGCACCAATGGCACCGCCGGCTACCCCACAGTGGTGCTTTCCACGGTTGATGGCACCGGCAAAGCGGGCTCCAACTACGTGACCTACAGCAAGCGCTTGTCGTTCTCGCCCGGTGTTGCGTCCATTACCAACCGCGAAATCCGGCTGATTGACGACGCCATCCGCCAACCCAACGGGCTGACGGTTGGCCTGCGGTTGACCGGTGTCCAGGGCGCGACCCTCGGGCTATCCTCGGCAACGCTCAACATTATTGATAATGACTACGATGCCGGCTATGTCACCTTCTCGTCGGCGTCCTATTCCACCAACGCGAACTCCGGTGCGGCGGTCCTGCAGGTCAACCGGATGGGGGCCAACAAGGGAACGCTTTCAGTCCAGTGTATGACGACCAATGGCACCGCCCTGAGCGGCATCAATTATACTGGTCTTACCAATACCCTTGTTTGGAACCATGGCGACTCCTCGCCCCGCTACGTTATCGTGCCGCTGGTCCGCGACGGTCTGGTGGGGGTGAATACCTACTTCAGTGTTTATCTGACCAATGCCATCGTTGACACGACCAACGCGCCTCTCGTGCTGGCCGGCTCTCCGACGAGCACGGCGGTCACAATCATTGACGATGACTATTACGGCAGCCTCCAGTTCAGCGCTGCCAGCTACCAGGTCAGCGAGAACGGCGGCTACATCACCGTCCCCGTTATCCGGACCGGCGGCTCGGCCCAGACGCTGTCCGTCAACTATTTCACTGCCAACGGTCCGCTGGCCTTTTCCTCGGGGCCGCTGCCGAATTTCGTTGGCGTCACCAACACGCTTACCTTTAATCCCGGAGAGGTCGCCAAGACCTTTAACGTGCCGATCCTTGATGACGGCGTGACCAACGGGCTGCCCAGCAGCTTTTACTTCACCGTCAATCTGGCCCTGCCGACCCCGCCGGGCGTCCTGGGGTACCAGACCAACGCCCGCGTTTTCATTGTGGACGCCCAGCGCTTTACCCGGCCGGCCGGCTCGTACGACACCAGCTTCATACCCAGCCCGGGCTTCAACGGCGACGTGTATGGAATTGCGCTCCAGACCAACAGCCAGATCATCGCGGTTGGCAACTTCAGCGTCGTCAACAACTATCCGCGCAATTGCATCGTCCGGCTGAATGCCGACAGTTCCCTGGATACCACCTTCCTGAACGGGCTTGTCGGGGCCAACGGCCCGGTCCAAACGGCCCTGGTGCAAACCGATGGCCGCATCATCGTTGGCGGCTCCTTCTCCAAGATCAACAACCTCAATCGCAACGGCCTGACCCGCCTGATGACCGATGGCACGCTGGACTCCTCGTTCAATTCGAGCGCCGGGGGCGACAGCACGATTTATGCGCTGGCGGAGACGTTTCTGCCCGACCGCCGGATCCTGGTCGGCGGGAGCTTCCTTAATATGAACGGCTACGCTCACCAGGGCCTTGCCCGGCTCAACAACGCCGGCGTCCTGGACCCGGCTTTCAACCCGAGCCTTAGCGTCAACGGCACTGTCTATGCCATCGCCGTTTACCCGACCAACACCATCCAGGGCGGCAAGATCCTGATTGGCGGCAATTTCACCTCGGTCAACGGGATCGTGCGCAACGGCGTCGCCCGGCTCAACTCCGATGGCACGCTCGATGCCGACTTTGACCCCGGCACCGGCACGACTAACGCGGTGCGGGCGCTGGCAATCCAGCTTGACGGGCGCGTCCTGCTCGGGGGCTCTTTTACCAGTTTCAACGGCCACCCCTTGAATCATGTCGCCCGTTTGAACCTCAACGGTCAGATGGACACGGCGTTTAACGTGGGGGTTGGGGCCGACGACACAGTTAATGCGATCGTCGTGCAGCCCGACACGCGCATTGTGCTGGTGGGGCAGTTCAGTCATGCCAACGGGGTGTCGCGCAGTCGCATCACCCGGTTGCTGCCCGATGGAACGGTGGACCCGGCCATTAACTTTGGCTCGGGCGCCGACAGTTATATCGCGGCGGTGGCGCTGCAACCGGATGGCATGATGGTCATCGGCGGCGGGTTTACTTCCTTTGATGGCCAATCGCGTCAACACCTGGCCCGCATTTATGGCGGCTCGATTACCGGCTCGGGCCTGTTCCAGTTCACTTCGGCGAACTTCCAGGCGGACGAAAGCTCAGCCAATGCCGTCCTGACCGTGCGCCGCAGCGGCGGCACCGCGGGCAACGTGACGGTGGATTTCACCACGGAGGGTCTTTCCGCCGTGCCGGGCGTGAACTTCTCGAACGTGCAGACCACCCTGCACTTCGCCGCGGGAGAAACGCTGCAATCGGTGCTCGTGCCGATCACGAACGATCTCCAGGTCACCTCGGATTTGGTCGTGAGCAATTACCTGTCGAATCCTTCACCGCCGGCGGGCATCGGCGTGCAGTTCTACGCGCTCCTGACTATTCGCAACGCGGACAGCACGGTGAGCTTCAGTCAGGATTCCTATTCCGCTTTTCAAAATCTGACCGGCGGTGGGTATTTCGTTGAGGTGGTCCGCCAGGGCAGCACGCGGGGCACCGCCACGGTGGATTTCTTCACCACCACCAACGGGACCGCGGTGGCCGGCGTGGACTATGCCTCCGTCAGCAACACCCTCACCTTCCTGCCGGGCGAGACCAGCCAGAAGGTTAGAATCCCGCTCCTGAACAATCCGCTGGCGACCAGCGATGCTACGGTGACCATGCAGTTGGCGAACACGATCAACACCTTGCTGACCGTGCCGTTCCAGGCGGCCTTGACCATTCTGACCACCAACGAATCCCCGGGCCAATTACTGTTCTCACAGACCAACTACGTCGTGGGCGAGGGAGCTGGTTTTCTGCCTGTTACCGTCATCCGTACCAACGGCCATAAAGGCGTGGTTTCGGTAAGCTTCAGGACCTTGGCGGGCAGCGCTCTGCCCGGCTTGAAGTACACTGCCACCAACGGGGTCTTAACCTTCGACGAGAATGACCTGAGCAAGAGTTTCCCGATCCAGATTCTCACGAATAACCTGCTTGAGGGCAACCAAACCTTCTCCATCGTACTCTCCAACAACGCCACCGATGGAGCCACCCTGGTCGGCCCGACCAATGTCCCAGTGACGATTGTGGATGACGAGGTGGGGGTGAGCTTCGTTTCGGCGTCGTACGTGGTGCCGGAGTCGGCCGGGAATGTGTCGCTGTCGTTGTTCCGGCAGAACGGCACGAATGGCGTCACGACCGTCAACTATACCACGACCAATTTCACCGCCCGAGCGGGCGTCAACTATACCGGCGTCACCAATGGCACCGTCACCTTCAACCGGGGCGAGGTCCTCAAGAGCTTTACGATCAGCATTAAGCGTGATCCGGTTGTAACGGGTGATTTGTCGTTCGGGGTCAGCCTGTCCAATCCGGGCGCGCCGGCCCAACTGGGCACGCCCAGTTCGGCCCTGGTAGTGCTGCAGGATGCCGAGTCGGGCTTTAGCATCGCCGGGACCAACCTGGTGGCCATCACCAACGCCAGCCTGGTGACCACCAATGTCAGCCTCGGCGTGCTGAAGAATGGCGGCTCGAACGTCCTCATCACCATTGTTCGCACCAATGTCAATACCGGGACGGTGGGGGTTGGCTATGCGACCGCCGATGACACGGCACTGGCGGGCGTGAACTACGTTGCCAATAATGGCGCGTTGACATTCAGCAACGGCATTGCCTTCGAGACGGTGGCGGTGCAAATCATCAGCAACCGGGTGGTTGAAGGCGACCGAACGTTTACTTTCTACCTGACCAATGCGACGCCGACCAACGTGGCATCGTTGCTGACGCCCTATGCGGCCACAATAATAATTACGGACGATGTGGCCGGCCTCAGTTTTTCGAGCCCGGCCTATCGCGCGAATGAGAACGGCCAGCAGGCGGTGATTACGGTGTTGCGGAATAACTACACCAATAGCACCGTCTCGGTGGAGTTCTATACCGCCGACGACTCGGGCCAGGCCGGCGTCCACTACTTCCCTACCAACGGCACGCTCGTGTTCACTAATGGCGACACCGCTCATACCTTTGCTGTGCCGCTGATTGACAACCATGTCGTGGATGGCGACCACACCGTCCAGCTCATCCTCACCAACGTGGTCGGCAATGCCGAGATTGTCAGCCCGACCAGCGCCTCGCTGGTGATTGCCGAAACCGACGGCAGCCTGATCATTCCCGCGGGGGTCGCCCTGACCTCGGAGAGCGGGCCGGTCAATGGGTTGATTGACCCGGGCGAGACCGTGACGCTGTTCTTTGGACTGCGCAACGCCAACGGCACCAACACCGCCAGCCTGGTGGCGACGCTGCTGGCCGGCAACGGAATTACCAGCCCCAGCGCGCCCCAGAATTACGGCGTATTGACGGCGCATGGCCCGTCCGCCTCGCGGTCGTTCACGTTCACCGCCAGTGGCACGAACGGGCAGACGATTACCGCCGCCCTGCAACTGCGCGACGGGAGCACGGTGTTGAACAACGCGGTCTTCCCTTCGTTTACCCTTGGCAAAGCGCCGGCCATTCTCACCAATGGCGCCGCGATTGTGATCAACGACTTGGGCAGCGCCACGCCTTATCCCTCGGTCATCAACGTCAGCAACCTGGACGGGCTGGTGACGGCGGCGACGGTTACCTTGAGCAATGTGAGCCACACCTATCCCAAGGACATTGATGCCTTGCTGGTTTCGCCGGCGGGGCTGAAGACCTACCTGATGGCCCATTGCGGCAGCAGTTACCCGATCAACAATATTAATCTCACGTTCGACGACGCCACGAACAGCGTTCTGCCGTACTCGGCGCCAATCAGTTCCGGCACCTATCGGCCTACATCCTATGCGCTCTTCGCGCCGCAGTTCCCGACCCCGCCGGCGCCGTTCCTGACCAACGCGACGGCGCCGCCGTATGCGACCAACCTGTCCGTCTTTAACGGCACCAGCCCCAACGGCACGTGGGCGCTTTATGTGTATGATGATCAGTATGTGAATTCCGGCAGCATCTCCAACGGCTGGTCGCTCAAGCTGAACCTCATGGCGCCCGTTCCCGGCGCGGCTGACCTGGCGGTGACCATGCGGGCGGCGGCGACCAACGTCGTGGCGACGAGCAACTTGATCTACATGATCACCGTGACCAATTACGGGCCCGCCGGCGCCAGCAACGTGGTGGTTACCGACACCCTGCCCGCCGGGGCGGTCGTGGCGGCTGCCAACCCGACCCGGGGCAGTGTCACCAACGCGGCAGGTCTGGTCACCTGGACCGTCGGTTCCCTGGCCAAGGATGCCGGCGCCGGCCTCCTGCTGACGATCCAACCCGCCGCGGCTGGCTTGATTACCAACTCGGCGACGGTGACGACTGCTTCGGCAGACCCGAATCCGGACGACGACACCGCCACGGTAGTGACGACGGTGGTTGCGCCCACGGCCAACCTGGTTCTGGGCTTGGCCGATTCCCCCGACCCGGTGCCGACAGGTTACAATCTGACCTATACGCTCACGGTCACCAATCTCGGTCCGGCCACCGCTCCCGGCGTTATGGTGGTAGATACGCTGCCGGAGGGCATGAGTTTTGTCTCGGCGTCGCCGAGCAGCAACTACACGGTCGTTGGCCGGGTGGTGACTTTCCTCAACCTGGGCCCCGTCGGCAGCAACGGGCAGGTTACGGCCAGGATCGTGGTGAAGCCGACGTTGGCCGGCCTGCTCACGGATTCAGCCATTTGCAGCTCTGCGGTGACGGATCCCCAGAAGGCCAACAATAATGCCAGCGTCAAGACGGTGGTTGATGCCTTCGAGGTGAGCCTGGCGCGCGATGGCAGCAGCCTGACCCTCGCCTGGCCGGCATCTGCCGCCAATTCGGTCTTGGAGACTGCGACCAGTTTGAGCCCGCCGGTGGTCTGGACGGCAGTGACCAATCCGGCGCCTTCCGTGGTCGGCGAACTCAAGACGATCACCCTGCCGATTGGCAGCGGCGACGCATTCTTCCGGCTGCACGGCCTGACGCCGTAGCGCCCGCTGTTTTGCGGATTGGCTATTGATTACTTGAACATGAAGACATCCATTGGTCGCTCTCGATGGCGCGGCGACCTTGAGCCGGCTATTTGTCCTATGCGTTCTATTCTCCACATGAAGCTTGCCTTTAACCTTTTCGGCAGTTCGGGGGGCCTCCCTCGCGGTGTCCGTTTGTTCGCGTCCGGCCTGCTCGTGCTGGCCGCCCTTGCCTGCGACGCCGTCGCCGGCCAGGCGGATTACTCAAGACTCAGCGTTGCCGCGGCCGGGGTCGGCCTGCCGCCCGCCGGTCATGACTTCACCCAGATCGCTGCCGGGCAGGATTTCGTTCCTGACCATCTGCTCGTAAGGTTTGCCTCCGGGGTCGAATCGGCGCAGCGCTCGCAGATTCTGGCGAATCTGGGCGGCTCCCAGATCGCGCGCGAGTATGCGATGGTGCCGGGCTTGTGCCTGGTCACCCTGCCTGCCGGTCAGACGGTCCCGCAGGCCCTGGCCAGCTACAACGGCGTTTCCGGCATCCTCTACGCCGAGCCCGACTATTTGTATAGCATTTCCGCCACCTTCCCCAATGATGCCCGTTTCGGTGAGTTGTGGGGAATGCATAACACCGGCCAGACCGGTGGCACCCCGGGCGCCGACATTCATGCCACCGAGGCCTGGGACCTTACGACCGGCAACCGCCAGGTCGTCGTCGCCGTCATTGACACGGGCGTGGACTATACCCACCCCGACTTGACCAATAACATCTGGATCAACCTGGGCGAAACCCCGGGCAATGGCATTGATGATGACGGTAATGGCTACGTGGACGATTACTTTGGCTATGACTTCTATAACAAGGACGCCGACCCCGCCGATGACCACGGCCACGGCACTCACTGTTCCGGCACCATTGGTGGCGAGGGCAACAACAGCATCGGGGTCGCCGGCGTTTGCTGGCAGGTGCGAGTCATGGCGATCAAATGCTTCAGTGCCGGCGGTACCGGCGGCACCGCTGATGAAATCTCCTCCATTCAATACGCCACGCTGATGGGAGCGCAAGTGATCAGCGCCTCTTGGGGTGGCTATGGCTACAGTCAGGCCCTCAAGGATGTCATTGATGCCGCCGGCGCCGCCAACATTGTCTTCGTGGCGGCGGCGGGCAACAGCGCGACCGATGACGACGTCATCCCGTTCTATCCGGTGTGCTACACCTCGCCCAACATCGTCGCCGTAATGTCCACCGATCACAACGACGTTCGCTCGTCCTTTTCCTGCTATGGTCTGACCTCGGTGGACCTGGCCGCGCCCGGCAGCGATATTCTCAGTTGCGCGCCCACGAATGGTTACCAGTTGATGAGCGGCACTTCGATGGCCACGCCGCATGTCTCGGGCGCCTGCGCGCTCCTGCTGTCCGCCAACCCCGCCCGCCGGGTTGCCGACATCAAACAAGCCTTGCTCGCGACGGTGGATCCGGTGGTCCCGGGGCGCTGTGTCTCCGGAGGACGCCTCAACGTGTACCGCGCGCTCAACTACCTGCTGTCCCAGAGTCCGCTGGTGCTCTATACCAATTACCTGACCGGCGGCAACGGCAACGGCGTCATTGATTTTAACGAGTGCAACACGCTGAGCCTGGTGTTGACTAATGTGGGCACCACCAACATTACCGGCATCCGGGCCACGCTTACCACCACCAATGCGGGCGTGATTATTGCCCAGCCCGTCTCGACTTACGCGGATATCCCCGTCGGCGGCTCGGCGGAGAACCAGGTCCCGTTCAAGATCAGCACCTTCCCTTCGTTTGTTTGCGGCACCCCGATTGACTTTACGCTGGTGGCGAAGAGCGACCAGACCGTCGCCACCAACACTTTCCGGATGCTTACCGGCATGCAGGGGACGCCGCTCCGGTTCGACAACGCCACGCCCCTCCCGATTCCTGACGGCAGCGAGACCTACTCAACCATCGTGGTGTCCAACGTGAATTCCGCCCTCAGCAAGGTCACGGTCGGGCTTTACATCACCCACCCTTACGACATGGACCTGTTGCTCCAGCTTATCTCCCCCGACGGCACCACCAACACGCTGTCGGCCAGCAATGGCGGCTACGGTCAGAATTACGGCGGCGGGTGCAGCCCGGATTCCTCGCGAACGGTTTTTGACGACGATGCCTCGCTGCCCATCAGCGTGGGCTCGCCGCCGTTCATCGGCTCGTATCAGCCGCAAACCCCGCTTTCCGTCTTCATCGGCAAGGCCGGCACGAACGTCAACGGCATCTGGCGCCTTCGGTTGATGGACCAATATCCCATGGATGCAGGCACCCTGCAGTGCTGGTCGCTGTTCCTTTCGCCGGCGCAGTGCAAGGACGGCGGCGGCGAGTGTCCCGGGTCGGATCTGACCCTGCGAATGACCGCGCTGCCGGATCCCGTTCTGGTTGGCGGCGCGCTGACCTATTCGATCGTTGTGACCAACCAGGGGCCCAGCACGGCCAGGAATGTCACGGTTACCCACCTGCTGCCCAGCAGCGTGATTTTCTCCACCGCCTCGTGCTCGCAGGGAAGCTGGTCGCAGGCGGGCGGTTTGGTGACCTGCTACCTGGGCACCATTGCGGCGGGCGGCCAGGCGACGATCTCTGTCGCGGGCAATCCCACCACCGCCGGTGCCATTTCCTCGACCGCCAGCGTGACTTCCAGCGAGGCGGATCCGAATCCGTCCGACAATTCGGCCACTGTGGTGACGCAGGTCATTCCCCCTACCGCCGACCTGGCCGTTGGCCTGCAGGCGGTTCCGAACCCTGTCGTTATTAACGGGACGCTTACCTGCACGGTCTCCGTCACCAATAACGGGCCGAGTGATGGCTCCGGTATCGTCGTGACGAATGCGCTGCCCGCCGGTCTGGCCGTAATCTCGGCTACGGTGTCGCAGGGCTCGATCACCACCGGGGGCGGTTTGTGGACGGTCGGCAATCTGCCTGCCGGCAGTCACGCCACCGCCACTCTGGTTGCGATCGCGGCGGTGGAAGGCTCGCTCACCTGCACCTCGAGCGCCCAGGGCAACCAATTTGATTCCAACCCCGCTAACAACTCTGCGGCTCTTGCCGTTATCGTCGGACCTTCCGCCGATCTCGCCATCAGCATCGCCGACTATCCCGATCCCGTTGTGGTGCTCAGCAATCTGACCTATGACGTAGTGGTGAGCAACCGGGGGCCCAGCGCGGCAACCAGCGTCACCGTCAGCGACTATCTCCCGGCCAATATCTCGCTGCTCTCCACGAACGTCAGCCAGGGCGTCATCGCCCGCGCGGGCAATACGCTGGAGTGGAGCGTCGGCGCTTTGGCCAGTGGCGCAAAGGCGACCCTGACGCTCGTGGCCGGCACGACCACGAATGGCGTGCTCAGCATGGCCGCGACGGTGGTTAGCGCCCAGCCGGATCCCAATTCCGCCAACAACACGGCCACCGCCACGACGACAGTGGCGCCGCCAGGGGTCGGCATTGTGGCCGCGGGAGCGACTTTGACCGCTGAGAGTTTCACGCCGGCCAACGGCGCGATTGACATCGGTGAAACCGTCACCGTCATCCTGCGGTTGCGCAACTCGAGCAATGTGAACACGCTGAATCTGGTGGGGACGTTATTGGCGACCGACGGGGTGGCGCCCCTCGCGCCCACCAATCAGACTTACGGAGTGCTGGCCCCCAGTGGGTTCCCGGTGGGCCGTTCCTTCACCTTTACCGCCAGCGGCACGAATGGGCAGACGATCAGCCCCACCCTTCAGCTCCGCGATGGCACGAATTTCTATCCGGCGGTCAGCTTCAACTTTACATTGCCCAGCGCTCAGACCTTCGCCACCAATGAAGCCATTGATATCCCGGATCCCGCCTACTCCATGCAGCCCGGCCCCGGCAAGCCCTACCCATCAATCATCACCGTTTCCAACCTCAGCGGGGTGCTGGGCAAGGTGACGGTCACGCTGTCGAATCTGAACCACAGTTATTCCGGCGATGTGAATGCGCTGTTGATGGGGCCGACCGGTGCCAAAACCCTGCTGATGTCGCACGTAGGCAACCAGATTGTAACCAACGTCAACTTGACGTTCGACGATTCCGCTGCAAGTCCGCTGGACCTCCTGGGCGAGGTGTTCTCCGGCACCTGGCAGCCGACCGCGTACGGTTCGGCGCCCAGCTTCCCGACCAACGCCCCCGCGGCGCCCTACTCCGCCGCGCTCTCCGCGTTTAATGGCAGCGATCCCAACGGCGTCTGGTCTCTCTACCTGCTGGATGATGCCGGGGGCGATGACGGCAAGCTGCTCGATGGTTGGAGCCTGGCGCTGAGCACGATCACCCCGGTGAACCAGCTGGCCGACCTGGGCTTGAGCGTGGCGGCCGCGCCGAATCCGGTGGCGGCGGGCTCGGCTTTGACCTATGTCTTCACCATCGCCAACAGCGGGCCGGGGTTGGCCACCTCCGCCGCCTTCACCAACACCCTGCCGGCCGGGGTGACGCTCCTTTCCGCCACCTCCTCGCAGGGCTTTGTGATTACGAATGCCAGCGCCGTCGTGGTCAGCCTCGGGACTTTGAGCTCGGGCGCAACGGCGAGGGTGACCAATGTGGTGGTTCCGCTGCCGTCCGTTATCCCCGCGGGTTTCAACAGTACGATCCTGTCGAACACTGCCACGGTGGGCTCGATTGAGACTGACCCGGCCCCCGGCAACAACATCCTGGTGGCGCTCACGACGGTCAAGCGGCCGGTTGTGGACGTGGGAGTGGGCCTGACGGCGGCGCCGGAGCCGGCGATCGCAGGTGTGGTGCTGACCAATACCATCGTGGTGACCAACTTCGGCCCGGACGTTGCCTTGGGAGTGACTTTGACCGATCCCTTGCCGGCGGGAACGGCCTTCGTCTCGGCTACCTCGACCCTGGGCACGTGCTCGAACAGCGGTGGCGTTGTCACTTGCTCCCTGGGCGACCTGCCGGCGAATGCCGGCGCAACGGTGTCCATTATTTTCACGCCTTCGCTGCTGGGTTTGATGACCAACACGGTTTCCGTCGTCACGATCTCACAAGACACCAATGCGGTGAACAGCACCGCCACCTACGTGGCGACGGTGACCGGCCCGGCTTCGAAAATCATCAACGCGGGCGCCGTGCTGACCTCCGAGAGCGGGCCTATCAACGGGTTGATTGACGCTAACGAGACCGTCACCCTGGCCCTCTCGCTGGCCAACGTCGGGACGCTCGATACCGTCAATCTGAAAGCCACCCTGCTCGCATCCGCCCAAATCACCCCCCTCAGCGGTCCAAAGTATTATGGTGTTCTGGTGGGAGGAGGTCCCTCCGCCCCTCAGAGCTTCACTTTCAAGACCGCCGCGGGGCTTAGCGGCACGGTGGTAGCCACCTTGCAGCTTCAAGATGAGCGTGCGGGTGTAACCAACAACCTGGGCACGGTTGCGTTTCCCTTTGACCCGCCATCTGTTTCCGTCCGGTCGAACCCCGCTGCCATCATCATTCCGGATCGTGGCAAGGCTACGCCGTATCCGTCTACCATCACCGTGTCTAATCTGCTCGGGGTCGTGACCAAGGCCACCGTGACGCTGCGGGGGCTGACCCACAGCTTCCCGCAGGATCTCAGCGCGCTGCTGGTCAGTCCGACCGGCGGCAGTGTGCTGCTCATGTCGCACGCGGGCGGGGGACACTCCGTGAGCAATCTCACGCTGACGTTCGACGACGCGGGAGCCAGCCTGCCCAGCAGTGGCTCGCTCTCCAACAAAACCTACAAGCCCGGCCATTACGCTGCCAGCGTCGTGTTCCCTGCCCCGGCCCCGTCCGGCGCCTACGGCTCAACGCTGGCCGCGGTGATCGGACAGAGCCCCATCGGCGTGTGGTCGCTGTATCTGTTGGATGATGCGGCGGGCGATGGGGGAATCGTCTCCGGCGGCTGGAGCCTGAACCTGACCACCGCGGTGACGTTGAGCCCGCTGGCGGACCTGGCCATCCGTCTTTCCAGCGCCCCCAGCTCGCTGTATGTCGGCAGTGCTCTGACCAACACCGTCTGGGTCACAAATCTCGGCCCGGCAACCGCGACGGAGGTGCTGGTAACCAACACCTTGTCCAGCGGCCAGCAAGCGATTGTTAACCTTGGCAGCCTGGCTGCGGGTGCCGCGGCGAAGACGATTATGGTCTTGAAGCCATCAGCGGGCGGCAATATCACCGGCACCGCCAGCGTCGGCGGCAAACAGGCGGACTTGAATCTGGCGAATAACTCCGCCCAAACCGTGACAGCGGTCATTGTTCCCGTGCCCGCCGTGTTGAGCGGTTCCTATGTCAGCAATCACTTCCAGCTCGTGGTGACCGCGGAGCCGGGCCTGGTTTATGTGATTCAGGCTTCGAGCAATCTGACTTCCTGGGTGTCGCTGAGCACCAACACGGCCTCGACCGGCGGCGTCATCAAGTATACAGATCCAAGCTCGCCGAGCCCCAGCCGGCGGTTCTATCGCACCGTCTGGGTGGCTCCCTGATGGCCTGAGAGTCTGCCTGAACAGACCGCTGGAGAAGCGATCCTCGCCAGTGAAACCGGCGCCCGATTGCCGGTTCGGGGGGCCAGACGAATGCGCCCCTGCGGATTCTGCGCCGTGTTTGGGCTCGCGGGGACGCTTGCTTTCCCGCAAGCTGTAAACGTGAAAGTTCTCGGCCTAACCGGCGGCGTCGGAATGGGCAAGTCCACCTCTGCCCAGTTGCTCCGCGAGCGCGGAATTCGGGTGGTGGACACCGACGACCTGGCGCGCCAGGTGGTTGAGCCGGGACAACCGGCTCTCGCTGAGGTTCGGAAAGCCTTCGGCGCTGAAATTCTCGGACCGGACGGCCGGCTGCAGCGCGACAAACTGGCGCGGCTCGTTTTTGCCGATCCGGCCGCGCGGACCCAACTCGAGCAGATCCTCCATCCCCCCATCCGCGTGCTTTGGCGCGCTCAGGTCGAGACGTGGCGGGGGGCGGGGTGTTCGCTGGCGGTGGTGGTGATTCCGCTGCTGTTCGAGACGGGGGCCGAGGCGGAGTTGGACGCGACGATCTGTGTGGCCTGTTCCGCGGCGACGCAACGGGAACACCTGCGGGCTCGGGGTTGGCCATGCGAGCAAATCGAGCAGCGCCTGCAGGCGCAATGGCCCATCGAGCAGAAAATGGCCAGGGCGGACTACCTGGTCTGGACGGAGGCCGGTCTGGACGTGCACGCCGCGCAGATTGATCGCCTTTTGCGACGGCTTCATGCCACCGCCCGTTCGATTGCCGCAGGGGTCTGACGCCATAAGCCTGCCGCCGTCCCTTGAGTCTGTTCTGGACATTGCACCCCGGCAAATCGGGGGAGCGTCCGGCTTGGACCTGCAAAACCAAGGCGGTATGATCCTTCTGCGCCGCCGGTCCAGCTTTGTGCGGTGCGGGATGGCCGACTTCGCGATTGGTGATGTGCGACAGCCGCTGGATCAAGTCTCCGAGCGCCTGTTTGAGAATCCGAACTGGGGCGAGCGTCCCCGCGAGCCCAAACACTCTTCCGCTGAACAGAATCAGGGCCCGCCAGCTCGCTCGCACTCCCAGCCTTGGCGGCCCTGCCTCACCCTCCGCTCCGCCGCATCGCTACATGGGCCGTTCCGCGCGTCCTCGTAGCGGCGAGGCATCCTGTCCCCCAGACCCGCACCCCGGGCCACGCCAGAGGGCCTTCCGCCGGGCAAGATGCCCGGTTCTACGGCAGGCAGGATGCCCGCCGCTACAGAGCGGAGCGGTGACAGTGTCCAGATCCGCCTCGCCACGCGCCGCCACACCTTGCCGCCGGCTTCCCAGGCCAATAGCTGCTCGTCGCTCAACGTCCCCCAGAAGCGGCGGGCCTGCTGGAAGGCGGCCCGCCACCCCATCTGCACCGCGGTGCGCGGATTGCGCGGGATGGTCTGCTGACGCCGGACTTGGCCATACCGGCTCTCGTAAGTGACAGTTTGCCCGAGGGACCCGCTTTGGGGTATATCGCGAATCTTCATGGCCCCACGCCATACCAATACTCAGGCTCGGCCTAAAGCTAGCGATTAGCCAAACGATGACTGGGTCAAACGCCTGCTGCCAAACGCCAAACGGTGCGTACACTCGCAATAACCCCTCGTATACCCCTCCTAAACCCCTCGTATGCCCCTCGTATTTAAAATACGAGGGGTATACGAGGGGCATACGAGGGGTTTAGGAGGGGTGTAGGAGGGGCTAGGGATGGACTACTTGGCGGTTCACCTGGGCTGGCGAGCGTTGAGAGTTGGGGGCTATACGCCGTGCCTGAGCGTCTCCAACCCGATCACGCAGGCCGAGGTCCGGGCCCTTGCCGACAAACTCGATGAGCTAATCAATACCTTGAACGTGTGGGCGTGGCCCGGGCGAGCGTCCGCGCGAGCCCAAGTGTATCCTCTGGGAAGGGGCCGAAGTCAGGGCTCGCGGGAACGCTAGCCCCAAACAGCCATTTTTAAACAGGCTCTGAGATAACGCGCGGGTGGAGTTGGAGACCAAGCCTGCCCTGAGCGGTCTCAGTCTGCACCTTCGCCGGGATAATTCACCCGGCAAAGGTTACAGGACAACGGTCAGTTTCAAGCGTGGCTGGCGAGGGCGCCAGGCACTGTGCCCGGGGCGGGTGCGCTGCCCGCTCCGGATCAATACACGGCCACGCGGTAGAAGACCGTCCTAACCCCGGTGAGGGTCCGGTTGTCTATGAACAGGATATAGCCGCCGGTGCCGGGCATGCCGTCGCGCAGGAGCACCCAGTCATTAAGAGTGGTGGAGGATTCCAGGCGGTAAGTGCGTGCGGCCACGGTGTTGAACATTACTTGTGGTGTCTGCCCCGAGGTGAAGGCGGTCCACAGGGAGAACCGAGAGCTGGCGCTGATCGGGTTCAGCCCAGCCTGATAGGCCGCCCAGAGCGGCAGGCCGTTCGTGACTATCAGCTCCACCGCGGCGGCGTTGTTGGTTGGGAATCCGTATGCCTGCAACCAGGGGAGAGGTGTTTCGTGCGGCGGCAACATCGGATAGGGGGTGATGAAGTTCGCGAAGTTCTCGTTGGTGAAGCTCGTTCCGCTGGGCGTCATGTTCGTATAAACCTTGTTATCAATGCTGAAGACGCTGAACGCCTGTTTCGCCGTCAGCGCGTCCGGATAAGCGAAGTCGAACTTCACCAGGTCGCCGAAAGCCGCATACGGAATGCTGGTGCTGGTGTTGTTCGTGTCGGAACTGGTCAGTATCAGTGTCCGCAAGCCGTTGGTGTCGGCAGTTTCGGTCATGCTCCACCCCTGGAGGATTTCATCGGCATTGGTCGACGCCAGGCTTGCGGTGCAGGCATAATTGGGCCGGTAGTTCAGCTTCATTGTCCGCACGTACCTCGGCGTATAGGTCGTCCGCAACAGGATCCGCTGCAGCCCGTTATCCGGATCCGTCAGCAGGCGCAGCGAGCCGAGGAGCACATCGCCCATGTAATTGGGCGGATTGAAAGGATACTGGATGACATTCGTGGGGTAGATGTTGGTTTTCACCGGATCCGCCTCGTAGTCGGTGGCATCGAAGTTGGTCATGACAATGTTGGTATTCCAAGCGGCGGTGAGCCCGCCGTAGCTCACTTGGAACGAAGGCTGGAAACCGTTGTCCGGGTAGGAGGGGATATTATACCGCTTCAGCGTCGCCCAACGCAGGTCGTATTGACCTTCCAGCTCCCTGAGGATCTTCTGGAACTGCGTGCTCAGATCCTCCGCGGAGGTCGCCAGGAAGAAACGGCCTCCCGTCTTGGTGGCGAGCTGTTGCAGCGCGGGGGTGTTGACGTCGTCACCATAGCCAATGCAGTAGATGGCCACATGGTTGGTGATCGCCTTGGCGATCAGGGTGGGCACGGCGCCGCCGGGCATGCCGTTTAACTGGCTGGATTCATCGTTGCCGTCGGACATCGCCACCAGGTAGCGCCGCTCGTCGGCGTTGGTGAGGGTGTTAAATGCGCCGAAGTTGGTCAGCCCCATATAGATGGCATCCCAGCAGCGGCTGCCGGCGTAATTGCCTTTCACGTAGTTCGTCCGAATGCCGGCAATGGACTGGCCCAGGATGTATTTGTCGCTGACAAAGTAGTTGGGCGGGCGCGTCAGGCTGTTGGTTACGAAGTTCGGCGGCAGGTAGTCGGCGCTGAATTCAATAATGCCAAACTGCGCGTTGGGCGGCTCTTCGCCGATGAGGGTTTGCGCCGCCGCCTCCATCGAGTCAATGGCCCCGGGCGTGGAGTAGATGCTGTAGCTGTAATCAAGCACCATGATGGTCTTGAGCTGTTTCGACGCCGCGGTCTTCAGGATCAGCGGGGCCTCGCTCGAGATCGGCACCCCGTCTTCCATGCAGACCACTTGCAGCTCGCTCGGCGGCCGCACAACGGGCTCGCTCGTGGCCGGGTCGGGGCCGTCGCGGAGCGAGAAGGTGAAGTTCAGCAGGTAAGGCTTTTGGTACTGACGGGTCACATTGGTGATGACCAGGCCGCCAATCGTGCTCTCGCTGAAATACATCACCACGTTGGTCGAGCCGGTGCCCCACCCGTTGGCGGCCCAGATTGGCACGGTGAAGGTGCCGCCAACCAGCGGCGTGCCGCTGATGAGCCCGTTGGTGCTGTTAAGAGTCAAGCCCAGCGGCAGGTCCGACGCCCCAAACAGCGTCGGCGAGTTGTTGGCCTGGATGAGATAACTGAAGCCGCTCTGGTTCTCAGTGCCGACGACAACTGTCGCGCTGGTGATCACCGGCAGCGCGGAGGAGATCGTCATCGTCAGGAATCGGCTGTCCCCGCCGAATTGATTCGAGGCGGTAACGGTCGCAGCGAAGATGCCGCTCACGATGGGCACTCCGGAAATGACCCCGTTGGTCACATTCAGATTCAAGCCCGCCGGCAAGCCGGCGGCGGTGAAGACCGTGGGGCTGTTGCTTGCCCGGATGGTGTAAGTGAAGGAGGATCCCTGTTTGCCGCTGGTGGTAGCGCCGCTGGTGATGCCGGGAATCCCGGTGGTGAAGGTGAAGGTCAGCGGCCCGGTGGCGGTGGCGGCGGCGTTGGTCGCGAAGATGGTGAGATTGAACACGCCGGTGACCAGGGGCGTGCCCGAGATTACCCCGTTGGTGGGTTCCAGGCTCAGCCCCAGTGGCAGGCTGCTCGCGCCAAACGTGATGTTCGTCGAGCCGGTCGCAGTGTTGGTGAAGCTCAAGTACAGGCCCTGCCGGCCGACCACGTTGGTGGCGCTCGTAATGACCGGCGGCACCAGGACGGTGAGGACGGCCACGGAGCTGGTTGCCGAGCCGACGGCATTGGTGATGATCACGTGATAGCCGCCCGAGTCATTGGTGATGGCGGCGGCGATGGCCAGAAGGTTGTTGGTGGCCCCGCTGATCCGCCCGCCGTTGAACAAATTTGTTCCGTCCTTCAGCCACTGGTAGCTGAACGGCGCGGTGCCGGTGGGGGTGACGCTGAGGGTAGTATTGCTGCCAACCACGCAGGCCGTGTTTTGCGGTTGGACGCCGATGCCGGGCGGGGCCAGCACGCTGAGCGTGGCGACCTGGCTGGTGGCGGTGTAGTTGTTGGTAACCACCACCGAGAGGTTCGTATACACCACCACATTAGAAACCACAACCGTGTAGCTTCCGGAATCTGCGAGAACCAGGTTAGTCAGGGTCAGGTAGTTCGTTTTGGCGCCGGTGATGTGGGGGGGGCTATTGACAAGGTTCGTGCCGTTAAGACGCCATTGGTAACTGAGCGGCGCCTGGCCTTGAGCGGTGACGCTGAAAGCGACGTTGCTGGTGCCGACGATGCATATGAGGCTTTGCGGTTGGCTCACGATGCGCGCCTGGTCCGGGACGACCAGCTTAACCGACTCACTGGGCACCGGGTCCGGGGCGGGCGTTCCGTTGAGTGAATAATAAACCTTTACGAAGTAGTAACCTGCATTGGTCGTCTGAACGTTCGTCAGCGTGCAGGTGACGTTGGTGGCGCCGGGAATCGTGTAGAAAGGGGGAGTATTGCTGACGACGGACATCTGCCAGGTATAGCCGGTGATCACTTCGCCGGCGGTCGTGCTGACCTGGGCGGTGAAGGCGGCACTATATCCCGCCAGCGCCACCTGGTTGGTCGGCACGACCTTGGCGGTCACGAAGGCCTGGGCCGGCAATGTGCCCAGCCAGAATGTCAGAGCAATAGCCGCGAGGCCCGTGTAAATGGCGGTTCTAATTCTCATAGGTTTCAGTGTCAGCAACTGAGACCATACCACCATACCACGGCCCGAGTGTCAACGTAGAATGGTGGTTTACCCCCCTCTGCGCGGGCACTGGGCGCTGTTGCCAAGGCGCCACCGAGGTTGCACAATGGTCGGCATGAATACAAAGCCTCGAATCCTCGTTGGTCTGGCCATCCTTGTCCTCACGCTCGGAGCCTGTGGGGCCTCGGCCGCCGCTGCCGGCCAGCGCCCGAACGTCGCGGTCATCCTGGTGGATGACATGGGCTTCTCAGACATCGGCTGTTATGGGAGCGAGATCCCGACGCCGAATCTGGACAAGCTGGCCGCCCGCGGGCTGCGCTTCACGCAGTTCTACAACACCGGCCGCTGTTGCCCGACCCGCGCGGCGCTGCTGACCGGGCTCTATTCGCACCAGGCCGGCGTCGGGCACATGGTCACGGATCGGAAGCAGCCGGGCTACCAAGGCAATCTCAATGACCATTGCGTTACCATCGCCGAAGTCCTGCGCGGCGCGGGCTACCGCACCGCCATGGCGGGGAAATGGCATGTGACCAGGTACACGGAGCCGACCAGCGAAGCGGAGAAGGCAAACTGGCCCCGGCAGAGAGGATTCGATCATTACTTTGGGGTTATCAAAGGCACGGCCAACTATTTCCGCCCCGATTCGTTGACCCGGGAGAATGAGCACATTCAACCCCCGCCTGACGGCTTCTACACCACCGACGCTTTCGTGGACAACGCGCTCAAGTTCATTGATGACGGGGATAAGGCCAAACCCTTCTTCCTTTACCTGGCCTTCAACGCGCCGCATTTCCCGCTGATGGCGTCGGCGGAGGAGATCGCGAAGTTCCGCGGCAAGTATAAGATCGGCTGGGACAAACTGCGCGAGCAGCGGCACGCCCGGCAGATCGAGTTGGGCGTTGTGGACAAGGCCTGGCCGCTTTCGCCGCGCGCACCGGAGGTCAAGGCGTGGGATGCCGTGGCGCCGGCCGAGCAGGACCGCTTTGACCATATCATGGCGATCTACGCCGCGGTGGTGGCGCACATGGATACCGCCGTGGGCCGGTTTGTGGAAGGGTTGCGCCAGCGCGGTGCGCTGGATAACACGCTAATCCTCTTCCTCTCGGACAACGGTGGCAATGCCGAGAGCGGTCCGGATGGCCGCTACGTCGGGCAGCACCCCGGCTCGGAAGATTCGAACGTTTATTGCGGCCAATCCTGGGCCACGCTGGAGAACACGCCGTTCCGGCGCTACAAGCATTACAACCACGAGGGAGGTATCTCGACGCCCCTCATCGCGCATTGGCCGGTGCGGATTTCGGGCGGCGGGCAGTTTCGTGCCCAGCCGGGGCATCTGATTGACATTATGGCCACCTGCGTGGATGTGGCCGGCGCCACGTATCCGAAGGAGTTCAAGGGCAAGCCGATCCCGCCCCTGGAAGGCCGCAGCCTGCTGCCGGCATTTGAGAACAAGCCGATTCAACGCGACGCACTGTTCTGGGAGCACGAGGGCAATGCCGCTGTCCGCGTCGGCGATTGGAAGCTCGTTCGCCTCGGCCGGAACGGCCCGTGGGAGCTCTATGACCTGAAAGCCGACCGCACTGAGCAGCGTGACCTGGCGGCGGCGCAGCCCGAACGCGTGAAGGAGTTGGCGGCCAAATGGAATGCCTGGGCCGACCGCGCCCAGGTAAAGCCGTATCCTGCCGGCGACCCCGCCGACACCGGCGCGCCTAAGAAGGGCAAGAAGAAGCGAACCGCAGGTTCCTGACCGGGCAAGGCGACCTCTGCTTCAGAACTGCCAGCCGCCGCCGGCAGTCGGCGCTCATCCGGCCTTTGGGGAAGGAGTGCTTCGACTCATGACGGCGGCAAAGGTCTGTCACTGTATCATCCGGCCGGGCAATCCATGTCGTCGGTGATCTGCTCAAGGGAGAGGGGTGGGCCGGTGCCCTTGGCCCCGGCCAGGCCTTTCCCGCTCTCGCGGGCCTGAGCCCGCTTGGAGATTGTGTTGCAGAGAGGGTGCCTGATGTAAATCCGCTTGATTGGATGGAAGGATTCTGGTACGGATTTGCACCCAACCCAGATGTTTATGGACCAAGATTCAGAAGAAACCACTCGGGTTAATGGGGGATGCCTTTGTTTGCAGGCGCGTGCTGCCGCCTGGTCACTGCTCCTTTTCGCGTTCACAGGGTTACCATTGGGCCACACTGCCTTTGCGGTCGGAGGGAGTGTCGTGGCCTGGGGAAGCAATGTCTCCGGCGAAGGGGCCGTGCCCGCGAACGCCACCAACATTGTGGCCGTTGCCGCGGGGCCGGTCCACACGCTCGCCTTGACCGATCAAGGGGTCTTGATGGCTTGGGGCGCAAGTGATGTAAGACCTCCGCCCGGGACGAGCAACTTGGTGACAATCGCGGCCGACGGATTTCACAGCATGGGGATTCGTCCCGACCGAAGCCTGTGGGTTTGGAGTTCACAGCCGGCGGTGGCGAACCTTCCTGCTAGTGCTACCAATCTGATCCGGGTTTCTGCCGGCAATATCCATGTGATGGCCCTGAGGGCCGATGGCCGGGTGATCGCATGGGGAGAAGACTTCTGGGGGGCGACCAACATTCCGGACGACGCGACAAACATTATCGACATTGCCGCCGGCGGTACATTCAGTGTCGGCTTGCGCAGCGACGGGGCCGTGTTGGTTTGGGGCTTGCCCGGACGATTTGCTCTGGCCATAAGCAATGTCGTTTCGATTGCCGCGACTTACGACGATTGCCTTTCTTTGCGGAGTGACGGGCGGGTGTTCGTATGGGACAGCGATTCAGGATTGAGCAACGTCGTGGCAGTTGCAGGCGGCGGGGCCGGGCACTGGTTGGCCTTGCGCAAGGACGGCACGGTGGTGGCGGTCGGCTCCAATTCGCAAGGTCAAGGCACGATTCCTCCGGGCCTGAGTAATGTCTCGGCTATCGCCGCCGGCGGCGAGCACAGCCTCGCCTTGGTCAACGTTCCAGGGCTGCAGATTCAGAATCCGCCTCGCGATCAAACCGTTCTTGCTGGAGAAAACGTGCTATTGTCCTGCGAAGCGCGCGGCACCATGCCTTTGACGTACGTATGGACGCGCGACGGCAGCCAGGTTGCCCAAACCTCGATGCCGTTTTTCCTGATACCTGACGCCCAGGCTAACGACGGGGGCATTTACCGGGTGACAGTTACCAACGCTACAGGGTCCGTCACGAGCGCGCCGGCGAACATCACGGTCCTCGCCACGGTTCCCCGTGTCTATGTCGGCGTCACAAATGTCATTGTTCTGCCCGGGGGTTCCGCGTCTCTCCCCGTAGTAGTGCGCGGCACCAAGCCTATCGGCGTCCTGTGGCAACATGGTGGCGCCGACATCCCTGCTGCGACTAATGCCGTGCTGGCTCTGAGCGACGTCACCTGGACCGATACTGGATCCTATCGCCTGATTGCTACGAACGATGTGGGCGCCGCGGCGAGCGATCCGGTAGCCGTCACGGTGGTTCAGGCAGCGGTATGGGGAAGCAGCGTGACTTTTCAAACCGATGTGCCATCCGCCGCAACCAATCTTGTGGCCTTGGCCGCCGGTGGGTCCCATGCAATTGGTTTGCATGAGGATGGGACTGTTCTGGCATGGGGTGACAATAATTGGGGCCTGAGCGTGGTGCCAGGAACAGCAACGAATGTAGTTGCGGTCGCTGCCGGACAAACCTTCAACATGGCCCTGCCTCAAAGTGGCACGCCCATTGTCTGGGGCGATAATACCTACGGACAAGCTAACGTGCCGGCTGGAGCGACGAATGTGATTGCCGTAAGCGCTGGCCTCACACACGCTCTGGCGTTGCGGCAAGACGGCACGGTCATCGCGTGGGGCAATTCCTCTAATGGACGGACCAGCATTCCGGTTACGGCCAGGAGCATCGTTGGCATCGCTGGCGGCGGCAGTCACAGTCTGGCACTGCGGGACAATGGCACTGTCCTGGCTTGGGGCCAAAATAATGCGGGTCAAGCGACGGTCCCAGTTGCAGCCACGAATATCATCATGCTTGCAGCCGGGTCGAGCCATAGCTTGGCGTTGAAGGCCGACGGCAAGGTGGTCGCCTGGGGTGACAACTCGTCCGGACAATGCACCGTGCCAGCCAGCGCCTCCAACGTTGTGGCGATTGCCGCCAACGGCAGCTTCAGCATGGCTCTTCGAAAAGACGGGCAGGGTATTGGCTGGGGCGACAACTCGAACGGCCGAACAGTTGCCCCACCGCTCGTGACGAACGTCAATGCGATTGCCGCCGGCGACAGCCTGAACACAGCGCTGGTTGATCGCGGTGTTCCCAGCTTGTACCAATCGCCGATAGACGGGACCGCGATGGCCGGCGACGATCTCATCTTGCTCGCGGCGGCATTTGGCAGGCCATTGGTCACCTACCAATGGCTGTTCAATGGCGCCGTGATACCGGGGGCGACGAACGCCTGGCTCGCATTGCACGACACCCAGCAGCAAATGGCGGGGAACTACACCGTCGTGGTCGAGAGCGGTTCCTCTGTCCTGTTTAGCGAGGTTGCTTTAGTGACGGTCGCTGCCCGCGCTCCTGTGATTGTTCAGCAACCCACGAACCGGCTGGTGCTGCCGGGGGCGGCGACAACATTCACAGTTTCCGCCATCGGAACAGCGCCGTTGAGTTACCAGTGGAGGTTCAACGGCGTGGACGTCGCAAGCGCGATCGACAGCACGCTAATACTGACCAACGTTCAACCTCAAAAATGCACCTTGGAGAAGCAGCTTTGTTAGATTTCGAGGAAATG
>CAZDOO010000040.1:0-47587 GCA_964507045.1 uncultured Verrucomicrobiota bacterium | reverse complement strand
GCTCATGCCATCATAAGACGTATGCGAGACACAAAAGGTTTCTACAAAGCAGGTTCTACGGTGAGGTAACGGTGAGGATACGGAGGGGCGCCGGTGCCAGGGTCAGGCCATCGGAGCAGCGGGAGCCCCCCGGAAAAGTTGATTGGAAGGTAGCGGCCTGCGAAAGAATGTGGTTTAAGCGCCGTGGAACCGTCCCCCCTCACAAGGGCGCCGCGCCACAGGTTCAGACGGGCCGCACTTTGCAGCTCTCCTGACCTAACCCGCCTCCCATGCGTGAGTTAGCTTACTTCCGGTAACTGGCTACCACCCAGTCGCTTAGGACCTTGTCCGGCGCCTGTACCGCATCCGCGTCAATTACGAACTCCTGCTGGCCGGAGTTTTGGGCGATGAGCTTCAAGCCGAACTGGTAATCCTTGAACCGGCTCGCGCACAAGTCGCGCACCGGCTGGCCCTTAGCCAGCGCCTCCTTGACCAGCAGCTCCGCGGCGGCTTCGGTGAAACGGAGGCCCATGCCATGCGCTGCGCGGAAGCGCCGGGCAAACTCGTCCACCAGTTGCCGGGTGACGATGCGCTCCTCCTGCGCCGGGTCCGCCAGTATTTTCCGCAGCTCAGCCACCGGATCATCCACCAGCTCGCGCGTCACCACGAAGCGCCGCACTTTGGTGGACGGCAGCTCGAATTTGATGTCGCGAAACACCCGCTCGCACACCGTCATCAGCCCGCGCGCCCCGGTTTGTTCGTCTGCCGCGCGCTCGGCGATCCGCCGCAGCCCTTCGTCCGCGAACAGCACTTCGATCCCGTAGGCCGCGAAGTCCTGCTCATATTGCCGGATGATGCTGCCCTCGGAGCTCTTCAGGATCAGGAACAGGTCGTCCACCTTGAGCGAGCGGCACACGACGCGCACCGGCAGCCTCCCGATAAACTCCGGCTCGAACCCGAACTCGATAAAGTCCCGCGTCTGCCCGTGGTCCAGCACGTCCTCCTGTGTCTCCAGCGGCCGCTCCTTGGCGGCAAAGCCGATCGTGGCCTCGCGCAGCCGCTTGCGGATGATCTGCTCCAGCCCGCCAAACGCGCCGCTGACGATGAACAGGATATGCTTGGTGTTGATGGTGGCAGGCGCCTTCCGGCCGCGCTGGGTGAAATCCATCATCGCCTGGATTTGCCCGGCAATGTCGCTGGGCGAGCGCGCCGGCACCTCGGTTTCCTCCATCAGCTTCAGCAGGTTGGTCTGCACGCCGCGCCCGCTCACGTCCCGGCCCGCCGTGTTGCCGGCGGCGGCGATCTTGTCAATCTCGTCAATGTAGATGATGCCGTACTGCGCCCGCGTCACATCGCCGTCGGCCAGGCGTAACAGGTCGCGCACCATGTCCTCGACGTCCGCGCCCACATAGCCCGTCTCAGAGAACTTCGTCGCGTCGGCCTTGGCGAACGGCACCCCGATCAGGTCCGCCGCGCAGCGAATCAGGAACGTCTTCCCCACGCCGGTTGGCCCGATGAGGATGATGTTCTGCTTGGCGTAGTTCGGCGATTCCTTCCCCTCCAACGCCAGTCGCACATGGTGATAATGGTCGCACAGCGCGACGCTCAGCACCTTCTTGGCCTCGTCCTGCTTGATGACGAACCGGTCAAGGTATTCCTTTACCTCGCGCGGCTTGTAGGCGAACTCAAACTGCCCGGCTTTCGCCTTGCCGCCGGGGCTCTCTGCCGCGCCGCTCTCCGCGGGTTCCGGCGCCGGCTGCCCGGGCGCGCCCTGCAAATGCTGCCGCATGAACTCCGCCATCTGCCGCCGGAACTCCTCCGGCGTCGGCGGTCCATTAAGAACTGGTTTGCTCATAATTCACTTTGCCACTCATCCCATTAACCTGCGCAATACATATCACTCAGGTAACTCTTTAGCCGTTTCTGTCCCCCGTCAACTTTTTGCGAGACAACCCGCCCCCGGTTTGTGCATGCTGCCGAACCGAACTTATTATGAAGCATGGCTTAAACATCCCCAAAAGTGGCGCGCTGGATCTCGTCTCCCTCGGCGCCCTGGTCCATCGGCTTGACCCCGGCATCATCCCTTTCCGCAAGGCGACCCAATGCCAAATCCACGTCAGTGGCGGCGAGTTTAACGTCGCCGCCAACCTCGCCGACTGTTTCCGCCTGCAGACCGGCATCGCCACGGCCATGGTGGATTACCCCATCGGCGACCTGATCGCCGAGCGCGTGCGGGCGATGGGGGTGAAGCCCTTCTACAAGCATTTCAAGCATGACGGCGTTCACGGCCCCAACATGGCCACCGTCTATAGCGACCGCGGCCAGGGGGTGCGCGCGCCCGTCGTCTTTTACAACCGCTGTAACGAAGCCGGCGCCCTGCTCAAGCCGGGTGACTTTGATTGGAAGGCGATCTTTGCCAGCGGCGTGCGCTGGTTCCACAGCGGCGGCATCTTCGCCGCGCTCTCTCCGACGACCGCCGAGGTTATCATAGAAGGCATGGAAGCCGCCAAGAAAGCCGGCGCGGTGGTTTCCTTTGACCTGAATTACCGCGCCAAGCTTTGGAATATCTCGGGCGGCCATGACCGCGCCGTCAAAGTCCTCGATCGCATCGTCAAGAATGTGGACGTGCTGGTCGGCAACGAGGAAGACCTCCAGTTGGGCCTGGGCATTCCCGGCCCCGAGGTGGCCGCCAAGAACAAGCTCGATCCCAGCGCCTTCATCGGGATGATCGGCAAGGTCACCAGGAAACACCCCCAGATCAAGGTCGTCGCCACCACCCTGCGCGAAGTGCACTCCACCAACCGCCATAGTTGGGGCGCGGTGGCTTGGATTAACGGCCAGACCTATACCGCGCCGACCTGCGAGCTCGATGTGCTCGACCGCGTTGGCGGCGGCGACGGCTACGCGGCGGGTTTCTTCTACGGTCTGCTTGCCGGCGAAGACCCGGCGGAAGCCGTCAAGCTCGGCTGGGCTCACGGCGCCCTCCTGACCACCTTTCCCGGCGACACTACCATGGCGACGCTCGATCAGGTCCGCGCTTTTGCCAAGGGCGGCTCCGCCCGGATTCAGCGCTAATACCCGCCTTTGGCGTCGGCCTTGAGCAACCGGCCCGCGAGACGCGCCCAGGGGTGGCGGTCCTGGGACCCGGTCCAGGATCCGGTCCAGCCTTGCGCCCGCTCGCCGGTTCGGGACACAATGACCCGGGCCGGCCACCGTGCCTGAACCATGCTGCTCATCATCACGCCCGGACAGTTGTCGCGACGCGCTGATTTCTATCATCAGCTCGGCCAGCTCTCCGGGGCGGGGCTAGGTCTCATCCGGGCGCTGGAGCAGATCAAACGCGCCCCTCCCGACCGCTCCTACCGCGCGCCCGTTGGGCGGGTGCTCGAACAGATTTCCGCCGGCTGCACCCTCACCGAGGCGCTGGGACAATGTGGCCATTGGCTGCCCGCCTTTGACCTGGCCCTCCTGCAGGCCGGCGAACACAGCGGGCGGCTGGACGCCTGCTTCCGGTTGCTGGCCAACTACTACACCGACCGCGCCCGCCTCGCGCGCCAAGTGATCGGCGACCTGGCCTACCCGGTCTTCCTGCTGCACTTCGCGGTCTTCATCCTGCCGATTGTGGAGTTGCTTAAGCCGGGCGGAGTGGCGGTCTATTTGTGCCAGACGCTGGGCGTGCTGCTCCCGCTGTACGCTGTGGTGGCGCTGGTGATTCTGGCGGCGCAAAGCCGCCACGGTGAGACCTGGCGGGCGTGTTTCGAGGCGGTGCTCCGCCCCATCCCGGTTCTGGGCCGGGCCCGACATTACCTGGCGCTGGCCCGCCTTTCGGCCGCGCTCGAAGCGCTGCTCAGCGCGGGTGTGACAATCGTCGAAGCCTGGGAACTGGCGGCCGCCGCGAGCGGTTCGCCCGCGCTGCGCCGAACCGTGCTGGCGTGGCGGCCGCAGGTCAACGGCGGACTGACGCCCGCTGAGGTGGTCAGCGCTTCGGGCCAATTCCCCGAACTGTTCGCCAGCCAATACGCCACGGGCGAGGTCAGCGGGCAGTTGGACGATACGCTGCGGCGGCTGCAGTCCTACTACCAGGAGGAAGGCTCGCGCAAGCTCCATGCCGTGGCGCGCTGGACGCCGCGCGTTATCTACCTGTGCGTCGTGCTGGTGATCGCTTACCGCATCGTCAGCTTCTACCTGAACTACTTCAAAATGGTGCGCGACGCGGGCGGGTTTTAGGCCAGCGCCAGCAAGTCAACGCTCGACACTCGAAGCTCTTTCCGGCTTACTATGCCCGAGTTTGCACTGACCATGAACGCAGAACAACTGGCCAAAGCCAAGTCGCTCGGGTTCTCCGACCGGCAGATTGCCCATTTGACTGGCCAGACGGAGGATGCTGTCCGCGCCGAGCGCAGGAAACTCGGCCTCGTTCCCAGCTATCGCCTGGTGGACACTTGCGCCGCCGAGTTCGAAGCCTACACGCCCTATTATTACTCGACCTATGACCGTGGCGACGACGAGGTGAAGTCCAGCAACCGTAAGAAGGTCATGATCCTGGGCGGCGGTCCGAACCGCATCGGCCAGGGCATCGAGTTTGACTATTGCTGTGTGCATGCCTCCTTTGCGCTCAAGCAGGACGGCTTTGAGACCCTCATGGTCAACTCGAACCCGGAGACGGTCTCCACCGACTACGACACCAGCGACAAGCTCTACTTCGAACCGCTCACGCTGGAGGACGTGCTGCACATTTACGAGCGCGAGAAGTGCTGGGGGGCCATCGCCCAGTTCGGCGGCCAGACGCCGCTCAACCTGGCGCTGGGCCTCCAGAAGAACGGCGTCAACATCATCGGCACTTCGCCGCAGAGCATCGAAATTGCCGAAGACCGCAAGCTGTTTGCGGCGATGCTGCGCAAGCTCAACATTCCCCAGCCGCCCAATGGCATCGCCACCTGCGAGACCGAGGCGCTGGCGGTGGCGAAAGAACTCGGCTACCCGATCCTGGTGCGGCCAAGCTTCGTCCTCGGCGGACGGGCGATGCAGATTGTCTATTCCGATGCCGAGCTCCAGCATTACATGCGTTTCGCCGTCGAAGCCTCGCCCGAGCGGCCGGTGCTGGTGGACCAGTTCCTGGAGGACGCCACCGAGGTGGATGTGGATTGCATCGCCGACATCGGGCATTTTGTCTATCCGAACCAGGGCACCATCGTCATCGGCGGCATCCTCGAACACATCGAGTTTGCGGGCGTCCATTCCGGCGACGCTGCAATGGTCCTGCCTCCGCACACGCTCCCCCAGCGGATCATTCACACCATCCGCGAATACACGCACGCCATGGCCCGGGAGCTGAAGGTTGTGGGCCTGATGAATGTGCAGTACGCGGTGAAGGGCGAAACGGTGTATGTGCTCGAAGTCAACCCGCGCGCGTCGCGCACGGTGCCATTTGTCAGCAAAGCCATCGGGGTGCCGCTGGCCAAGCTCGCTGCCCGGGTGATGGCTGGCAAGACGCTCAAGCAGCTCAAGTTTACCAAGGAAGTCTGGCCGGAGCATTGGGCGGTCAAGGAATCCGTGTTCCCCTTCAACCGTTTTCATGGCCAGGACATTCTGCTTTCCCCGGAGATGCGGTCCACGGGCGAAGTGATGGGCCTGGATGACGATCTGGGCATCGCCTACGCCAAGTCGCAAATGGCCGCCGGCGGGCCGCTGCCGGTCGGGGGCCGGGTGTTCATCAGCGTCAGCGACTCGCATAAGGAACAGGTGGCGGAGGTTGCACGGCAATTTGCTGATCTGGGATTTGAACTGGTTGCCACTGGTGGGACCGCCGACGTGCTGGAGAAGGCAGGGCTCAAAGTTCGGCGCATTTTTAAGCTGTCCGAGGGGCGGCCCAACGCCATAGACCTGTTGAAGAATCGGGAGATCCAGATCGTTATCAACACGCCTTCCGGTGCCACGCCGCACGCGGACGGGGTGAGGATCAGAACCACCGCTGTTTATACCGGCACCCCGATCATGACCACCCTCAGCGGGGCCAAAGCCGCCGCGCTGGGAATCGCCGCGCTCAGAAAAAGCGGCTACAGCGTCAAGACGCTGCAGGAATACCACTAAGTCGGGACAGCTCGATTAGGAGTGGGATGCGCTTGCGTCTCGCCCTCGCTCAAGTTGGGTCTGCCAGGTTCCTCACGGGTCATAGCTTGCCCCGGCTTGGGGCGTTATCTGCGCATCAGGCTGACCGGCAAGGCCTCCGAAGCGGCAACATTTGTCCCGCCTTGCGCTTCGACCAGGAAGAACTGCGCAATAATTGTGGGTGCGCAATGCACCGTTGAGCAAGTCTTGCGCAACAGGATGCCAACACCACTGGAATTGCGGCCATTTTCCGCGTGGCCCGCCAGTTGCTAATGCTGGTTCAAGCAGGCAGGTCCGCTGATTGGGACGCCTGCCGAGACGATAAGCGAAGCAACCATGAATTACGCCAGCACCACTGATAATCGCGGAGCCATATTTGTCCGTTCCTGCCTCGAATCCGCGCCGGGCAACGCTAAAGCGGAAATCCGGCCTTTTCGGACCGCCGGCGCAAGCCGGAGCCCGGTGCGCCTGCATTTGCTTAAACAGAAGATGCTCCGTGCCGCCCTGCAACAAACCACGCCTCCGCGGATTCACAAACAGCTTTGTGGCGCAGCCAACGCGGCGGCGGAACTCGCCTGGGACACGGCCTTTCCGTTGCTGTCCTTCCCCTGCCTCTTCGAGGAAATGACTCGCGCTATATTCAACCGCTTCGCCCACGAGCCGCCTTGGGCCAACGAGGCCGCACCTTTGTCCGCAGTCGATTCGGAAGGCGGCTGGCCGCCGAGCCAAATGCCGATCGCGGCATAAGGCTTGCGGACCCAACCGGCGAGCAAATCCAAACCATCTGCTCCTGATCAGAACCCTGGAGTTAATGAATACGTTTCGCAGACTTGCTGGGGTGTTTGCCTCCATGAAAGGCGATGGCCTTAAGGTCCAAAGTCCTGAGGCCACAGTTCAGGAGTTGGCCCGGCAAAATTAGAAGTCGCCGGCGGCAATCCTGGCTTGCTTCACGAGGTAGCGCACAGATGGCGGTCGGGCTCTTGGCGACGGGTATTGAGGTTCACACAGCAGCGCTGTGACCAGCGCGGCGGCAGCCGGGTGTCCAGGGATTGGAGGTCTAGAAGCTGAAGCCCTCTGCCACGGCTTCCCTTGCGCCTTTTACGCCTGCTTGCGTTGCCGCCGTAGCCAAACCAAGGCCGCCGCGCCGATTGCGCCCAGCGCCAGCGTGCTTGGCTCCGGAATCTGATGCGCTGCGAAGACGCTGTGCCAAGTGCCTTCGGCGCCGCCGGAGGGGTCGTGAGGATCGAAAACCTCTCCGCGCATGATGATGTAGTTGTTGTAGCCGGAGGCCTCCACATCCTCGCTCACGTCGAAGCTCATTGAAGTCCCGGCGTTGATCGTCTCGGCCGTGCCGGGAGTGGTCAGGTTCCGCCAGGAAAGCCCTGCCAGCAGCAGGCTCCCATCCACCAGATCAGACAACCCCAAGCCGTTGCTTGCGGGCGCGATCTGAAGATTACGCACAAGCATATCCCGCGAGGTGGCGTTTTGCTCGAAAAGGGTCCCCGAGGGAGTCACTTGGAACCCCAGCAGCGGCAGCCCGGGACCCCATCCCGGAACTATTTCATCTCCGTTTGCGTCCGTCCAGTAGCCATCGAGCCCGAGAACACAGTTTTCCATGCCACTGAATATCTCTAAACCGATGGTAATGTTATGGCACGTTGGAACCGGTGTGGTGCCGCTCCAGCCAACAAAGATATTGCCCGCGTTAAACACGGTTGCATAATCAACCTTCCAATCGAACGGATTGACGTCACTGCTAATCGAGGTGTCCTGCACAATGGCAGTCCCTTCCAAGACCGTCCCGTGCAAATGAAAATCGTAGGCGTCGGATCCGGTATCGTTGTGAATGGTCTCGGACCACATGGCGAAGAAGCCGCCAAACGCCGATGGTGCGCAACTGAGACAAATAACTGCGGAGAAAACCCCCGCGAAGAAGCGTAGGTTGTTTTTCATAGAATGGTTAGGTTCGATGCCCACTTATTATGAAGTTCCCGGCTGTGTCAAGTCTGCAGTGCAAATAGTTTAGTCACCCCTCGGGTCCGCGGGGGCCTCGGCAGACTGCCGCTACATCCCGCGGGAGCAGGGTCAGCGGGCCAAGTTGGCGACAGTGGAGGTTGTCTACGGCGTAACGCCAGTGGCCGCAGCTACCGAGGTCGAGAGAGTATCAAGCACCCGGGCAGGTGCCACCCCAAGCGCGAGGATGCCCGTGATGAGCAGCACACAGAGCGCCTTGGTGGACCGGTTGAGCTGGATGGGGGAGCAGTCGCCGGGATCGCGGAAGCAAGCTTCACGCACAACGCAGAGATAGTAATAGACGGCGATGGCGGCGTTGAGCATGGCGGTGATGGCGAGCAGGAGGTAGCCCTTCTCCAAGGCGGCGGTCAACAGGCTTAGCTTGCCCATAAAGCCAACGAACGGCGGGATGCCGGCGAGGGCAAAGACGCCGACCATCAGCGTCAGCGCGAGCAGGGGCGAGCGGCGGTGTAGCCCGGCCAGGTCCTCAATGGCTACGTTGGCGCCGTTACGCGACACCTTGCAAATCACTACGAAGCACGCCAGCACCATGAACAGGTAACCGATGATGTAGTAGAGCGCGGCGGTGTAGCCAAACGTGTCGAGGGTGACGAAGCCAATAAGAGCGTAGCCGGCATGGGCGATGCCGGAGAAGCCGAGCAGCCGCTTGAAGTCCTTCTGAACCAGCGCGATGAGGTTGCCATAGAACATGGAGATTGCGGCAAGGATGGCGAGCATGACAGCGATCGGGTGATTGTCTGGCGAGGCTAGCGAGACGAAGCGAACCAGGACGGCGACGGCGCCGACCTTGGGGAGGGAGGCGATCAGGCCGGCGGTTTCGTTCGATGCGCCCTGATAGACGTCGGGAGTCCAGAAGTGAAAGGGGAAGATCGCCAGTTTGTAGTAGAGGCCGCAGAAGGTCAGCGCGAGACCGGCAATGGCCATTGGGGAATGGATGACGGGCTGGAGCCTTGGGAGCAGGTCGGTCAGGGAAGTGGTGCCGGTCAGGCCGAAGAGATAGCTCATGCCGAAGAACATCAGGCCGTTGGCGGCGACGCCGAACATGATGTACTTGATCGCGGACTCCATCTGGCTGCGCTGGCCTTCGCGCTCTCGGCGCATAGCGACCATGAAGTAGAGGGGAAAAGCCGACACTTCGAGCGCAATGACCAGGGTGATAATGTCCACGCAACTCACGAGCATAGCCAGGCCGGACACGCTCAGCGTGAGGAAGAAGAAGTATTCGGCTTTGATGTCTTCGCGGATGTCCTCGACGTCGCCGCTCAGCAGGAGGATGAGGGTGAAGCCGCAGGCAAAGACGAGTTTCAGGAGCTGCGAGAACAGGTCCACGCGGTAGGCGCCGCTAAAGAGGATTGCTTCCTGCCTAAAGCAGCAGACGCAAACGAGGATGACCGCAAACGACGTAATCAGCGCAACCGTTCGGGCCATTCGCAGACGCGACTCGCCCAGCGTGACCACAAAGAGCACCAGCGCCCCGGCCAGTAAGACCAGTTCAGGGAGGAACGCCATGAAGGGGGAGGAGGTCATGCGGATTTCAGGGCAGTAGGACATAGGTGGCAACGGTGTGGCCCTGCCGTGCCTGTTCGAGCAGGTGTTTTACGCTGACGTCGAGCACGCGGATAATGGGAGCGGGATGGAGGCCAATCCAGAATACGAAGAACAGCAGGGGCGCAAGGGTGAGGATTTCGCGCAGGTTAAGGTCGCGGAGCCCGGCGTGAACCGGGTTGCGCGTGCCCCCGTAAGCGACCTTCTGCAACATGCGGAGCATGTAAGCGGCAGCAAGCACCACACCGGGGACGACGCAGACCATGGCGACAATGAAGGCGAAATGCTCGGTGGCCAGCTTGAAGCCACCGGCCATGACCATCAGTTCGCCGATGAAGCTGTTCGTGCCAGGAAAGGCCAGGGATGACAGCGCGAACACTCCGGTGAACAGGGCGAAGATGGGCATGGCTCTGCCCATGCCGGCGGTTTCCTCTAGGTCGCGCGTGTGGAGTCGCTCGTAGATGATGCCGACAATGATGAACAGCGCCCCGGTGGTGACGCCGTGGTTGATCATCACCAGCACAGCGCCCTGGATTCCCATCTCGTTCAGGGCGAAGATGCCCAGCGTGGCAAAGCCCATGTGGGCGACGCTGGAGTAGGCGACCAGCTTCTTGAGATCGGTTTGGGCCAGGGAGGTCAGGCCGCCATAGAGGATGGCAGCGACCGACAGCCAAAGGACGTAGGGTGTGAAGACCTGGGTCGCATACGGCGTGATCGGCAGAGAGAAGCGCAGGAAACCGTAGGTGCCCATTTTCAGCAGGATGCTGGCAAGCAGGACGCTGCCGGCGGTGGGGGCTTCCACGTGGGCGGCGGGCAGCCAGGTATGGAACGGGAACATCGGGACCTTGATGGCAAACGAGATGAAGAAGGCCAGGAAAACCCAGACTTGGAAACTGTGTGGATAGTCCTGGCCCATCATATCGAGGATGTTGAAGCTGCCTTGCTTGAGGCCGAGCGCGATGATGGCGACCAGCAGCAGGACGGAGCCGGCCATGGTGTAGACAAAGAACTTGAGAGCCGCGTAGATCTTGCGGGGCCCGCCCCAAACACCGATGAGCAGGGCCATCGGGATCAGCATCGCCTCCCAGAAGACGAAGAAGAGGACGAAGTCGAGCGCGCAGAACACGCCGACCATAGCGGTCTCCATGACCAGCAGGCAGATCATGAACTCCTTGACGCGCGTCTGGATGTAGCGCCAGGAGGCCAGCACGCAGAGCGGCATGATGAGCGTCGTCAGCAGCACCAGCAGCAGGCTGATGCCATCTATGCCGAGGGCGTAGCTGATGCCTAGCTTTGGAATCCAGGGAGCAAACTCGCGAAATTGGAACTTCGCGGTCGTCGGGTCAAATTTCCAATAGAGCTGCAGTGAAAAGAGGCCGACGGCGGAGGTAAACGCGAGCGTCCAGAAGCGCAGTAGGCGCTCGTTGCGGATGAAGGCGGCGACCGCGGCCGCAAGCAGCGGGCTGAAGATCAATACGCTCAACAAGCCCGAGCTTTCGATTGGGCTGGGCGCGGTCATTTTGCCAGAACGTTGGAATACACAAGGAAGGCGATGATCAGGACGGCGGTCACCGCGAAGGCAAAAGCCAGGTTCTGCTGCATCTGGCCACGCTGAGCGAGCCGGAGCCGGCCTCCGATGCCCCGGATGGTGTCGGCCAAGCCGTCCACGGCGCCATCAATGACCTTATTGTCGAATAGGGCAGAAACGCGGGCGCTTAGCATGAGCGGTGCGAGCCCGGCCAGCCGATAGAGTTCGCCGATGAAAGTATCGGTGGCCTGGACGGGTTTGCAGGCCAGCCATAAGAACACGCGCCAGCTTTTGCGGTAGAACCAGTCCATGTCCAAGCTGATGGTGGGAGTTGGGACCAGCTTCTTGAGCAGGAGGAAGAAACCCAGCCCCGTAAAGAGCAGGATCTGGAGGGTTTCGAAGATATGGTACGAGGTGTAAGAGTCATAGCCGGCGGCAGCCTCCGGATAGGGGAGCATCCGGTAGAGGTAAGGGGTATAGCACCCGATGAAAATGCAGAGCGCCGAGGCGATGCTCATGGCGACGTTCATGTTCCACGGCGGCTCGGCGGCGCGGTCCCAAGTTTCTTGCTTGGGCCGGTTCTTGCCGAACCAGATGAAGTAAGGGACTTTCAGCCCGGTGTGCAGAAACGTGCCTGCGGAGGCAAGCAGCAGGAGGAAGCCCGCCCAGTACTTGTGCTCCTCGAACCCGGCGCTGACGATCATGGACTTGCTGACAAAGCCGCTAAAGAGCGGAAAGGCCGAGATGGACAAGCCGCCGATGAGAGTGAAGACAAACGTCCAAGGCATCTTCTTCCAGAGCCCGCCCAGCTCGGTGAACTTGCTCTGGCCGGTCATGTGCAGCACCGCGCCGCAGCCCATGAAGAGCAGACCCTTGTAGAGGATGTGGGCGAAGGCGTGGGCGCACGCGCCGTTGATGGCCATCTGCGTGCCCAAGCCAACCCCCGCCACCATGTAGCCGACCTGGCTGATGATGTGGTAGGCGAGCAGGCGCCGGCAGTCGTTCTCCAGCACGGCATACACAACGCCATAAAGGGCCATGATGACGCCGAGCGGGACGAGGATCTCCGCACCTGCGAAACCGCGGCAGAGGGTGTAAACGGCGGTCTTGGTGGTGAAGGCGCAGAGAAAGACGGAGCCGTTGAAGGTGGCTTCGCCGTAGGCGTCGGGCAGCCAGGCGTGCAGAGGCGGGACGGCGGCGTTGAGAATAAAGCCGATCATGATGAGGCAGGTCGCTGGGGTGGCATGGTGCACCGCCAAGTTGCAGAAGGAGGCATCAAAGGCCCAACTGCCCTGTGTTTGACAATGCCAGACCATCCCGCCAAGCAGCGTCACGCCACCGAAAACGTGCACCAGCAGGTAACGGTAGCCCGCGAAGAGAGATTCCCGCCGTCCACGGAACCAAATGAGGAATACCGAGGAGAAAGCCATCTGCTCCCAGAACAGGAACAGGGTGATAAAGTCGCCCGCGTAGATGCAGCCGATGGAGCCGGCAACGTAAAACCACGAGGCAATGTGCTGGGCGTCGTCCTTGACGTGCATGCCGTATAACGTGCTCAGGATGCACATGAGGCTCATGATGTAGCCGAAGACGTTGCTCAGGGCATCCACCCGGCCAAAGATGAGCGTCCAGTCGAGGTAATGCACCTGGCCGAATTCGCCGTGGGCCATCGTCAGGATACGGGCGAACACCAGGACGGGGACGAGCAGCAGCCAGGCCTTCTTCAGGCGCGCGGGCACCAGCAGGAGCAGCAGGCTGCCGAAAATCAGAATCAGCGAGGGATGGAGCCAGAAGCTATTCATGCTTTCGCTCCTCCGGCGCTGCCGACAGCCCCTTTTCGTCTTCGTAGTAGTCCTCGCGCGTCATGATGCCGAGGCGTCCATACCATTTGGAAAGCAGGATGATCGCGACGCAGCCGAGGAAGCCGAACACAGCCCAGAAGGCAGGCCAGCGTTCCGGCCCAGTGTGAGCGTGCTCCTTGTCCACCACGGCCGGGATGGCGTCGAGCAGGACCACCACCGCCAGGATGGCGCAAGAGACCCAAATCACCGTCTTGAGACGGTTGCGCAGGAACTGGATGAGCTTGGCAAGGTTCATTTCGCGACAGCACTGACGAAGTCCATGAAGAAACCGGGGTAGAGGCCGATAACAACAGAGATGGCAGCGGTGATACAAAGGGGAATCACCATCGCCGGGTGTGCCTCGCGGTGCTTATGCTCGATATCTTCTCTCGAGGGCTGGCCAAAGAAAGCGCTATAGACGACCGGCGCGAAATAGGCCGCATTGAGCATCGTGCTGGCCAGCAGCACGATAATGATGCCGACCGAACCGGCATCGAATGCGCCATTCAGCAGATACCATTTGCTGACAAAGCCGGCCACCGGCGGCGCGCCGATCATGCTGAGCGACGCCAGCGCGAAGGCACCGAACGTGAAGGGCATCACGCGTCCCAGGCCGCTCATCTCCGAGATATTCTTCTTATGGGTGGCGACATAGATCGCCCCGGCGCAGAAAAAGAGGGTGATTTTGGAGAAGGCGTGGTTAGCAATGTGCACCAGGCCGCCTTCGATGCCGGCCGGGCTTAACAGCGCCACGCCGAGAATGATGTAGGAGAGCTGGCTCACCGTGGAGTAGGCCAGCCGCATCTTCAGATTGTCCTTGCTCAGCGCGATGATGGAGGCGACGACGATGGTGATGGAGACGAAATAGGCGGTCGGGAGGCCGAGGTTGAGCGCCTGCATCGTATCCACGCCGAAAACATGGAGCATGACCCGGACGGTTGAGAACACGCCGACCTTGACGACCGCGACGGCGTGGAGCAGCGCGCTAACTGGTGTGGGTGCGACCATCGCGCTGGGCAGCCAATTGTGGAAAGGCATCACCGCATTCTTGGCGAAGCCGATGAGGCAGCAGGCGTAGAGAGCCGTCGTGACCCAACGGTTGACATCCGGGGGCAGAATGCCGGTGTTCATGTTGTTGGCAAAGTCCAGATTACCCCTCAAAACATAGATCACAACCATGGCCGGCAAGACCAGGCCCTTGGCGGTGCCGGTCAGGTAGGTAAGGTATTTCTTGCCGCTCTCGTAGCTTTCCTCGTCCTGGTGATGGGCGACCAGCGGATAGGTGCAGATGCTGACAATCTCGTAGAAGAGATACAGCGTGAGGAGATTGTCCGAGAAGGCGCAGCCGATGGCTCCGAACAGGGCCAACGCGAAGCAGGTGTTGAACCGTGTCTGCTCGTGCTCGTTGAGGCCGCGCATGTAACCCGCCGAGTAGAACACGGTAATGATCCACAGGAACGAGGCGGACACGGCGAAGACCATGGACAGCGCGTCCGCCCGCAACGCGACACTCAATCCCGGCAGCAAGTTGAACATCGTGAAGTGGAGCTTCTGGCCGGCGTGAATGGCCGGAATCAGGGACGCCGTGATGAGGAACAGGGTGGCGGCGGCGAGGAACGAGCAGGTCTCGCGCACGTTGGGCCGCTTGCCGGTGGCCATAACAAGGCCTGCGCCGACCAGCGGGGCCAGGATCGCCAGGAGCAGCCTGATGTCGTGAGTGGATTCCATTACCCTATCCGTTCAGTTCGGACAGCTCGCGGGTCTTGACAGAGCGGTAGTTGCGATAGACAGCAATGATGATGCTCAGGGCGATGGCAATTTCGGCCGCGGCCAGGCCCATGATGAACAGGACGAAAATCTGTCCCACGGCGGGGTCGGGCGCCTTAAAGCGGTTGAAGGTCATCAGGTTGAGCGAGGCGGCCGAGAAGATCAGCTCGCCCGAAATGAGCATGCCTATGAGCGTGCGGCGCCGCAGCAGGCCAAACCCGCCAATGGCCAGCAAGAGGGTGGCGACAGTGAAGTAGATGTCCGGTCGTTCAAACAGGGGCGGGGTGCTCATGGTTTGGTTCTCCCCGTGCGGGCAATGGCGATAGCGCCGATGATGGCAACCAAAAGCGCGAGGGAGATCAGTTCGAAGGCCATGCTATAAGTGGTCAGCAGCGCCTTGCCAATGGCACTAACGGAGCCGTCCGTGAGGCGGGTTGTGGGAACGGTCCAGTCAGGATGCACACTCAGGCGCCAAAGACCCCAGAAGATCGCGGCGCTTACCAGCAGTGCTAAGCCTCCCCATAGGACAGCGGTACCGCGCTTTTCGTCGCGGGCAGGCTCATCCGGTTCCGCGAGCATCATCGCAAAAACGATGGTGACGCAGACGGCGCCGACGTAGATGAGAATTTCCATCACGGCCACAAAAGGGCTGTGTAGGAAATAGTAGAGCCCAGCCAGGCCGATACAACAGATCGCCAGGCCGCACACGCTCCGGATGATGCGCGCCGAAAGGACAGCGATAAGCGCCCCCATGACGGTCGTTATGACGCAAAGAAGAAAGATGGCGGCGACAATCATCGTTGAGGCGGGAAACTGTGGCATGAAGAGTTGAAAGGGTTAGCGGGTTAAAGGGGACAAGTGGGTTGAGTTGGCGATGCCAGCTTGGGCGGGTCCGCTGCGGGTGCGGTGGACTCCAAGGGCTTAGCGGGAGCAATGCCAGGCGAAACGGCAGGCGGAGACGCCTGCCCTGCATGTCCGGCGTGCCGGGCTTCGTTTTCCAGCCGTTTGAAGAGGTCGATGATGTAATCTTCCTTGTTAGTGCTGGCCAGGTTGTATTCGCGGGAATAGCGGATGCAGGCATCGCGGCAGGCTTCGATACAGGCGCCGCAGAGGCTGCACTTTGTGAAGTCGAGGGTAAACTGGGTCACGGATTTCTTCTTGGCGCCGTCGAGCTTGGCGCCTTCGACTATGATGCAGTCGCTGGGGCAAGCGCGCTCGCACAGTTTGCAGGCGTAGCAGATGGCCTTCCCGGTGTCGGGGTCGCGGACCAGTTCTATGTGGCCGCGGAAACGCGGCGGCGTTTTCAGCGCTTCATGCGGGTAATGCACGGTTACCGTCGGCTTGAAGAACTGGGCGATTGTGATGCGCATGCCCGTAACCAGGCTGTTGAAGCCGGTGGCGAACTCTTTGAGCAAGCGTTTCATGCGCGAAAGAGCTTGATCATGGCGCTGGAGAGAGTCAGCGTGACAAGCGAGACCGGGATGAGAATCTTCCAGGAGAGATTCAGCAGCCCATAGAACTGAGTACGCGGAAACGTCCAGCGGATCCAGACGACTGAGAATATCAGGAAATACATCTTCAGGAGGAACCAGAACACCCCGGGCAGGTAGCCGATGGGGCTTTGCCAGCCGCCCAGGAACAGCACGGTGGCCAGAGCGCATCCGAGCAGGATGTTGGCATACTCGGCTAGGAAGAACACGCCGAAGCCCATCCCGGCATATTCGGTGTACGCACCGGCAACTAGTTCGCTCTCAGCCTCAGCCATATCGAAGGGAGCGCGGTTGGTTTCCGCCAGCATGCAGGTGAAGAAAATCAGGAAAGTCACCGGCATCAGGGGATTAACCCACACCTTAAAGAGGTTCCAATGCCAGAAGGCGCCGGCTTGCTGGCCGACGATCTCGCTGAGGTTCATGGTGCCCGTGACCATGATCATGGTGATGACGACCAGCAGCATCGGGATTTCGTAGGCGACGTTCTGCGAGACCACGCGGGCGGCGGAGATGATCGCGTACTTGTTCCGCGATGACCACCCGCCGAGCATGATGGCCATCACATTGATCGAGCCGAAGGCGAAGATCATCAGCAGGCCGACGTTGATGTCTCGCGCGGCAAGGCCTTGGCTCCAGGGGATCACCGCCAGGCTCATCAGGGCCGGCAACATCATTAGCAGCGGGGCGATGCGGAACAGAGTGGAGTCCGCCCCGGCGGGCACGATCAACTGCTTGCTCATGAGCTTGATGGCGTCTGCGATGGGCTGCAGCAAGCCGGCCCAGCCCACCTCTGTTGGGCCGGGGCGGCGCTGGAAACGGCCGGCGCCTTTGCGCTCCACCCACACCAGGTAAGCGGCGTTCAGCCCGACGAAGGATAGGATGCCAGCCAGGAACAGCAGCAGCCGGAGCGGCTCTGGCCACCAGACCGAAAGCTGATTATGTAGCCACTGCATCATCGGTCAATATCCGGTATCACCAGGTCCAGGCTCCCCATCAGCGCGAGGGCGTCGGGTAGCAGCATGCCTTGGCTGGCTTCCTCGAACAGGCTCAGGTTGGACAACGACGGGGTGCGCAACTTGACCCGGCAGGGGATTTCCTTGCCGTCGCTGACAATCCGCACCATGAAGCGGCCGCGCGCGGCCTCGACCGCATAACAGTAATCGCCGGCGGGCAGCTTCAGGACGCGCGGCACCTTGTCGGCCATGACCGGCCCGGCGGCAAGCTTGTCCAAGGCCTGCTCGATGATCCGCAGGCTCTGGGCTATCTCCTCCATGCGCACCAGGTAGCGCGCCATGGCGTCACCTTCCTCGAAAACAGGAATGAAGAAGTCGAACTCAGGATAGACCGAGTAGGGTTCGACCTTTCGCACGTCGTATTGAACGCCGGAACCCCTTATGACCGGCCCGGTCGCGCCATATTTTCGGCACATCTCCCTGCTGATCGGGCCGATGCCGATGAGCCGCTTGCGGAAAATGATATTATCGGTAACCAGGGAGCGGTACATCTTCAGCCGCGGGCGCATCTGGGCAACGAATTCACGTGTGCCCCTGATGAAAGCGTCATCCACGTCGTTGCAGAGCCCGCCAATTCGGTAGTAACAATAGGTCAGCCGGGACCCGGTGAGGCTTTCGAGCAGGTCGAGTATCTTCTCCCGGTCATCGAACGCATAAAGCAGCGGCGTGAAGCCGCCGAGATCGAGCAGGAAGGCGCCCCACCAGACCAGGTGGCTGGAGATGCGGTTCAGCTCCGAGGTGATGACACGGATGTATTCTGCCCGCGGGGGAATCTGTAGCTTTGCGGCCCGTTCCACCGCCCCCACAAAGGCGTGCGTATAGGGCATGGCCGATAGGTAATCAATGCGGCTGGTATTCGGCAGGAATTGCGCGTAAGTGCGATTCTCCCCCATCTTCTCGTGCATCCGGTGGATGTAGCCGCAGACCGGCTCGGCGCGCACGATGTATTCGCCGTCCATCGTCAGCTTGACGCGCAGCACGCCGTGGGTAGCCGGGTGCTGCGGACCGAGGTTAAGCACGAAAGTCTCGCTGGGAGGAGAGCCCTGGGACTTTACGGTGTCCGGGGTTATCACGGTGCGTAGTCCTTCCGGAGCGGGTGGAAACTGGCGTCTTCGGGCAGAAGGAACGGCGTCAGGTCCGGATGCCCGAGGAACCGGATGCCGAAGAAGTCATGCGTCTCGCGTTCATGCCAGTTGGCGCCAGGGAACACCTTGTGGATGGTCGGCAGCTCCGGCTGGTCGCGGGGAATGCGGGTGCGCACGACGACGCGCAGCGATTTGGCCGGATGAAAGTAATCATAGACCACCTCCATCTGGTCTTCTGCCATCCAGTCAACACCCGTGATGGTATCCAACGCCAGCCCTTCCCGATCAAGTTGCTCAGCGACCACAACTACTTGGTCCGGCGCGACCGTCACCTCGACATGGTAGCCCTTGGCAGCGTAATCCACAGCTTGAAACGGGATCGGCAGGTGCGCGAGCGGGTTAGGTAACGCCGGACTGCTAGCTACTCCTGGGGGCGATTCCATTATACCTTCTTCGCGTCCTGGCGTTTTCGCTGTTAACCCTGCTCTGGTTTTACCACGGGCCAGCGGCGCTTGCCGGTGAGTTTCTCTTCGAGTTTCAACAAGCCCTCGATCAGCGCCTCTGGACGCGGCGGGCAGCCGGGAATATAAACATCCACCGGGAAAAGCTTGTCCACCCCCTCGACCACCGCATATTGCCCGGGGAAGACGAAGGGTCCGCCGGAAATGGCGCAGTTGCCCATCGCGATCACCCATTTCGGTTCCGGCATCTGGTCGTAGAGCGTCTTAATTGCGGCCGCCATCTTCCTGTTGACTGTTCCCGCCACGATCATCAGGTCCGCCTGGCGGGGTGAAGGGCGGAAGACCTCGGCCCCGAAGCGGGAGATGTCGAAACGCGCTGCCCCCGCCGCCATCATCTCAATGGCGCAGCAGGCCAGCCCGAATGTCAGCGGCCAGAGTGAGTTGGCACGGCCCAGCGCCAGCAGCTCATCCAGCTTGGCGAACTTGACGTAGGGCGCGCAGTCCTTCAGGACTTGGACGCTATCTTCCTGCGCTTCCATTCAAAGACACCTTTTCGCCAGGCGTAAACGATCACCAACGAGAGAATCCCTACGAAGATGACCAGCTCGATGAAATCCCGGATCACGAACTCTTCGATGCGATTATACACCAGCGCTACCGGGACCAGATACAGCACGTCCACCGCGAAGGCCACGAACACCAAGGCATACAAGTAGTAGACCGCGCTATAGCGAATCCAGGCGTCGCCGATCGGATCCATGCCGCACTCGATGAACTGGCGGGTCTTGTTGGCGCAATTGCGCGTCCGGCGCGCCGCCAGGAGGTGGACGATAAGAAAAGGCCCCAGCGCAAACACCAGACCGCCCAGGCAGAACGCAAAAAGGTAGATCAAATCGCCAGTGAACACATCATCCATAGTCAGCTAATGCCATTCTACATGAGCCACGCAGTGGCTATGCTCAACAATCTCTCCGCACCACGCACGAGAGTCAATAAAATACTTGGCATCATTATTATTAATGAAGCCAATCCAGGCGGCTGAGGCCGACGCGACGATGGGCGGCGGCAATGACTGCCACCAAGCCCGCGGTGCGGGCTTGGCGGTTTGCAGGGCCGGGCCTACTTTTGCACCGAGAACTTGTAGATGATGGTGTTGCGGTAAACCTGGCCGGGCTTGAGTACCACAGAGGGAAAGTTCGGCTGGTTGGGCGAGTCGGGGTAATGCTGCGGCTCCATGCAGAACCCATTGCGGAACTGATAAACCCAGCCGCCCTTGCCGGTGATCTTGCCGTCGAGGAAGTTGCCCGAGTAGAACTGCAGGCCCGGCTCGGTGGACTGAACTTCCATCACCCGGCCGCTGGTCGGTTCATAGACCCGCGCCATGAGACCGAGCTGTCCCATCGGCTTGTTAACGACCCAGTTGTGGTCGTAGCCCCCGCCAAACTTGAGCTGTTCGTCGTCCTGGCCGATGCGAGCGCCAATGGTGGTGGGCGTCCGGAAGTCAAACGGCGTGCCGTCTACTGGCCGCAGTTCGCCGGTCGGGATCAGCGTCTTGTCCACCGGGGTGAACTTGTCGGCCGGCAGCATGACCTGGTGATTCAGGATGTCGCCCTTGCCGGCGAGGTTGAAATAGGAGTGGTGCGTGAGGTTAATAACGGTGTCCTTGTCGGTGGTGGCTTTGTATTGGATCTTGAGCGCGTTGTCCTCGGTTAAGGTGTAAACCGCGGTAACCGTCAGCTTGCCCGGATAGCCTTCCTCGCCGTCATGGCTAACATAGTTCAGCTCCAGCTCCGGCCCTTCGAGACTCCCCCGGATCGTGGGTTGCCAGACCACCTTGTCAAAGCCTTTGAGGCCGCCATGCAGGGAGTTGGGGCCGTTATTGACCGCCAGGGTGTATAGGTGGCCGTTGAGCGTAAATCTGCCCTTGGCGATCCGGTTGCCGTAACGCCCGATAAGCGCGCCGAAGTACGGGCTGTCCTTTAGGTAATCGTCAAGCTTGTCATGGCCGAGCACGACATCCCCGAATTGGCCGTGCCGGTCCGGCACTTTCAGGAAGATGACCAGGCCGCCGTAATTGCAGATGCCGACCTCGGCACCGTTGTTATTGCGGAGCGTGAACAACTCCACAGCAGTGCCGTCCTTCGTTTGGCCGAAGGGTCGCTGGGAGACTTGGCCATTCTGGCGGGAGAACTGCGAAACGTTGGTGCAGCTTACGAGCGCTGCCGCGCCCAGACTGACAGAGAGGATACTGAGCCATTGATGCTTGGTCTTCATAACTTGGTGTCTTGGTGTGTGGTGTGTTTTACTTCCTTGCCCGGTTGCGAATTTCAATCAACTGCTTCATCACGTCATACAAACTGCCGGTCGCCGAGGGAGTCCCGAAGGCATCGTGAACCTTTCGGTAAAGGGAATACAGTTCTTTGTACACGGCATGGGCTGCCGGGTAGGGCCGAAAGAGGCGCGGCTTGAGGCCGGTCATGGCCTTCTGGGCCTCAGCATAGCTGGCGTAGCCGCCCGCCGACTTGCCGGCGACGACTGCCCCCACAATGGCCGCGCCCAGGGCGGAAGTTTGTGCCGAGCGGGAAATCTTGATCGGGCGGCCGGTCACATCCGCGTAGATTTGCATGACGAGCGGGTTCTTCTCCGCGATGCCGCCGCAGTTGACAATCTGCTTCACCTTCACCCCGTACTCCTCGAAGCGGCGGATGATGGTCAACGCGCCGAAGGCAGTGGCCTCGATGAGGGCGCGGTAGATTTCCGCCGGCGTGGTGTAGAGGGTCTGTCCGAGCAGCAGCCCGGTCAGGCGCTGGTCCCCCAGCACGGTCCGGTTACCATTGTTCCAGTCCAACGCCAGCAAACCCGACTCGCCCGGCGCAAGCTTCACCGCCGCCGCGCTCAGCGCCTGGTGGGAGCCCGCCTTCCCGCCAAGCGGCTGAATGTAGTTCACAAACCAGTTATAGATGTCGCCCACGGCCGATTGTCCTGCCTCCAGCCCGTAATACCCCGGCAGGATGCTGCCGGGCACAATGCCGCACAAGCCGGGGATGTCCGGCAGCTTGGCGCTCAGCGGTACGACCAGCATATCACACGAGCTAGTCCCGATAATCTTAACCATCGTGCCCGGCGCAATGCCGGACCCAACCCCGCCTGAATGCGCGTCCATCGTTCCGACTGCCACCGGCAGGCCCGCGGGCAGGCCGGTTCGTCTGGCCCATTCGGTCGTGAGCCGGCCCGCCGGCTGGTCAATGGCGCGTGCCTTTGAGGGGAGGCGCGATCGCAGTCGGCCCAGTTTCGGGTCAAGCTGCGACAGGAACTTGGCGTCCGGGTAACCGCCCCAGGCGTCATTGAACATCGCTTTGTGGCCCACCGCGCAAATACCCAGGGTCATCTGGTCGAGCGCCTCGGTGCCGGTGAGCATCGCGGGCACCCAATCCGCGCATTCCACCCACGCGTAAGCCGCGCCGAATACCTCGGGGCTGGTGCGCAGGCAATGGAGTATCTTGCTGAAGAACCATTCGCTGGAGTAGGTGCCGCCGCACTTGGCGAGGTACTTGGGCCGGATCTTGCGGGCCAGTGCGGTGATTTCGCCGGCTTCGGCGACGCCCGTGTGGTCCTTCCAGAGCCAGGCCATCGCCGCGGGATTCTTGGCGAATCGGCGGTCGAATGCCAGCGGCCGGCCATTACGGTCCACCGGTATCGGGGTGCTGCCCGTGGTGTCCACGCCAATGCCGATCACCTGGTCCGGGGCAAAGCCCCGCACGACCCGCTTGGCGAGCGCGAGCGCCCGCTTGATCGTGATCTCCGCGCCGGTGACATAATCCGCCGGGTGTTGCCGCGCGAGGTTCGGGTCCCGCGACAGGATTACGCCCTGCGTGCCGTGCTCAAAGTTCCAGACGGCGGAGGCCACCTCGCGCCCGTTGGCGACGTTGACGATGAGGGTGCGGACGGAGTTGGTGCCGTAATCGAGGCCGATGGAGTAATTGGTAGCGCTCATGGCCCATTTACATAGCCATTGCCGCCGCATCGGGCAAGGCGAATTGATTTGACCACAAAGAACGCCGGGCGCCCTGAGAGTTCTGAGCCTGTTCCTTTCCGCGCGTTCCGTGTTCTTTGCGGGCCGATAGAGAGACTAGAGCTTGCGCGGCGCTCTAGTGCCGGTGGCTCAGGCGGAAGGCTTCGGTTGTGGTGTAGTACTTGGCCAACATGTTGGGCACTTCCCAGTCGGGCATTTTTCCCTCGGCCAGGTAGCGCAGGAATTTCTCTGTGACCTGTCCGAAATGCTGCTCGTGGCTTACGCGATACTTATCGGGGATGACGATCTCCCAGGAAGCGCCGGCGGGTCTGAGGTCCACGCCGGGCCAGTTGATGTTAAGCCTGGCCACGGCGGCGCGAACGGCTTGCTCGAATTGGTCAGTGCCGGCGGCGGACTTGTTCTCGACGTAAAGGGCGGGCTTGTAGTTCTGCTCGGCGCCCTGCTTGATGAGGAGGTTGCAGCGGGTGCCGCGCACCAGCGCGTAATGGGTGTCGCCCGCGCCGGGCGGAGCCTCGAACCGCCAGAGGGGAGTGACCTTGGCGTGGACGCCGCGCAAGGCATAAACGACTTCGCCGTTGGCATAGACTTCCAGCGCGCCGTCCGGGCCAATGTCCTTCTTGAGGAAGTCCGGGTAATGCTCCAAGCCAGTCGAGCGCTTGAACTGCTCCGGGGTTATCCTGGTGAACCAGCGGCGGGCGCTGAGCACCTGGACGTCTTTGCGCCAATCCAGTGCCTGGCCGGGGAAGCAAATCCATTGAACGGCATCCACCAGATGGGTGCCGACATCGGGGAGGGCTTCGCCCTGCTGGCGCACATCGTAAAACCACGCGGGCCGGGTGAGGGGCTTGCCGGCGACTTCCTTGAAGAAGTGATGCACGCTCTCGATGACCACTGCGGGCTGGTTGGGCGTGCCCTTTTGCAGCGTGCCGAACAGTTCAGGCATGTGGGCCAGTTCGCATTGGAGGATGCTCGTGATCTCGTAGCGTTCGGTCATGATGTCGTAGAGCATGACCTTCCTGTCGGCGGCGCGAGTGAACGCCTTGCGGAGCAACTTGAAGTCGGCGGGTGTGATCGCCATCGGCTTGTCGGCCAGCACGTTGAAGCCGGCGGACACGGAGCGGTCGATGTATTCGGTCTTGCGGGCGTCGTTGCCGGCCAGCACGACGACATTCCCGGCTCGATCCTTCAGCATTCGCTGTAGGAAATCAGGGCCGGTATAGACCTTTTCCTCCCAGTGCGTGGGCTGGTCGGCGCGAGTATTGAAACTCTCGATACGCTTGAGGTGGTCCTGCAAGTCCGGTCCGGCGGGTGCATAGACGCGCACGACCGGGCTGACCTGCGGGTACATGGACTTTTGCACCAGCCCCGCATGAAAGTGCCCGGGGTCGAGGGTGATGAGGCGGACGGAGTCACCGGCCGGCCCGGCCGAGAGGGGGGCACACAGGGCAGGGAAGAGGAGGGGCAGAATGAAGAATGCAGAATGAAGAATAGCGCACCACGCTCCGCGCTTCACGTTCCAGATCTTACGTTTCATGTTACGCGCCTCAGATCTTTTTCAGCAGCCGGTTAATTCCATACGGCGCGCGTTGCGGTCGAGCCAGCATGGCGCTGGCCTCGTCATCGCCGGCGAAAGCTTCCTTGTCAGGGTCCCAGCGGAGCTTGCGGCCCAGCTTCATAGCAATCCAGCCGAGGATGCAGGCGCTGGTGGACCGATGCGCCTCTTCGGGCGTGGTGACGGCCGGCTGCCGGGTCTGGATACTCGTAAGCCAATCGAGGTGGTGATCGTTGCTCTGGTGCAGGTGCAACTCGCCCGGGCCGATCTTCGAGTTGAGAATCCTGGGGTCGCTGGCGTCCAGCGCTTTGCCGAAGGCGCTCGCCGGGTCGCTGGCAGTGGCCTTGGCGCCGCCGCGGCTGACGAAAATCCAGCCGTCTGCGCCCTCGAATTTGATGCCGTTGGTGAAGTTGTTGTCTATGATCATGGTCACGCCGTTGGCATACTTGGCCTCGATGTGGTAGGGGCCATGCACGTTCCATAAGCCTTTGGTGGGGAACTCGGCCATGCCTTCGATCGTTATCGGCCCGGTGAGCTCGGCGCCCATGCCCCAGTGGGCGATGTCCACGTGGTGTGAGCCCCAGCCCGTGATCATGCCCAGGCAGTAGGAATCAATGCGCAGCCAGCCGGGGCGGTCGGTGAGGTGCGCGACGTCCTGCGGATGGACGCGTTCCAGCGTGTAGGGAACCTTGGGTGTGCAGCCCAGCCACATGTCGTAGTTAAGGTTGGCCGGGACGGGCATCTCTTGCTCGTTGCCGCCCGCGGGGTCCACCGGCAGGCCGATTTTCACCGTGTGCAACTGGCCGATACGCCCATTGCGGACCAGCTCGCAAGCGATGCGGAATTGCGAAGTTGAGCGCTGCTGGCTGCCGATCTGAAAGGCGCGCTTCTTCGCGCGCACGGTGTCGCTTACCGCGCGCCCCTCGATGAGAGTCATCGAGAGCGGCTTCTGGACGTAGATGTCTTTGCCGGCCAACGCGGCGGCGATAACGGGCTCGCAGTGCCAGTGATCGGGCGTGCTGATAGCCACTGCGTCAATCGCGGGGTCCTTGAGCAGTTCGCGGTAGTCGCCGTAGGTCTTGACCGCCACGGCCTTGTCGCCGCCCTGCTTCTTTGCGTAGGCGCCCTCGACGTAGGTCTTGGCGTGCTGCAGGCGCTTGGAATCCAAATCGCAGACGGCAACGACCCGGGCGATGTCATGCTTGATGATGCCCGGTAAGTCCATCTGATGCGCGATGCGGCCGCAGCCGATCTGGCCGATCTGGATTTTCTTGCTCGGCGCATTCTTGCCGGTCACACAGGAGGTCATTATGACGGGAACCGTTGCCATGCCAGCGGCGCCGGCCAACGAAGCTTTGAGGAACTGACGTCGGGATACGGGTAGAGGTTCATTCATAGGAATAGGACTTCAATGGTTAACTGTTCATTCATCTACCGACACGGATTGCGCGGATTATCATAAAATCCCGGGGCGGTATTAGTGGAAATCCGTGTCGCTCCTGTTCTCCCCCATCGCCCAGACAATGCCGCCGAGAATGTGCCGCGTGAGTTTGGGATCGGAATAGTGCTCCGGTTTATGCCCGAGGGCGGTATACCACGAGCGCGCCCCGTCAAACGTGCGGCGCCAGGCCAGCGGGAATTCGTCGCCGAATTGCTTGCCCGGATACTTTTCCTTGGCGGGATCGTCGAGCGTGGTCAGGTCGCCTGCCAACAAGATGTGCCGACCGTTCGGGATTTGGTCCAGGAAGTAGAACTCGTCGGTCCACTGAAACGCGGCTGGCAGGTGAGCGGTGGAAATATCCTTGGCATCCTTCACTTTGATGGTGAAGGTCTGCAGCTTGGGGTGGCGGAGGAACCTGCCTCCAAGCAGCTCCCAGAACCATGGCCAGTCGCGCATCGCGCCGCAGGCCGAGTGAATACCCACGAAGCCGCCGCCCGACGGGGCGCATGCCCATAACGTGCCCCCTTGCTCGGCGCCCTTCGGTGATTCGATCCTCTTGGAACCGCGGATGTAGCGTTGGAACGCGGCCTTCTGCTCCTCGTTGTCGAAAATCTCGTTGTTGACGTTGTTAAAGACCAGGGCTTTGTATTGCTTGAGATTCTGGTCGGTGAAGACCGTCGGGTCGTCCGAGACGTCCACGGCAAAGTTGTTGGCCGCGCCGAGCTGTTTGATGGCCGCGACGCTCGCCGCGATGTTGTCGTGCACATACCCCTTGCCGTTCTTGGTGTAGACCAGCACCCGTCGTTCCGACGCGGCGCCGAGCAGGTTGGCAGTGAGGGGGACGAGGAGGGTGACCAGAATTCCGAGTTTCCTGATGCGAGTTGAGGTATGCATGAGCAGTTGTAACCGAACAAGATCGTTGATCAAATCAGCCTCGCCACCAGCGTGGCCAGCGCTCTTATTACCGCGCCGGCCGCCGTTTGGGCAAGGGGAAATGAATATCAGGGGGAATGAATATCAGGGCCAGGTCAGTCTGTAGAAGCGCGTGGAATAGTTGGTCGCCGTTGTGTCAACATAGCTGAAGGTGCCGTCAGGTGAGGGTACCAGCGTGGCGATGGCCTCCCATTCAGAAGGATAGCCCGCTCCGTAAGATGGCACCATCGGGGCCGAGTTCAGACTGGTGGCAGCGCGCAAGGTGTAGCTCACACCGGGCCAAGCAACGAAATCCAATTTTACAGAGCCATCACCTTGGTGCGAGATGCCACTCACCTCCAGCTCCACCTCATTCCACCGTGGATAATAGGCCTCGGCTAGGGCGCTCCAGGTGTTGGCCACGAAAGCGCGGGCGCGCAACTGCACGCTGCGGGTGAGCGTCAGGGCTGATTCATAGACCAGCGCATCCGGAGATAGGCCGCCGTCAGGCAGACGCGGGTCGCTCCCGTTTGTGGTGTAGTAAAGGGTTCCCGCCGTGGCGGTTATGACAACATCCAGGGATTCGGCGATAATCCCGTTATGCGGCGTGAACACCGGCGCATCGTCCATAGGTGGCGTTGTGTTACGCAGTTGCGCAATCAGGATGTCCGTGCGCTGGGGAAACCAATTCGCCAGCAGATAGGTTTGCTCCTCAATCCAGTCGTCGTGCGTAATCATGCCCCCACCTTCCCAGGGGCTGGCCGCAATCCCCCAACGGGCCGATTCCGCGACCATGGCCAGATCTATCTCCTGGGCGCGTTTCATCCACCGGGCGGCGCAGCGCTGCGGGGTCAGCGCTCCACCGTTGAACAGGAGTTGCTGGGCGTGGTCGCCAAACAGACGGCGGAATTCGGGATACTGGCGAAGCGACGAGTAAAGCACGCCCGGCTCCCCGAGCGTCATATCAGTGAGATCATCCATAATCCACAAGCTCTCTTCTGCATCCCAGGAGAAGAGGTGGAACGGCACCCCACGCGCCACGGCGCCGTCTTTCCAATAGTTGTTCAAAGGCCAATCCTGGTTGGCGGCGTAGAAGTTGATCAGCAGGTAGTCAATGAAACTCGGGACATCTAGGTAATAACACACATTGGACCAGGTTGTGTCATTCGTGACTCCGGCGGTGACGAGGGCGAGTAGTTCGCTCCAGGCGTTGGTGGTGCCGTCCTTCAGTTCGTTGAAGTTGAAAGCGTCGTAGTCCGATTTCTGCCCGCCCAGGTAGTGGGCCGCGTAGGAGGCATCGGGCCGCTCGCCGAGGTTGTACAAGCCCCAGTAAAGGCCGTTGACGTAGAGATTGACGTAGGTGCCGTGCGTGCCAAAACCGCCCGTTTCCTGCTGCGTATCGGCGCACCATTGGTCGCGGTGCAATTGCGCTCTGCCACCGATCCAGAACCAGTGGTCGTTTAGCGACGCGTGGAGCACCAGGGTGTCGAAATCGCTCACCGGCGAGCCGGGATAAAGGTCAAAAAGAAGCTTCGCCGAGCCATACATCTGCTTGAACTTAAGGCGGAAATTATGTTTGGGCGTGATCGTCGGATCCCGGCTCAGGGAGCCTTGGATTTGAATACCGCAGTTGATTTGAAAGCCTGGCTGGGAGTCCGGGCGAAAGTATTCGACCGAGCAAGGCCGCTCCCACTCATCTCCGTCGCCATAGGGGTTCGAATAGATTCCATTCGTGCCGAACAGGTCGTCCGTGTTCATGGCCACACTCATGGTTGGCAGGCTGAGCAGGGAGGCGGGGATCTGGTTGCTCCATCGTGGCTCATTTACGATGTTCGAATTGCACTTATAGATTGCCTCGACAGGCACACCATAGGAGTTGGTGCCCCACGTCGCCGGGAAACCGGTCCCGGTCTGGAAGATCACCCGCTGCGGAAAGACGTAGGTGTGCGATGCGAGTGCGGGCAGGAAGGCCGGGCGATAGGCTGCAGCGCGCAAGACCGTGGTGTTGGTGAAAACCAGCGGCCCGGTATAGACAAGCCCGTTGGTCGGACTAGGCACCGTGCCGTTGGTGGTGTAGTACAGGGTCGCGCCCGCCGTGGGGGTTCCAATCGAGACGGCCACGGAGTTGGTGTACCAACCCCTGCCGGGCGCAAGTGACAGGTCCGCCACATTGAAATTGGTTTCGGCGCTGTTGGGCATGGCCGGGGTGGGCGACGCCAGGTAAGCGTTCGTCGCACCGTCGGCTGGCATGCCGTAGGATACATCCGGCAGTTGCGGCGGGAACGTGGGGTAGAATTGCGTCGCAATGTTGGTGCCATCCGGCTGCACAAGCGCCAGATACTCGCCTTCATCGCCCATCTTGAAATTGGTGTGCAGCGGGGCGCCTGGCACGCGCCGGTTCTTGTCGGAAGCCCAGACAATTATAAACTGGCCACCGCTGATATTGGTGGCCGGAAAGCGCCACTTGGTCAGCCGAGTCACATCGTCAGTGAGGCACCATCCATCCAGGTTGACGGGGCAGGAGCCCGCGTTGTGAATCTCAATCCAATCCGAGTGCGTGCCGGTTTCATCGGTGATGCTGAGGACATTCTTGGCCATGAATTCCGAGAGGCTGATATTCGTGTGGGCTTCGGGCGGCGAGGTCGCGTTCAGAAGCAGGGTGCAGGTGGAGGTGTTGGAGGCCGTGTCGCTCGCGGTGAAGGTTAGTACGTATTGGCCCAGACCGACTGCCGTGCCCGGCGGCGGGCTCTGGCTTACAAGCACTTGGCCGCAGGCGTCGGTGGCGATGAGTTCGCCGGAGCAATCGGGCAGCATCAGGAGGCAGTTGGCGCCGATGCTGAGCGAACGGTCGGGCGGGCAGACCGTGATCAGGGGCGGGGTGGTGTCCGCCACAGTTACGGTCTGGCTGCAATCGCTGGAGTTCCCGCACGCATCCGTCGCCCGCCAGGTCCGCGTGACCGCAAACAAACCGCCCGGAACCGCGTTGGTTACCGTGTCCAGCACGCTGATCACCACCCGGTTCGTGCTCGCTATCGCCCGCGCCGCTATGTCCGCAGCCACCCCCGCCAGCATCCGCAGTTCCCAGCCCCCGTCGGTCCGCAGCCAGAAATCCCCATAGCTCTGCCCAACGACCGGCGGCGAATACAAATCCACGCCTATCCGGTCATTGGCGCCTAACCCGTCAAACTGCACCGTCCATGTGAAGCTCGGCGGCAGCGCATCCATCAGCGGATACAACGCATACAGCCACAGATCAAATTCGTCATACACCACCGTCGCCCGTGGTGTCGTCCACGTTCCCAGCCAGAACTCCCCGCTGTCATACAGCAGCGTCCCCGGCGTCGGGTAGTTGTTGAAGTTCGTCCCGTCGTTCGCATAAAACCGCAGCCGCACCGTCACATTCGTCCCCTCAAGTGACGATGCCCCAGTCAGGTTCGTGCTCCAGAATTCATAGCTGAACCCCTCCAAATAGCGTTCAGTGCCCGCTAGGATGATCTGGTTGCCTGCCTCGTTGGTGCCCACCTCGAACCGGGTTGCCAGATCATTCGCCGAGTTATCATAAACCAGTACCCCACCCAGGCCTTTGTCGGCTGCAACCGGCGTCCCGAAACTCCACGGGATCGAGCACTCCACGGTAAAGTTGCTCGGGCACAAAATCACGGGCAGCGTTGTGTCCACCACCGTGACTATTTGCGTGCAGGTCGCGCTATTGGCAAACGCGTCCACCGCCTGCCAGACCCGCGTCGCCATGTACCCTGCTCCGCAAGCCCAGTTAGTCGTCGTGCTCAGCGCCGTCAGGGTGTTGGTCCCGCAGGCGTCCATCGCGCCCGGATCCTCGAAGGTCCACGCGTCGGTGTACTCCACGCTCTTGTTCGCCGCACAGGTCAACACCGGCGGTGTGGTGTCCACCACCATAACGGAGTTGGTGTAATAGGCCGTGTTGCCGGCCGTGTCCACCACCCCCCCCACCACCTCGTTGGTCCCAAGTCCGAGTACTGTGTCAGCCGCCACGCTTTGTGTCGCCGTCACCGAGCTGCAATTATCCACCGCCACCAGGTAGTTCATCCCTGTCAGGTCCGGCATTCTACCCTGACAGTTGGTATCCGCTACCACCACCACGTTGGTTAGATACCAACTGATCACCGGCGGCTCCGTATCTGCCACTGTTACCACAAAACTGCAGGCCGCGCTGTAGCCGGCGCTGTCTGTCACTTGAAACGTGTTGGTCGTTCTGCCCACCGGGAACAACGACCCGCTCGCCAGCCCTTCCACCTGCGTCGTGACTGCCCCCGAACAGTTGTCGTGGCCCTCCGGCGTCGTATAAGTCACCACGGCGCCGCACTGGCCCGGGTCGTTGCCCACGCTGAGGTCGGCTGGACCGGTGATAACCGGCGGCGTCTGGTCCACCACCACTACGTAGTTGGTGTAATAGTCCGTGTTGCCAGCCGTGTCCACCAACCCCACCACCACCTCGTTGGTCCCAAGTCCGAGCACGGTGTCAGCCGCCACGCTTTGTGTCGCCGTCACCGAACTGCAATTATCCACCGCCATCAGGTAGTTCATCCCGGTCAGGTCCGGCATTCTACCCTGACAGTTGGTGTCTGCTGGCACCACCACGTTGGTCAGATAGCACACGATTATCGGCGGCGTCTGGTCTGCCACCACTACGTAGTTGGTGCAATAGGCCGCGTTGCCCGCCTCATCTACGATCCCCAGCACCACCTCGTTGGTCCCCAGCACCAGCACGGTGTCAGCCGCCACGCTCTGCGTCACCGTCACCGAACTGCAATTGTCCGCCGCCACCAGGTAGTCCGTCTCCGTCAGGTCCGGCATCCAGCCCAGGCAGCCCAGGCCCGCTGCCACCACCACGTTGGTCAGATACCACTCGATCACTGGCGGGGTGGCGTCCACGACAGTGATCAGCGTCACACAGGAAGAAGTTTGATCGTTGGTGTCCGTGACGCTCAACGTCACCAAGTTGGTTCCCAGACCGAGGCCGGTCCCAGCCAGGGGGTATTGAGTGACGGATGCCACGGCGCCCGGCTCGCTGGACTCCACTTCGGCCGTCAAATCCTCCAGGCTGGCCAGGCACTGTGAGCCCGCAAGGATGATTCGGTTGGTTGGGCAGTGTGTGATTACAGCCGAACCGGCGAGGATCGAGGCTGAATAAAGAAGTATTCCGCAACACCATCCCCCAAGGCGCCATCCCTGACTACTGTCCGGTCCGAGGGTCATAAACTCCACGCAACTATTTTACCAGTAGACCAACCACCAGCCTGACACTCCTCTCTTCCTGCCTTTGCCGCAATCCGGCTAAATGCTGATTGTTGCGTAGGGGAAATCCCTTACCTGTAACTTGATTGGATCAAAGACCCGGGGAGCCTGCCCCGTTGCAAGCAAGACCTGGTGAATGTTCGGGCTGTATTGGGGCGCCGGGAAGGCTGCGCAACTTTCCGGAACCTATTGGGCAGCGCTGGAGGCGATGCCACCGCCAACCGAGACCTTCACCGACACCTGCTGAAGGCGCTTCACCCGTGCAATGTGGGTTGCCGCCAGATTCCCTTGTAGGGAGCGCTCGCCAGCCGCCAGCGCGGGCCGGACTGTTGAGGTTGGGGCTTGATTCTTCGCTTCCAGTACGTGGTGTTGCAGACCACCGCCTCACTCGCCCACGCACCTGTCAGCGGGGGCTTTGGCTTTTTGCCCATGGGCATCTGACCGGGCAGGCTGGTGTCTTGTGGCGCGAGGAGGCTCCGTATCTTGGCGCCCCAACCGGCCAGACTAATATAGCCGGCTTTGAGGGCCCCGGCCGCCCCCAGGGCGAATTCCGGCGGCACTTCGACCACGCGGTAGAGGTAGAGGGGGCCAGTGGACCTGGGGTTCGTCCAGACCGTAACCGTGCCAGCCGCAGTGATGATATCACTGGCCGACTGCCAGTCTGGTGTCTGCTGACTTACGCTGTGCTCGATGCGATACCTGTGACCAGCAACAGACTTCCAGCTGAGAATCACATCGCCGCTTCTCATTGCGATGTCGAGCCGCAGCGGCTCAGGCTCTTGCTTAATGATTGTAAATGAGTCGCCAATGACACCTGTGTTGCGCAGAAATGCCGCATCCAGGCGATTGCTGTTGATGTCCAGGACGAGTGATCCCAATTGCAGCTCCTGGTCAAACAGGACCGGGTGGCGGCTGATATCGCCCGGGTCGGCGAGTGAGGCGGAGCAGCCGACTTCGACAAACACGGTGCCCAGGTTCGCGAGCGGGCCGGAAGTGGGCTTGAGGTAAGCGCCCGTCTCGCTCTCGCGCCCGCTGCCCCGGTCGAGAATCATTCCGCGCTGCAAGGTTGTGGAGACACCGTAGTGGCCGTGCAGGAGGTAGGATCGCTCATAGATGTGGTTGTGGCCGTTCAGCACGAGATCAACGCCCCCCGCCTCCAGGATCGGCAGGATATTCCGCCGCATCTCGGTCATTTCAACTTCACCAGGGTCGTCGGACGAGTGGAAACCAAAGGAATAGGGCGGGTGGTGCCAGTAGGCGATGATCCATTGGTTGGTTATGGCGGCCAGGTCCGCGCGCAGCCAGTTGGCCATCGGCCCGTTGGTCGCGCGGCTCACGGTTGTCGAGTCCAGGCAGATGAAGTGAATGTTGGCGTAGTCGAACGCATAATAAGCCTTGGTGCCGGAGGCGACGCCGCCCGCCTCGCCGTTGGTGGGGAGGGAGAAGATGTCGAGATAGGGGAACCAACCGTTGGTAGTGGCCGACCAAATCTCGTGATTGCCAATGGTGGGCCAGATCGCCGTCTGCTGGAGCAGCTCCGCAAAGACGTCGAAAAAGAAGGTCTGGTATTCCTGGTCGGTGTTATAAGTGCAGGCGTTGTCGCCCAGCGCCAGCAATACGTCCGTGTGGCGCGATCCGGCGTAATTGGTGTAGGCATCACGCGTGAAGCGTTGGTTCAGGTCCCAGCTCTGCCCGGGATCGCCAACGACCCACACGCGCGTCGGTTGGGCCGGTCCGGGTAGCGGGAACGTCGTGAAGTTGCAGTCCGCTCCCTCGGCCAGGATCTCATTCGATGAGCCAACGGAGTAGAAATACTGCGTGGACGGCGACAGGCCCGTCAAACGCACAACGTGATTGCTCGTCGCATTGGGATCGCTTGCGGAGAAGGTCAGGGCGCCGATGCTGGTGCCGTAGTTAACGACGCTTTCGCCCGCCACATCGGTACGCCAGCGGATGGTGATGCTGTCGGGCGTAGCGATCTGGAGGTAAGGGCCGCGCTGAAGCCTGGCGGCTTGTATGTCCGGGCACACCCAGCCTGAACCAACCACCAACAGGCACACTGCGCCGACCAGCACTAACCGCTTCATAACTCTGCTTCTATTAAACCAGCTATTCAGATTCTGTCAACTGAATTAGGTTGGTCGTCCTTAGGCGCAGCTCACTTTCCTGCCAAGCGAGGGGGGGGGGCGCCGGGCCGCCGGGTCAACTCCTGGCCGGGCCGACCGGAATATAGGCATTTGTTACAGGCCGAGCGGCGCGCCGCACCCCCTGCGGGCCGAGCCCGGCTCGCGGTCCGGATGGCCCAAAAGCCCAGTAACATCCCGATCCGGGTCAGATTCCGTTCCCCCATGGCCTACCTCACCGTCACCTCACCGTTACCCCTCCCTAGCACCTCTCATAGTTTATGAGAGGTGCTAGGGAGGGGTAACGGTGAGGTAACGGAGGGGGGCTGGTGCAGGGATGGGGAGGGAGCCCGGGCGAACCGGGGGGGGCGGGTTGCGCCGCGCACAACGGGCGCATCCGGGTTTATTGCAGGCTAGTGAGATGGTCGAATTGGTTGGCTGAGGGCTTGCGTGGAGCACGCCAAACCCCAAGAATCCTCCCCGCGTCATGCTCACAGACAATATCCTGGATTTGATTGGCCGAACCCCGCTGGTCCGGCTCAAGGGCGAGTTGGTTTTCGCCAAGGCGGAGTTCCTCAACCCGGGCGGCAGCATCAAGGACCGCGTCGCGCTGGCCATGATCGAGGGGGCCGAGCGCGATCACCGGCTGCGGCCCGATTCGATCATCGTCGAGCCCACCTCCGGCAACACCGGCATCGGCATTACCCTGGTCGGCCGCCTTAAGGGTTATGCCGTCCGCATCGTCATGCCCGAGAACATGAGTGAAGAGCGAAAGAAGCTGATCCGGAGTCTGGGCGGGGACCTGGTGCTCACTCCCGCCGAGGCCGGCATTGGCGGGGCAGTCGAGCGCGTGCGGCAGATGCAGGCCGAAGATCCGCGCGTGTTCGTGCCCCAGCAGTTCGAGAACCCGGACAACCCGCGCGTGCATTATGAGGAAACCGCGCATGAATTGTGGCGGCAGATGAACGGTGACGTGGCGGCGTTTGTGGCCGGCGTCGGCAGCGGCGGCACCTTGCAGGGCGTCGGCAAGTTTCTCCGCGAGCACAAACCCGGCGTCCGCATCGTGGCGGTGGAGCCCAAGAACGTGTCCGCCCTGCTGGGCCACGAGCCCGGGCTGCACCAGATCCAGGGCATCGGGGACGGCTTTGTTCCCGCGGTGCTCGATGTGAAGCTGGTGGACGAGGTGATCGAGGTGACGGACGAGGACGCCATCGAGACAACGCGGACCCTGGGGCGCGAGCAGGGCTTGTTGGTGGGGATTTCCTCCGGCGCGAACGTCTGGGCGGCCCGGCAACTGGCGAAGAAGGTGAGCGGCAACATCGCCACCGTGCTTCCCGACCGCGCGGAGCGCTATTTCAGCACGGCGTTGATGTGAAGGCGCCCGGCCGGGAGCGTGTCGGAGCAGATAGGGTGCGAACCGATGTTCGCGGCTGCGGCAGCAATTGAACTGCGCTAACCAAACAGATCCATTTGTGGCGGCGGGGCCAGTTGCTTGAGCCGTTCACGGTCCTGCTGCCGGCGCGCCGCCTGGCGCACGTTGCCCTCGGGCGTCAGTTCGGACTCCTCCAGATTGCCCAGGATCTCCTTCGCCCGCTCCAGCACCTCTTTGGGCACACCTGCCAGCCGCGCCACCTGGATGCCGTAGCTCTTGTCCGTGCCGCCCTCCACGATCTTACGCAGAAAGACAATCTGCTCGTGCCACTCGCGCACGGCCACGTTGAAATTCCTCAGCCGCGGCAGCCGGCCCGCCAGCTCGGTCAGCTCATGGTAATGGGTCGCAAAGAGCGTTTTGGCGCCGACCGCGTTGTGCAGGTGCTCGACAATGCTCCACGCCAGGCTCAGCCCGTCAAAAGTGCTCGTGCCCCGGCCAATTTCGTCCAAAATGATCAGGCTGCGAGGCGTGGCGTTGTTCAAGATGTTGGCCGTCTCGCACATCTCCACCATGAAAGTGGATTGGCCGCGCGCCAGATCGTCACTGGCCCCGATGCGCGTGAAGATGCGGTCCACGAGGTCAACGCGCGCCTCGGCGGCCGGAATGAACGACCCGGTTTGCGCCAGCAGCGCGAGCAGCGCGACCTGCCGGATGTACGTGCTCTTGCCCGCCATGTTCGGCCCGGTGATCAGGGCAATCTGCGTTTCGCCGTCCAGCCGCGCGTCATTGGGCACGAATCGCTCCTCGCTCAGGTTCTGCTCCAGCACGGGGTGCCGGCCCTCGCGGATGAACAGGCTGCCCGCGTCGCCGATCCGCGGGCGGCAATAGTTGTAGAGCCGCGCGGTCTCGGCAAAGGCGCCCAGCACATCCAGTTGCGCCAGCGCCGCCGCCGTCTGCTGGATTTCGCGCAGCCGCCCGAGCACGGCCTCGCGCACGCGCTGGAACAGCTCATACTCCAGCTTCACGCTCCGCTCCTCTGCGCCCAGGATCCTGCCCTCCATCTCCTTGAGGTCGGGTGTGATGAACCGCTCGCCGTTGGCAATGGTCTGCTTGCGGATGTAATCCGGCGGCACCTTGTCCAGGTTGGACTTGGTGACCTCGATGTAGTAGCCGAATACCGAGTTGAACCGCACCTTCAGGGACTGGATTCCGGTGCGCGCGATCTCGTCCTGCTGCAGCTTCGCAATCCAATCCTTGCCGCCGCGCATGGCGGTGCGCAGCTCATCCAGCGCGGCGTCGAAGCCATCACGGATCAACCCGCCTTCCTTCACAGCCAGTGGCGGCTCATCCACAATCGCCCGCCCGATCAATTCCACCAAATCCGGCAGTTCGGTCACCTGCCCGGCCAATTCCTCCAGCAGGGGAGGGCGAGCGTCCCCGCGAGCCCCGTCTTCCGGAGATGTTTGGGCTCGCGGGGACGCTCGCCCTCCCGCAGCCGCCGACGCAAGGAGGCTCTGATCCAACTCCACACTCCTTTGGGTCAACTCTCCTGCGAGCCGTTTCAGCCTCGGCATTTGCTCTAGCGCCATTCGTAGCGCGAGTAGATCCCGCGCACTGCCGGTGCCCGCGCTGATCCGTCCCAGTGTCCGTTCCAGGTCCCGCACCTGCGCTAGTTGCGCCCGCAGTTCCTCGTGGCCGGCGGCATTTTCCAGGAACGTCTGGACTGCCTCCTGCCGCCGCTGGATAGGGTCCACCGTGGCCAGCGGTTGGGAGAGCCAGTCGCGCAGCCGCCGGGCGCCCATCGGTGTGACCGTGCGGTTCAGCGCGCCATAAAGCGAGGCGCTCCGGGGGGCGTCGTGATGCAGCGGCTCCAGGATTTCCAGATGCCGCAGCGTTGTGTGATCCAGCGCGAGGTAATCCCCCCGTTGGTAGAAGGAAATGCGCGTCAAGTTCGCCACGTCTCGCCGCAGATGTTGCGTCAGGTAATGCAGTGCCGCCCCCGCCGCCCCAATCGCCGCGGCGTGGTCCTTCAAGCCGAAGCCGTCCAGCGAGGCGACTTTGAAATGCTCGCGCACGGTAAAGAGCGCCGTTTCGGGCGCGAACACCCAGTCGTCGTAGCCGTTCAGAATCCAGCCATAGCCGGTCGTGGCAGGGAGGGCGAGCGTCCCCGCGAGCCTTGACTTCTCTGGCAAGCTTTCAGAATCAGGGCTCGCGGGGACGCTCGCCCCCCCTGCCGTGCTCGCGGCGGGGGGCCTCTGCCCCGCAGCAGCTCCCGGCCTCGTTCCTTGCAACAGGTCTCTCACCATCCCCGCTTCCGCTGGGTAAATCAGCTCCGCCGGGCGCAGCCGTTGCAGCTCGGTCAGCACTTCCGTGTGCCCCTCCACCTCCGTCGTCATAAAGTCGCCCGTGGTCAAGTCCACGAACGCCAGGCCAAACGTTCTCCCGGCCGGACACACTGCCGCCAGGAAGTTATTTCGCTCGGCCTTGAGCATCCGCTCGTCGAAGTGCGTGCCGGGGCTGAGGATTTGCGTCACCTCGCGCTTCACGAGTTGGCCGGGCCGCGCGTCTTCCATCTGGTCGCAGATGGCCACCTTGCGGCCGGCCTTGAGCAGGCGTCCGACGTAGGCGTTCGCGGCATGGAAGGGAATGCCGCACATCGGCACCACGCCGCGTTTGGTCAGCGCCACGTTGAGCAGTTGCGCCCCCGTCTGGGCGTCCTCGAAGAACATCTCGTAGAAGTCCCCGAGCCGGAACATCAGCAGCGCGTCCTTGGGCAGCTCGCTCTTGATGCGGCGATACTGCGCCATCATGGGCGTGAGTTGGGCGTTGCTGGCCATCGCCCAAGACGTTAGACGGGATTGCCCGGTAGGTCGAAGCGAAATTTAGCGCAGGCCAGCCATCACCTGTGCCATCGCCAGCGCGGTCTGCGCGGCTTCGCGGCCCCGGTTGTGCTTCGGGTCCAGGCAGCGCGCGCGCGCCTGTTCCTTGTTTTCCAGCAGCAGCACCTCGTGGATGACCGGCACCTCGTGCTCCACCTGGAGTTCCATCAGCGTGCGGCTCACGGCCTCGCCGATGTGCGCGGCGTGCACGGTCTGGCCGCGCAGGATGACCCCCAGGCAGATGATGGCGTTGAGAGGTGAGGCGTGTTGCGTGGTGCGTGGTGCGTGAGGGGAAGCTGTCCGGGCGAGGCGCGCCGCCACCAGTGGAATCTCATACGCGCCCGGCACGCGCACGACCTGCACAGCTTTGGCCCCGGCGCGCTTTAGTTCTGCGGCGGCGGCGCGGACCATGGAGTCAACATACTGGCCGTTGTAGCGCGAGGCGACGATGGCAAACCGTGCGTCACCCGCCCGGAACGTTCTTGCCTTTATAACCTTCAACATATCGTTTCAACACTCCATTTCTCCACCACTCCAACCCTCCCGTGCTGCCTACAGCAAGTGCCCCAGCTTCTCGCGCTTGGTTCTGAGATATCGCTCGTTGTGCGGGTTGGGCTTCACCTTGATTGGCACCTGTTCCACGATCTCCAGCCCGTAGCCTTCCAGGCCCACGATCTTGCGCGGGTTGTTCGTCAGCAGCCGGATCTTCTTAAGGCCCAGGTCCGCCAGGATTTGCGCGCCCATCCCGTACTCGCGCAGGTCCATGTCGAAGCCCAGCTTCTGGTTGGCCTCCACGGTGTCGTAGCCCTGCTCCTGCAGTTTGTAGGCCTTGATCTTGGGCGCGAGGCCAATGCCGCGGCCCTCCTGGCGCATGTAAACCACCACGCCGCAGCCCGCTTGCGCCACCTGCTGCATGGCCCGGTGCAACTGCGGCCCGCAATCGCACCGGCGCGAGCCAAACACGTCGCCCGTCAGACACTCGCTGTGAACGCGCACCAGCACATTGCGTTTGCCGGCCACTTCCCCGCAGACCAGCGCCAGGTGATCCCGTCCATCGAGCTTCGACCGGTAGAGATACAAGTCGAAGTCTCCGTATTCGGTCGGCAGTTTCACCACCTCGACGCGCTCGACGAGCTTCTCGCGGGCGCGCCGGAACTGGATGAGGTCGGCAATGGAGCAGATCTTCAGGCGATGCTTGCGCGCGAATTTCAGCAGCGCGGGCAGGCGGGCCATCGTGCCGTCGTCGTTCATGATCTCGCAGATCACGCCGATGCGCCGGCAGCCGGCGAGCTGCACCAGGTCCACGGCCGCCTCGGTGTGGCCGGCGCGTTGCAGCACCCCGCCCGGGCGCGCCCGCAGCGGGAACACGTGCCCCGGTTGCACCAGGTCCTCCGGCACCGCCGTCGGCTCGGCCATGATGCGGATTGTCTCCGCCCGGTCGCCGGCGCTGATGCCGGTGGTGATGCCGCGGGCGGCATCCACGGAGACCTGGAAATCGGTTTTGAAGGAATCGCGGTTCTGACGCACCATCCGTTCGATGCCCAGTTGTTGCAGCCGTTCCGAGGTCGTGGGCACGCAGATGAGGCCGCGCCCGTGTTTGGCCATGAAATTCACTGCCGCCGGGGTCACGAATTGCCCCGCCATGATCAGGTCGCCTTCGTTCTCGCGGTCGGCGTCATCGGTCACAATCACCATCTTGCCGCGCCGCAGGTCGGCCGCGACGGATTCGATGGAATGAAACTGTTGCGTCATATACCAGCTGGAAGCTACCGGTCTGCGCCATAATTGCCAGCTCCAAAAGCTTCTTGCTCAATGAAAAGGGCCGGGGCAAGCGCGGCCTGCTGCTGGCTTCTGCGGCCTGCCGCACGCCGGAATTGAACCTTGAAGCCATCCGCTTCGCGTGGCAGTGTTAGGGTGCATGAAGATCATTATCGAGAAGCATCCTGAGGGCTACGTGGGCTATCCGGCCGGCGTCCAAGGCGTCGTGGTGGGACAAGGAACCACCTTCGAAGAGGCCCTGCGCGATGTTCAAAGCGCCATCCGTTTCCACATCGAGACTTTTGGCCGCGAAGCGTTGGAATCCGAAAGCCCAGCGCTGGATGCCTTTGTCGCTGAAGCCGCCGTTTAGCCACCTGGCATGCTTAAGTTCCCGGTTGACGCTCCCAAAGCCAAGGTGGTGGCGGCGTTGCGAGCTTTGGGGTTTGAAATGGTGCGAGAGCGGGAACACATCTCCATGCTGCGTCAGAATGCCGATGGCACCCGCACTCCGCTCACCATGCCCAACCACCCCCACATAAACGGCGCGACGCTCCGCACTCTTTGCCGGCAGTCTGGCGTCAGCCGCGAAGACTTCTTGCGGGCTTATCAGAATGCTTGAAAGGCGTCCGGTTTTCCCGCCATCAAGAGAATGCAAGGGGCCATGGGAGACCCGGCCCGAGGCTGACTTCCGCTGCCTGCCGCGCGCTACGGCAGCCGCTTGACTTCGTAGAACTGCGTCGGCGAGATGGGTGAATCCATGTCGAGGTGGAACCGTGTGGTGTCGAACCCTCACTGCGTCGCCGTGAGGCGGAGTGGAGAGCAACCGCGGGCTGCTTCATCGCGGTCTGCCCCCGTCTCCCTTAATGTCCGAACGAATTCTGGGGAGTGAAAGTGTCGTGCCGGTCACTGCGTGCGGCACTTGATCGCTGTCAGGCTGCCGTCAAAGGACGTCAGGTAGGCATTGGTGCCGTCGCAGGCCACCGAGCACATGACGTAAAGCTGGGGCGAGGCCTGGTACTGCCAGAGGGGCTTGCCGGTGTCCGCTGCGAGGGCTGAGACCATGCCCTTGGCGCTGCACACATAGACAACACCGTTCTTCTCAGTCGGCGCGGTGGGGAGGGCATTAAGGGAAGCCGCCGCGCGCCATAGTTCCTTGCCGGAGCTGTCAATTTTCGCCAGGTCGCCATTGGTTTTGCGCAGATAGACGGACTTGCTGTCTTCGGAGAGGCCGGTCGCCGAGACTCCCTTCATCGAGCCGACGGGTTCACCGGTCTCGGCATTGAGGATGGACAGCATCATGTTGCGGTCGGCGATCATCAGCTTGCCCTCGGCGACGACCGGCATGGCGTCGGCCGGGCTGTAATAGCGCTTGGCGCCCTTGGCGACGCGGGAGCCTTCGCCGACTTGCTGCCAGACGAGCTTGCCGTCCCGGGCGTTCACGCAGCGGACATACTGGTCCCAGGCCCCGAAGTAAACCTTGCCGTTCCAGACACAGGGTTTGGACTCGATAGCGTAAGTGGCGGCTTTGTTGGTCCAGGCGGGAGTGCCCGTGGCCGCGTCCAGGGCGTAGAGCCAGCCGTTGTTGCAGCCGAAAATCACCTTGCCGTCGGCCAGGACGGGCGAGGAGTAAACCGCATCGCCCGCGGTGAACGACCACACTTTCGCGCCGGCTGTGGTGTAGGCGGCAACGGTCCCGAGGCCGTTGGCGCTAAAAACCTTCCCATCGGCCACCAGTGGCTCGGCCAGTATCTCGGCACCCGTGTCGGCCGTCCACAGCGCGGCGCCGGTGGCGGCGTTGAAGGCGCGCAGCTTGCCGTCATTGGCTCCCACATAGAGGGTCGTGCCCGCGATGGCGGGAGTCACCTTACTGGACGCGCCCAGGTAAGCCCGCCAGGCCGTCGCCTGGCGCGCGGGCTCGCAGAAGAACTGCGTGCTGCGCGTGTAGTGCGCCACACCCTTGACGAAATCCACCCGCAGGTAATGCGCCCCGGGCAGCAGCTTGCTCAGGTCCGCGCTGCCGGAGGCGGTCCAGGCCGGCGCCTGGCCGGAGAGCTTCAGTTCGCCATTCAACTCGTCGTCCACCGTGAAGGTGGCCCTCTCGACCGCCACCGGCCCGGACAGGCGCGCCGCGATGGCCAGCGTGCTGCCGCCCGAAGCCCGGAAGGCGGGGGCGTCAATTTCGACCTCGGGAAACGATGTCTGCGCCGGAATCGGCTTCTCCAGCAGCTTCAGGCCGGGCGCCGGGTCGCCCGCTTTCCAGTAAGCCTCACGCAGCACGCCGTCCTTGACCGAGATGACGGCAAAGCCCGAGTTGGGTCCGAAGGTCGAGCCGCCGGTAGTCTGGTCTATGCCGTCAACGCTGCGGTGCACGTGCCCATGAGAATGGCCGGCCAGCATCAGCACCGTGTTATGCTGGTGCAGGACATCCAGCAGCCGGTCGTAGTCGTAGCGGCTGGCGAACTCCGTCCCCGGCAGGGGATGATGGAAGAATACGAACAGCGGCGTGCGGGCTCCGACCTTCGCGAGATCCTGCTTGAGCCAGATGATCTCCTCTTCACCCACCGATGGCCGCGGGTCCTGGAGGGTGGGGGTCATCAGGCCCACGAAGTGGCAGCCCAATTTGTCGAACGAGTAGCAGGGACCCAGACCCAAATCGCGCAGCGACTTGAGGTTGGCGCGCCACGTGTTGTCGTGATTGCCGAGCTGGTGATAGACCGGGATCGGGCATCCCTTCCAGTAAGACAGGTATTCCGCCCACGATCCTTCGCCGCCGCCAAACTCATTCATGTCGCCGGTCGCGATCACGAAGGCGGGCTTGGGCGCCTGGAGGCCGAACGGCGCCAGGTTAATGGCTCCCAGTCCCGCAATCCGGGAGATGGTGGCTTTGCTCTCCGGCCTTGGGGTGTGGAGATCGCTCACCTGGATGAAGGTGAAGTCTGGGACCGCAACAGCCCGCTCTGCCCCGTTACCGGGCGCGACTGCCGCCACCCAGAGCAGTGTTGCCAGCGCTGCGCGAACGAAAGGCCGATGCTTCTCGAAATAGTTCATCGGCGAATCCTGGGGGCCGGTTCGGAATGCGTCAAGCTTGTGGAGCCAAGAAGCGGTTGCGGGAACTAATCTTTTCGCGCCCCGGGAATAGTCACAGCCTCCACACGTTGGCGGCTGGTATTTGAGCGGGCTAACTAGCCTGACTTCTTCACGAACAGGGCGAGCGACGCGGTGTAGCCATGCAGGAAGCTGCGCTGGCCCACGGGGCCGATTTCACCGTTGCAGAAGAAGCCCGCCAGGCCCAGCGGCCCGAGCCGCTGCTGGACCATTTGCGCGTCGTGGTTTGGGCGGCCAAAAAGGCTTTGGCCGCGCCCGTTGCAGCTGCACAAGCAGCCCCCGTAGATCGGGGTGTCGCCAAGCTGCTGCTTGGCGCGGGTGAGCAGTGCCTGCAGGTCCTCGTCGGCGGCGTCCGCCGAACGGCGCTGGAACTGAACCGTCTGGCCCAGGCGCGGCAGCGCCCCGACGGCGATGCTGCCCGAGCGCGGGTCGGCGCCGAGCAGGTTGCGAATCAGGAAGTCGCCGCGGTGGAAGTCCTCCAGGTATTCGTTGACGACCAGCCCGAGGAAGAGATTGCCGCGCGCGGTCTTCTGTTGGTCCGCCGGGAGCTGGTTGAACGTCTCGGCCAGCACCTCGTAAGCGGGGCGGTTGCCGATCTGGTGGATGATGTTCTGCTCCACCTTGGTCAGGGTCCAGGTTTGGCCGATGGGGGTGCAGCCCTGCGAGGTCACGCCGACGAGCTGCACCGCGCCGCCCACCGAAATGGCCACGCCGCCTTCCTCGTACACCTCGCCGTTGAGATACACCTGGGTCGCCTGCTCGTTAGGCTCGCCGCTGGCCAGCCCTCCCAGGACCGGCACCGGCGCGTAGGCCTCATTCCAGGTCTTGAGCCAAGTCTCGCTGTCCAGGTGAAACGGATCAATGAAAGCCAGCCAGCCGTTGGTCTGGTCGGGTTGGATGCCGGTTTCCAAATGCCAGTAAGCGGGGCCGTTGGCTTCTTCGACCTGCGTCTGCGTGCAGTGGACTGCTTTCAGCACGGCGCCCGGCAGCGCATAGAGGCCCAAGGTCAGGCCCGCGTGTTCCTCCACCTCATGGTCGCCGACAATCAGGCTCTGGCTCGAACAGCCCGCCAGCAGCGGAATCCGCGCATGGACCCGCAGAATCTCCAGCACTTGCCGGGCGCGGTCGAAGAACCGTGGGGACATAAACACAAGCCCCAACGAAACGCGCGGAGCCTCCAACTGGGCGCGCAAACTCTCCGCCCACTTCTGGAGGCCCGCCTCGTTGAAATCATGCGGCCAATGGGCCGCCGCTGAGTACTTGCTGCCCACAAAGCCAACTTAGCGGGGAAGACGCGGATTGCAAACCTGAACCGCACGGCGAGCGGAGCTCGAATCCGAAATCCGGGGCCCGAGAGCTTGATTCACAGCCGCCGGCCGCAACTTCCTGCGCGGCCACGGCATCCACAGGTTCCTCGACCGCAGCTCTTTCCGCCTGCTCCTCCCCCTCGGCCGCTCCGCGCGGCCAGATGTGAAAGCCGCCATGGTATTGGATGGTGATCTCCCACGTGCCCCAGATGCCTTTGCCCTCGCGAAAGCCGCGGTAGAATACGTCGTGCGCGCCCACGTAGGTCTTGGTCCAGTAACATTCCCGGCTGGCCGCGTCGTAGCGGCCCTTGATGAGGAACCGTCCGATATCATCCACGCCGTCGCCGCTCAGGACGCCCTCGGCGAACGTCAGCGCTAAGTCCATGCGATGCCGGTCGCCCGGGCGGTAATTGTAGAACCCGGTCCAGGGCCCCGAGGGAAACAGCGACTCGTTCATAGGACGAAGCTACCGCGTTTATGCCTCCTTGTCTCGCCGTTCAACGAGCCGGGTGCGGCAGCGGGTCGGCACCCGGTTGGCCCTGTCTTATGCCACTTCCGGCCTGGCGCGATTCGGCCACGGTGGCGCTGTCGAGATGCAACCCGAGGGGCTGGATTCCTGATAGATGCTTTACTTTGCATTTTCGGTGCGCTAGAAGCATGCGTCATGGAATCTGCCGCGCAGCCACCACCGGATTGGGACGCAACGGCGGCGGGCGTTTTCCGTCCCGCGCCCGGCGTGATCCTGGTGGCTGGCGCCGCCGATCACCTGGCCGGCTGGCTGCGGCGCAGAAGATCAACGGCCTTGCCAACTCACTCCACACCGGCACGCTCATGAAACCAGACGATTCCACTCCACACCCGGCGCTGCCGGACCCGGCGAAGGCGAATGGCAGCTCCGTTTTCGGCAAGGACATTTCGGTCGCGGGCTTTCATCGAGCGCTGGTGCTTCTGAGCCTGTTGGGATTGATCGTGCGGATCGGGTTCTACATTGAACACGCGCACAATCCATCGTTCGGGGTGCCGACGCTGGACCAGGTGTATTATGACACGGTGGCCAAGATGCTGGTGGCGGGAGAAGACTTGCACGAACTTCACGGGTTCCGACCGCTGCTCTATCCGATGTTCCTGGCGGTCTGGTACCAGCTCGGCGGCGGGTGGGGCGTGGAGCTGGCCCTGCTGGTGCAGCATCTCCTGGGCGTGGCGACGGGTGTGCTGGTGGCGTTGCTGGGCGCCCGGCTGTTCCGCCATCGGCTTTGCGGCGTGGCGGGAGGCGCATTGTTTTTGCTGGCGCCGGTGCCCCTTTATTTCGAAGGGGAGTTATTGATTGAGCCGAGCTACGTCTTTCTCATTTGCGCGGCGCTGTGGCTCCATTTGCGCGCGGCGGAGATCACAAGATGGAAAGGCGCGCTGATCTGGGCGGCTTGCGGCGCCATGACCGTTCTGGCCGCGCAGGCCCGGGCGAATATTCTCGTGTTCATGGCGGTGTATCCGGTGTTTGCCGTGTGGCGGGCGTGGCATCTCCGGCAGTGGGCGGCGGCGCTGCCCCTGCTCGGGCTGGCCGGCGGCCTGGCGATGGCTATTCCCTGGGGCATTCTGAACCTGCGCCAATCCGAGCATTTTCACCTGGTGCCCAATGCCGGCGGAGTGAACTTGTATCTGGGCAACAAGCGCACGGCGGATGGCATGGTCCCCAGGCAGGAGCGATATATTTCTTATGGGGACCGTTACCAGGACTCGGTCGAGACCTGGGCGCGGCAGGAATACGAAACGGCTATGCGCGCGCAGGGGCGCATTCCGGACTCCGACCCCATGGCCATCTCCAGGTTCTGGACGCGGCGGGCAATAGAGGAAATTCAGGCGGCGCCGGCGGCCTGGCTGCATCTGGTGGCCAAGAAATGCTGGCTGACTTTGTGGAACGCGGAGATTCCCAATAACAAGGCGTTTGCTTTTCTCCAGCAGGAGTTTATGTGGCTTCGGCTGCTGCCGGTCCGCTGGGTGGTGTTGCTGATGTTGGCGCCCGCCGGGCTTTGGGCGGCGGCAAGATGGGGGCGGCGCGACGCGCTGTTTATCCTGCTGCTCTATGCCGGACTCTATTCCGCCGGAAACGTCGCTTTCTTCATCTGCGACCGTTACCGGTATCCCGTCTGGCCGGTTCTGGCGGCGGTGGCTGGCGGCGGCCTGCTGGTCGGCCTCGAGATGATTCGCCGGCGCCGGTGGCGCGGTTTGTTGGGCGTGCTGGCGGGTGCGGGGCTGATGGCGGCAGTTTCCCTGCCCAATTGGTTTGGGGCGCAGCTTCCAAACTTCGCACGGGATTATCTCTTTCGCTCGCTGGCATGGTATGCGAAGGGACATTTTCACGAGGCTCTGGACGACGCCAATCGCGGTGTCGAACTAGACCCGGGCGATGCGGTCGCGCTGCATCAACTGGGCAATGTTCAGTTCGCCCTTGGCCGCCTGGAATCTGCTCGGGAGACTTACATTAAGATGTTGAAACTCACCCCGGGCGAGCCGGGCGCCTGGAACAACCTCGGCGCCACGTTGGAAGCGCTGGGCGACCCGGCGGCCGCGCTGCGCGCTTATCGCCGGGCCGCCGAATGCCAGCCGCCGAGCACGTCGGCCCTGCTTGGAATCGCGTTCATTCAAGTCCGCGCCGGGCAACTGGATGACGCCACGGTGACACTGGATCAGCTTGAGAGACTGCAGCGAACACCTCGCGCCGCGACGCTCGCCGCCCGGTCCGTCATTGAACGGCGGCGGGGTGATACCCGGCGTGCGGAGGCGCTGGAAGAGCAAGCCCGCCAGTTGGACCCGGCGGCGGCGGCATGGGCCGTGGAGCGCGCGGCCAAGTCACCCGCCGACAGCGCCCCCCAGAAGCGCGATTGAGTGCCAGTGGCGGGTTGTCCGCCCGTCCCTTTCCGCATGAACCCCCGGGAGCGCCGGCATCCCTGCCGGCGTCTGGCAGCGAGGTCAGCACGCCGGC
>CAZDOO010000039.1:0-47681 GCA_964507045.1 uncultured Verrucomicrobiota bacterium | reverse complement strand
TGGCGGGAGCGGCGGGGCTCGAACCCGTAACCTCTGCCGTGACAGGGCAGCGCTCTAACCAATTGAGCTACGCCCCCGCTAGGGGCAGAAGAACGTAAGAAATGCCATCCCGCTCGTCAAGCGGAAGCGAATAAAATGTTCGGGCAGCAGACGCCAAGGAGGTGGGGGTGGGGAACCCCGCTGAAGAAACGTACTGCTGCCCGAACACCTTAAAATTAAGTCATCCCTCCCAAATTTGTCAACTGAGAATGCGGCATTTTCTCCCGGCGGCAGCGTGCAGGCATGACGCGTGAACATTTCTGTCCGCTCGTTTCGGCCATGATTCGGCGGGTGGATAGGAACATCCGCGCTTCCTGGACGTCATGCCTGCGCCCTGGTCCCCGCCGGGCCTCATAGCCTCGTCCCTCACGGATCGAGAGCAGCCTGCCTGCATCGCGGCGGCGGCCAAGCGGCCCATTCCTCCGCGCCTGAACCAGCCCAGCCGGCTGACCGGGCACCAATACCGGATCCGCAAAGACCTTGCGCGCTACCAGGCGCGTATCAAGACACAGAATGCCCGATTTGCCTCGCAAGTGCCGCTCCCACAGCCACTTGCCAGATCCGCCTCGGGATATCACCGGGGACTCTCCGTAGCCTCACCGTCACCTCACCGTATCCTCACCGTAGTACCTCTAATAGCCTATTAGCGGTACTACGGTGAGGATACGGTGAGGTGACGGTGAGGTGAGCCAGCAGAGAGGGGGTATTACCCGGGCCTGAGCCTGACCCGCATTCCGGGCCGCCCGGGCCGGTCAATTCCAAAGGAATTCACGAATTCCCTGTCTGTGATGGGGTGACAGCGCCACGATAAGCCCATTCGCAGGAGGTGCGGAAGTTTGATCTTGATTGCTTGCTATAGGCGGTTAAGGTCCGAACCGTGAGTTATGGCGTGACCTCCGGAGTGATCAGGGCCGCCTGGAGAGCAGGCGGCATCCGGCGGTTTGAACAATGATGGTCTCCGAGCCTATGCGCGCACTGCTTCTGCTTATCCCGATACTGGCTGGATGTGCTCACCCGCGTTCCCAGTCCGACCCCGCCGACTTCCGCTCGACGGGCATCGAGCGATGCCTCCAATACTGGACGGCGAACTTCTCATCGTACGCCATTAACCATTTCTACGTCTGCGCCACCGAGTTGGACCGCGGGGAGCTGGTGCAAGCCCTGGTCTATTGGCGGGAGGGGGGCCGGCTGCTGGACTATGCGGAGGTGCCCCAAGGCGCCGAAGCCCAGGCTTGGCGCCTCCGGCCAAAGGTGGACCGGGAAGCGGTCATGACGGACGAGAAGATCAGCAACAGCAATCATGTGGTGCCGCATCGTGTCTGGCAGCAGTGGGTGACGCAGTGCATCACGGACGGAAAGTCCTACGTGGTGCCGTTGCAGCAAGCGCAGGAGGCTTTCCCCAAACCCCCGCCGCCAGGCTCATCGGCGGGAGCCTCGTCAGCGCCGGCCAGCCAACCCGCAGCGCCCTGACCGGGCTGGGGCCGCTCAACCCGCCGGCTTCGTCACGATTCTACCTGCGTTACCTCTCCGTCCGCGCGCGTGGCAGGATGGCGGTTTAGCCGGCTGCGACGGAAGCTGTAGAAGGAATAGATCAGCAAGCCTGCAATGAGCCAGTAGAAGAACCGTTTCCAGGTTTTCTCGGGCAGTTCGCGCATCAGCCAGGCGCAGGTGGCGATGGCGCCCAGCGGGACCCAGGGAACCCACGGGGTCCGGAACGGGCGGGGGCGGGCCGGGTCAATCCGCCGCAGCACCAGGATGCCCGCGGCGACCAGCACGAAGGCGAACAACGTCCCGATGTTGCACAGTTCGACTACCTCGTTGATGTTGCTGACGCCGGCGAAACCCGCCACCAGCACGCCAGTCAGAATCGTGGTCACATGCGGGGTGCGGAATCGTGGGTGCACCTTGGCGGCCCAGTCGGGCAGCAGCCGGTCCCGCGCCATCGAGAAGAGAATGCGGGACTGGCCAAGCTGGAAGACGAACAGGACCGAGGTTGTCGCCACGACCGCCCCGAAGGCTACAATGCCGGCAGCCCAGTGAATGCCTCGCGCCGCAAAGGCCGAGGCGAGCGGTTCGGCGGTGCCGAGTTGTTCGGGCCTGGCCATGCCGGTCAGGATCACCGCCACCGCAATGTAGAGCCCGGTGCAGACCACCAGGCTGGCCAGGATGCCGATCGGCATGTTGCGCTGCGGATCGCGGGTCTCCTCGGCGGCCGTCGAGACCGCGTCGAAGCCGATGTAGGCGAAGAAGATGATCGCCGCCCCCACGGAGATGCCATGGAAGCCGTGCGGGGCGAAGGGCGACCAGTTGGCCGGCTGCACATAGAAAGCGCCGGCCACCAGGAAGAAGGCGATGATCAGCAGCTTCACCGCGACCATAGCGGCGTTGAACCACGCGCTCTCCCGAATGCCCAGCACCAGGATCACGGTCAGCAGCATGACGATCAGGAACGCCGGCACGTTGAACACCAGGTGCAGGCCCGCAACCTGGGGCGCGGTCGTCCACGCCGCCGCGGCGAGCTGCAAGTCGGGATCCAGCACGCTGGGATCGGCGTGCGCGGCTTGGAGGGCGGCGAGCTTGTGCGCGGCCTGCAAGGCTGAGCGGTAATCCACCCCCAGCCAGCAGGGCCAGTCCAGGTGCAGCCCGCGCAGCAACTGTTGGAAGTAGCCCGACCACGAGATGGCCACGGCCACGTTGCCCACCGCGTATTCGAGGATCAGGTCCCAGCCGATGATCCAGGCCACCAACTCTCCCAGCGTGGCATAGGCGTAAGTGTAGGCTGAGCCTGCGGCCGGCACCATGGAGGCAAACTCGGCGTAGCAGAACCCCGCCAGGGCGCATGCTACGGCGACCAACAGGAACGACACGACAATTGCCGGCCCCGCGCCGACATGATCCGGCCCGCCGGCCACCGCACTGCCGATGCAGGAGAATATTCCGGCGCCGACCGCCGCGCCCACGCCCAAAGCCGTCAACTGAATCGGACCCAGCACGCGCTTGAGCTGGCGCTGCGGATCAGTCGTGTCGCCGACCAATTGATCCAGCGACTTGCGGCGAAAGAGCCTGGCGACGGACATAGGGGCTCAAGATGGTTCGGCGGCAGCCAACATGGCGAAGAGCAGATTTCACAAAGGCACCTGGCGCAAGCGGAAAATCTGGTCTTTTAACCGCACGGACCGGCGGCTAGACTCGGCACATGAGTGCTGAAACTGCCACCCGCCGCCAGTTTGCCAGCGACAACTACGCCGGGATTTGCCCGGAGGCGTTGGCGGCGATGGTCGAGGCCAACGCGGGCCACGAGGTCAGCTACGGCGACGACACCTGGACGGCCAAGGCATCCAACCTGATCCGCGACGTGTTCGAGACCAATTGCGAGGTGTTCTTCGTCTTCAATGGCACGTCGGCCAATTCGCTCTCGCTCGCGTCGCTCTGCCAATCCTATCACAGCATCCTGTGTCACGAGCTGGCGCACGTGGAGACCTCCGAATGCGGCGCGCCGGAGTTCTTTGCCAACGGCACGAAGGTCCTGCTGCTGCCGGGCGCCGACGGGAAGATCGAGCCGCAGGGCATCGAGCACGCGGTCCGCCGGCGGACGGATATTCACTACCCGAAACCGCAGGCGGTCAGTTTGACGCAGCCGACGGAGCTGGGCACGGTGTATTCCCTGGACGAACTGCGCGCCATCAGCGAGATCGCCAGGCGCTGCCACTTGCGCGTGCACATGGACGGCGCGCGGTTTGCCAATGCCGTCGTCGCCCTCGGCGTCACCCCCAAAGAAATGACCTGGGAAGCCGGGGTGGACGTGCTGTGCTTCGGCGGCTCCAAGAACGGCATGGCCCTGGGCGAGGCGGTGGTGTTCTTCAATCCCGAACTGGCGCGCGAGTTCGATTACCGCTGCAAGCAGGGCGGGCAGCTCGCCTCGAAGATGCGCTTCCTGTCGGCGCCGTGGGTGGGGATGTTGCAGGACGGCGCCTGGCTGCGGCACGCCAGACATTCCAACGCGATGGCCCGCCAGCTCGAAGCGGCCATCCGGGGCCTGCCGCGGGTCGAGATCGCGCATCCCGTGCAGACCAACGCCGTCTTTGCCCGCCTGCCGGAGGCGGTGGTCTGCGGGATGCACCAGCGCGGATGGAAGTTCTACACGCACGTTAGCGCGGACAGCGCCCGGCTCATGACGAGCTGGGATACGACGGCGGCAGAGGTGGAGGCGTTTGCGGCGGACCTGGCGGAGTTCACGGGTGGGCACGAGGGGGGCGGTCGCGCCAAGTGAGTTCAATGCGTTCCGCGGGTTGCGCGGCAGCTGCGACTATCTCCCGCCGCCGGGCCGGCTGAAATATTTCTCGATTTTCTGATTGCACTTATTGCCGGCGCTGCTAGAAGTATTGTCGTTGGGCATATTTTTAGGGTCAGGTTAGTTGTTTTTTGAACGAGTTCCGCTTGGGCGCTTCTATTCCTCACGGCCAAGTTCGCGGAGTCACAGGCAGATCGTGTCGGAATGAATGTACCCATATTGTTAGCGCAGGCCGGTGCCAGGACAGGTGAAGCGGAATTGCTTTTCATCTGGCGGCGGTGCACCCCCGAAGGCAAGGCGGTTATCTTCTGCCTTATCATCTTTTCCATTGTCGCGTGGTCGGTCATGATCGCCAAGGCCGTCCAGATGCGGCGCGCCAAGAAGCTCAACCTGTTCTTCAACACCGAATACCGGACCCAGAAAGATGTCCTCGATCTGTTTGACCGCCGGGTGCAGGTGGAGGGCTGCCCGCTGTTCACCGTGTATCAAGCCGGCAGCCTGGAGCTGGATGCGCGGCTGAAGAATCCCGACGGCAGCGGCCGCAAGAAATTTGTCTCGCTCAAGGGCATGGAGCACGTCAAACGCAGCCTGGAGACTGCCGTGGCGCAGGAATCGCTCAAGCTGGAGTCGGGGCTGATCCTGCTGGCGATCGCCGTGAGCGGCGCGCCGTTCCTGGGCCTGCTCGGCACGGTGTGGGGCGTCATGAGCACGTTCGGCCACATCGCCCAACAGGGCGTTGCGACGATGGCGGCCATGGCCCCCGGCGTATCGGCGGCGCTCATCACCACGGTGGCCGGGTTGCTGGTCGCCATTCCCTCCATGTTCGCCTACAACTGGCTGGTCCATAACCTGCGCGTGTTCACCGTCGAGCTGGACAACTTCGCGCAGGAGCTGGTGTCGAAGATGGAGACGGAGTATCTTGAGGAAGAGTAGAGCTGAGACTGGGGGCTGACGATGCGCCGCTTTTCACAACGCAGTGCTTTGGTGACGTTGAACGAGATCAACATCACGCCGCTGCTGGACCTGGCGTTTGTGCTGCTGATCATCTTCGTCATCACCACGCCGCTGCTCGAACAGGGCCTGCCGCTCAAACTGCCGACCGGCGGCAAGCCGGACCACCCCATCGAGCGCAGAGACATCCGCACGGTCGAAATCGGCGCCCAGGGGGCGCTGATGCTCGATCGCCGGCGCCTCACGCTGGACCAAATCGAGGCGACCCTGGCCCGCGACTTCCAGGCGAACCCGAACCTGGTGGTCTACCTGCGCGGCGACGAGAATTGCCGCTGGAAAGACGTGGAAGCGGTGATGGACCGCTGCCAGCGCCGCGGCATCACGCGCATCTCGGCCCGCACGGAACCGCCCAAACGCTGATGAACCGGCTGGAACAGAAATGCTTTGTCGCCTCGGCGGGAATTCACCTGCTGCTGCTGCTGATTCTGCTGGTCGGCCCGGCGTTCCTGACCTCGAAAAGCAAGTCCGATTCTCGCCCCCCGCTCGATTACATCCCCACCAAGCTGATTGACGCGGCCTTTGCCGGCGGCGGCAATCCCAATGGGACACCGCCCCCGCCCGCGCCGCCCGCACCGCCCCAACCGACCGTCGCCCCACCGGCACCGAGGCCGGAACCGGTCAAAGTGCGAGCGCCGGAGCCTGCTCCCGAACCCGTGAAGGAGGTCAAGCCGACCGAGCCCGATCCGAACGCGGTGGAGCCGAACAACGACCGAAAGCGGCGGCTGCCGGACGTTCCCACAACACCGGTGGTCCGCAAGCGGGATACCGGCAAGAAGGTTGTGCGGTCGCCAGCGGATACAACCTCCGACGCTGAAACTGAGCAGCGGGCGATTGCCGACCGGAATCGGCGCGCGGCGGCCTTGATTGGTGCGGCGGCGCGCAGCCTGCGCGACGACATTGCGCCCGGCATCAGCGCCGAACCCCTGGGCCCTGGCGGCGGCGGCGAGGTCTATGCCCCCTACGACGATGCGGTCCGCAGCGTTTATTGGCATGCCTGGACGCCGCCTCAGGATACCGCGACGGATGCCGCCATTACCAAGGTGACGGTTACCATTGCCAGCGATGGCACTGTCCTGTCGTCGCGCATCATCAAGCCCTCGGGCGACGCCAGCGTGGATAGATCCGTTCAGCGGACGCTCGATCGCGTGACTTACATCGCTCCCTTTCCCCAGGGGGCGAAGGAAAAGCAACGCACTTACACCATTAAATTTGATCTTAAAGCCAAACGACTAACCGGATGAAACAGACCAACCTTATTCTTTCCAAGCTGACTTTCCTTGCCTGCCTTGCTGCCGCCACCCCCTCGATGGCCCAGCCAGAAATCACCGTCGAGAAGAAGATCGAGCTGCCCGGCCAGGCCAAGCCGATCCTCGTGTCCCTCAGCGGGCTGACCGGCGAGGCGGCCTCGGCGCTCCAGTTCGATCTCTACGTGCAGGGCTTCGCCTTCACGACTCCCGAGGCGGCGCAGTATCTCATCAGTGGCAGCGCTAACGGCAACCTGCAGGCGCGGGTGACCGATCCGCACAACAAGAGCACGCTGGTCAACAACACGTACTCCGGCACATCCCTGCGGCGGCAAGTCCACGCCTTCGCGGATGATTTCCTGAAGGCGCTGGGCCGGAAAGGCATCGCCCTGACCAAGATCGCCTTCAAGGGGGAGAACCGCCCGCATAGCGAGGTCTACATCGCCGACTTCGACGGCCAGAACGCCCAGGCGGTGACCAAGGACAACACCATCGTCGCCGCGCCGTCCTGGGTGCCGGGACATCTGGCGCTCTACTATGTCTCTTATAAGCTCGACCATACGGATATCTTTTATCACGACCTTTCCACCGGGGCGCGCCGCGCGTTCGCCCGGTTCGGCGGGTCCAACATGAGCCCGGCCGCCTCGCCCGGCGGCGGCAAGGTCGCCATGATCCTGAGCAAGGATGGCTGGGTGGACCTGTATGTCTGCGATGCGGACGGCAGCGACCTGCAGCGGCTGACCAAGTCGCGGCAGGACGAGTCCTCGCCCTGCTGGTCGCCGGATGGCAGATTGATTTGCTTCGCGGCAAAAGACAAAGAGCGCCGGACGCTGTGCAAGGTGTCCCCGGCGGGCGGAGCGCTGCAGCACATCACGACGGGCGGCACGCCCAGCCCGACGGAGCCGGATTGGTCGCCAGACGGCAAGTGGATTGCCTTCACGGCGCAGTACCGGTCGGGCTTCCAGATTTGCGTGGTGCCCGCTGAGGGCGGCGCCGCGGTGACGCTGGTGGAGGGCGAAGACCCCTCCTGGGCGCCAAACTCGCGCACGCTGGCCTTCTGCCGGCGGCGGGGGGGGGGACAATACACGCTGTCTCTGCTTGACGTGCCGACGAAACAATACAAAGATGTTTCCCGAGTTTCGGGAATTAGCTCGCAGTCTCAACCCAGTTGGGCCAAATAAGCCCGCATGAAAGATAGGAAAAGATGAAATTGAACAAGTTTGTTAATCTGATGGTGATCGGATTAGCGCTCACGATCACCGCCTCCGGTTGCCGGAAGAAACCCGTGAACACCACCGTGCTGCCCGGTTCCAGAACGGAAAAGGTCCAGGATGAACGCACCAGTGGAATGCTGAAAGACGGCGACAAATTGAGGGCCGACGCCAATCCGGATCAGACCAGTGGCATTGCGCAGAACCCGGCTGACCTGCATCAAGGCTGGATCGAGGACGCGCAAGCCCTGAAGACTGAGACCGTCTATTTCGACTTTGACAGCTCGGTGGTCAAGAGTTCCGAGCAATCCAAAGTCACGGCGGTGGCCGACTATCTGAAGGCCAACGCGGCCAAGGCGGTGAGGGTGGAAGGCAACTGCGACGAGCGCGGCACCGAGGAATACAACCGCGCGCTCGGCGAGCGCCGCGCCCTGGCCGTCCGCGAAGAGCTGGTAGCCCGTCACGGGATTGACCCGACGCGGGTGGACACCAAGAGCTGGGGCAAGGACAACCCGGCGAACAGCCCGGGCCACGATGAATCCGCCTGGCGGCAGAACCGCCGGGACGAGTTTATCGTCCTGACGAAGCCGGGCAGCTAGTCCGGCATACCCCCAGTCCCCCAGCGCCGCGCCCTCGAATTCCGGTTTCCGAGTCGGGGGGCGCGCTGCCAACAGCCGGGCCGGCGGGTTTCTGATCATGCAAAGCCGGCGGGAAGTCGGCCTGTTCCTGATGGGAGCCCTTTTGCCGCTTTACTATTGGTGGGCGGGGGCTTACGCTAATCGTACAGTTTGTATTTTATGAATGTAATGCTTGGTTTGTTTAATCTCGGCGGCGGTGAGATCATCCTGATTCTCGCCCTGGTGCTGATATTGTTTGGGGCGAAGAAGCTGCCGGAACTGGCCAAGGGTTTGGGCACGGGTATCAAGGAGTTTAAGAAAGCGACGCGTGACGTGACGGATGAGATTCACACGGCGATGGATGAGACACCCGCCCCGCCTCCACGGTCTTTGCCCAACACGACGACCCAGCCGGAAGCGCAGCCAACCGTCCCGAAATCCTCGACTGATACCAAGCCCTGATTCGCTGAGCGGTTCCTGACATGGCTGAAGAACCCGCAGCGGAGCACCTCGACGAACAGTCCGAAGAAGAGGGTGGGCCGGTAAAGTCTTTCCTGGAGCACTTGGAAGACCTGCGGTGGGTCTTGATCAAGAGCGGCGTGGCTATCGGGGTGGCGGTCCTCGGCTGTCTCCTGGGCGGCAATTACGTCATCAAGGTGCTGGAATGGCCCCTCCTGCGCGCGCCCGCAAAGCATTCCGCGGCTGGCCAGACGGTGCGAGTGGTCTTCGGCACAAATGAACTGAGCGTGCTGCATCCGGCCCCGGGAGATCCGCTGTCCGCGCTGGTGGGAACGAACCGTTCGGTGCGGCTGGAGCTTGCGCCGGTGCTGCAGGGCACCAACCAGGTGCTGGCGTGGCGAGCGGTGGAAGACGCGCACAAGTCGGCCGGCCAGGGCCTGGCAGTTCAGATCGTCAATTTGAGCCCTGCGGGGTCGTTTATCGTGGCGACCAAGGCCGCGGTTTACGGGGGGCTGGTGCTGGCCTCGCCGTTCATCTTCTACTTCGTTGCCCACTTTGTCTTTCCCGCCCTCAAGATGCGGGAGAAGAAATACGTGTATCGCGGCCTGGCCTTTGGCGCCGGGCTCTTCACCCTGGGGGTTTGCTTTTGCTACTTCATTCTGCTGCCCATCGCGCTGACCGCCTCGGTGCAGTATGCGGAGTGGCTTGGCTTCACGGCGAACCAGTGGCGGGCGGAGGATTACGTCAGCTTTGTGTGCAAGTTCCTGCTGGGGATGGGTATCGGGTTCGAGCTGCCGGTGGTTGTGCTGACGCTGGTGAAGATCGGCGTGCTCGGCTATCGCACTCTCGCGGCCGGGCGCCCCTATGTGATTGTAATCAGCGCGGTGCTGGGAGCGATCCTGACCACGCCGGAGGTGGTCACCCAGGTGCTGATGGCCATCCCGCTCTATGGGCTCTACGAAATCTGCATCTGGATCGCCTGGTACTGGGAACGGCAGGACAAGAAGCGCGAAGCGGCAGCGGCCGCCGGGGGCGTGGTCACGGGGGCATGAGTCCGGTGGCGGGCCGCGCGGCGCGTGAAGCGCGGGGCTGGAAGCCCGGGCGGGGAGTAGTTCCTCGTGTGGTATTGGCTCCGCACCTCGGGCCGCAACTTTTTACGTTTCACCCCTTTACAAGCCCGCGGGGTTGGCTAAACTGCATTACAGAAACGAACATTTATGCTTAAGACATTTCCCCTTCTCGCCGCCGTGGCCATTGCCGGAGCCCTGGTTTCCGGGTGCGCCAACACGGAAAAGAAACTTGGGCGTGGCATGAGCAACATGACAGAGGTGATTCGCCTCGGAGAAATGCGTCGCTCGATTGAGCAGACGGCCCTGTTCGAGCAGCCCGGTGGGCATTATGCCACCGGCTTTGTCCGGGGGCTCAATAAGACTCTCGCGCGAACGGGCGTTGGCATTTACGAGGTCATAACCTGCCCGATCCCGCCTTACGACCCTGTCTTCACCGACTACCTCTCGCCCAACCCGCAGTACCCGGACAATTACCGGCCGGACATCATTGATGACACGATGTTCGCGACGGACAACAACATGGGTTTCAGCGGCGGCGACCTCTTCCCCTATGTTCCGGGCAGCCGGTTCAAGGTTTTCGATACTCACTGACACTTTCCGGCAACGGATGCGAAGCGCGCCAGCTTTCACAGGCTGGCGCTCTTTGTGTACGATGCCGGGCGCGGGCTCTGCCCCCCGCCAACTTTTTATGTCTTTTTGCCCCGGGTTGTGGCAAATGAGTTGGCGTGGCACTGGAAAAGCAATCGCCCGGCAAAGTCAACCTCCTGCTGAATATCCTCGGCCGGCGCGCGGATGGCTTTCATGAATTGGAAACGGTGTTCTACCCGGTCCGGGTATTCGACCGGCTGCGATTCGCGCGGGGCGGCCAGGGCATTGAGCTAAGCTGCAGCGTGCCCGACTTGCCGACGGATGCGCGAAATCTGGTCTATCGCGCTGCCGCGGCGTTTCTGGCGGCGGCGGGAATCCGGGACGGGGTGCGGCTGGACCTCGAGAAGAACCTCCCGCTGGCGGCGGGATTGGCCGGGGGCAGCGCCAACGCGGCGACGACGCTGCTCGGGCTGAACGAGCTGTTCGGCGGACCGCTCGCGCCGGCGCAATTGCATGACATCGCCGCATCGCTTGGCTCCGATGTGCCGTTCTTCCTGCAAAGCCAGCCGGCGCTGGCGACGGGCCGCGGCGAGCGGCTCGAGCCGCTCGAACCCTTTCCCGCTCTGAAAGGCACCGCCCTGCTGCTGATTTACCCCGGCTTTGGCATCTCCACCGCCTGGGCCTACCAGCAACTGGCGCGATTCCCCCAGGCGCTCAACGGCCGCCCGGGACGGGCGCAACAGCTCGTCGCGCTGCTGCGTGGCGCCGATCTCGCGACAGCGGCCGCGGAGTTCTACAACTCGCTCGAAGCGCCGGCCCTGGAGAAATACCCCTTGCTCGTCTTGTTCCAGGACTTCCTCCGCGCTCACGGCGCGGCGGCCACACTGATGTCCGGCAGCGGCTCAACCACGTTCGCCGTGGTGCCGGGGCTGGATGCAGCCCGGGACCTGGCAGAACGGTTCCAAGCCAAGTTTGGCGCCGGCAACTGGGTCGCGGTGGTGCCGGCCTGAATCTGAATCCTTCTGGCGCGGGGCGTCCAGAGGCTTGGTTGGTTCCCCGAGCTTCTTCCGGAGCCGGTTCAAGCGCGGCTCCCAATCCGCCCAACTCGCCGCCCACGCTATGCCGGTCAGGTTGGTGCGAGCGCTGGGCCAGGCTTGCACGAGCGCAGCCAGGTCGCTCCGGGCGGCGTTGGGCTCGCCCCACTTCAAATACGTCTCGATCAGATTCAACCGGTTCTCGGGATACTGCGGGGCCAGCTTCACGGCGCGCGTCAAATGCTCCCGGGCCTTGCGGCGGCTTCCGACGCTGCCAATGGCGGGCGCGTCGCGGTAAAGCAGCCCCAGGTTGCGGTCGGGGCCGGCCTGGTCCAGTTGCGGATCCGCGCTGCGGGCGCGGATGAACGCGTGTTCCATTTGGTTGACGAGTCTGAGCGCGGACAGCCCCCGGGTTTGGGCCAGTTGACCGAGATTCATCCCGAGGTAGTAATAGGCCGGCGCGGAGTTTGTCTCGCGCGTGAGCGCTTGCTGGCAGGCCGCAATTCCCTGCTCCGCCAGGGAAGCGCGTTGGGTCTTGTTGGTGGCCAGCTCGGCCAGGTCGAAACACACGCGGGCGAATTGCCACGCGGCGTCCGCCTGGCGCGGAGCGGCCTGGTAGCGCGCCTGTGCTTCGTGATAGCTGTGCTGCACATAGGCGGCGAACTCGCCGGCCGCCGCGTCCGGGGCTGCCCCCCCCGCCCGGCCCGGCCCGGCGCCGCACCCCAGGCCGACGGCAAGCCACACCGCCGCCCATGAATTCCGAGTTGCTAATGCCATGATTCAGTTTATAATCGTTAGCAGTGAGATTAGACTGGAATCGAGTGCGGTTGGCAATCTGCGTGAGCATTTTGGCGCTGGGCGCGGGATGCAGCGGAATCAATGCCTCGAAAAGCGTCTCGCCCGCAACGTTCCTCCTGCCGGGACTGTTGCAAGCCGATCCGCCACCGATCCACCCGGACCTGATTTCGCCCACCACCGGAACGCCGCCTCCCGAAGCCGCCCCATCCTGAGTCCGGTCTTATGCGATTTCCGCTCGCGTTGACGGCCAAGATTGCCCGTCACATCATTAAGCACAGAATCCGGCGCACGCCGCGCTTTGCGCTCGTCCTGCAGCTCGAACCGCTGCACACGTGCAACCTCACCTGCACCGGCTGCGGCCGCATCCGCGAGTACTCCACCAGCCTCAAGGACATGATGGCGCTGGAGGATTGTCTCGCCTCCGCGCGCGAATGCGACGCGCCGATGGTTTCGATCTGCGGCGGTGAGCCGCTCATTTATCCGAAGATCGAGGAGCTGGTAGCCGGACTGCTGGCGCAGCGGCGAATCGTCTATATCTGCACGAACGGTCTGTTGATGCGGAAGAAGCTCAAGGACTATCTGGCGGCCAGCTATTCCCCGGGGCTGGAGCCGACGCTTAGCCGCCTGCTGTCCGAGAAGCTTATCTCGGACAAAGACGCCGCAGCCATCCGCCAGGGCAAACACGACGACCGGCCCGTCATCGCGCCCACCAAGTGGCTCTACTGGAATGTCCACGTGGACGGCCTGGAATACACGCACGACCTGATCGTCGAGCGCGAAGGCGTCTTCAAGGAATGCGTCGAGGCCATCCGCATGGCCAAGTTGTTGGGCTTCCAGGTCGCGACCAACACCACGGTGTATAAGGAAACCGACGTGAAGGAGATCGAGCAGATGTTCGAGTTCTTCTCCGCGCTGGAAGTGGACGGCCACACCATTTCCCCGGGCTACGATTACGACGCCGCCAAGCAGGACATGGTGAAGCGCCGGGGCAAGAAGCCGGAGGACTTCTTCCTGACCCGTGCCATGACCATCGAGAAGTTCGCCCGCATCCGGGAATGGGGCGAGCGCTTTACCATCTTCGGCACGCCGGTCTATCAGGAATTCCTGGCCGGCAAGCGCGAGCTGACCTGCACCGCCTGGGCCATTCCCACGCGCAACATCCAGGGCTGGAAGGCGCCCTGTTACCTGATCACCGACGGCCATTACGCCCGCTACCAGGACATGCTGGACCAGGTGGACTGGACCCGCTACGGCGTGGTGAACGGTGTCGCGCGCGATCCGCGCTGCGAAAATTGCATGGTGCACTGCGGGTATGACCCCAGCGGCGCGCTCGGCACCAACTACCAGCGCGGGGATACCTGGAAGAATGTCCGCTACAACTTTGCGCCCCGTCCCAAGCCCTATTCCGCCGGCCGCCAGGTCAACGCCTTCAACGGGACTTCCATCGGCAAGGGCCATCTTGCCGACGCCCAGGCCGCCCTGCGCCAAGGCCTGGCGGGCGCCAAGTCCGCCTTCCAGAACAATGGCCACGACGACCCGGGCGGCGGGTGTGGCGGCGGCGACACCTCGGAACGGGATGACCTGCTGGCCAAGGTCCGCGCAGCGAAGAAGATTTAGATGAAGACCCTCTTTCTCTCCCCGCCCAGCTTTGACGGCTTCGACGGCGGCGCCGGCTCGCGCTACCAGGCGCGGCGCGAGGTCACCAGCTATTGGTATCCGACGTGGCTGGCGCAACCGGCCGCGCTCGTGCCCAACTCCAAGCTGCTGGATTGCCCCCCGCACGATATCCAGATCAAGCAGTGCCTCGAAGAGGCCAGGGGCTACGACCACGTCATCATCCACACCTCCACGCCCTCGCTGAAAAATGACTGCAAGGTCGCGGAGGCGATCAAGGCCAGCCGCCCGGAGACGAAGATCGGCTTCGTCGGCGCGCACGCCGCCGTGCTGCCGACCGAGACGCTGAAGGCGTCCCCGGCCATTGACTGGGTGGGGCGCAAGGAATTTGATTACACCTGCAAGGAAGTGGCCGAAGGCCGCCCGCTCGAAACCGTTGCCGGCCTCAGCTACCGCGACCCGGACGGCAGGATCAAGCACAACCCGGAGCGCGAGATGATCGCCAACATGGACGCCCTGCCGTGGGTGGCGGATGTCTATAAGCGCGACCTGCAAATCGAGAAGTATTTCATCGGCTACCTGCTCCATCCCTACGTCAGCCTTTACACCGGCCGCGGCTGCCCCGCCCAATGCACTTTCTGCCTGTGGCCGCAGACCATCGGCGGGCACAAATACCGCGTCCGCTCGGCCCAGAACGTCGCCGACGAGATGGCCTACATGAAGCAGCTCTTCCCGCAGGTGCGCGAGTTCTTCTTCGACGACGACACCTTCACCGCCAACCTGCCCCGCGCGCGTGAGATCGCCCGGAAGCTTGGCCCGCTCGGCATGCCCTGGAGCTGCAACAGCCGCGCGAACCTGGACGACGACACGGTGAAGTTCTTCAAAGACAACGGCCTGCGCCTGTTCCTGGTCGGCTACGAGAGCGGCAACGCGGACATCCTCAAGAACATCAAGAAAGGCGTCACGCTTGAGGAGATGCGCCGCTTCACCAAAGCCTGCCACAACGCCGGCGTGGTCATCCACGGCACGTTTGTCCTGGGCCTGCCGGTGGAGACGCCGCAGACGATCGAGGAGACGATCAACTTCGCGAAGGAGCTGGACGTCTTCAGCATGCAGGTCTCCCTGGCTGCGCCGTATCCCGGCACGGAGCTTTACGAGATGGCCCGCCAGAACGGCTGGTTCACCAAGCGCGACAAGACCGACCTGGTGGAGACGGACGGCTTCCAGCAAAGCGCCCTCGAATACCCGGGCCTGAGCAAGGAAGCCATCTTCGAGGCCGTGGACCGCTTCTACCGCGCCTACTACCTGCGCCCCAAGCCGATCCTGCGCATCATCAAGACGATGCTGGAGGACAAGGACGTCTTCGTCCGCCGCTGCCGCGAGGGCTACGAGTTCTTCAAGAGCCTGCGGCAGCGCAAGGAAGACTTAGCCGCGGCCAGAAGTGTTGCGGCGACCGCGGCCCCCGCAACTTAGGCGTTCCTGAGCTGCCTGCGAATCCTGCGCTTGGCCGCTGGCCAGTCCGAGAACTTCGCCTTGCCGTCGCGTACAAGCTGCTCTGTCTCGCGGAGCACTGCCCCATGCCAGGCGGGGGATCCAATCTCCGCCTCGTCCCCGCTGAGATCGGCCCAAAGCGCTTCCATCGCCCGCAGCTTATCCGCCCGAGACATGCGCCCGATCGGTAACGTGCCTGCCATATCAATACTATGGAGCCTCAACTACCGCGCAGTAAGGCGAAAGGGCGCAACGCGCCGCAGCAAGGAAGGTCTCCCCACGCTGGTCCCTCCATCGCACCTCCATCCTACCTCCATTGCACCTCCATCCTACCTCCATCTTTAAATGGAGGTAGGATGGAGGTAGGATGGAGGTGCAATGGAGGTAGGATGGAGGTATCAGCATGGGGAGACGGTGCGAGCGGCGATCGGTGCCGGGCGACAGGCGGCCGGGCGGGAGTTGGAGAGCGAGGGCGGGGTCTCCTCGGGGCGCAACCGAGGTCAGGACGGCGGGAGTCGGGGCGGGCTGGGGCCCCGTTCTGCCGGCGTGTTGCCAAACGAGCAAACGGGAGGGCGAGCGTCCCCGCGAGCCCAAAATTCTCTGGGACTCAAGGAAATCAGGGCTCGCGGGGACGCTCGCCCTCCCGAAGAAGGGGTTGAGCAACACGCCTCCACACCGGCGCAGGGCTGCCAGGCTGGGCTAGCCGGCCCGGACAACGGCCCTGGTCATTATCGGGTTATCCGTCCAGCCGTCTATATGCTGGCGGGTGCGGATAAAGATGGCCGAGCCGACGCGCGGCACGCCGTAACGGGCGACGTAAAGCGCTGTGATATCGCTCCAGCCGTCAATGGGCTCGGGCAGGAACCCCAGGAACGGGTAGTGCGGCACGTAACGGATTCCGGCGCTGCATGGGGCCGGCCCCTCCACCAAAACGTATTGGGTAGGCAGGCTGGCCAGGGGGAGCCTGAGGGCAACTACGCCGGCGATGATGCTGATTGCCAGCGGGCCGATCGTATTCAGGCCGAAGGAGGGCACGGCGGGCGGACGATTAAACCGGCTCAAGCCGATGGCGGCCCGGGCGCCGTTAATCCGCTTGTAGTAGTGGAAGCCGGGGAGGGGTTTGGTGCGGCCGAGGCGGCTCATGACGTAGGGGTCGGCGCCGCCCAGACACCAGGCATCCTGATCCTCTGGGCTGAGCGCGTGCCAGTAGCCGGAGACTACCCCAAACGCGGCTCGTCCCAACTGCTGTCTTGGCCGGCGCGGGTTTTTGGGCGCCACGAACTGGGATGCGACCAAACCGGTGGAGGTAACGCGGTAAACGACGTTCCCGACGCGGCCGGATTGGGGAGGACCGATAACTTTACTCATAACTGTTCCTGTCGTTCGCCCGCCGGCGCAGCCTTCGGCGTCAGCACGATACGCTGCTTGCCGCCGCGCAGGGGACGCACCTTGACCCAGCCGCCCGGGGACGGGCCGGAGACTTCACGCCATCCTATGGGCAGCGTGCTCTGCCCGGCGCTGGAAACGATCATCGTGTCCAGGTCTTTCATGGATTGAGGATTTCCTGAACTCAGGCGCTTGTCAATCCTGCGCCTCCTCAAGACGAGGCTGAAGGGCAAGGACGTCTTCGTCCGCCGCTGCCGCGCTGCGCTATGACTTCAACAGCTCTTCCAGTTCCTTGAGCAACTGCTCGAACAGGGCCATGGCGTCTTCGATGGGCTTGGGGGTGGTCATGTCCACGCCGGCGACTTTGAGCATGTCCAGGGCATACATGCTGTTGCCGATCTTGAGGAACTTCATCCACTGGTCGCGGGCGCCCGGCTCGTTGGCGAGGATGCGCTTGGCGATGGCGGCGGCGGCGCAGTAGCTGTCGGCATAGCGATAGACGTAGTAGCCGCGGTAGTAGTGCGGGATGCGCAGGCATTCGACGTCCAGTTCGGGGTCGAGGGCGAAGTCGGGGCCGTAGTAGCGGGGGTATTGCTCGTGGCAGAGCTTCATCAGGACCTCGGCCGTCATGGGCTCGCCCTTTTCGGCGAGCGCGTGGGCGGCGCGGTCGAACTCGGCGAACTGCGTCTGGCGGAAGATGGTGCCGCGCATGTCTTCGAGCATCTGGTTGAGGAGGAAGGCGCGTTCCTTGGTGTCCTTCGTCTGGTCGAGCAGGGACTTCTTGAAGACGATCTCGGCGGCGGTGGAGGCGACTTCGGCGGTGAACATGGGGTAGCCGGAATAGATGGGCGGCTGGTTCTTGGCGGCAAAGTAGCTTTGGGTGGCGTGGCCCAGCTCGTGGGCGACGGTCGAGACGTCGTGGAAGCGGCCCTGGTAATTGAGCAGGACGTAGGGAGCGGAGAGGTAGGTGCCCATGTTGTAGGCGCCGCTGCGTTTGCCTTTGTTTTCGTAGACATCAATCCAGCGCGAGTCGAACGCCTGGCGCATCACAGCGACGTAGTCCGGGCCGAAGGGTTTGACGCCGTTCAGGACCAAGTCGCGTCCTTCTGCGAAGGGATACTCGCGCTCGGGCACGTCCACCAGGTTCACGTAGAGGTCGTAGAAGTGGACCTGGTCGAGCTTGAGCGCGCGCTTCTTGAGAGCGACGTAGCGGTGCAGGAGGGCGACGTGGTCGTTGACGGTCTGGGTGAGGTTGTCGTAAACGCCGAGCGGCAGGTTCTCCGCGTCCAGCGCGCGGGCGAGGCAGCTCGGGTAGCCGCGGGCCTTGGAATAGAACCAGTCGCGTTGCATGGTGCCGGCCAGCGTGGCGGCCAGGGTGCTCTTGACGTCGAGGAAGCTGTGGTGCAGCGCCAGGAACGCGTCGCGGCGGTAGCGCCGGTCCTTCGACTGCATCGCCTGGCCGAAGGACGAGCTGGTGATCTCGACGTCGCGGTTTTCGGCGTCTTTGACCGTGCGCCAGCGCAGCTCGGTGTTGCTGAGCAGGCCGAAGGCTTCACTGGCGGCGTCGGTGGATTTGCCGGCCATGGCCAGCAATTCCTCTTCGCGGGCGGAGAGGATGTGCGTCTTGGTGCGCAGCAGGTCGTCGAAGTAATGCTGGTAGACCTTCAGGTCGGCTTCCTGCAGCCAGGTGCGGAGCTTCGCTTCGGGGATGCGCAACAGCTCGGGCTGGAACCAGGAACTGTCCTCGTCCCACTTGACGGCCAGCGTTTGGGCGAGCTGGTAGCGGGCCTGGGCGTCGGGGACGCGCATGTCTTCGTCGCGCTTCATCGCGGCGTAGGCGTAGAGCTTCTCGAGCTGGACGCTGACCTGGTCGCGCAGTTTGAGGGCGGCCAGCAGGGCTGGGGCCGAGGCGCCGGTGGTTCCCTTTTTGGCGGCGAACTCGGCCACCATCGCGGCCACCTGCTCTTGGTGCTCCTGCCATTTCTCGGGCGCAGGGTACATCTTGCCCAGGTCCCATTTGAACTGGTCGTCAATGGTGGTGCGTTCGGGAGTGGTGCTGGCGGGCAGCGCGGAGGTCATAGCGAGACAGGCAATACAGGTGAAGGGCATCAGGCGGGCGCTTAGGTTAGCTGTCATGATGTGTCTTAAGTTCAGACGCATTGTTGCCTGAAAGGGGGCTTTTGGCAACCTGTGCTGTGGAGTCAAAGCCACGGCGCCGGCTCACCGGCCACGCAGCCGGGCTTGCCCCTCAAAGGTCAAGCTGGCTGCGCCAGCAGGTTTTCGACGGCGGCGGGGAGGGGGGCGCAGAGGGTGTCGAACAGGGCGCGGCATTGATGCTCGGACAGGCTGAGGCTGCGGGCGGCGGAGTAGATGAAGCCGCGAGTGATCTGGTGGGCGTAGCCAAGCAGGCCCTGCCGCAACGGCAGCGAATAGACGGCCAGCGTCAGGCCATAGACCAGCGTGTGCCAGCCGCGGGCCCGGCCGCTTTCGACCGCCTGCAGGTAACGCTGCACGACGCGATCATCGCGCAGGGGCCGGAGCTTGCGCAATTCGTATTGTCCGACGCGGTGGCTGGCCGAGGCGAAGTGGTGGAGGCGGGGCTCCACGGTGAGGCTGCGGTCGAACGCGACGAGCTCACGCACCTCGTGGCGCGAGGCGTGGCCGTGGGCGCATTGGATGGCCGGGAGCTCGAAGGGAAGGAGGATGTGGGTCTGGTACGCCCGCAGGAAATGGCGGAGCGCGGGCAGGTTATGCACCGGCGCCAGGCGCAGGGTGGCGGAAACCGAGCCGAGCGTCACGAGCCCATTGGCGGAGCCAAGCTGGTCGGCCAGCGGATGCCAGTCGCCCAGCCACTCGGCGGCGTCGTTCAGCGCTAATTGCGTTTGGTTGACCATGTCGCAGGTCGGCAAGTCCGGTCCACAGGATCTGGATGCTCGCCATATCAGTTTTACGTTGGCCGTAGGGCAGAGCCAATGCCAGCAGTAAAAGTTGCAAATGGCGGATTAAAACCTTGCCATCGGCCGGGCGGCTGGTTAGGCTTCGCTTGCCCCTCTGCTCCGGTCGCGATTCAACGCGGCCAGGGTTCCCACGATGCGCTGCCAATGGGTGCCGTGCCAGAAGAGCTTGTTGCAGCGGCAGCAGACGAAGTATTCGTCGCGCCAGCGGTAAGTTCGGGGCGGGATCCGCTCGCGCAGGGCTTCCTTGAGGACCGGGCGCAGTTCGCCGCCGCAGCTCATGCAGCGCGGGCCGCGGAGCGTGAGGCCGAACTCCCGGACCACCAGGGCCAGTTGCTCCGCAATGCTCAGCGTCGGCGGCAGCCAGAAGGATGGGATGATGCCGTCGCGCAGGAGGCGGCGCTCCATGAGCATGCCGTCCGTGGTCAGGACGATGGCCGGGATGGCGCGCGCCTGGCGGAGCAATTCGTCATCGGCGACGTAGGGCTGCCAATCCGCTTCGTAGCCGGCAGCTCGCAGCCACCGGGCCAGCCCCCCCAGGCCGGCGTCGCACAGGAAGCGGATGTCGGCAGGGGCCGGGTTCGGCTTCGAGATCGGTATGCGCGCGGCGAGTTGCTCGTAGACTGCGGAAAAGGCGTCGGTGAGAGGGATGCCTTCGCGCGCGCTGCGGCTGCGCGCCCTGGCCACCAGCCACTGGACGCCTTGCTCCAGCCGCCGGGCCCGCGCCTGGCGTAACCGCGCGCGGAACCGGGCTTCGTAGCCTCTGCGAATGCGGCTCACCAGGGCAGTGTAGCAGCCAGCCTCCGGGAGGGCGAGCGTCCCCGCGAGCCCTGACTTCTCTGGCAACGGAAGCAAGTCCGGGCTCGCGAGGACGCTCGCCCTCCCTGGGAATGGTATGGTAGAAGTTGTGTATGAAGCTCTGTATGAGTGCGGTGGTCGTTCTGGCGGCGTCCGCGCTGTGCGCGGCGGACTGGCCGCAGTGGCGCGGGCCGGAGCGCGATGGCGTTTCGTCGGAGAAGGTCAGCACGTCGTGGCCGGCTGAGGGGCCCAAGGTGCTTTGGCGGGCTTCGGTCGGCACGGGCTTCTCGTCGATTTCGGTCTGCGAGGGCCGGGCGTACACGATGGGTAATACGAACAACCAGGACACCGTCTGGTGCTTTGATGCCGCCAGCGGGAAGACGCTCTGGCAACACACCTACGCCGCGCAGCTTGGTCCCCAATGGTACGAAGGTGGCCCCGGATCAACGCCCACGGTTGACGGCGGACGAGTTTTCACTATCAGCAAGTGGGGCGACGTGTTCTGCCTCGATGCGGCCAAGGGCACAGTCATTTGGCAGCGCGACTTGCGCGGGGATGGGATCAAACCCAACCGCTGGGGTTTCGCCGGGTCGCCGCTCGTCTGGGACGACAAGGTTATTCTCAACGCCGGCACGGCCGGCATCGCGCTCGACCGCGCCACCGGGCGCGTGGTGTGGTCCAACGGCACCAACGCCGCCGGCTACGCCAGCCCGACCCGATTCGATTCGGGTGGGCGGGAGTGCGTGCTGGTGTTTGCGGCCAAACACCTCGTCGCCCTGGACCCGCAGAACGGACGCGAGCTTTGGCGGCAGTTCTGGGAGACGGACTGGGACACCAACAACGCCGACCCGCTGGTTTACGGCGGGCGCATCTTCCTCTCGAGCTTTAGCCGCGGGTGCGGGCTGTTCTCCGTGCAGGGTGGGACACCGGCGGTCATCTACACCAACAAGGCTCTGTACATTCACCTCAGCCCGGGGGTGGTGAGGGGAGACTGTTTATACGCCTTCAATGGCGAGGCCAAGAAGGAGACGGACCTGCGCTGCCTGCACATCCCGACCGGGGAGTTGAAGTGGGCGCGGAAGGACCCGGCGTTCGGCTCGCTGATCCGGGCGGGGAACACGCTGGTTATTCTCTCCGACAAGGGCGAGCTGCTGTTGGCTGAGGCTTCGCCGGCGGATTTCAAACCGCTGGCGCGCGCCAAGGTGCTGAGCGGCCTTTGCTGGACTTCCCCCGCACTGGCCAACGGGCGGCTCTATGTGCGCAATGCGCGAGGAGAACTGCGCTGCCTCGAATTGCCCTCACGGTGAGAGGGCGTTGGGCACCCAAGTCAGAATGAGCCTGCCCCGGACGTTTCCGAGAGCGGCAAAGCCGGCGCACGGGCATCCCGCCCGCTATGGGTGGTCGTGCTCGTGGGTTGGCCCCTCCGCTTCCAAGACTGGGTTTTTACCTGTCAATCAAAAGCGGACAGGATGTCCGCGCACCGGGCTTTTGGCGGTTCGTGCGGGACATGAAGTATCCGGGCTAGTTCAGGTCAAGGCCGGATAGCCGCAAGGACTGAACCGGCCGCCGTTCCGCCCCGCGACAGGTTGTTGCGGGCAAAGGCAAAGAACGGAGTTGCGGTGCTGGTAGCGGAACAGAGTTCCGCGAAGGCTCCGGGGCTCCTGTCTTTCTGATCAATGCCACGCTTGGTGGCCAGGCCACGCTTGCCGTTAGGAGCCAGAGCCGGTATGCTGGCTCCATGAACACGGCAGTCGAGACGTACCGATACATCACCCGGACCCCGGGGGTATGCGGTGGCCATGCCCGCCTGGAAGGAAGCCGCATAGCCGTTCATGATGTGGTCGGGCTGTTGCAGAACGGCGAAACCATTGACTCAGTAACGCGGCAGTTGCCCGGGCTAACCCGGGCTCGGGTCTATGAGTGCCTCGCCTATTATGAGGATCATCTGGCCGAGGTGGATTACCTGATCGCCCGCCAGATGGCCGAGACCGGCGCGTGACGTTTCTGCTCGATAACGACGTGCCTGAGGCCATTGGGCGCGTCGCTTCACAGGAGGGCCATACCGTTACGCGGTTGAGACAGGTATTGCCGCCCGACGCTGACGACCCCGCCGTTCTCAGATTTGCGCAGTCGCAGCGGTCGGTTCTGGTGACCTGCAACCGGGATCATTTCCTGGCGCTGGTGGAGGATCATTCTCATGCGGGCGTGATTGTGGTCATTCGCCGACAGAGTCGCGTCGCCGAATGCAGCCGGTTCCTGAAGTTGCTGCGAAGCGCCGGCGAAAATGGAGTCCGCAACAACATCAACTTTGCGTGACAGAGCGCATCACGGCTGACGCCAAGCCCTGACCTGAGCTGCAACTCCAGACGCGAAGCCGCGCTTGGTAATCAGCGGCCTGCGCCCAGCCCGCGGGCTTTGTTGGGGACCCAGGGCAGAATCAGCTTGGACGCATACGCCCGGCCGTGGTGGATCGTTTGGTGGGCGACGACCAATTCGGCATCCGCGTTTTGATCCGCGGCGGTGTTGTGGTTGCGGTCGTAGTTCGGGAAGTCGGAGCTGGTGACATCCAGGCGGATGCGGTGGCCCGGCAGGAAGGCATTCGAGGTTGGGCTCAGGCGAATCACATACTTCAGCACTCTGCCTGGCGGGATGAGCCGGGGCTTGTGGAGGCCGTCACGGTATCGGGCCCGCGCGAGGCCCATGCAGACATCGCGGGCCAGCCCGTCCGGGGCTACGTCAATCAGCCGGGCCACCCAGTCTGTGTCCGGCGCGGAGGACGCGGCATAGAGCTCGATCTGCGGCACGCCGGTCACTTCGATCCGCTCGCTCAAAGGCTCGGTCTGGTAAACGAGAATGTCGGCACGGTTTGACAGTGACCGCTGGTCGGCGGCGCAGGTGAAGTTGCCCGGCGCGAAGAGGGTCGGCACGGGATCGCGCGGGTTGTAGGAGTAGTGATCTGTGCCATCGGCGGCGGCGTGTTGCCAGGCGAGCTGGCCATTGCCGGCGGGCGTGTTGGCCCGGCCGTTGCTGGTGAGAAAGAGCGTCTTCGACCGCGCGCGTTTGGGCGGCCATGAGGCTTCGTCGCGCCACTGGTTATCGCCCATAACGAAGAGCCTTACCGGGGCGTCGTGGTCCACACCGTTCGTCTTGCCTTTGAGCCAGTAGTTGAACCAGCGAACGTCCAACTCGGCCAAATCGAGGTCGGCGGCGGGGCCGAAGTCAATGCTGCCGAATTTGCGGCCGCCGGGCGGGAAGTGTGGCCATGGCCCCACGACCAGCCGTGAGCCTTTGCGCGCTGCGCGTGTCCGACCCTGTTTGACCAACGTTTGGTGGAGCAGCATGTCGCCCTTGGCGTGATCATACCAGCCCACAACTTCCAGGTTGGGCACAGTGATCTGACGACAGGTCTGGTCCAGTTTCCAGGGATCGGTTTGCGGGTGCCGCAGCCAGTCGCGCAGATAAGGCATGTCGTCTTCGAAGACCTCTTGCGGCAAGTCCAGCCAGGGAAGGAACGAGAGCCACTGCTGGCCTTGGCCGCCATCCCAGAGTGCCGCCGCCTCGGTCTCGGTGTGGGTGCCGGGACGATTGGCCCGCCGGCGCACCTCGGGCATCATGGTCACGATGGACCAGCGCAACCGCCGCCCCGGGCGGATGGTGCCGGGCTGTTCCAGGTCCGGGTAGCGGGCGGGAATGCTATGGGCGGACATCGCTCCCAAAGCCGGTGGCCGTAGCGCTGCGAGTCGCCATTGGTAAAAGGCGCTGTAGGAGAAACCTATGGTGCCCACCTTGCCGCTGGCGCCGGGCAACCGGGCCGCCCATTGCACGGTGTCATAGCCGTCCTCGGCGTCGTGGGTTTGAGGGCGCAGCCAGGATTCCCACGTCCCCTCCGAGGCATATCGGCCCCGCACGTCCTGGCAAACAACGATGTAGCCGCCTTTCACGTACTGCTCGAAGTGTTGCTTGTGCTTGCCGTAGGGTGTCCGCCACACGAGCACCGGATACGGACCCCCGCGGTCAGGCCGATGCACGTCGGACCGCAGCACGACGCCATCGCGCATGACCGCCGGCACGTTGGTTTCGATGGTGACCCGCGGTTCGCTTGCTGCCACGCCGAACACGGCGAGCGAGCACAGCCATAGACTTGCCGCATGCAGGGTCTTCATAATACGCGGGCACACTCCCAAGCCGGATGCCCCTTGGCCAGGTGAAATTCCGTTTCCCCGGGATTGCTCGTCGGCGTTGGCCCACAGGGTGGGTGCTCCGCCTGGCGGCACGGGGCGTGCACGGTGTGAACACGGGGTGGCAAGGTGTTGGCCGCTATCATCTCGCTGTGGAATGCAGGGTGTTTACCATCTTTAGCCCTGAAAGCTGGCGATGCTCGCGGCACACAGGAAATGCGTCCCCGGCGTCGAAACGGGCGGGGCGGCTCAAGCTGTGCCACGTTCGACGAAGATCAGCCGCTCGTCCTTGTCGTCAATGGTGGTGATATCTCCATCGTCATCGCAAATCGTCACGCCGCGCTCGATTCCGGCGTAGTCTTCGTAGCCGGGTGCGGTTTGATAGGTCTCGCCGTCACTTACCACTACCACTGTGGCAAGCGTCCCCGCGAGCTGGACGCGATCCCCGAGTTGGACTTCCTCGCCGCTGGTGTATTGCAGCAGTTCCATATCCATAGGCTTTGCTCTGTTTGGCCCGGCCGGGTTCCGGCAACAGGCCGGTTCTTTCCATCGCAAACACTGCTTGATTCCAAGCTTCTGCCCGCGTTCCGAGGCTACATGAATTACCACGCGCCGGTCAATACCAGGGTTGACACGTCCGAACCATGCCGTCTAATTAGGACTGGCGCCGCACGAAGTATGGACAGCAAACAAACAGGCAAACCGTTCCCTTGGACCACCGCCATTATTGCCGCCGCGGTGGTGGTGGTTGCCGCCTTGGCGCTGGTCGCTTTTCTCAAGACCGCGCGCGGCGTCAAGGATACGATGGACAAGGTGATTGACACCGCGCCGGCGATTGCCCGGGGCTTCATCACCGGTCGGATTACCCAGACCTTTCGCGAGAGCATTCCCCAGATTACCTCCACGCAGGGCGACATCCTCGAACTGGCCGTATTCCGGTGCGATGAGAGCTTCAAGCGCACGGACGAGAAATGGGCGGGCTGGGGCTGGGTGTATCTGGGAACGACGATCGCCGAGATTCGCGTGCCGGTTTCTTTCCGTTACCACCTGCGCCTTTCGGATCCGTGGCGGCTGGCGGCGCGGGGCCAGGTTTGCCTGGTGCTGGCGCCGCCCATCCGCCCCAGCCTGCCGCCCGCCATCCACACCGACGAGATGGAGCGGCGGGCCGAGAGCGGCTGGGCCCGCTTCGACAAGAACGAGCAACTCGACGCTCTCGAACGCAGCATGACCCCCTCGCTCGCGCACCGGGCTGGGGACACCGCCCATCTTCAACTCGTCCGCGAGGCCTGCCGCCACTCAGTGGCCGAGTTTGTGCAGCGGTGGCTGATGCGGGAGGGACAATGGCAACGGGACAAGTTCACCTCCATCATAGTGCTGTTTCCTGACGAGGCGAAGATCACCTCCGACCAGGACCTGTTACGCTTCCGCCACGAGCCGACCCTCAGGCTGGATCAGCAGTAATCGCGGCCGCGCCGACAGGCTGAGATTTAAACATTGGCCACCGCACAGGAGAGCCGGGGGCGAGCAGCCCCTGGTTTGGCGGATTTACTTTTCGGCAATAATCAGGTCAAGCCGCTTGCTGTCTTCCTCGAAAGAGAGGTCGCCGCCCTCGATCGTCAGCCAGCCGTTGTAGCCAATCTTTTCGAGCGCGGCGCGCACGACCGGCCAGCGGACGCTGCCATCGCGGATGTTAACGAACTTACCGGTGCCCGGGTCGTTGTCGGCGAGCTTGAAATCTTTGACGTGGCACTTGGCGATCAGGCTGCCGAGCGTGAGGATCCACTCCTCCGGCGCCACGTATTTGGTGTGGTTGCCGATGTCGAAATAGGCCTTTACCCAAGGGTTGTTGAAGGACGCCACGAAGTTCCGGAACAGGGGCGGCTGCACCCAGAGATTGTTCCACACATTCTCCAGCGCGATGACGACGCCGCATTTCTCGGCGAGGGGAATGAGCCGCTTGACCGCCTCGCGCGAGGTGTCAATGGCGTGGTTATGGGCCTTGATGTAATCAGCGTAGGGCGCGTTGTCGCCGGCGACGGCGCGGGTGAGGTGGCCGGTCTGCGCGTCAAACTGGATGGCGAACTCGCGCGGGGCGGGCATCTTCATCCCGCCGATGCGGCAAGGAACTACGAGCACGGCGTCCGCGCCGTAAGCCTGGGCCGCGCGCAGGGCGTCCTCGGTGACGGCGAAACTCTTCTCCAACTTGGCAGGGTCGTCGCTGTTGAACTCCGCCCACCCGCGCAGAACGGAGTGAATGCGCAGGCCGAGCTTCTCCGCGGTCTTGCGGCAGGCTTCCGCTTCGGCCGGCGGGAGGATGCCGGCTTCGAGGCCGTCGAAACCGGCGTCTTGGAGCCGCTTGAGCTGATCTGCCGTCGGCTTGTTCACGATAAGGGCTTTGCGGAGCTTTGTCTTGAACCCGGGGTCGGCAGCGCGCGCGCGGCTGGGGGCGGTGCATAGACCAAAGCCAAGACCGGCGGTGAGAGCGGTTGAGGTGGCAAGAAAGTCACGGCGACTGAAGTTCGGTTTCATAGACGCAGGCATAATGGACTATTCGTGACGTTGCGCAACCATCCAAATGCCCCGGCGGCAATGGCGGTTTACAGGGCTGGCGGCAAAGCCCGCTGCGGCGCAGGAGATGAGGGCCTGATTACGGGGGGCACGCTCGCCTCACGCCAGGTCCACCGGGTCAATGTCCACGGCCAGTGTGACATCCTCCGGCAGCGCCAGGGAGTGGGTGAGCAGCGCCAGGTGTTGGCTGAGAGGCGTCATGCGTTGGGTGCGCAGCATGATCTGGTAGCGGTAGTAGGTCTCCGCCCGCAGCAATGGCGCGGGCGCCGGACCGGCGAGCACCAGGTCCTTGATGGCACCGGCCACCTTGTCGAGCTCGCGCTTCAGGTGGTCGGCAGAGAACTTCACTTTCTCCTCGTTGCGGCCCTTGAGCGTCAGCAAGGCGATGCGGCTGACGGGCGGGTATTTCAGGGGTTCGCGGAACTCGAGTTCCTGCTGGTAGAAACCTTCATAGTCATGCCGGCGCGCAAACTGGATTGCCGGGTGAAAGGGCGTGAAGGCCTGAACGAACACTTCACCTTCAATGTCGCCGCGGCCGGCGCGCCCGGCCACCTGCGTCAGCAGTTGGAAGGTTCGCTCGCTGGCACGGAAGTCCGGCTGATGCAAAGCCAGGTCGGCGTAAATGATGCCGACCAGGGTGACGTTGGGGAAATGCAGGCCTTTGGCGATCATCTGCGTGCCGATGAGGATGTCTATCTTGCCGATGCGGAAGTCACCCAGGATGCGGCGGTAGTCTTCCTTCCGCTTGAGGGCGTCGGAATCCATCCGCACAATGCGCGCGTTCGGAAAGAGCTTGGCCAGCGTGGCCTCGACCTTCTGCGTGCCCAGGCCGGAATAGCGGATGGCCGGGTTGCGGCATTTTTCGTTCGGGCAGGCGGCGGGCACCGGCTCGACGTGCGCGCAGATGTGGCAGCAGAGTTTCTGCTCGTGGCGGTGGTAGGTGAGCGAGACGCTGCAGTTGGGGCACTCGGCGACGAAGCCGCACAGGGGGCACTGCAGGGAAGTGGAATAGCCGCGCCGGTTCAGGAATAGAATCGTCTGCTCCTTCCGCTCCAGCCGTTGGGCAATGGCCTCTTTGAGTTGCGGGGAGAAGATGGGAACCGCTTTGCCTCCGCGCACGGTCTGGCGCATATCCACGATGCGTACCACGGGCATCTTTTTGTCGTCGGCGCGCTCGGGCAACTGGAGCAGCGTGTACTTGCCCTTGCCGCAGTTGTAGTAGCTCTCCAGCGACGGAGTTGCCGAGCCGAGCACCACGACCGCGCCTTCCATCTGGCCGCGCACGATGGCGACGTCGCGCGCGTGGTACCGGGGCGCCTCCTCCTGCTTATAGGTGTGCTCGTGCTCCTCGTCCACGATGATGAGGCCGAGCGGTTCGACGGGCGCAAAGATGGCCGAGCGCGCGCCGATGGCGATGCGGGCGCGGCCCTGGCGGATCTTGTGCCACTCGTCATGCCGTTCCCCGGCGGACAAATGGCTGTGCAACACCGCCACCAGCGTTTGCCAGGGGCCGGAGCTGAACCGCGCCTTGAAACGCTCGACGGTCTGCGGCGTGAGCGAAATTTCCGGGACGAGGACAATGGCCCCCTTGCCTTGCTCCAGGGCGTGAGCGATGGCCTGCAAGTACACCTCGGTCTTGCCGCTGCCGGTAACGCCGTGGAGGAGGAAGGTCGCGGCGCGAGGCGCGGAAGGCGGTCCGGCTTCCGGCCCTGAACTCCCGGCCATCGCCGCCTTGATTGCGGCCAGGGCTTTGGTTTGCGCCGGATTCAGCGCCAGCGGTTGGGTGGGGAGAATGTGCTCGCGCGCATAGGGATCGCGCTCGGAAACCTCCGCCGTGATGCTGACCAGGCCCCGATCTTCCAAGTGGCGGACTGTGGCCGCGGTGGTCTGTGCCAGTGCCAGCAATTCTCTTAGCGGCAGCTCGCGCCGCTCTTCGAGGATACGCCAGACTTCCTTCTGCCGCTTGGGCAGCTTCGGCGGTTCGCCGGCGACCGGCAGGGCGCGGACATGGAGCCGTTCGCGCCAATTTGCTTGTTCATGACGGACGGCTTCGGGCAGGACGCTCTTCAAGGCGGTCTCGGGCGCGCAGCAGTAATACTCGCCGATCCAGCGCGCGAGCTTGAGAATCCTGGGGGTGATGAATGTCTGCGCGCCGAGGACTTTCAGGATGGGCTTAAGGTTGGCGTGCGCCGATTCCTCCGCCAGCCCGGTGACACACCCCAACACCTTGCGCGAGCCGAAGGGGACTTGGACGCGGCTGCCGACGTCAACCCGGTCCGCCAGCTCGGGCGGAATGAAGTAATCGAACTCCTTGCGGAGGGCGATCTCCAAGGTAACGCGGGCAATCATGTCTGCCGACGGCGGGGCGCCTAGCAGCTTCGTTTCTGGGGTGGCAGTTCGCGGATGAAAGCCCAGGAGACCTCGGCCACCTCGCCGGTGTCGTAGGTCACTTTGAAATGGCTGCCCAGGTCACTGTCCACCTCCACGTTGACCGGGATGGCCTTGGCGGAAATCCGGTTGGCTTTACGGATGGCGGCATGAGATTCGAGAAAACACAGGCCGTCTTCGAACTCGACATCAAAGGCGTCCTCCCAGCCCAAATACCGGGCGTTGCGCACACGGGAGAAGGTTGCTTTGCCGAAAGGCTTCTTCAGTTGAACCGCGTTCTTCATAGGCGTCGTTGCTGCTTCAAATCCTGGATGAGTCTAGTCAATTTGCGGTCCGGCATCCAGCCCTCAAGTCCCACCATCCGGTCCAGGTCCATTCGCCCGATAAACTTGCGCTTGCTGTCAAAGACATGAATATGCCGGGGCGTATGGTCCCCGATAAACCATTCAAGAATATACCCGCCGCGACGGATTTTGCCCATAGATTCAATGCCTGGTTTTGACCTTACGCAAGCAGGGCCACCTTACTCCCCCAAGCTGGATCAAGCAAGCGCAGGAAACTTGACCGGCACAGGTGCTGACCCTACGCTCTCCGCGTGGAAAAAGGGAATGCCAGTGCCGTCGGTGCCTCCGGCGCGCGTCTGCTGCTGCGCCTGCCGCTGCCTCGGTCCTTTACGAGCTATGTCGGCCGGGGGCTGTTCCGGTTTCTGCTCACGCTCCAGGGAATCGGCGCATTTGCCCTGATCACGCTGGGGGCGATGATCAGCCGCTTCCGCGTGGCCCGACAGGTCATGCGCCCGCTGGTGTTTCAGGAAGCTTCCCGCGCCGGGCTCCGGCTGATGCCCATGTTCCTCTTCATGGCCGCAGCGCTGGGGTTGGTGGTCATTGGCCAGACCGTTTCCTGGCTCACCCGGGTCGGCGCTATCAATTTTCTGGGGACAATTATGGTCGTGGTAGTCGTGCGCGAGCTGGGCCCGCTGGTGACGGCGCTGTTGGTCCTGGCGCGCGTTGGCACGGCCAATGTGATTGAACTGGGCACCGCCCGGGCGATGGGCGAAGTGGAGGCGCTGGAAGCCCTGGGCATTGACCCGGTGCACTACCTGGTTGTGCCGCGTGTGGTGGGCATGGCACTGGGCGTCTTTGCGCTCACGGTGTATCTGATACTCGGCGCTCTATTCAGCGGGTATCTCTGGGCGTTCTTGCAGGATGTGCCGCTGCGCCCGGGCGATTATGTCCGCCAACTGGCCAGCGCTCTCAGCGGGCTGGACTTCGTGCTGCTGGCCGTCAAGGCTTTCCTGTTCGGCTCGATTATCGCCCTGGTAACCTGCTACCACGGCCTGGCCCAGCCGCTGCGCCTCGAGGAAGTGTCCAATGCGACCGTCGCCGCCGTCGCACAAAGCGTTGTCGCCTGTGTCCTGATTGACGCGCTGTTCATCATCATCTACCTCGTGACATGACGCAGCCGCTTCCAGTTCCGGCCGGGATGCCGGCAATCGAAATGACCCGCCTGGCGGTCGGCGCCCTGCACGACCCCGCAATGACGGTCGCGGAGAACATTGACTGGACGGTGAACACGGGCGATTACTGGGTCGTAGCCGGGCTGCACGGCGCGGGCAAGAGCGATTTTCTCATGCTCACCGGCGGCTTGATGGCGCCGCAGCGGGGACAGTACCGGTTCTTCGGGGAACCGATGCCCATCTTCGAGGACGCCCGCCTCAAAACGCGGCTGCGCCTGGGCTTGGTGTTCGAGGATGGCCACTTGTTCAATCACCTTACAGTTTGGGAGAATGTTGCGCTGCCCTTGCGCTATCACCATGACCTGAGCCGGGCCGACGCGGCAGCCGCGGTCGGCGAGCTCTTGTCGTGCCTCGAACTGGAGCCCTGGGCCGACAGGCTGCCGGGCATGCTGGGACGCGGTTGGCAGAAGCGGGCCGCCCTGGCCCGCGCGCTCGCGCTGAAGCCGGAGGTGCTGTTGGTGGACAATCCGTTGGCGGGCCTGGACCCGCGGCAGGCAAGCTGGTGGCTCGGCTTCCTGGATCAACTTTCCAGGGGGCACCGTCTTCTGGACGGCCGGCCGGCGACGCTAGTCGTCACCACAGCCGATTTCCGGCCCTGGAAAGGCCACGCCCGGCAGTTTGCGTTCCTGCGGGACCGCAGCTTGCGGGTGCTGGGCGACTGGAGTCGTTTGGCGGCTGCCAGCGAGGAACTTGTGCGGGAGTTATTGACGGAACGAACCTAAACGGCAGAATAACGGGGTATTGGAGTGATGGAGTATTGGAATAACAGGAAACGGAGTGCTGGAGTGCTGGAGTGTTGGAGTGCTGTCTTGCTGGAGGATTCCAACACTCCATCACTCCAGCGCCCCGCCTTGTTCGCATGGCCTTGCAAGATCTAACGCCGCAATTGCGCACGCGCCTCAGCCGCATGGAACGGGCCGTTGGCTGGTTCGTGGCCCTGGCGATGGCGCTGCTGGTGTTTGGCTTCGCCTATTACGTCTATCATACCGCCGAGCGCAAAGGCTGGTTCCTGACCAAAGCCCCCTATTACACCTTCACCGATCGCGCCACGGGGCTCAAGATCGGGGACCCGGTCATGCTGATGGGTCTGACCGTCGGGCAGATCACCGACATGCAGCCCATGCCGCCCGAGGAATTCCAGCACAACATCTACGTCCAGTTCGCCATCAAAGACCCCTACTACGGCTATCTTTGGACGCAAGGCTCGCGCGCCAAAGTGACCACCGCCGACCTGCTCGGCAAACGCGTGCTGGAAGTTACCAAAGGCACCGGCGGCTACCCGACTTACGTCTTCTACCCCTTGCGCGAAGTAACACCGACCGAAGTGCGTCAACTGCCCGATTCCTCCAAATGGGTATTGGCGCAGGAAATCTGGGATGAGACCGGCACCAACCTGCTTGCCAAGGCCAAGACGCCCCTTGGCAATATTACGGCGCTGACCCTCGCCGGCTACACCAATCTCCTCATCATGAACACCGCCGAGGAGCGCAAGTTCATGACCGGCATCTGGAATGATCGGGAAGCCCGCTACGACCCTTTCACCCGGAAGACCAAGGGCTATCAACTGGTAGTGGACGAATCCGCGGCCGTCACGGAGCGGCTGGAGAAGCTGGTGGAGGAAGTCGAACAGGCCCTGCCCAACATCCTGCGGCTGACCAACCAGCTCGCGGCGGTGCTCTCCAACAGCGCCTGCCTGACCTCGAACCTGAACGTGGCGGCCCTAGACGCGCGGCCCGCGGTCAGCAACATCACGGTCATCACGGCGCGCTTGAATGAACCCGGCGCGCTGGGCGAGTGGCTGTTGCCGACCAATCTCCACCGCCAGATCGAAAGCACCCTGGGCACCGCCCATACCGCTTTAACCCAGGCCGATGCCGCCCTGGCCCATGCCGATACCAACCTCACCGCCCTGGCCGAGAACCTGGGCCGCTCCCTCGACCACCTGGCCAACCTGACCAGTAACCTCAACGGCCAGGTCCAGGCCAACACCAACATGCTCAGTGAAATCTCCCGCACGATCGTGGATGCCGACACCTTCATCCAAGGTCTCAAGCGTCACTGGCTCCTGCGCTCCGCCTTCCGGTCCAAGGATACCAACGCCCCGCCGCCGAGCCCAGGTGGGCCGGTGCGCTCACCCAAAGACTCGGCCAAACGCTAGACTTCTCAGGCTTTGCCTTGTTCGGCGGCCCCTGTCAGCTCATGGCCAGCAGGCAAACGAGTCCAGCCACGCAGAGCAGCAGGAAGCTGAGGACCACCCCATCCAGCACACCGAAATGGGATTCCTCCGAGTGGTTCGACGGAACCACAGCCGCTTTGATATAATCGCCGCCCTTCCGGTTCACTCTATAGACGATCGCACTCATGCATCCCCGGCAGCATTCCGCGGGCCACGGCTTGAACCGTCCATATGTGCTACCCCTCCAAGACAAGCTCCCCATGTCAATATGCCAGCAATACCGTGTGATTTACATTGAAACAGCCCAAAAGCCTGTTTGAAAACCCAAACTGGGGCGAGGGTCCCTGCGAGCCCAAACACGCTTCCAGTGAAAAGAATCGGGGCTCGCGAGGTCGCTCGCCCACGCCATACATCCTCAGGCTCGGCTTCAAGCCAGAGATTAGCCAAACGATGACTGGGTCAAACGCCTGCCGCCAAACGCAAAACGGTGCGTAAGCTCGCAATAACCCATCGTAATCCCCTCCTAAACCCCTCGTATACCCCTCGTATACCCCTCGTATTTGAAATACGAGGGGCATACGAGGGGTATACGAGGGGCATACGAGGGGTATACGAGGGGCATACGAGGGGTTTAGGAGGGGTATAGCAGGGGTTAAGGATGGACTACTTGGCGGTTCAACTTGGCTGGCGAGCGTTGAGAGTTGAGGGCTATACGCCGTGTCCGAGCGTCTCCAACCCGCTCACGCAGGCCGAGGTCTGGGCTCTCGCCAATAAACTCGATGAGTTGATCAATACCTTGAATGCGCAGGCGTGCCTCGGGCGAGCGTCCTCGCGAGCCCAAATATCCTGTAGAAATGGGCCGAAGCCAGGCATAATTAGCCTGAAAATGTGTAATCCATGCCATGCGTTAACGTTACAGTTCTTGGTTTGTTGTCCATCTGTATTGGGATTGAAGTTTCTGGACGATCAGAACCTAAAGCGAGCGATGAAAAGGGAATGCTGGAGCGCCGATCGTTTATTCGCACGGCATCGTTCCAAGAAAGCTCTGCTGCCTTTTTTGCTCCGCCTGTTGTGGTTATGCTTGCGCCGGTCCTTACGATCGGCGAATGCAGGGAGGGATTGCCGAGGGCACGTGCATCAGTCAATGGCCAGCAGCGTGCCGGCAATGTGTCGGGTGCCGTTTGCGGAGTTGAAGTAATAGACGACCAGGGCGCGATGTTCCGAGAGCAGGGCCGCCCACGGGTAACCGAGGTCGCCGCTGCCGCCGTCGTCGCGCAAGACAATTTCCGGTGCCGAGGCCAGATCAGTGCATTCGGCATTCAGGACCCGCGCGCGGATGCCGAAGGGCGCATGGCGGTAACCATAGACCAGCAGCACGCGGTTGTCCGGCAGGCGGAGTGCGTAATGGGGGTGGCCCTGAAAGCCGGCATCCTGCCAGGGCTGGAAACTCTTGCCGTGGTCCACCGAGCGCGCCACGGTGGTGTGATCGTCGAAATCCACCGTCCGCATGAAGGCCACCAGGTCACCTTTCGGCGTTTCGTAGAGCGAGGTTTCGTTGAAGACCACCTTCGCATCGGCGGCGACCGGGCAGGAGTAGGTCCAGTTGCTGCCTTGGTCTGAGGAGATGAACAGGTGGGTTCCCTGGGCTCCGGCCGAAGTCGAAGTCTTGGAGGTGACCACCCAGTAGAGCCGGCCATCCTTGCCTTCGCACATGGCGCCGCGGTTATAGGCCGGCACCGGCCGGCCGAATGGATCGAACACGGTCTCCCCCGGGGTCGGCGGCGGGATGATCGGGCCTTGCCAGGAATGGCCGCCGTCCCGGGAGCGGAGCAGGTAGCCGCCCATGAGGACGAAGTTCCCGTGGCGGAAGGGATGCTTCAGTTTGGCCGCGGCATCGGTTTGTAACAGGGCCCAGCCGTAGCTGGTGCAAACGATCGAACCATCGCGCAATTGCACCATGCAGGGGTCTTGCGAGCCGCCGTAGGGGTGGGCGTAGAGCAGTTCGGGCGTTGGGCTCCAGGTCTGGCCCTCATCGCGCGACCGGACGAGCATCAGGTAACTGTTCGGATCGGTGTGGCTGGTGCTGCGCTCGCCCAATACGCGGCGCTCCGGGGCGCGGCGAAAGGCGACGAGCAGTTCCCCGTCCGGGCGCCGCACAATCGAGGGGAAGCTGCTGTAGAACTTGTCATCCTGGTAGAGGACAAGGTCCTGCAATTTGCGGACGCCGGCGGCAGCTTGCCCTGCGGGCTCGGCGCGCGCCGGGGCCGGGGCAGTGAGCCCGGCACCGAACTGCAGCGCCAGGAGCAACAGCAGCCGCGCGCCTGGTCTCATGAGCGGTTGAGAGCGCTGAGGACGGCTCGCACCGACGCCAGCTCGATGTTGGTGTCCACGCCCGAGCCCCAGCGGGTGCGGCCATCGGTGTGCTTGATCTGGATGTACGCAATGGCCGCCGCTTCCTCGCCGGCGCTCAGCGCGTGCTCGCTATAGTTCGCGATCTCGAAGCGCGGCAAATCAGTGGTGCTGAAGGCATGGACCAGCGCGGCCAGCGGGCCGTTGCCCTGCCCGGCAATCTCGACCGGCTTGCCGTCGCGGAGCAACCGCGCGCGGCAGCGCACCATGCCGTTGCGGCTTTCGGTCTTGAATCCCTGGAGCTGCCACGGCGCGCTGCGCTCGATGTATTCGCGCCAGAACATCGCCTTGAGCTCGGCGCCGGTCACTTCGCGCCCCAGACGGTCCACCTCTTCGTTGGCGATGGGGCCGAACTCGCGCTGCATTTCCTTGGGCAGCAAGATGCCGTATTCGTTTTCGAGCAGGTAGGCGACGCCGCCCTTGCCCGACTGGCTGTTGACGCGAATCACCTCGCGGTATTCGCGGCCCAGGTCGGTCGGATCAATCGTCAGATACGGCACCTCCCAGTACTTCTGGCGGCCGGTGCCCCATTCGGCGAGGCCCTTCTTGATGGCATCCTGGTGCGAGCCGCTGAAGGCGGTGAAGACCAGTTCGCCGGCGTAGGGATGCCGCGGCGGGACGGTCATGCCGGTGCAGCGCTCATAGACGTCGCAAAGGGTGTTGAGGTCGCTGAAGTCGAGCTTCGGGTCAATGCCCTGCATGTAGAGGTTGAGGGCCACGGTGACAATGTCCAGGTTGCCCGTGCGTTCGCCGTTGCCGAAGAGGGTGCCTTCCACGCGATCGGCGCCGGCCAACATGCCCAATTCGGTGGCCGCCACGCCCGTCGCGCGATCGTTGTGCGTGTGCAGGCTGATGGTGAGCGAGTCACGGTTCTTGATATTGCGACAAATCCACTCAACCTGGTCGGCATACACGTTGGGCGTAGCCACCTCGACCGTGTCCGGCAGGTTGAGAATCATCTTGTGCTGGGGCGTGGGCTGCCACACCTCCATGACGGCCTCGGCGGCCTCCCGGGCGAACTCGACCTCGGTCGCGCTGAAGCTCTCCGGCGAATACTCGAGCCGGACGTCCGTGCCCTGGAGCCGGGGCAGGCGTTCGTAAACCCATTTGGCGCCGCGCACCGCGACACGGAGGATTTCCTCCTTGGACATGCCGAAGACGATCCGGCGCTGGGCCGGGGAAGTCGAGTTGTAGAGGTGGATAATGACCTTCTTCGCGCCCACGAGAGAGTCGAAGGTGCGCTCGATCAGATCCTCGCGCGCCTGCACCAGGACCTGGAGCGCGACGTCCTCGGGAACGCGGTTTTCCTCAATGAGCCGACGGTTGAAGGTGAACTCGGTGTTGGAGGCTGACGGGAAGCCGACTTCGATTTCCTTGAAGCCGCACTTCACGAGCGTCTGAAACAGTTCGAGCTTCTGGCCGACGTTCATGGGGACGGCCAGCGCCTGGTTGCCGTCGCGGAGGTCCACGCTGCACCACAAGGGCGGGCGGGTCAGCGTGCGACCCGGCCACTGGCGGTCGGGCAAGTGGACCGGCGGAAACGGACGGTATTTGGCAGACGGTTCTTTGAGCATGATTGTATCGCTTTCTTGTTAACACCGCCGGGCGGCCGGGGAAATAAAAAACCCCACCGCCGGCTGCGGCAGTGGGGTTTAGTAAACTTTGGTGAAAGGCTACAACCCTACCGCCGCGCTACACAGCAGCAGCGCGAACCCAAGCAGCAGGTTTAGATTGCCATTCACGTTGCCACCCTAGCACGCCAGCCGGAATGAGGCAAGCGATTTCTGGCGGCTTCCAGCGGTCTCACCACATCCTTCCAAGCTGGTGCAGCGTTTCGCCGGCGCACTCCAGCCACCAGCCGAGCGCGGTGAACACCCCCACCTTGGGCACCAGCAGCGGGATGCCCACCAACAACACCGCCACGTTCCCGAGAAAGACAATGACCGCCGAGAATAGATAGCCCTGGTCGCTGATATCCGACTGGCGGCACTTCAGGATGTGCCAGTTCAAGGTGACATGGAAGGCGTAGGCGGCCCCGAGCAGCAGGTGAAACCAGACCAGGTAATGGCGCCAGTTCCACAGCCAATGGCCGGCGAGGAAGATCAGCACCACCAGCACCGCGTAGAGCGGGAAGAAGTAAGGGGCCAGCGCAATGAGGAAGTTGCTTTTGTTGACGACCACCTGGCCGCCGCTGGCCGAGGCCTTGAACCGTTTCACTTTGCCGCCAAACAGCCAGGTCCAAAGGACGTGGGTGAGCTCGTGGCCAAAGATGTAGATCCACATCGGTTTTGGCAGCAGCAGGTAGATCACCACCCAGCAGGCGGCGCCGGCCAGAAAAGGCACCCAGGTTGTGTCCGCGCCGCCGCTGGCCCGCAGGACCATCCACAAAGCGGAAGCGGCGCCGGCGCACACCGGGAGCAGCAGAACGGCAATGATGGTCTTGCACCATTTAGGCACGCCCGCAGTGTAATCACAGGCGGCCCCGGAGAAGAAGCCACTTTGCGCTTTGCAGTCCGGCGGCGGCGCTTACCATCCCGCCATGACCGGAACAGAAGTTCTACAGATCTTTCGCACGAGCGGCGCGCTGCTGGAAGGCCATTTTGTGCTTCGCAGCGGCTTGCACAGCCGCCAATACTTTCAGTGCGCGCTGGCCCTGCAGCAGATGCCGGTGGTGGAGAAGCTCGGGGGGGAACTGGCGCGCCAGGTGGCCGCGCTCGGCGCCGTCACGGTCGTCGCACCGGCTATGGGCGGGCTGGTGCTGGGTCAGGAGGTGGCGCGGCAGCTTGGCCTGCGGTTCATCTTCGTCGAAAAGGAGCAGGGCAAACTGGCTCTCCGGCGCGGCTTCCGAATCGCGCCGGGCGAGAAGATTTTGGTCGTGGAGGACGTGGTTACCAAAGGGGGGCGCGTGCAGGAGACCCTGGATATCGTTCGCGCGCACGGCGGACAGGTCGTGGGGGTTGCCATGGCGGTGGATCGCTCCGGCGGCGCGGTGAACTTCGGCGTGCCCAGGTACAGCTTGATCTCCCTGCAGGTGGAAACTTTCGAGCCCAGCCGGTTGCCGCCCGACCTGGCGGCCATGCCCGCCGTCAAACCGGGCAGCGTGTAGGTACCGGACGGGACGCATTTGTAGCAGCATCAGGAATGAGCTATATTGGAGCGGTTCTGGTGGACGTGACGTCTCGACGGAGTCCCCTCCAACTCCGTCGCTCACGCGGGGTCTCCCCGGCTCCGCTCCCTCCCTGGCGTCCGTCGCCAGGACCGCAATCAGTCCGCACGCGTCATTTTCACGCAACCTGAGTGAAAATCCTGCCCGACCGCGGACGAAATCACGCAAACAGGCCCATTTCCGGCCAGAAACACGGCTGGCACCGGTGATGCTTAACTGAAAAGCAGCGCAATTGACCAGAACGTCCATAAGGACATGAAAACACTCTTGCGAAACACGGTAACCGGGCTTTACTTCCAAGGTCCTGACCGCTGGACCAGCGACCCGGCCGCCGCGCGTGACTTCAAGCTGATTGACCGGGCGCTCAACTTTGTTGAGACGTGGCGGCTGAAGAATATGGAGTTGGCCTTTGCGTTCAGGGATGCCAAGCGCGTCACCGGAGTGCCGATCGAGAAGATGGCCCTCAAATACTCGGAGAGTTGAGCGCGGCGGGATGGGACGAGCATTGAACCGCTGACGCGTCCGCTTCTGCCAACGCAAACAAACCCGCCTCCCGCTCGCCGGGCCCGGCCGCAAATGGCTTTACCTGGGCCTGCTTTTTCCTAAAGTGCGTGCGTGGTCACGCTCGAAACCAGCAAGCTTTTCTGTCAGCTCAGCCCGGCGGAGCTGAGCGCCCTGCGCTACGTTACCCGGGAGCGGGCGTTTGCCGCGGGGCAGGAGATATTCAAGGAAGGTGACAGTGGGGACGGCCTTTACGTGGTGCGGGACGGCTTGGTGGAGATATCGGGATTGGTGGACCAGAAAGTGCGGCTCGTCTTTTCCCAGGTCGGGCCGGGCGATGTCTTTGGCGAGATGGCGATCATTGAGAACAAGCCGCGTTCGGCATGCGCGGTGGCCAGGACGAAAACCGCGGTCTATTTCATTCCCCGCGCGGAAATCCTGACGTTGGTGGATCGCTCGCCGGCGCTGGCGTTGGCGCTGCTGCGGGAGATCAGCCACCGGCTGCGGGAATTCAACCAGCAATACCTGCGGGAGGTGCTCCAAACCGAGCGCCTGGCGATCGTGGGGCGCTTCGCCCGGTCCATCGTCCATGACTTGAAGAACCCGCTCAACGTCATCGGCCTGACGGCCGAGATGGCCGGCATGGAGCGGGCAACGCCGGAAATGCGGCAGCAAGCGGGAGCGCGCATCCGCAAACAGGTCGAGCGCATCAGCGAGTTGATCGGCGAGATTCTCGACTTCACCCAGGGCTCGCAGTCGAACTTTGTGCTGGTGCCGGCGGATTATGGCGTGTTTGTGACGCAGCTCCTGGAGGAGCTCGGCCCGGAAGCGGCGCTGAAGTCAGTCACGCTGGAATTGGCGAATCCGCCGCCGTCGGTCGAGCTGTTCCTCCATCCGAAACGGCTGCGCCGCGTCTTTTTCAATCTCGTGCATAATGCCACCGACGCTATGCCGGAGGGAGGCAAGATCATCCTGCGTTTCCACGTCACCGAGAAGGAAGTGGTCACCGACATCGAGGACGGCGGGCGGGGCATCGCGCCGGAGGTTGCGGGACATCTCTTTGAGGTCTTTGCGACGCATGGCAAGGCGCATGGCACCGGCTTGGGGCTTTCCATCTGCAAACGGATCATCACCGATCACAATGGCTGGATTGCGGCGCGCAACCAGCCGGGAAACGGGGCTGTCTTCTCCTTCGGCTTGCCCCGGCGCCAGCCAACGCAAAAGGCCCCATGAGTTGCATGAGTGGCAAAGTTGCAGGAGTTGCCGGGGAGCCCGGGGGACCGCTTCCGGTCACCAGGCAACTTCTGTAAGCTGGCAGCAAACATATGAACCGCATCCGCCTGCTGCCCGAGCAAGTGGCCAATCAAATCGCCGCCGGCGAGGTGATTGAGCGCCCGGCCAGCGTGGTGAAGGAACTGGTCGAGAACGCCCTGGACGCGCAAGCCGCGCGCGTGACGGTGGAAGTCCAGGCGGGCGGGCGCAGCCTGGTGCGCGTGGTGGACGACGGCTGCGGCATGAGCCGCGACGACGCGCTGCTCTGCCTGGAGCGCCATGCCACCAGCAAGATCCGGCGGGCCGAAGACCTGGCCGCCATCGCCACCATGGGGTTTCGCGGCGAGGCGCTGCCCAGCATCGCCAGCGTCAGCCGCTTCACCCTCACCACCCGCGAGAAAGCCGCCGATTCGCCCGAGGGGACCCAAATCGTCATCAGCGGCGGCAAGATCGTGGAGGTCAAAGCGGCGGGCGCCGCGCCGGGAACAAGCGTGGAAGTGCGGCAGCTCTTCTTCAATCTGCCCGCGCGGCGGAAGTTTCTGCGCACGGAGGAGACGGAATCCGCCCACATCCAGCACTATTTAATGCTCGCGGCGCTGGGCTATCCGGAAGTGGCGTTCACCTTCCGGCGAGAGGGCCGCCTGGTCTGGCAACTGCCCCCCGTCAGGACGGGAACTGACGCCGCGTCGCGCTTGGCCGCCCTGCGGGAACGCCTGCGCGCGCTTTACGGCGGCGAACAGAAGCTGCTCACAGTGGACTACTGCGCCGAGTTCCAATCTCCTGAAGAGCCGGACGCAGAAGCCCCGCAGCCCTCAACCTTCAACCCGCAACCCGCAACGCGGCTCCGGCTCTGGGGGTTCATCGGCGCGCCCGGGGTTTCCCGTTCCACGCGCGAGGACCAGCACCTCTTCGTGAATCGGCGGCCCGTGGAGAATCGCGGGCTGAACTTCGCGCTGCTCGAAGGGTATCACACCGCGCTCATGAAAGGGCGCTACCCCGTTGCCTGCCTGTTCCTGGAGATGGATCCGGCGGGCGTGGACGTGAACATTCATCCGGCCAAGCGGGAGGTGAAGTTTCATCGGGAAGCGGATGTGCGCCGGCTGGTGGCACAAGCCGTCCGGCAGGCGCTGCTCGCCTTCCACACCGGCAAGCCGGAACCCGCCGGCGCGAAGGTTGCGGCGCAGGGAACGTCCGCCCCGGAGCAACCGGCTCCGCCAGTCGAGCAGTCGGCGCTGCCGAATTTCCCGGCGGCGCTGAAGCCCGTTCCGGCTCAGCCCCGCCCGCCCGCCGCCCAACAGCCATCCTTGCGCATGGGCTTCGGCCCCGCGCCGCTCCCAGCAGCGCCGCCCCCCGGCCCCTCAGCCCCCATACCCGAACCCCCGGCAACTGACGCGACCCATTCAACGCCTTTAACTCCTCCTCCTTCCGAGCCCGTTCCCCTGCTCAACGTTCCGCTGCGGCTGGTGGGTGTGATTGGCCGGCTCTACGTGGTGCTGGAATCCGACCGCGGCCTGGTGCTGCTCGACCAGCACGCCGCCCACGAGCGAATCCTGTTCGAGCAGATGCTCGCCCGGCTGGAACGGCACGACCAGGCGCCTTCCCAGCGCCTGCTGCTGCCCGAGACCGTGGAGCTATCGGCGCGCGATGCCACCTTCCTGCGGGAGCAATTGCCCGCTCTCACACGGCTGGGAGTGGGCCTGAGCGAGTTTGGGGAGCGCACCTTTCTGCTCGATGCCCTGCCGCCGCTGGTGAAGGCCCCCGACGCCCGCCGGTTCGTGATCGAGCTGGTGGATGAGCTAAAAGCCGCCGGTCGGGAACTCAATGCCCTGCGGCTCGGCGAGCATACCGTCGCCAAAACGGTCTGCCGCCATGCGGTGAAGGCCCACGACCCGCTCGCCGGGCGGGAATTGGAGAACCTGATCGCGGACCTGCGCCACTGCGCGATGCCCTACACCTGTCCACATGGCCGGCCGACGCTCATCGAAATGAACTTCCGGGAGCTGGAGAAGAAGTTCGGGCGGACCCAGTAGCGCGGCCCGGCCCGCCCGCACCCAAGCCGGTAAGGACGCAGGGGAACGCGCCCTTGCCAAACGTTCGTCGCCGCCTCACACCCGCAAAGCCGCCAACCTCGCATCGCAGATTTCCAAAGTGCTGGAGCAAGCGGACGCCGAAGCGTGAGAGCAAACGGGTAGCGGACAGCATGGCGCAGGTCAAACACGAGAGACCAAGCCGTCTCGATAGTGCTACTTTTGCGGCGAGGGGAGGGCTGTGCTATGTTGTTCGGTTCCTTATGACGGAAGCCTCGGCATCCGAAGCCAGCAGCGCCCGAGTCGGAGCAGCGCTGGGCATGCTGTTGCTTGGGCCAGCGGTGGCTCTCGCTACGGATTGGCCGCAGTACCGCGGGCCGACGACTGATGGTATCTCCCCCGATCCCATTGCCGCGACGTGGGCCACCAACAGCCCAGGTTTTGTGGTCTGGACGAATATGTCGCTCACTAACGGGTTTAGTTCGTTCGCGGTCAACCAGGGACGGGCCTTCACGTTGATCTCCAGGACAATTGGCGAGCAGCTTATGGAAGTATGCGTGGCCGTGGACGCCGCCACCGGCACGAATATTTGGGCGTCGCCGGTTGGAACTGCTCCAGGAGACTCACCGGATTCAGTTGGCAACGGCGGCGATGGGACGTCTCCCTATAATACAGGTGATGGGCCGCGCAGTACGCCGGCTGTCACCGACACCAACGTCATTGTGTTGTCGGGCCACCTGGTGCTGGCCAGCCTGAACGTGAAGAATGGCTCCACGAATTGGATAAGAGACTTGAAGACGCTCTACGGCGCCTCGGAGGTTGGCAGCGGCTGGAATAACGCTGCGTCACCCCGCCTCGACAATGATCTAATCTTCGTCAACCTTAACACCTCCACGAACAACCAGACCCTGTATGCGTTCCGCGCGACGGACGGATCCTGGGCTTGGCGAAGCCAGAACGAAAAGCTAACGCACACCACGCCCGTGGTAGCCACAATCCTGGGCACGCAGCAGGTTCTCTTCGCCACCGTCACTGGAATCGTTTCGCTCGACCGGAACACGGGTGCCCTGCTCTGGAAATACACCTATCCTTGGGGCTCCATCGCCACTTCAATGGGGGCGTCGCCGGTGGTCTATTCAAACATCCTATTTTGCACAGCGGGTTATAACAAGGGGTCGGCAGCCGTAAGAATCAGCTATACGAACAGCTCGTGGATGACCAATCAACTTTGGAAACAGACTTACCCGGACACCACTTACCAAAGCATCTGGATGACGCCGGTGGTCTATCAGGGCTACCTCTACGGTCAGTTCGCCAACGGTAGTTACCTCACCTGCCCACTCAACTGCCTGGAGTTGGCGTCCGGCAGCCTGATGTGGTCCACACCCAACTTCGGCAAAGGCGGCACCATCCTCGTGAACCACTACGTTCTTTCCCTCACCGAGGACGGCCAACTGGTTTTGGTAAATCCAACCCCCTACGGTTATGCTGAACTAGCGCGCTTCCAAGCCTTCCAATTCAGCGAGACGAACCATGGCAAATGCTGGAACAGCCCGGCCTACAGCAATGGACGCATCTACGCCCGAAGCACTCGGGGAGGCATTTGCGTGGATGTCTCGGTGCCGACCCCGCCACCACTCAAACTGCTTTCCCCCCAGTTTCTGAACAGCACCCAATTGCAGCTGGTCGTGGGCACCGCAGACGGAACCCCGATTGATTCCAATCGCCTCCCCAAAATCGAAGTGCGGGCCACCAACTCGCTTGGGGCTTCTGCCTCGACTTGGCCCAGGCTTACTAATCAACTGGTGCTCGCCACGAACGGTTTGGCGCGGTTGACCAATACGATCAACGCCGGCCAGTCGCGCCAGTTCTACCGTGCCGCCGAGCAACCTTAGCCGACACCCCATCCGGAGGACTCTCACTTTGAAATCTTCAGAGCTGCAGCAACGCCCGGCCTTTACCTTGATTGAATTGCTTGTGGTTATCGCCATCATCGCCATTCTGGCCGCGCTCCTCTTGCCGGCCCTGGCGGGGGCTAAACAACGAGCCCAGCGAGCCAGTTGCCTGAATAACCAACGCCAGTTCCTTCTCGCTGCGCACATGTACGCTGACGATAGCAATCAATGGCTTCCAAACGGCGCCTCCCAGAATGGCCCGCTGGACGATTCTATCCCGATTCTCTCCACCAACATGTGGGCCAGAATGGTTCAATACTCCGGGAACTACAAGGTGCTTGGTTGCCCCAGCCTCCGCGCCCCGTTCAATACTGCGACAGGGTGGTTTAACGGTGGCTATGGTTATGTCCTTGGCTACAACTACCTGGGTGGCCATATCAACACGCCCTGGCCTCCTATTTCCGGAAATGCAACTTGGGTATCACCTCAGAAAGTTACCGGCGAGAGCGCAAACTTGGGTCCCACGGCGCCCCTGTTCACGGAAATGAATGACTGGTCCCCTGGCTACGGCAGCGCCATCGCTCCGCATGCCAAGGGGGGCGCCATCATGCTCGGCAATGACTTCGGCACCGCCGACCCGGAAGGCCAAACTTCCGCTGACATCGGAGCCTTGGGCGGCAACATCGGCCTGCTGGATGGCTCCGTCTCGTGGAAGAAACTCAGAAGCATGCAGACCTATCGCGGCTCCCAGATGTACGAAGCGGACGGTTGTTGGGCGATGTGGTGACAGACTAAGACAGGGCGTTTCTTCGGCGCTGTCCGGCGGGCAGCACAGACGCGCCAGCACAGTTTGTGGCTGCGGGCGGTTCGCTCTTCGTGTAAGATCCTCCAGTCAACGGATGGACTGCTCTGCCAGAACTAACCGCACCTGTTTGCCGCATAGATCCTGAAGCGTATGCACGAACACCCCTGCATAGCGACGGCCTTCGTCTTTCGTCAGCACCCCGATCCGGGCTTCTAAAAGCGATGAGTTCGGCACCATCTTAATGGAGAGCTTCTGGGCCAGCCCCGGCTTTACCCCAGCCTGCTTGCCGACCAGGTACTTAAACCGTGCGGAATTAGCCTGACCGGTCACGAAGTCCGCCTGCTCTCCGGGTGAAACCGCAACGCGGAGCGTCACAGTGACGCCGGGACGGGTGCGGTTTCTGTTAAGGACGAGGATCCCCGCCACGAAAATCCCCACCATGACCAGCGTAATGCCTGCTGTCAGCTTCCAATGCATTGTTCCGACCGGGTTTGGCGGCGTAATCCCAATGTCCACCAATTCCACTCATCGTCAATTGTCAACTTCGTGCGATATGGGCGTGCGTGGCCGCTGAGGCGACAGCCTCGCACTCACCGGCTCCCGGAACCGGGGGTCTTCAGGGGTTAGAGCGGCAACTCTCAGCTCGGCTTGACCGCGGGGGCTTCCGGTGGCGGCGGCGAATCGGGCGCCACGTCCTCTATCTTTGCGTTCTGCTGGAGAAACTCGATGACCTTCTCGTTCATGATTTGGTCATAGACTTCAATCAGGCCGTTGCGCTTCTGCAGGTCCTTCAGGAACTTGTCCGGCGGAATCTGGTACACCCCGGCCAGGTGTTGAATGCGGTGGGCGATTTCCTCCTGGGAGACCTTGATGTCTTCCTTCTCCGCGATCTTCTGCATCAGGAACTGGAGTTTGACGCGCTCCTTGGCGTTCTTGGTTGCGGCGGAGTAGATCTGCTCCTTCTGCTGCTCGATTACCTCGCGCGAGACGCCGCGCTTGGCGTTTTCCTGCACCAGGTCATAGACCACGTTGCGCGTTTCCTGGGCGACCGCCGTTTCCGGCAGCTCAAAAGCCACCCGGCCCATGAGCGCGCGCAACAGCTCGGTGCGCAGGGCTTTCTCCTGCTTGAACTTCAGCTCGTTCTCCAAGTCCCGGCGCACGCCCTCCCGGAGCTTCTCCAGGCTCTCCGCGCCGTAGCCTTTGGCCAGTTCGTCATCCAGCGACGGCAGGACTTTCTCTTTCACCTCCACCACTTCCACCTCGTAAGCGCCCTTCTTGCCGGCGAGCTGGGAGGTCACGAAATCGGTCGGGAAATCCACCGTGACCGCGCGCTTGTCGCCCGCTTTGGCGCCCATGAGCTGGTCGGCGAAGCCCGGAATGAACGAATCCGGCTTGGCTTCCACCCAGAACCCCTTTTGCTCTGTGAGCCCCTTGGCGGTGGGCGCGATCTCGGTAATCGGCTTGCCGTCACAGGTGCCGGTGTAGTTCACCACGACGATGTCGCCGGTCTGAACGGAGCGCTCGACCTTCTGGAAACTCACCCGCTGCTCCCGCAGCAGGTTGAGCGCCTGCTCAAGGTCCGCGTCAGTGACACTGTGCAGCTCGCGCTTGACCGGCAGACCCTTGTATTCGGGCAGCTCGAATTCCGGCGCGGTCTCGATCGTGGCGGCGAACTGCAGCGGCTGGCCGCGGCTGAACTGAATCTCCTCGATGTCAGGGTGGCCCAGCACATCCAGCTTCTGCTCCTCGACGGCCTGGCGATACGACTCGGAGATGAGCTTTCGCTTGGTCTCATCCTCGATGTCCTTCTCGTATTTCCGCAGCACCATCTCGCGCGGCGCTTTGCCCGGCCGAAAGCCCGGCAGGCTGGCCTCGCGCCGAAAATCCTTGGTCACGGCCTCGAAGGTTTCATCCACCTTCGCCGCCTCGACTTCCACCCGCATGAGCTTCTTGCACGGGGCCAAACTCTGTAATGTCACATTCACAAGCAAACCTTTCCGTTCGTCGCTGATAAAGTCCAGTAGGCAGGATAGTGTTGAGTGTCCGCCGCACAGCGAGCAGGCAACCTTAGGTCAACGCCGCCGGCAGGTCAAGCCCGAGATATGCCCGAGCCATGCGCTGGGGGCATCTCACTTTCGTGCAGGGGGTGGGCGAGGTAAGCTGAGCGCATGCAAA